>DASZIV010000182.1:0-4272 GCA_035948775.1 Bryobacteraceae bacterium
CTGGACACGGGCCGTGATGTCGTGTCCATTTGGCGCAAGCGATTCTTCACCGAGCGCCTTGCGGGATTGGAAGAGCGCTCACGTCCGGGCCGCCCCCGGACTTTTTCCCCCTGAACTGGTGGTGCAGGTCAAAGCCTGGGCGTGTGAGCTGCCGGCCACGCATGAATTGCCGTTATCGCGCTGGAGCACCAGCGATTTGGTACGGGAGGTGTGCCAGAGCGGTTTGGTGGCCTCCATCAGCGGCAGCACACTGTGGCGCTGGTTGCATCAGGATGCTATCCGCCCTTGGTTCCACCGTAGTTGGATCTTTCCGCGCGATCCCGACTTTGCCGAAAAGGCGGGGCGATTGCTGGATCTGTATGTGTCAGCGATCATCATAAATCGTCGCTTTTTGGACTTCGCCGAAGGCGAGCGACATCATCCACGCCGAAGGCGCGAGTCATCCGTCCGATCATCAGCGAGATCAGTAACGGTGTAATGTAGCTTCGAGGCGGGAAGTCGGAAGGAACCCCGCCGTTGGAGCGACGGGGTTCCGGTATGGCAACCTTCGTCAGGCCACCACAATCAAACTGGTTCCAGCCTGCCACGAAGCCCAAGCCGTTGTCCAGCGCCGCCTGCGGATACGCATGGCGGTTCATGGCGAAGTGGTTCTTCGGCCACGGTTTTGCCTGGGCAGTGAGTGCCAGGCGCTGTTCTTTCTGTGCTCCCGCTGTGATCGTGGCCAGCGCTACTGCAGCCGCTCTTGCCGTGGGCAAGCGCGGCGCCGGCAGCAGCGTGGCGCCAACCGGCGACATCAACAGAGTCCCGAAGGCCGGCTCGATCATCGCGACCGGCAGCGGCAGTACCGCCGGCGCAGGGCGCAAACGCGCGTGACGGATCAGGGTTCCCTTTCGATCGCTGGCCCGGCATTATCCGAATGTGGACCGGTGGAAGCGACACCAATCGAAGCCCCAAACGGATCCGGCGCCGATTTACTCCCTCATTGGCCAGAAACTCGGCCTGGCGTTGGGATGTGTTGCCGGGTCTGTGGCCGGATGGGCCGCTTCATGGATCCGTTTCCACCCATTCCACGACGAAGGTGACTTTTCATGATCAGTCCCGAGGTTCGCGCCCAGATTCGCCGTTACTTTTACGCCGAGCATTGGAAGATCGGCACGATCGCCCGTGAGTTGGGCGTACATCCGGACGCCGTGCGCCACGCCATTGAAGCGCAGCGTTTCAACGCACAGCCCCTGCGGACCTCGCTGGCCGACCCTTATCTGGCGTTCATCCGACAGACCTTGGACCAACATCCGCGGCTGCGCGCGACCCGCATTTACCACATGGTTCGCGACCGTGGTTACACCGGCAGCGTGGTCCAACTGCGGCGCGCCGTGGCCCGCTTGCGGCCCCAGATCCGCGAGCCGTTCCTGCGTCTGGAAACCTTTCCCGGCGAGCAGGCGCAAGTGGATTGGGCGCATTTCGGCCACGTGATGGTGGGCCGGGCTCGCCGCGCTCTGTCCTGCTTCGTTATGACCCTGTCGTATTCGCGCGCCTTGTATCTGGAGTTCTTCTTCGATCAAACGACGGAGAATTTCCTGCGCGGGCATGTGCATGCCTTTCAAGCCTGGAACGGCCAACCTCGAACGATTCTGTACGACAACCTCAAGTCCGCCGTGCTGGAGCGGCGTGGGGCCGAGATTCTGTTCAACCCCCGTTTGATCGAACTGACCGCCCACTACCACTTCACGGCCCGGCCCTGCCAGGTGCGCGCCGGCAATCAGAAAGGGCGCGTGGAACGGGCCATCCGTTATGTGCGCGATTCCTTCTGGGCCGGCCGGACCTTCACCACGCTGGCCGAATGCAATCGCCAGGCATGGCTGTGGCGCGATCAAGTGGCGCATCAACGGCGCTGGCCGGGAGACGATAGCCGCACTGTGGAACAGGTCTTCACCGAAGAGCAGCCCCGTTTGATGCCCCCACCTCTGCATCCGTTCTCCACCGACCGGATCGAGACCGTGTGTTCGCACAAGACGATCTATGTGCGCTTCGATCTCAACGATTATTCCATCCCGCCGGAAGCGGTCGGCCGCCCGCTGATGTTAGTGGCCTCCGACACTTCGGTGCGCATCCTGGACGGCGCGCTGGAGGTGGCTCGTCACCTGCGCTCCTACGACCGTCACCAACAGGTCTTGGATCCGGGTCATCGGGAGGCCGTGCTGAAGTTGAAGCGCAAAGCCTTCCACGCCACGCCCGCCGGCCGGCTGGAGCAGGCCGTGCCCGAGAGTAAAACGCTTCTGGACTTGGCCTTCGCACAAGGGGAATCGGCCGGCAGCCAGACGGCTCAGTTGCTCAAGCTGCTGGACGAATATGGCCCCGCGGCTCTGCGCCGCGCCATTGTCGAAGCGCTGGAGCACAATACGCCCCGCGCTTGTTCGGTGGCCTTCCTGCTGCGCCGCCAGCCGCGCCCGCGACGGGTGGCCTTGGATCTCAGCCACAACCCTCAGGCCCAATCGGTCGATGTTCGGCCACATGACTTGGAGACCTACGATGAGCTCGCCCGCCCCGAAGACGACGAACCCGAGCAGTAGTCTGCCCGCGCAACTCCAGCAGATCGGTTTGCGTGCCCTGCCCGCGCAACTCGATGATTTTCTGGCCCGCGCAGCCAAGGCTCGCTGGTCCCCTTACCTGGTCCTGGAGCAACTCGCGCTGGCGGAAATCGCCGAACGCTCGCGCCGCAGTCTGGAACGGCGTCTCCGTCTCTCCGGCATCAAGCGATTCAAACCTATGGCCGATTTCGAATGGTCCTGGCCCATCAAGATCGAACGCGACGTCATCGAGCGCGCTCTGACGCTGGACTTCCTTCCCGAAGGCCGAAATCTCGTTCTGGTCGGCCGCAACGGCTTGGGCAAGACGATGATCGCTCAAAACATCTGTCACGCTGCCGTGTTGGCAGGCCATTCCGTCTTGTTTCGTTCCGCCCCCGCACTGCTCGAAGAGTTGCATCGCCAGTCGCCGGAAGGCCGCCGCCGCAGGCTGCGCACCTACGCCAATATCGGTTTGTTGTGCATTGATGAAGTTGGCTATCTTTCCTTCGACGATAAGGCGGCCGACTTACTGTACGAAGTCGTCAACCGGCGTTACGAGCGCAAGCCGGTCATCCTCACCACCAACCGGCCGTTCAAGGAATGGAACGAGGTGTTCCCCAACGCCACCTGCATCGTCACGCTGCTCGATCGCCTGCTGCATCACGCCGACGTTACCGTTATTGAGGGCGACAGCTATCGGGTCCGCGAAAGCGAGCAGGAAACCGCCGCGCGGCGGAGGAAGAAATGACACCGGCGGCCGGGCCCGCCTATGTGGCCGCTGTTCTCATGCTCTACCTCGATCTGCCCGATACGCCATTGCGGCCCAGCCCGCAGGATCAATCGCTGGCTCTCAGACTGCACGAGCAAGGCGTCCCGCTATCTCTCGTCGAGGCAGCACTGTTGCTAGGCTCCCTGCGGCGCATCATCCGGCCCACCGATCGCCCGCCGCTCCCGCCCATTCGCTCACTCGCCTACTTTCAACCGGTCATCACCGAGCTTCAGCAGCAGTCACTACCCGATGGCTACCTCGACTACCTTCGTCTCAAGCTTCGCAGCGCCGCCAAAGCCCTGCCGGCTGACGTCCAGAAAAATACGTTTTCTGATGATCGCTAACACCCTAGCCGATAGCCTGCATTTACGGTTTCTTCTCGACGATATTGTTGCCGAAGATGAATCCTATTTCAGCCATGGCTCGGGGCTGGTTCTGGTTCATGCCCGTTGGACCGAAGCCGTCACCCGGCGTGTAGCTGCTGGCATGAACCCAAGAAAGATCTCCGCGAACGAACAAGCCTCCGTATTGAAAGGTGGGCGTCAGAGTGACCGACGTGCCCGCGCTGCCCGGACCGAACATCAAATTGACAGCTTGCTGAGCGGCGCTTCCCGAGCTCGCAATATATTCCCAGCGGAATGGGAGCGAGAAGCCGTGGTCGAAGGCGCGACTCAACAGGATGGCGCCGCCTGTGGTCGAGGCGCCTTTCACGACGCCGATCTTCGCGTTGGTCGGCACATCGGTGTATTGGAAGTAGGGCTGAACGATCCATTTCCCCTTGGTGTACGTGTAGATGACGTTGTAGATGCTGCCGTTGTTTTGCACCGGAGTGGCCAGAGTCTCAAACTTGGTCTGACCCATGTTTCCACCCGCGACGAACGACAAGGTGTGGGGCCCATTCGCATAGGCTAGAGAACCCGTCAGCCAAGTGTAGCG
>DASZIV010000183.1:0-25404 GCA_035948775.1 Bryobacteraceae bacterium
GCTCTCCGGAAGCACCGCCAGCCAATTGCGGCGGACTGCCGCGAGTACCTGCATCAAGTACGGCCGGAAGTCGACACCTTGCGGATCGCTCAGCAGTTCCAGGTTACTTCCCTGCATGCCCGGCGATGGCGGCAAGTTCACGGCGGTTCCTGACCCGCCTGGTCCGGCCATATCCAGGTCGCCCACCATCAATCCGCCTGAGGGCGTGGCGCGTACGGCCTGCCGCACTGCGTCCGCCACCGACACATTCGGAATTGCAATCTTGCTTTGCCCCGGAGCGAGAGGTGGCGGCGGTGGGGCCACATTTTCCAGCGCCAGCTTGGGTTGTTCTACGGGCTGAATCTGCGGAGTGGCCTGCGCAATCTGCGGAACTTCTAATTTCGGCGCGTCTACCTTAGGTGCTTCCGGCAGCGGCGACGCGGCCTTCACCGGCGGGGGTTGCGGCAGCGCGGGACGAAATGCACGCGGTCGCTTGGTGGATGGAGCGCCTTGTGGGATCTGGATGTTCGGCCGCTCCTGAGATTCCACAACATCGAATTCTTTGCTGAGCTTGCCCTTGTTGGGGGCCCTCTGCGTGAGTTCCACGGGAGGCGCCACCAGGGGTGTGACGCGAGGCGCTTCCCGGGGTTTTTCGGGCTCGGACCAATCGGCCGGAATGGCCATTAGCAGCACCACGGCCAGGGCGTGCCCGAGTACAGAAAACACAGCTGCTTTGCGTTCTCGCTTACGATCGCCGGTGCTGCCCCATTCGGTAAGAAGATGGAGTTCGGGCTCGTCCGAAGGTTGACCTACGGCTTCCATCCTGTTGCCAGTGTTTGAGATACGACTCCCGAGTGCTCTTTAATCTTATCAAGAATCCCCAGAGCGGCCCCTAAACTTTGACGCGCCGCGCGGGCGGAAGTTTTCGGCGATTTTCGGGTTTCCACGCTGTCCAGGAAGGCGTCGAACTGCAGTTTCAGGGGTTCCGCTTTGCTGACTGGGGCCTGTTCGAAACCGATCTGGCCGCCGGCCACCGAGAAGATCGCAAGGTCTTGCCGCCCGTAGTCGAGTGACAGGTATTGCTTCGGCTGAAACAACCGCAGCTTGCGCACGCGCTCCGTGGAAACGCGGCTGGCCGTGAGATTGGCCACGCATCCGTTGGGAAACTGCAGCCGCACATTGGCGATGTCTACCTTGGCAGAGAGGATGGAGATGCCGGCGGCGCGGATTTCCGAGGGTTCGGCGTCGGTCAGCGAGAGGACGATATCGACATCGTGGATCATGAGGTCCAGAACCACATCCACGTCCAAGCTGCGGGGGCTGAAGACATTGAGGCGGTGGATCTCGAAAAACAGCGGCAGCGTGGCACGGCGTTCCAACTCGATTACCGCCGGATTGAAGCGCTCCAAATGGCCGACCTGCAAGACCCGGCCGGCCCTTTCGGCGGCGTCATCCAGCCGCTTAGCTGCGGCCAGGTCCGGCGCAATGGGCTTTTCCACTAGGACGTCAATACCGGCTTCCAGCAGGCAGCAGCCAATCTCTTCGTGGAAGGAAGTGGGCGCGGCGACCACCGCGGCATCCACTCGGCCCGCTAGTGCGTGGAAGTCGCGGTATGACGCAGCGCCCGTGGTGGTCGCGGCCTCGGCGGCACGGGCTGCATCCGTATCCACCACCGCCACCAGATCGGCGCGTTCGCTTTCGTGAACCACGCGGCAGTGGTTTTTGCCAAATTGGCCGCAGCCGACCACAGCCGCTCGAATCTTCGCCATGGGCTAGCCCTCAAACCCCACGATCGCGATGCGAGCTTCGTCGGCGGCTTCCAGCATCTGCTCCTTGTCGAGCATCAACGTGCGGCCGGCCTCCACTGCCAGCACTGTGGTTCCGGTTTCGCGCATCACCGGGATTGTGCTGGAACCCACCGTGGGCACGTCGAACAGGAGATGCTCCCGGCGCCGCGCCACCTTCACCAGCGACAGCCTGCGCCCATTCACCAGGCCGGCTGCCCGCCGCAATATCGCGTCGGTTCCTTCCATCGCTTCGAGCGCTACGCAGGCCCGTTCGCAAATGACTACGCTCTGCCCTACGTCGAATCCGGCAAGTGCATTCGCCACGCGGCGGCCATAGTCGATATCTTTTGTTTCCTCGTTGTCCGGCTTGCGGCGGGTCATCGCGCCAGGGCCGGCGAGCAGCGGCTTCAGCAGGAACGTGGAATCGCGGAGGTGAATGCCTTCATCCTCCAGAATGCGGACCACGCCGCCGATCAACCCGTCTGTGTTTTTTGACGGCAGCGATGCCAGCAGTTTCACCAGCCGCCAGTCGGGCACGATCGACGAAAAAATCTTGGTGTGCTTCACCTGCCCGGCCATCACCACTTCAGTGATGCCATCCTGCTTGAGAATCTCGATGAGCTTGCTGAGTTGCCCCAGAGAGATCCAATGACAGCGCGGCGCTACGGCTTCCAGTTCGGGCGCCGCCTCTTCCTGGATGGCTACCACGGTGACTTCGTGCCCCAGTCGCCGCGCACCTTCCAGCGCCAGCAACGGGAACCTTCCATTTCCTGCGATCAGACCGTACCGCATTACTTCACAAATCCGCGCTCTGAGGAGAGGATGAACTCGATCACCTCGTCCACCTCGGGGCAGGGCTGGACCTCCGCGCGAATCCGCTCAATCGCCTGTGTGGTGTTGAGTTGCGCGCGCGTCAGCAGGCGAAAAGCCGTCTGGAGAGACTCGACCGTGGTTTTCTCAAAGCTGCGCCGTTCCAGTCCCACGCTGTTGGCGCCGAACACTCCCAGTTCCTGTTTGGGACTGGTGAGCGAGTACGGTAACACGTCTTGCTTCACCACGCTATAGGGTCCCAGGAACGCGTGGCGGCCAATGCGGCAGAACTGGTGAACGCCGCAGTAGGGGCTCAGGTCGGCCCAGTCCCCAATCGTCACGTGGCCCGCCAAGCCCACGCTGCTGCCAAGGATAACGTGGTTTCCGATCGAGACATCGTGCCCTACGTGAGCATAGGTCATTAACAGATTGTCGCTGCCGATACTGGTAACGAGGCCGCCGCCCTTGGTGCCTCGGTGTATGGTGACGAATTCGCGGATACGGTTGCGGTCTCCGATACGTGTCTCCGCGCGCTCGCCCTGATATTTCAAATCCTGTGAGGCGACCCCGATGGTGCTGTACGGATAAAAAATGTTGTCCTCGCCGATCCGCGTCGGGCCTTCCAGGTAGTTATTGGCCATCAGGCGCGTGCGTGCGCCGATCTCCACTTCTGCGCCCACTATCGAGTAAGGACCGATATCAGCGCTCTCCGCGATCCGCGCGCGCGGGTCGACGATGGCGGTCGGGTGAATCGGCATGCTAGGAAGACGCGGGCGGCGCGTCCGGAATTTCTTCCTTATCAGCGAGCTTGCACATCACTTCGGCTTCCGCCACCAGGACGCCATCCACGGTAGCCTTGCCCCCCATTTTGGCGACACTTGCCTTGCGCTTGATCAAGCTCATCTCCAACCGTAGCGTATCTCCCGGCACCACCGGCTTACGGAAGCGCGCATAGTCGATGGACACCAGTAACACCAGTTTTCGGTCGCGGTCGGCGATACTCTTCAGCACCAGCACGCCGGCCGTCTGCGCCATGGCCTCCACAATCAGCACCCCCGGCATCACGGGAAAGTCGGGGAAGTGACCCTGGAAAAACGGTTCGTTGCGTGTGACGTTCTTGATGCCAACGATTCGCTCCGCCTCCAGCTCAACAATGCGGTCCACCAGCAAAAAAGGATAGCGATGCGGCAGGATCGCTTGTATCTCATTGATATCCAGGATCGTCATGAAAGCCGTTATTATAGCAGCCGTGGATTCGATCCTTTCTTTCGTTCGGGCGCGCGAGTCCGAAATGATTGCAACCATCCGGCGGTTTGTGGAATGCGAATCGCCGAGCGATGATGCGGCGGCGATCGGCCGATTTATCGAACTGGTCTCCGATACCCTGTCGCCGGTCGCTAAGGTGCGACGGTTCGGCACACACCTGGTGTGCGAGATGCGGCTGCCAGGGCGGAACAAGACAGGGCGCATCCTGGTGCTGGGCCACTCCGACACGGTCTGGCCCATGGGCACTCTTCGCTCCATGTCGTTCCGCCAGCAGCGGGGACGTTTGTGGGGCCCTGGCGTCTTCGATATGAAGGCAGGAATTGTGTTCTTCCTGTTTGCGGCGGAAGCGCTGCGCGAACTGGATGTGCCCGTGCCGTCGCAGGTGATGCTGCAACTTAATTCCGATGAGGAGGTGGGCAGCGAGAGCTCCCGCGCGCTAACCGAAAAGAATGCAGCGCGCAGCCAGGCCGTGCTGGTGCTTGAGCCGGGAACGGGACTTTCGGGAAAGGTGAAGACTGCGCGCAAAGGCGTCGGCGGCTTCCGGGTGACGGTGCGCGGCAAAGCTGCCCACGCCGGGCTAGATTTTCAAACGGGCGCCAGCGCGGTGATAGAGTTGGCCCGCCAAATCGAAAAGATATCGGGTTGGACCCAGTTGAAGCGAGGCACCACCATCAACCCCGGCGTGATTGCCGGCGGCACGCGGTCCAACGTGGTGGCGGCCGAAGCGTGGGCTGAGATTGATATGCGGGTGATGCGGGCCCGCGACGCTGTTGCCCTCGAACGCAAATTTCGCGCCTTGCGCCCCTTCGACAACCGTTGTTCGCTCGAAATCGAGGGAGGCCTGAATCGCCCGCCCATGGAGCGATCGGCAGGAACCATCCGGCTATTCGGTACCGCCCGAAAGCTAGCCCGCGATCTCGGCGTCGACCTGGAGGAGTCCAACAGCGGCGGCGGTTCGGATGGCAACTTCACGGCCGCCCTGGGTGTTCCAACGCTGGATGGATTAGGAGCGGTCGGCGAAGGTGCCCACGCGGTCCACGAGAGCATCCTGATCGATCGTATAGCGGACCGGACGGCCCTACTGGCGAAATTGTTAGCGAACTTGCAATGAACTCAAATGCAGCGCTTCAGCGCCAGCTCGAGATTGACGAATTCAGCCTTGACGCGGTCCTGCTGTAATCGGGACGCGGGTCGACCCTTAACGACAGGCAGCGCGCAGGAAGATTTTCTCGCACTGACCGCCCGACATCATTCAGCGCTGAATTCTCACCTGGTCGATCACGACCGATGATCGGCGGCCGCGAGCAGGCTCGCGCCATCATGCAACCCCCAAAAAGAGGCATTGAACTAACCTGACGGCATCATTCCACATAGGACAAGTGGCGAAACGAGGCCATCGCACCGTAGCGCGGCCCCCATACGGAGTAGAGACATGACAGTTTACAGACGCCTAACATTGGTTGCCGCCGGCTTGCTGGGCCTAGCCATAACCCTAGCCGTAGCCGTGGTGGGCCTAGCCCTAGCCGTAGCCGTGGTGCATCCCAGTTCCGACAGCCTAGTCAACAACAACCCGACCCCCAGCCGCGCTAAATGGGCGCCGCTCGGCCAAGCGTACGGGCGGGACTATTCGACATCAGACGTCACCAAGGTGGTCGTAATCGGCAGCGGGACGCCCGCCGCCGACCCACGTCACGGCGGAATCTCCGTCGCAGTCGTCGTCAATGGGGAGCCTTACATTGTCGACTGCGGCCCAGGGTTTTGGCGAAATTCGCAGGCGAACACTCCGGCGTACGGTGGGAAGATCGCTGCGCTCGAACCGAAGAAGTTGACCCACTTGTTTCTCACCCATTTGCACTTTGACCATACCGAAGGCCTGACGGAATTCATGCTCTCGCCCTGGATCTATTTCCGTGAAGGGCCGGTGCAGGTCTATGGGCCTCCGGGTACGGAGGCCATGAGCAAGCACCTCACGGAGGCATCCATCAAGGACATTGACCTGCAGATGTTTGGGCTGGAACTTCTCAATGCAACGGGCTATAGATTGGCAGCGAAAGACGTGCTGCCCGGTGATGTTTACAAGGACAAGAACGTTCGGATCACCGCCTCCCAGAACCATCATGGCAGTTGGGATTATTCATATGCTTACCGCGTCGTCACCTACAAACCGGACGGAACTGTGGATCGGACGATTGTCTTCAGCGGAGACACCTCACTATTCCCTGGTATGGAAGAGGTTTACGCCGGCGCGGACACTCTGTTCCACGAGGCCTACAGCTACGATCCGAAGACCAACCCATACGACGCCAAGGCGCCCGTAAGCATACCGTACATGAATGCCTTTCACACGTCGACAGAAAACCTGGCAGGCGTTCTCAAGAAGGTCAATCCAAAGGTGACCGTTCTCTACCATTACGTTACCTTTACGCCCGCGAATGCGACCGACCAGGAGAGAGGCGTTAAGGAAATCAAGCAATTCGGTTACAACGGTGTCGTGATTCAGTCGCAGGACGCAGACATTTTCTAGTGGGGCAGGGTTGGGAAGGTCGGAACTCCTTGAAAGTCGCGACCCCTCGATAACCCACTTTACGACACCTTTCTCCGGTTGACAACCTCGGTCTTGATCCCGCGTTTCCTGTCACCGCTGACGGCACCAACGGATCCTGTTCACATTGCGCGCGGGCGCCCGCGATCGGCGTGCTGAATGCCGTAGCGATTCCGGCTTCCGCGCCGGTCGCCAGCAGCGCCTCGCATGCATCCTCGCTGCAGCGGGCTAGTCTTCTTAGAAGAGGGCCGGGCTTATGTCGCTTTGGAGCCACTTGACGGTTTGTCGCCTACGGTTCCTTCTGCCTGCTATTCCCAGCAAATCTGCCACTGGCGAAGTTGCTAGCGAGCTGCAAATGAACTCAGATTCAGCGCTTCAGCGCCAGCTCGAAATGCACGCCTTCCGTCCGCTGAAGGGCTGTTAGGATGCTAGTGAGGTTGGCGGCCGATGGGCTACCCTTCGGGCCCAGCATGCGCATGAGACTTTTGGCGGGAATTTGCGTGCGCTTTTCCAGCTTCTGCAAACCGACTGTGGCGTTTACATAGTCGCGTAGGACAGCCTTGCCCGTTTCCAGATCGCCGTTGATGATACGCTCGACGGCTTCACGCAGCAGAGCATGGCGGAACTCCGGATCGCTCTGCGCCCGCGCCCGTATGGTTTCTTTGAAGTCGTGAGTGAGCGGCATTATGCAACCTCCACAAGCGTGTCTCCGTCCTTGCCGAAGTAGATACGGTAGGCGGGGGCCAAAAATCGATTTTGCATTCGTACACGCCGGCGCAGACCCCCTTCGCCCGCGAGAAATTCCCCTGCTGCATGTGAGTGCGATGCGAAAACTCTGATGGTCCCGACCATCCCGAAAAACAACTTGCCAGTTTCTCGCGATATACCTGCGCCAGTCTCGGACCTGGGCCGTGCTCATGCTATAGCTGGGGGAGGAGCATCTTCGATATGCCGAAATGCGGTTAATTTGCCGTCAGCAGCAAGAAATACCAAACGAACCCATTTGCGCCTCCAACACCATGAAACGAAAGCGGTTCTCCTCCGCAAAACGAACCCGGTAAGGAGAAACGAACCCATTGCCCGCAGCCCGAGCTTCTGCGAGGAATCGCGCGGATCGCACGGCGGACCGGACTGCCCCTGCCGGCAAAGTTGCGCGCCGCATTTGCCGTGAAATCGCCCTTGTGCGCGCATGCCCAGAAGTATAATGGCCAGAAGAAAACGGAGAGGTGAAACGAATGAGCAAATCGCATCTAGCGGTGCTGACAGTAGCGTTAGTAGCGACGTCGGCTGCTTTGGCGGCGTCCGCGAGTCACTTCACGACGAGTCTCGACGGGCAGAACGGGTGGAGTGGCGGAATCCCTTGCATGGTTTTCGCAAACAACAATCCAGGTGACGAAGCAGTCACCACGGCCGCCGCTCAGACCGGTGCTCAATCCTGGCGCTACGGCCATGGCTACGGCAGCCCGGGTTGTGGTACGGCATTCTCGCCACAATTGCCAGTGTCGGTTGGCCGGCCGAGTTCGGGTGCCGCAGGGGATATCGCCGTCGTGAAGTTCGCTTTCAAAGCGGTTACGCCCGGCGACGGATCCACACAGAACGTCTATCTGGGAGCACCGCGCCGCGATGATCGAACCGGGAGCCACATCTACCTGGACAATACGGCCGGTGGAGTGGTGCTGTACATGCGCAGCTTCGAGGTTACGCCGCCGGCGACCGTGCCGGACTTCGTTGACAAGGATATCGCGACGGTGTCCGCGACCGGCTGGCACACGGTGAAGATGGTTACGCAGTATCACGAGAATGTTCTATTAGACGTGACCACATACACCGTCGATGAAGGCACGCCGGGTCAGGTCACCTTCCAGGCGATTGGATGGCCGCATCCATGGCGCCAGGACACAGGACCGAATGGATGCGGTGGGCCCGCAGGTTGCCCTTACACACCGGGCCAAAGCCTCAAGTTCGCCGACAGCAGTTACAACAACCCGTCTGACAACGGCTACTATTACGACAACGTGAGCTTGGAAGTGATCAACTCGACGACTAACCGCACCGTTGGCTTCTACGGGACTGGTTTCGAGCTGTCGGAGAACGTCAAGCGGTAGCTGCAGGCGCTGAACTCGCCATGTGGCGCTAATCCTTTTTATATGGTTCCTGGCTGTACTTTGCCGCCTCGTCCTGCGCGCCACGTGTGTTGTCGCCGGTACGCTTAGCCAGCCTGTATTCGTTCAAGGCGCGGTCGCGTTGACCGGTTGTGTCAAAGATCTTTCCCAGGTTTATGTGGGCCCATACCTCGACCCACTTCGGTTGGAGGTCGGCGTTCAGCGCCTCGCGGAATTCGTTCGCCGAGGACTGAAAGTTTTTGTCTGCAAAGAAGAATTCCGCAATTCGGAAATGAATCAGGGAACTCGTCCTGTTCGTTTTAAGCGCCGCCTGGCACTTCTCCATCGAATCGCAATCGCTATCCTGGCTAAATGCAACGGTAGCGAAGGAAAGTGCGACGACGGCCCAAAGTAGCTTCACGGTGGGCACCTTCTTTCCGTGAAGTAGACGATCCAACTCGACTCACGGTTTCAACGCGTAAGGGATCGCTCTGGTAAAATGTAACTACCTCCCCAAAACAGGACCCATGAAATTTGGCGTTATCGTCTTTCCCGGCAGCAATCGCGACCACGATGCCTTTTACGCGGCCGCCAATATCCTCGGGCAGAAGGCGGAGTTGATCTGGCATGACGCCACCAGCCTTGGCGACCTGGACGCGGTGATTTTGCCGGGTGGATTCGCTTACGGCGACTACCTGCGTTGTGGAGCGATCGCCAAATTCTCGCCCATCATGAAGGCCGTCAAGAAATTTGCGGCCGACGGTGGGCAGGTGTTGGGTATCTGCAACGGCTTCCAGATTCTGGTTGAGGCGGGACTGCTGCCGGGCGCGCTGATACGCAACCGCGGGCTCAAGTTCATCTGCCGCGAGGTGCAGTTGCGTCCCGGAACTACGGATTCGCCATTTACCTGCGCCGCGCGAAAAGATCGCACCTACCGGGTTCCCATTGCACATGGAGAGGGTTGCTATTTTGCCGATGAGCGCACGCTCGATGAGTTGGATACCGAGGACCGCGTGGCCTTCCGCTACGTCGGCAATCCCAATGGATCGCTGCGCGACATCGCAGGAATCTTGAGCCGCGAGCGCAACGTAATGGGCATGATGCCGCATCCCGAAGACGCTATCGAACCGCTCATGGGATCGAGCGACGGGCTGGTGGTTTTCCAATCACTGCTTTCTGCGGCGGTGCGGGCGTGAGCGCGGCTGCCATCACTCCCGATCTCATCGCGCAACACCAGATCACGCCCGGCGAGTACCAGAAAATTGTCTCCATCCTGGGACGCGAGCCGAACTACACCGAGCTCGGGATATTCAGCGTGATGTGGAGCGAGCACTGCTCCTATAAGAGCTCGCGCCTCCACCTGAAGAAGCTTCCGACGCGCGGCAAGCTCGTGGTGCAGGGGCCCGGCGAGAATGCCGGCATCATCGATATCGGCGGCGGCTACGTCATCGCCTTCAAGATCGAGTCGCACAACCACCCCAGTTTCATCGAACCGTTCCAAGGCGCAGCCACGGGTGTGGGCGGCATTCTTCGCGACATCTTCACCATGGGAGCGCGCCCCATCGCCGTTATGGACTCGTTGCGCTTCGGCCGGCTTGAGGGTACGCCAAATGCGGCGCGCAACCGGCGCATTCTGGGCGGCGTGGTTTCGGGCATCGCGCACTACGGCAACTGCTTCGGCGTGCCCACCGTCGGTGGTGAGTGCGTCTTCGAGTCGTGTTACGACGGCAATCCTCTGGTCAACGTCTTCGCGCTGGGCGTGTGCCGGAAAGAAGACGTGTTTTACGCGAAAGCGGCGGGCGTCGGCAATCCCGTCATCTACGTGGGAGCGCGCACCGGGCGCGACGGCATCCACGGCGCCTCCATGGCGTCGGCCGAATTCACGGAAGAATCCAAGCAGAAGCGGCCCAACGTCCAGGTGGGCGATCCGTTCATGGAAAAGCTGCTGCTCGAAGCGTGCATCGAAGCCATGCACACCGGTGCTGTGGTGGGGATCCAGGACATGGGCGCGGCCGGCCTGACCTGTTCCACCTGTGAAATGGGAAGCCGCGGCGAGGTCGGGATTGAGATTGAACTGGACCGCGTGCCGCAGCGCGAAACCGGCATGACGCCGTACGAGATCATGCTCTCGGAATCACAGGAGCGCATGCTCCTCGTGGCCGACAAGGGACGCGAAGAGGAAGTCTTCGCCGTGTTCCGCAAATGGGGTCTGGAAGCCGTAGAGATCGGCACCGTGACCAACGACGGCAAGCTGCGCGTGAAACAGCATGGCCTCGTGGTAGCTGAAATACCCAACCGCGAACTAGCCGACGAAGCGCCTTTGTACGACCGGCCGCATTCCGAGCCCTTGCGCCGTGTGCCGATGAACCCGCGGCCGTACACTTGCCCCGACGTAAGCAGTGCGCTACTCCAGCTGCTGGCCTCGGGCGATCTCTGCTCCAAGAGGTACATCTGGGAGCAGTACGATTACCTGGTGCGTAGCAGCACCGTCGCGGGGCCGGGCGCCGACGCGGCCATTATCCGCATCAAGGAGACCGGCACGTCAGTCGCAATGTCGCTCGATGGCAACGGGCGCTACTGCTATCTTTCGCCGCGCGAAGGCGCGATGCTGGCCGTCGCCGAATCGTGCCGCAACCTTTCGACCGTGGGGGCGCAACCGGTGGCGGCTACCAACTGCCTGAACTTCGGCAACCCCGAACGTCCCGAGATCATGGCGCAGCTGGTCGAGGCCATCGAAGGCATGGCGGATGCCTGCCGTTTCTTCGATACACCCATCACCGGCGGCAACGTGAGTCTCTACAACGAAACGTTGGGTGAAGGCATTTACCCCACGCCCGTGATCGGTATCGTCGGGCTGATGAAGACCGTCCAGCCCACAGGCATCGCGTTCCGTGCCCCAGGCCGCAGCGTGGTGCTACTTGGCGGCGTCGGCGATAACGATGAAACCCGATTCGGTAGCACTCAGTACGCCAAGGTTGTTCTGAATCAGCTTTGGGGATTGCCTCCGCGGCTGGATCTCGATCGGGAGAAACGGCTGCAGAGTGCGATCCGCGAAATCGTCAACGCCGGTCTGGCGGAATCGGCTCACGATTTGAGTGACGGTGGACTGGCAGTGGCGCTGGCCGAGTGCAGTTTCGGCGGTGTGGGCGCGCGCATCGATCTCGATTCGGATATGCCGCCCGAGCGACTGCTGTTCCACGAAGGGCCATCGCGCGTGCTGCTGTCCACGGAGCACGTCGAACGGGTGACGGCAATTGCAACGAAGCACGGTATCGAAGCGCCTGTGGTGGGCGTTACAATCGAGATAGAGATAGAGGTTAGCCAGAGGAGCAAGCGGTTGGGCCTTTGGGGGATCGCGGAACTGAAGACAGCGTACGAGCAAGCCTTGGAGGCGCATGTTCGATAAATTCCACGAGGAATGCGGCGTTGTAGCCATCTGCGGCCATCCGGAAGCGGCCAAGATGGCATATCTCGGACTATATGCGTTGCAGCACCGCGGCCAGGAGAGTGCCGGAATCTGCACCAGCGATGGCGATATTCATTGCCACAAGTCCATGGGACACGTCGCCGAAATCTTCACCGCCGACGTCATCAAGACCTTGCACGGATCTCTGGCCATCGGACACACGCGCTATTCGACGGCGGGTGATACGGTGTTGTTAAACGCCCAGCCGTTCTCGGTGGTCTGCAACAAGGGACGCATCGCACTTGCGCACAACGGCAACATCGTCAACGCCTCGGAATTGCGCCAGGAACTCGGACGCCGCGGGTCGATCTTCCAGGCCTCCAGCGACACCGAAGTCATTTTGCATTTGATGGCGCACTCCTCCGAGCGCACGCTGCCCGCGGCGTTGCGCGATGCCCTGCTGCAGTTGGAAGGGGCTTTTTCACTCGTGTGCCTGGCTCAGGACCGCATTATTGTGGCGCGTGATCCACACGGGTTTCGCCCGCTGGCGGTTGGTGAGATGGAAGTTTCGGGTGGCGGCAAGTGTTATGTGTTCGCCTCTGAGACCTGCGCGTTCGATTTAATCGGCGCGGTCTACCTTCACGACGTGGACCCGGGCGAGATGGTGATCGTAGGCCCCGAGGGGATGACGCGGGAGCGCTTCGCGCCCGAGCAACCGCGAGCCCAGTGCGTTTTCGAACACGTCTACTTTTCGCGGCCCGACTCTATCGTATTCGGTCGTTCGGTGGAGCAATCGCGTGAAGAGTTGGGGCGGCTGCTGGCGCGCGAAGCGCCGGCCGATGCCGACATCGTAGTGCCGGTGCCAGACTCGGGAGTAGCGGCGGCCATCGGCTATGCTACGGAATCGGGACTGCCGTTTCGGCAGGCGCTCATCCGTAATCACTATGTGGGGCGTACATTCATCGAGCCGTCGCAGGCCATCCGCGATTTCGGCGTGAAGCTGAAGCTGAACCCGGTGCGCCACCTCCTTCAGGGTAAGCGCGTGGTGCTGGTTGATGATTCCATTGTGCGGGGCACCACCAGCCGCAAGATCGTTCGCATGGTGCGGCAGGCCGGCGCGCGTGAAGTCCACCTGCGCGTTTCCTGCCCACCCACCATCTCGCCCTGCTTCTACGGCGTCGATACGCCCAACCGCAGCGAGTTGATCGCTTCCAACCACAGCGTTGAGGAGATCCGGCGTTTTGTGGAGGCCGATTCCTTGCAGTATCTGTCTCTGCCGTCGTTACGCGACGCGGTGGCCGATGACCGTCACGAATACTGTTATGCGTGTTACACCGGCGACTACCCCACTGACCTCGTCAACATCGAGGAGTTGATCGCCTCTTCCCAAAAGCGCTTCTAATGTCCGTCGAATTGGACGGCGAGCACCTCTCCATCGCGGATGTTTGCCACGTGGCCCAGCGCAGCGCTCCTGTCTCGCTCTCAGCCGCTGCCGTTGCCAAGATGCAGACCTCGCGCGAGCCGGTAGAGCGCCTGGCTGCTGGAGACGAACCAATTTACGGTGTCAATACCGGTGTGGGTCTGCTGGCCGACATTCGCATCCCTCGCGACCAACTCGATCAGCTTCAGCTCAACGTGGTCCGGTCCCATGCCGCCGGCGTCGGACCGCCATTGCCGTCCAGCGTGGTGCGCGCCATGATGCTGATTCGCGCCAATGTGCTGGCCAAAGGGTTTTCGGGCATTCGTCCGCTTGTGGCGGAGCGCCTCTGCGATTTGTTGAATCATGGTGTGACTCCGGTCATTCCGGAGCAGGGCAGCGTGGGAGCTTCCGGTGACTTGGCGCCTTTAGCCCACATGGCTCTGGTGTTGATTGGCGAAGGCGAGGCCGAATACCAGGGAGTTAGCTTCATTGGCGCCGAAGCGCTGGCCCGCTCCGGCTTAGCTCCTATCGAGTTCCATCCCAAGGAAGGGCTGAGCTTGATCAACGGAACTCAGGCCATGCTGGCAGTGGGCTGCCTGGAGTTGGACGCCGCGCATACACTAACGCAGACCGCCGACGTTGTGTGTGCCATGACACTCGACGCGCTGCGCGGCACCCCGCGCGCCTTCGACCCGCGCATCCATGCGGCCCGTCCGCATCCCGGCCAACGGGACAGCGCTGCACGCCTGAGTCAGTTGCTGGAAGGCAGCGAAATTCGCCAATCGCACATTACCTGCCGGCGCGTGCAGGATGCTTATTCGCTGCGCTGCGTACCGCAGGTTCACGGCGCGGTGCGGGATGCCCTGGCGGAAGCGGAGCGCGTGTTCGCCATAGAACTCAATTCGGCTACCGACAACCCACTGGTCTTCGGCGATGAGATTCTATCCGGCGGAAATTTTCACGGCGAGCCACTGGCCTTCCAACTGGACTTCCTGGCCGTGGCGCTTTCGGCTCTCGCAACCATCTCCGAACGCCGCATCGACCGCCTCGTCAATCCGGCACTGAACGAGGATCTGCCGCCATTCCTGGCGAGCCATGCCGGCCTCGAATCGGGACTGATGATGGCGCAGGTCTCCGCCGCGGCGCTGGTGGCCGAGAATCGCGTGTTGGCCCACCCGGCCTCTACGGGATCCATCACCACCAGCGGCAACAAGGAGGACTTCGTTAGCATGGGGATGACCGCGGCCCTCAAGTTTCAGCGAGTGGTGCGCAACACACGCGCCGTGCTGGCTATCGAGGCGTTAACCGCCGCCCGCGCCCTCGATCTGCTGGCGCCGCTCCACACCAGCCCGGTGTTGGAACACGTTCGAACCCGCGTCCGTAGGGTGTCACCCCCGCTAACTGGCGATCGCGCGCTTCACCACGACATCCGAGCCATCGAACAGCTCATCGCGGAAGGGGGGCTCGATCCGAAACTGAAATGATCGAGCAGGCTGGCTATACCACGCCCGAACCCGAGCGATCGGCGCTCTTGACAATTGACGTGCAGGAGGACTTCACGCGTCCCGGCGCACCCGCCGAAATTCGTGGAACGTGGGATCGCCTTCCCGCCATGCAGCGCCTGGTGGAGGCGTACCGTAAACACCGCCTGCCGATTGTTCATGTAGTGCGGCTCTATGCGGCCGATGGGGCGAATGCCGATCTGTGCCGCCGGGAATCGATCGAGAATGGAAGCCGCCTGGTGGTTCCCGGGAGCGCCGGCGCGGAGCTGATGGAGGTGCTGAAACCCGATGTTGCGCTGAACCTGGATGCGGACACTCTGCTATCGGGAAAGTTGCAGCGCCTGGGCGAAAAAGAATGGGTAATGTATAAGCCCCGCTGGGATGCCTTCTATCAGACGCCTCTCGATCTGCACCTGCGCCATCTCGGCGTGACGACGGTCGTCGTGGCTGGCTGCAATTTCCCCAATTGCCCGCGCGCCACCATCTATGGCGCCAGCATGAGGGATTTTCGGATCGTGCTCATCTCGGACGCCGTTTCCCGCGTCTACGAGCAAGGGCTTGCGGAGTTGCGCAGTATCGGAGTGGCCGCGCTGCCATCCGCGGAATATCTGGGTACACTGTCGGTAGCCATTGAGCGCCCGAATTTACTCTCATGAAGCAGGATGCGTCGTTTTTTGAAGGCAAGGAAGCCACGCTCATTTACATCGCGAAGAAACTGAAAGAGGCATTGCGCCTGGAATCGATCTTCACTTCCGCGGGCGTCGACTACGGTGTGGAAGCAGATGAATATAAGGGCGGCGTGATCTTCCGTTCCGTACGCGTGGGTGCGTTCTTCTACGTGTTGCCCGAGGCCGTGGAAGCGACACATGATTTAATGCGGCGTCATGGGTACAAGCCCTTCGTAGACGCGCCCGTCACCGAGCCGTGACGTGCCGTGTTATTGATTTGTTTTGTCATTTTTGTTACCTTTTCCTTCGCATTTCCCGATTGCTGCCCGTGGTGCACCGTGCTATATTCAAGACGCGTTGGAAGAGCCTTCGCCGGTCGAGTGTGTTGGAGCGTCGTCCCGCTTGTTTCCCTCTCCGATGAGCCCGCTTTCAATCGTCAGGAGGATCCTGTGAAGAATATTTTCGTCGGCAACCTGGATTTCCACGCCACCGAAGAATCCTTGCGCAGCTTATTTGAACGGTACGGTGCAGTCAATAGCGCTCGTATCATGACTGATCGCGAAACCGGCCGCTCACGCGGCTTCGCTTTTGTGGAAATGGCCAATGAAACGGAAGCCGACCAGGCGATCGCGGCACTCAATGGCTACACGCTGGATGGCAGGGCTCTCAACGTCAACGAGGCGCGTCCAAAGCCGGAGCGGAGTTTCGGCGCCAGCGCCAACCGTGGCGGCGGCAGGCCCGGCGGGGGCGGCGGCGGGCACCGCGGCGGGGGCGGCGGGCGTCGCGAACCGCGTTTCTAATTCTAAGAATTTAATAAGATAACGAAAGCCACTCCCTCGCGGGCGTGGTTGTGAAACATTTCTGCGTTTGGCGAGCCGCGCGTCATCAGCGAGCGGATACTGGTTGTCAAAATGATCGGGTCACGCCACAGAAGTTAAACTCCGTGCGTCCCGTTCTCTAGAAACGCCCGCAGGCGGTGGCTCCGGCTGGGGTGCCGCAGTTTGCGCAACGCCTTGGCTTCAATCTGACGGATTCTTTCGCGTGTTACCGCGAAATTCTGGCCGACCTCTTCCAGCGTGTGCTCGCTGCCATCTTCCAAACCAAACCGCATTTTGATGATTTTCTCTTCACGCGGCGTGAGAGTCTTCAGCACCTGCGCGGTCTGCTCTCGCAGGTTTAAGTTAATCACCGCGTCGGAAGGGGAAATTCCGTTCTGGTCGACAATGAAGTCGCCCAGGTGCGACTCTTCCTCTTCCCCAATGGGCGTTTCGAGCGAGATCGGCTCCTGAGCCACGCGGAGCACCTTTCGCACTTTCGAGACAGGCAACTGCAGGCGTTTGGCGAGTTCCTCGTTGGTGGGTTCGCGGCCTAGTTCCTGTACCATCTGGCGCGACGTCCGGATCAGCTTGTTGATCGTTTCGATCATGTGAACCGGAATGCGAATGGTGCGGGCCTGATCGGCGATGGCCCGTGTAATAGCTTGTCTGACCCACCAGGTGGCGTAGGTCGAAAATTTGTAGCCGCGTCGGTATTCGAACTTGTCCACCGCTTTCATCAGGCCGATATTGCCTTCCTGAATCAAGTCCAGGAACTGCATGCCGCGGTTGGTATAGCGCTTGGCGATGCTCACCACCAGCCGGAGATTGGCTTCGATGAGCTCCTTCTTCGCAGCTTCCGCTTCCTGGTGTGCCTGGGTGATGATCTCCAGGGTGCGGTGCAATTCCGCGGCGGACGCTCCGAACTGCTCCTCCAGCTGCTGCAGCTTCTGCCCGAAGCCGCGCTGTTCTTTCCGGAGATCCTTGACCGCTTCGTTGCGCTCCGCCGGCCACGTTTCCAGCTTCCGCTGTACCCGCGAAATCTCGCGCTCCAGCGGTTTGAATTCTTCGACGGCGGCGCGCACGCGCTCGATCAGGTGCCGGATCACCGGCGACTGGAACTTGACCATCCGCGCCAGCCGCGACGTCTTCACCACCAGCCGGCCGAGTTCCCACAACTGCCTGCGATACTGCTTGGGCTTCATCCCGCGGGGAATGGCCTGCAGTTTTTGGCGGGCCTGCAGAAGCCTCTTGTAGTATTTCGCGATCTCGTCGGCGGCTTGAACAAACTGCTGCCGGATTTCTTCCACCAACTCGTCACTGACGATGGGGTCGGAAATCTGCACGATCTCGCGAGCCGAGATGCTATCGTGCGCGACGTCTTCGGCCAGTGTCAGGATTTCCTGAATCACAAGGGGAGCGCGCGACAGCGATTTTAGGACCGTGTTTTGTCCGCGCTCGATGCGGCGCGCGATTTCGACTTCGCCCTCGCGCGTGAGCAGCGGTACAGTGCCCATTTCGCGCAGGTACAGGCGGACCGGATCGTTGACCTTCTCGCCGAGGCCGGCGGCCAAGTCCAGATCCAGCAGTTCCTCGGCTTCTTCGAGTTTCTTATCGAAATCCTTGGGCTCTTCCAGGATTTCGATGCCGGCGACGTCCAGGCCGGCGAGCACTTCATCGAGTTCCGATCCCGCGGCCATATCGCCGGGCAGAACTTCGCTCACCTCGTCATACAAGACGTAGCCCTTCTGTTTGCCCATCTGTACGAGACGCTGCAACCCGTCGAATTTGTCTTCTGTTGCCACCGATACCCCGTCAGTGTCGGCGAGTAAACCTCAAGTCCAGCCCATTGTACAATACGGCGCGATGGAAAATAGTTAACTGCGTCTTCATATGCGGGTTGCATTACGGCGTTCGATCTGCGCCAATTCTTGCGTTAGGCGAAGGGCCTCGCGGACATCGCCGGCGCGCTCCGCCTGCTTCACTTGCGCCTTCAGCTCCGAGCGCCGTGCCTGTTCGTCTGACTGACGAAGGGTCCCCAGGCAGCGATTGCCGTATTCCGAATTCATCTCGTGACCGGGCACCTCTTCGGAGAACAGAACCTCCGCTAGCAGCGTACGATCGCTCTCTTCCAAACGCGCGTTCACGACATCGAAAGTGACATCGCTGCCGCTGGCGAACACAGCGCAGATGGCTTGAAAGATACCCGTTGTGGGAAGGCGTGCCAAAATCTCGACCTTCTCCAGTTCCGACAGGATACTCGATCGCCCCTCGATATCCGAGAGGAGAACGTGGATCAGACCCTTTTCGTCGGCGCGGATATTTTCCTTGGGCCGCTCGATGGTCTTCTCCTGGCGGTCGCCGATGGTCTTGCGAAAACTCTCCAGCACCACGCCACGCTCCACGCCGATGTAGCCCGCCAGATTTTCGGCGACCGCCATGCGCTCCACGCGATCGGAGATGCGTTGCACCGCAGGCACCAGCGTCTGTAGCACCGCCACGACGCCTTCAGTCGTGCGGACATCATGCTTTGCTCGCGCGCGATCCGCCAGCCAATAAAAATAACCCTTGGCGGCTTCCAATCTCTCGCGATACGCTTCCGGCCCGCGTTCTTTACAGTACTCATCGGGGTCCAGATCGCCGTCAAGCTCCATGATCTTGACGAACATGCCCTCGTCCAGCAGGAGTCCGATGGAGCGTTGAGCGGCCGCTGCACCGGGAGCGTCCGGATCGAAGTTCACTGCGATATGCTGCGAATGGCGCTTGATAATTTGCACTTGCTGGGAAGTTAGCGCCGTCCCGCAACTCGCCACCACCGGCCCGAAACCAGCGGCCGTAACGCCGATCGCATCCATGTAGCCTTCCACCAGGATGACGCGGTCCTCTTTGCGAATCGCGTCCTTCGCGCGATGCAGGTTATACAGCACGTGGCTCTTCTTATATATGGGCGTCTCGGGCGAATTCAAATACTTGGGCTCATCCTCGGCCGCCAGAGCGCGCCCGCCATAGCCGATAATGCCGCCTCGTTCGTTGTGGATGGGAAACATCAGCCGGTTGCGGAACCGGTCGTAGAAACTCCCATCCGGCCGCTTTCCCACTAAGCCCGACTCCTCGATTAGCTCCGGTGTCATGCCGCGCTGCTCGAACAGCCGCACCAGGGCGCGTCCCGATCGGTCGGCATATCCCAGCCCGAATTGTTCGATGGTTTCCCCAGCCGCGCCCCGCTTTGCCAGGTAGGCTCGCGCTGCCTCACCGGTCGAACCGCGAAGGTTGGCCTGGAAGTTCTCCTGCGCCAGTTCGTGCATTTGCAGAAGGGCGGCTCGTTTGCGGGAGTCCTCGTCGGCATACTGCGAGCGCTTCGGCATGGCAAGGCCGTAGCGCTCAGCCAAACTCTTCAGCGCTTCATAGAAGCTGACGCCCTCGATCTCCATCACGAACTGCAGGACGTCGCCGTGTTTGTGGCAACCAAAGCAGTGGTAGAACTGCTTAGACGCGTGGACGGAAAACGAAGGCGTCTTCTCCGAATGAAACGGGCACAGCCCGGTATAGCGGTATGCACTGGATTTTCGCAGTCGCACGTAGTCGCCGACCACGCTCACAATATCCGCGGTGGATTTCAACTGCTCCCGAAAATCCATGATCTTTCCGGCTATTATCCCTCAACACCGGTTTGAGTTGGCCCAAGGTCAGTACTCCACACCTAACCGACGACAGCTTGATCGTGTTACCTGACGGCCCACAGAATTTGTCATGCCCTTCGATCGCTTCTTCGAAGAGCTCCCTCCGAATGCCCGGGTTGCCGTGGCGCTGGTTCCGTTTTTGCTGGCTCTGGTCGCGCGCCTGCTCTTTGGCAAGAACCATATCACGCAATCGGTCCTGTGGCTGGCCACGATGTGGTTCACGCTCAGCGTGATGATGGCCCCGTTCTCCCTGGAACTACCTAATTTACGCCGCATTTTCTGATTTTTTGGGGAGTGTCAAAAAGCGGCCAACCATCACCGGAACCGTTTGCCTTTCCGGGTGTACCCCTATAGACTATAGGGACAGCATCATGAACTTGTCTAGACAGAGCCCAGGAGGGCGGCAGTATGTGGAATAAGCGCCGGGAAGAGGAAACCCAAAAACCGTATAGCCCGCCCGTTTCGGGGGGTGCCCCGGCTTCCGTGACGCCGAATCCCGTGGAAGTGAAAAAGGAGGCAACACCCGTGTCCACTACCCCCATGGGGAGAATCGAGCCGGAGTCGTCGCGCGGCGGCTCGGCCACAATCGGAAAGGCCGTCAAGATTGTCGGCCAGATTTATAGCAAAGAGGATCTTTTTGTTGATGGCGACTTGGAAGGAACCGTGGAGGCCCTCGAGCATAAGCTGACCATCGGGCCCAACGGCACGGTGCACGCCAGTGTAAAGGCGCGTGAAGTGGTTGCGCAGGGGTCGGTCCAGGGTAACGTCGAGGCCACCGATAAAATCGAAATCCGCAAGGATGCCAAGTTGGTGGGCGACATCAAGACGGCTCGCATCATCATCGAAGATGGAGCCTATTTCAAAGGCAGCATCGATATCGTAAAAACCGAACCGGCCAAGGCTTCTCCCAAGCCACAGCCTGCCGCCGCACCACCTGTGACGGTTCCGGTGAATCAAACGCCGGCAGCCGCAGCTGAAGTGAAACGGTAGTAGCCCGAGGGGGGCCCAAGTTGCTCACGGACCGGCTGAAAAGCATGTTGCGCGGCACGCGTGACGCGCAGTCAGGCGTCGCCAAGCCGGCCGATACCCAGCGTTCCTTCTTCTCCGGGCGCCAAGGCGGAGGTGTCGAAACCACCACGCGGCAGAGCCGGGGGTTGGAGGAATTCTTCAACTATATCCGCGGGCAGTCGGGCCTCACCATTCTCGATTTAGGCGGTGCCACCCAACAAAACGTGAGTTTTATCACTAACCTCGGCCACCGTCTCTACTCAGAAGATTTCCTTCAGATCCTGAATGAGACCTTCGGCGCGGACGGCGCCGTCGATCAATCGAATCCGGGCCGTATCGAGTACTTCTTGCATCAGGCGCTCGATTACCCGGAGGGCCACTTCGATGGTGTGCTGATTTGGGATGTGCTGGAGTACCTGGCTCCCGCTTTGCTTACAGCGGTTGTCGAGCGGCTGCACAAGATCGTACGCCCTAAGAGTTATATGCTGTCGTTCTTCCACTCGGATAACAAACTGCAGGCCGTTCCCTTTTACACGTTCCGCATTCAAGAGATAAACCTGCTACACGTAGCGCAGCAAGGCTCGCGGCATCCCGCCCAGTTGTTCAATAACCGAAGTCTTGAAAAACTGTTCGGCAGTTTCGAGTCCGTGAAATTCTTCCTAACCCGCGAAAGTCTTCGGGAAGTCATTATCAAGGTGTAGCCAGAGCCGCCGGTGCGGTTACTGATATTTACCCGTGATTCCGCCCCAGCGCACTTTCAGAGGATCGAGGAAAGCTGCTAGGCCGAGCAACGGACTCACCTTGGTGCCGGCCACGTCGTTCCAATGGACCGGCACCTCCAGGCACTTGTATCCAAGGTGCCGGGCAATATAGAGCACTTCCACATCGAAGCCGAACCCATCCAGACGCTGCCGCCGGAAGATTTCGCGCGCCGCGCGAGTCTCAAAGAGTTTAAAGCCGCACTGCGTATCGTGAAACGGAAGGCCCGTAATCGCCCGCATCAGCACATTGAAGAAACGTCCGATGTTTTCGCGAAAGAGCGGCTGGCGTACGCCGATGAGCGATCGATCTACCGCGCGCGAGCCGATCGCCAAGCTGGCGTTCTCGCGCTCGGCAGCGTTCCAGAGCGTGTCCAGTTCCTCAATCGGCGCGGAAAGATCGGCATCCGAAAAAAGCGCCCAATCGCCCTTCGCCTCCAGCATTCCGTGCCGCACCGCATAGCCTTTGCCACGGTTTCCGGGATTGGCCAGGACGCGCACATTTGCGTGGCGCGCCACATCGCAGGTAGCGTCTCGCGAGCCGTCATCCACCACCAGGATCTCGGAGAATTCCCACGGCCGCCGGCATAGATAATCCCGAACTTTCTCCAGAGTGGCGGGTAATCGTTTCTCTTCGTTATAGGCGGGAATGATAATGGATATGGACCGTCGCAAACGAAGCCTTATAATAACGTATTTCCCCCTAGGAGAACCTTTTGTCACTGGAAGACGAGCTGCTCAAGCAGCGCCTGTGCCGCATCCGCGAAATTGAGGCGCTCGGATACCGGCCGTATGGCCGCCGTTTCGACTTCACCCACACCATTCCCGATATTCTCGAAGGCTATGGCGCGAAACCGGCGGAAGAACTGGTTCCCGAAGTGCGCGTCCGGGTGGCCGGGCGGCTCATGACTAAGCGCCTCATGGGCAAGGCCGGTTTCGCCCATTTACAGCAAAATGGCGAGCGGCTCCAGATCTACGTGAAGAAAGACGCGGTCGGCGAGCGCGACTTTTCGCTCTTTCAGATGCTCGATAATGGAGACATCGTAGGAGTGGAAGGCTACTTGTTCCGCACCCGCACGGGCGAACTGAGCGTCCACGCAGAGAAGCTGGAATTTCTTTCCAAAACCTTACTCACTATGCCCGAGAAGTGGCATGGGCTGGAGGATGTGGAAACCCGCTATCGCCAGCGCTACCTCGATCTGATCGCCAATCCCGAAGTGCGCAAGGTGTTCGTCACACGGGCACGCATCATCGCTTCGCTGCGGCGGCAACTGGAAGCGCGCGGCTTCATCGAAGTGGAAACGCCGATGATGCAGCCCCTTTATGGCGGCGCCACGGCGCGTCCGTTCGTCACACACCACAATACGCTGGATATCGATCTCTACTTACGTATCGCCCCCGAGCTTTATTTGAAGCGCCTGGTGGTGGGCGGCATGGAACGGGTCTACGAGATCAATCGCAACTTCCGCAATGAAGGCCTCTCCAAGAAGAACAATCCCGAATTCACCATGCTGGAGTTTTACCAGGCCTACACCGATTACCACGGCTTGATGGACTTCTCCGCCGAGCTGCTGGGGCAGGTGGCGCGTGACGCGACGGGTTCGAGCGAAGTCGAATTCGAAGGCCATAAACTCGATTTCGCCCGGTTCCAGCGCTACAGCATGCGCGAAGCCGTGGTCGAGTTCTGGGAAGGCCAGGAGCGGCCCACGCTTGAGGACGTTCGAAGTCCCGACTGGCTGCAACGGCATTCCGGCAAGCAAACCGCGGGTGAAGCTCTCACCGACATTTTCGAGCGCTCAGCCGAACACAAGCTGATCCAACCCACCATCATCTATGACTACCCGGTGGAGACCTCCCCGCTTTCGAAGAACAAGCCGGAGGACCCGGCCTTCGTGGAGCGGTTCGAGCTGTATGCCGCCGGCATGGAGATCGGCAACGCCTATACCGAGTTGAACGACCCGCAGGAGCAGCGCCGCCGGTTCGAAATGCAGATCGCCATGCGCGAGCGCGGAGATGAAGAGGCCCATCAGATGGACCAGGATTACGTGCGCGCCCTGGCCTACGGCATGCCTCCCACTGGCGGTGAAGGGATCGGTATCGACCGCATCACCATGATCCTGACCGGGTCGCGCACGATTCGCGACGTGATCCTGTTCCCCTTGCTGCGTCCCGAGGGCCCTATCGACCTGATCGACCTGATGCGCCAATACGACAACTTGTGACCTTCGAGCTCTTCATCGCCGGACGCTATCTGCGGGCCCACCGCAAGGAACGCGTGATCTCTGTAATTACCGCGATCTCGATTGCGGGTGTGGCCGTCGGTGTCATGGCGCTGATCATCGCGCTCGGGGTGAATAACGGTTTCCGCAACACACTGCAGCGCAACCTGCTCGGCGCCATGGCGGACATCACGGTGCTGCCGAAGGATCCGACGTACGGGATTGAGCATTGGGAAGAATTAGCGGCTCGGCTACGCAAACTGCCGCATATCCGTGCCGCAGCTCCGGCGCTCTACAGCGGTGTGTATCTGACGGGTGGCCCCAATTCCCACTTCGCCGAACTGAAAGGCGTCGATATCGACGCAGAGCTCGCCATCAGCGATTCGCTACGGCACCTGAAGGCAGGCGCGATCGATCGCCTGCGCGATCCCAACGCTTCGCCCCCTGGAATTCTCTTAGGGTCGCGGCTGGTCGAGGATACCGGGATGATTGTGAATTCCCGAATCAGCGTAGTCAGCCCGCAGGGCGATCTTTCGTATCTCCTCACGGCTGGTCCAAGGCCCGCCATCCGCCCCTTTAAAGTGGCGGGGGTCTTCGAAACCGGCTTCTACGACATCGACGACAACTGGGCGTACACGTCGCTCAGCGCCGCCCAAAGAATTTTATCGCTCGAGGATGTGATCAACCAAATCGAATTGAAAGTGGACGACGTCAACCGCGCGGGTGAGATCGCCAAGGAAGTGGAAAAAGCGGCTGGGCCGAAGTATACGACTACCACCTGGATGGAGCGCAACCGCCAACTGCTGGGGGCGCTGAACATGGAGCGCCGTGTGACGGTCATCACCATCGGGCTGATCGAACTGGTAGCCGCGCTGAACATTTTCATCTCGCTGGTCATGATGGTGATGGAGAAATACCGCGACATCGGGGTGTTGATGTCGATGGGAGCGCGGCTCTCTCAGATCCGGCGGATCTTTATGTTCCAGGGCGTGCTGATCGGAGTGGTGGGCAGCGTGATCGGCGTGGTTGCGGGTTATGTGCTCTGCTACTTCGCTAACCATTACCACTGGATGCGCCTGGACGAGACGGTCTATTCGCTGAGCTTCGTCCCCTTCGAGCCGCGTTGGATCGACGGCCTATGGGTGCCCGCGGCAGCGATCCTGGTGAGTTTCGTGGCGACCATTTACCCCGCCCGAAACGCTACCCGGATCGCCCCCGCTGAAGTTCTGCGGTATGAGTAGGTCGGAACACTGCGACCGCGTGAAATAGCGCTGTGTTGTGTGGGGCGGGCTTCAGCCTGCGGCGGGCTTAAGAGGGACTTGCGAAATAAGACTGCGGATGTTTTGGCGGACGGGTTTGTAGGCCCTGGTTCGGTGCACAATGCAAGCGAATCAATGCAGTTTTGGGAGGGCGCTAAGAGTGCGCCGCGCGCAGGCACACCG
>DASZIV010000184.1:0-5195 GCA_035948775.1 Bryobacteraceae bacterium
AAGGCGGACGCCTCGGGCCCGAACTCACATCCGTAGGGGGATCGCGTACGCGCGAGGCGATCATTGATTCGGTGCGCAATCCCAGCCGGCGCCTGGCCTGGGGGCTGACCGAAGCCACGAAAGAGTTTCCACAAGAGTACGAGAGCGTCAAGGTAGTCACCGCCGACGGAAAGGAAATCAACGGAGTGACGCTCAACGAAGATAGTTTCAGCGTGCAGATCATGGATAGGAACGAGCAAATCTATCTGCTGGAGAAAGACAAGTTGCGTTCGTTTCAGAAGAGCCGGGAATCCACCATGCCGAAATACAACGCGGACATTCTGAGCGACAAGGAGCTCGATGACATTGTGGCTTACCTGATCAGCGTGGGGGCGAAATGAACGGACGGGGTGGGCGTGAGACTGCGATGCGAACTCGTGGCGGATCTGCCAAGACCTCAGCGCGACCGTGGAAGAGCGGCGCTTCAGCGCCGCGTGAAGGCGCCCCCATGTGCCCGGGCTTCAGCCCCAGCGCACCCCGGGGCCTGAAGGCCTGCGCCTCCTCGTTGCTCAACGCGGCCCTGAAAGGGCCGCTCTTCCACGGTCCTGGCGAGGGTGTGACAAGAATAGCGATCTGGCTAACCGTGGGACTCCTGGCGGGCAGCGCTCACGCCCAGGTCACGTTCGATCGACTGCTCAACTCCGCCAAAGAACCGCAGAACTGGATGACATACTCCGGTGACTACCTGGGCCGGCGCTTCAGCGCGCTCGACCAGGTCAACACCGCGAACGTTCGTGCGCTGACCGCGAAGTGGGTGTACCAGACCGCGGCTACTGGCAAGCTCGAGACGTCGCCGCTGGTGGTGGACGGCATTCTCTACGCGACCGCGCAGGACGACCGCGCGTTTGCGCTCGACGCACGCACCGGTCGGCCCATCTGGATGTATCAGCATCCGCTGCCTGGTGATATTCGTCCGTGCTGCGGGCGGGTGAATCGCGGGCTTGCCATTCTTGGCGACAAAGTTTTTCTTGGCACGCTCGACGCCCATGTGATCGCGCTCGATGCCAAGACCGGCAATGTTGTGTGGGATGTAGTCGCGGCTGACTACCGAACAGGGCACAGCTTCACCGTGGCGCCGCTAGCGGTGAAGGATCTCGTGGTGATCGGAGTATCTGGCGGCGAATATGGCGTGCGCGGATTCATCGACGCCTACGACGCTGCCACCGGGAAACGCCGGTGGCGTTTCTACACGGTGCCGGGGCCGGGCGAGCCGGGGAATGAAACCTGGGAAGGCGATTCGTGGAAGGTTGGGGGCGCACCCGCGTGGAACACGGGGACTTACGATGTTGTGACCAACCAGATTTTCTGGCCGACGGGGAATCCTGCGCCCTCCAATCGCGGCGCAGGACGGGCGGGCGACAATCGTTACAGCAACACGCTGCTGGCGCTCAATACCGACACGGGCAAGCTGAACTGGTATTTCCAGTTCACCAAGCACGACGAGCACGACTGGGACGCGACCCAGGTGCCGGTGATCATCGACACGGCGGGCGGCAAGCATCTGATCGCGCAGGCCAACCGCAACGGATTTTTCTATGTGATCGATCGCACCACCGGCAAGCTACTCTCGGCGAACGCCTACGGCAAGACCACGTGGAGCGATGCGAAGGACACCGAAGGGCGTCCGGTCGCGAACCAGAATGCTTCGCCGACGCTTGAGGGTCACACGGTTTGTCCGGGCGCGCTGGGCACGACCAACTTTATGGCGCCGACCTACGATCCGCAGACTGGACTGTTTTATGTGACGGCCCGCGACCAGTGCGACATCTTCAGCACCGCTCCGCAACCTTACGAGGCGGGGCACGCATATTACGGCAGCGCGTATTTTCCTTCGGAAGAAGCCAAGCCCTATCGCGGATTTCTGAAGGCCATCGACCCGGCGACGGGGCAGGTGAAGTGGAAGTTTGAGCATACTTCGCCGACGTGGTCGGGAGTGCTGTCGACGGCTGGAGGCCTTGTGTTCACGGGCGACGCCGAGGGAAATTTCATCGCGATGGACGCGGCCGCGGGCAAGCCCCTGTGGCATTTCCAGATGGGCGGCGCGGTCTACGCGGCGCCGATGGCCTTCGCGGTCGACGGAAAAGAATATGTGGCCATTGCGGCAGGCAGCGCGGTGTATGCGTTCGGGCTGCCGTGAACCAATCTCTCAAGGGCTAAAGCCCGCGCGTTTGGTGGCTGTTTACGGCACGGCTAAAGCCGTGTCCGTTTCCGATCCGGGGCTCGGCGGGGTGCGGGAGAGCTGCCGGCAAAAAAGATCGAGCTGCGCTCGATGAACGGGCAAGAGTGCCCGTTCCCACGCCGTGCGCTTTGCCACGCCCTGCTGAAGCGGGACATCGTCGAATCGATCTTCCTCTAGAACACTCTCCTAAAGAGCCAGAACAACGAACCCGACAGCATCATGGCTACTGGCAAGGTCAGGACCCAGGCCAGGGCCAGGTTGCGGACCGTGGACCACTGGATGCCGGAGTGGTTGGCCGCCATGGTGCCGGCGATGCCGGAAGAGAGAACGTGCGTTGTACTGACGGGGAGGCCGAAGCCGTCGGCGGCGCCGATGGTGGCCATGGCGGTGATTTCGGCGACTGCGCCCTGGGCGTAGGTTAAGTGGCTCTTGCCGATTTTTTCGCCGACGGTGATTACGATGCGCTTCCATCCCACCATGGTGCCCAGTCCCAGAGCCATGGCGACTGCGACTTTTACCCACAGGGGAATGAAGCGGGTGGAATAGTCCACGTGCTTTTTGTAGTTGCCCAATACGGCGTTGTCGGCATCGGAAATCGTGGGCTTGCCGCTCTTCTTCATCAGGCGCAGGGCTTCGCTTACCAGATACATGTCATTGCGGAAGTTGCGCACGCGGTCGTTGGGAACGTTTTTCAATTCCTTGTAGAGGCTGGTCTCGTTGCCGATGTCGTTGATCAGGTTGCGCAGCGCCAGCATGGTGTTGGGAGTGAATTGTTTGGTGCGGATGTAGTCGGTGAGGTCGTCGCGGGCGTCGCCGATCACGGCGTCTGGGCTCACGTAGTGGCTGACGGTTTCAGCGGCCTGCTGGCTGACGGCGATGAAATCCTGTGACTGCTGGAACGTGACGGCGTGGTTGAGGGCGTAGGCGGTGGGCACGGTGCCGATGAGGATCAGCATGATCAAGCCCATACCTTTTTGCCCGTCATTGGAGCCATGGAAGAAACTGACTCCGGTGCAGGTGAGGATGAGCAGGGCGCGAATGTAGAGTGGCGGAGGCTCGGTGCCTTCGGGAGCCGCATAAAGTTTTGGGTCTTTGATCAGCGCTTTGGCGAGCAGGAGCAGGAGGCCGGCGCAGGCGAAGCCCACGATCGGTGAGAGCAGCAGCGAATAGCCGATGTTTGTGGCCTGGCCCCAATCCACGCCGCTGGTGCCGGAGCGGCCAGAGATGAGCTGGTTGGCGATGCCGACTCCGATGACGGAGCCGATCAGCGTGTGTGAACTGGAGGCGGGCAAACCAAACCACCAGGTACCGAGGTTCCAGATGATGGCCGCGACCAGCAGGGCGAAGACCATGGCGAATCCGGCCTTGCTGCCGACTTGCAGAATCAGTTCCACGGGAAGCAGAGAGATGATGGCGAAAGCGACCAGGCCGCTGGAGGCGAGCACTCCCAGGAAATTCCAGAAGCCGGACCACACCACCGCGATGTGGGGCTCGAGAGAATGGGTGTAGATGACCGTGGCCACGGCGTTGGCGGTGTCGTGGAATCCGTTGACGAACTCGAAACCCAGTGCGACCAGCAGCGCAATGCCGAGAAGAACGTAAGGCAGAAGCGATTCGGAGGGCGAAACGGAAAGATCGCGAAGCAGGGCGGTTCCGGAATAGAGCACGCCCACGATCAGCACGAGTCCGAAAATGATCATGCCGAGTTTGCCGGGAGAGCGCGAGAATTTTGCGTCGAGTGCGGACTGGGGCTTGGTTTCGAGTACGGTGGCGGTGGCCATAGGCTCCTCGTCGAGCGGGGTCGAGTGAAAATTGCTGCGAAAGGAGGGACTATACGCGGGAAATGTTACGGGGATGTGAAAATGGGAGGAAGGCAGTGTCCCAACACGGCGTTAGGACACCCATCCATGCTATGCGGTTTCTCAGAACTTAACCACGATTCCGGCGGAGAAGCGGAGGTTGTTTTCGTGACTGCTCAAGCTGGGGAGCACGTTGGGGCCGAAGGCGTGGTCGTAGATGGCATTCAGGTCGTGGCCAGTGTAGTAGTAGTCGAACTGTGCCAGGCGGACGGAGAAGCGGGGGTAGACTTTGTAGTCGACGCCGCCGCCGACGGCTGCGGCAAGGGCCCAATCGGTGACCCATTGGGAGGAGCCGAAGAGGCCGGGGATGGAACCTGCGTCCAGGTGGTAGCGCTCACCGCCAACCAGGGCGTGGGCGAAGGGCGTGAATTTCGATTTGGCCTTGAAGGTGTACACCGCGCCACCCATGAGGGAGTACTCGTTGGCGTCGGGGAGTTGCACGAGTGCCTGGTTCGAACTGGAGAAAGGATTGCCGTAGTGGCCGGCGAAGTCGGCGACAAAGCCCAGCCGGGGCTTCCAGTTGTACTGCACTTCGGAATTCCATCCGCTGAAGTTGTGGGCCACGCTGAAGATGTTGGAGGGCTGGTCCAAAGCCGAATTGAGGGCGGAACTGGTTAGTCCGCCGGTGTCGGCGTGTACCAGAGAATAGCCGCCGAACACCTGTATTCTCGAGTTTTGCGGAAGAGGGGCTGAGGTTTGCGTTGAGTTTTGCGCCAATGCGGAAGAAGCGAAAAAAATCATCAGAGCCAGTGCTGCGGCTGCGAAACGGGTCATTGTCGGGCGTTCTCCGTTTATCTTTATCATCTTTGATTCAAGATGCACCAAATCTAGGATGCACGAAACCAATTATCTAGGATGCTGCGAAACCGGGCGCCCAGGCGCCCTAGATCAAATATACCTAAAGGGGGGCGCGGACGCTGCTGGGACAATGCTCGGTGGCGTCCTCGATTGTTCACCACAGGGGACACAGGGTAAACCAGACTTCTGAGCACTTGAGTGGGCGCGGACGATTTTGGACGTCAGCGACTTTCGCGCGGCATTTCAAAGCGCGGCCATTCTCCGCTGGACTAGCAGGAAGTAGAGGGCCACCAGAATCAGCAGGACTCCGTTCACGCTGA
>DASZIV010000185.1:0-88206 GCA_035948775.1 Bryobacteraceae bacterium
GCTACGCCGCGGCCGCGGATACAAAAACCTCCGCTACCTGCTCCTCAAAGCTCAGCGGATGGCGGCGACCAGGACCGAATTCGTGGTCTTCAGCAAAGCGGCATGAATTGCGCCCTCCCACGAATTCCTGCGCAGAACCGAAAAAGGCGGGCATCTGGGTCGTCAGTTATAGTCCTTGTTATCTTTAGTTACCCTCCGAATGTATCCGAATGGCCTAATTGAAATGGTTATGAACCGAGCCGTAAAATCCAAACTGGATTGGCCTGTTGTGCCGTACTCTGCACTCGGGGTGACTAACCATGGGCTTTTCGCTCAATCAGGTTATTGGTAACTACGAATGTCTCGGCATCATTGAGAAGCCGCGAGCGGGGGTCACTTACAAGGTTCGGAATCTGGCGACGGGTGAGATCGAATCACTGAGGGCGCTCCTGGGAGCGACGTCCCGCGATCCCGAATTTACCGAGCGCCTGCTCCGCGAAATCCGTATCCAAACACGGTTGTCCCATCCGAATATCGTCGAATTCCACGACGCGTTTGAAGTCGACGGCCAACTGATGATGACCACCGAGTTTATCGAAGGCTCGACTCTTGCGGAGATTTGCCGAGTGGGGCCGATCCCGCCGCGCGACGCCATCCGGACGATTGCTGACGTGCTGGATGCCCTTGAGGATGCGCATACGCTGGGAATCTTGCACCGAGGCATCACGGCCGAGCATATTACGATTACCGCCGATGGCGCCGTCAAGCTGAGTGGGTTCGACCTGGCGAAACCAGCCTCCGACAACAATCTGACACAAGTAGGCACAGTGCCTGGCGACCCAAGGTACATTTCCCCTGAGCAGGTGCTGGGACAGCCCGCTCCGGATGCTCGCTCGGATCTGTACTCAGTTGGTGTTCTGCTTTACCAGACACTGACCGGCAAGATGCCGTTCGAAGCCCTCAATGACATCGAAGTACTGACCGCGCAAGTGCGCTCCGAGCCTCCACGGCCGAGCAGTGTGAATCCGGCGATTTCGGCGGAACTGGACCAAGTCGTGCTCACAGCGCTTCAGAAGAACCCTGACAAACGATTTCCGGATGCAAAAGCGTTTCGGGCGGCCCTGGTCGCCGCCGAAACCGGCACTCAGCCGCCTGCGCCCCCAGTGAGGAACGCGCCCAGTCCGGCTCCCCCTCACTCCCTCGTGCAGCCAAAACCTCGCCGGTCTTTAACCGTGCCATTGGTGTGTGGCTCCGTTGTCGTAGTGATCGCCGTCATTTCCTGGGTGGCGATGCATTGAGACGGACTCCGTGAGGACAGACGACGATTGGAGCTATTCCGTTCGTGATCAAAAAAGGCGATATCGTTGGCGACTACAAGGTAATCGATCTTGCCGGCTCTGGCGGCATGGCAGCCGTGTACAAGATCGAGCACATCATCTCCAAGAGAATCGAGGCGATGAAAGTGCTGCCGGTTGGTATCGGCAGTGGGCCCGAGGAAGTGCGGCGATTTGAACGGGAGATTGAAGTCCAGGCTCGCCTCCATCATCCGAATATCGTGGCGCTCTACAATGCCGTGCGCGATAGCAGTTCGATCGCCCTGATCATGGAATACGTGGAAGGCGAATCCCTCCAGCTCATACTGGAACGGGGAAAGCTGCCTCTCCGTACTGCTGTCGCCTTTGCCAGCCAAGTTCTCGATGCGCTGGCCTATGCTCATCGCATGGGTGTGATCCACCGAGATGTGGCGCCGGCCAACGTGATTGTTAATCCGGAAGGTATTGCCAAACTAGCGGACTTCGGTCTGGCACTGGCGGCCACCGATGTCCGCCTGACTGGCCCCGGAGTCGCCATGGGATCGGCGTGGTACATGGCGCCGGAACAGGTAAAGGCCACGGGACAACTCGACGCACGCAGCGATATCTATGCGGTGGGAGCCGTGTTGCACGAGATGCTCACTGGCAAGAAGCTCTTCGATGCGGACGGATCTTTCGCCGTGATGCGCGCCCAGTTGGAAGAGATTCCGCAGCCGCCGAGTATGGACAACCCCGAGGTCTCCAAAGCCCTTGACGAGGTGCTCGCCAAGGCGTTGGCCAAGGATGCGGCGGCGCGTTTTCAAAGTGCTGCCGAATTCCGCCTCGCATTGGAGGCTGCGGCCACGGGGATGCAGCCTGAAGCCTCGGTCTCTAAGTCGTCTTCGCGCCGGGCAGGGCCCCGACCGCCGCGCGCCGCGATCGCGTTGACTTTAGCTCCAGCCGCACTGGTAGCTGTCGTCTGTTTGGCATGGTTGTGGTCCGGGGCAACTCGTGTTGGCGCACCGGCACGCGTGCCGCAGGACGTTGTCGTCACGAGACCCGCTCTGGTAAAGGCGCCGCCGTTCGCGGCCGAACCTGCGCGGCCGGATCCGGCCGCTGTGGCTAGAAAACTGAAGGTTCCAGTGCAAGCCTCCGAACCGGAAACCGAAGCCGCTTCGACCTATACCAGGTTCATGCAACCAGCAGGCAGGCAGACATTGGAAGGCAGGGATAGTGGCGGAATCGCGGAATCATTGTCGGCAATGTCACCGCCGAAACCGCCATCCAGAGTTCTCGAACGTGCTCCCCAGCCCTATGCGGCGGCAGCGCCCCAAGTACCGCCCTTACCCACGCCCGCCGAGACCTCCGCCGAAGCGCAAGCCGCCGCGCAGACGACCGGAGAAGCCAAAGCTTCAAAGAGCGGAAATCGGTTCATCCGCGTGTTGGATAAATTGAACCCATTCCGCAGAGGCGCCAAAAACGATTCCGGCGATCAACCCGAGGCGGCTACGACCGAGCGTGTTGTGGAGTAGCGTCCGCCTGAATTTTCGTTTAGACGCCAGCCCGCGCCTCTATTTCACTGAGTCGCCGCTTGAGGAAATTCTGTTCCACAACATTGGACGTGAGAGCGAGCGCCCTCTGATAGGCAGCGGCAGCCTCCGCGTTGCGATTGAGCCTACGCAACAGATCCGCTCGCGCGGCGTGAAATAGATAGTACCCATCAAGCCCGCCCGAACGGCCAAGATTGTCGATCCGTTTCAAGCCTTCTTCGATCGCCCCGCTCATCGCGATGGCTACGCTGTAGTTGAGACCGATTACCGGAGACGGGTTCATCTTCCACAATTTCTCGTACAGTGCGGCGATCTGCGGCCAATCCGTTTCCGGAGGCGTGGGGGCCTCCACGTGCAAAGCGGCGATCGCCGCCTGCAATTGATACGATCCAACCGGTCCCTTGGTCAGGGCCCTTTCGACCATCCTCAATCCTTCCGAAATCAAGTCTTGATCCCAGCGGGCGCGGTCCTGTTCCTCCAAGGTAATCAGTTCTCCATTGACGAGGCGTGCATTGCGGCGCGAGTGTTGTACAAGCATCAGTGCCAGAAGACCTGTGTTCTCGGCTTCCTGGGGAAGCAATTCGCACAGCACGCGGCCTAGACGAAGTGCTTCCGCGCAGAGATCGTTGCGAACGAGCTCCGTTCCGGAACTTGCGACGTAGCCTTCGTTGAAGATCAGATAAATGACGGCCCGTACCGCGGCGAGCCGTTCGGGCAGGCGCTCCTGCGGCGGCACTTCGTACGGAATGTTAGCTTCCTGTATCTTGCGCTTCGCACGCACCAAACGTTGCGCCAGTGTGGGCTCTGGCAGTAGGAACGCCTTAGCAATTTCGGGCGTACTCAGGCCGCCCAGTGTGCGAAGCGTTAGCGCAATTTGCGCGTCTACATTGAGTGCGGGGTGGCAACAGGTAAAGATCAGGCGCAAGCGGTCATCGGGGAACTCCATGGCGGGGTCCTCAAGCTCGCCTTCGGGCGTGAGGGCGGCCAGATCCATTTCATATTTGAGAGAATCCTGTTTGTCACGCCTGGTTCGGTCCCTACGCGCGGCGTCGATCAGTTTCCGGTGCGCCGTGGTCATGATCCAAGCCGCCGGATTCTCCGGAATGCCTTTGACCGGCCAGGAGGCAAGTGCGGAAACGAAAGATTCCTGCATCGCCTCCTCGGCGCGGTCAAAGGACCCGGAGATTCGAATCAAGCTCGCGATGATCCGTCCTGATTCCTGCCGGAAGACGGAGTCCGCGACGGAGCGGATCTCAGCCATTCAGGGAAACAGCATCTCTGGCGATCGACTCAGGTTCGGCGCGCGGGGACTGCCAGCGCATCGGCCGAATCTCGATGCAGCCCGCTCCCCCCTGGCAAACCGTGGGGATCTTGGCCGCCCATTCGATCGCCTCATCAAGGTTCTCGCAGTTCATGATGTAGTAACCTGCGAGATGCTCCTTGGTTTCCGCAAATGGTCCGTCGGTCACTAGCGCCTTGCCCTCTTGCACACGCACCGTGGTAGCGGTACTCGTGGGAGCCAGCGGCTCGGCGCCTACCAAAACGCCCTTTTGTGTTGCCTCGTCCATTACCTGCTTATGACCCGCATAGATTCGCGCCGCTTCCTCGGCAGGCAAACCGTCCGGCCCTTCCGTGGAATAGACCAGCATCATATAGCGCATTCGTCAGTCTCCTCCTTGAATAATGACAATCCGCGAAGCGGCGCGCCACTACTCGGGATAGCCGGGGTCCGCCATTACTTCCAGCATCTGATTGGTGTGGCGCTGGGTGTGCGCGGCCGCGGCCAGAATCCATTGATAGCCGTCCATCGAGTCGAAAGCGCCCTGCGAGACGGCTTTAATGGGAGCCGATTCCAACACATGGTGGCGCAAACCTGGCGTCGACTCCAAGCGATCCGCAAATCGCGCATAGTTCGCCGATAAGCGGCCCAGGAGCTCGACGGGACCGATTTGGTCAAGCGGACGCACATATTCCGGGGCAGGGAACTTCGCGAGGCGCGTGGAAAATTGGTGGATTACGATGGCATCCGCCAGGTGGTTATTCCGATCGGCCGGCGGCGCAGGCGCATTCGCGACTTGGTCCAGTATTGGTCCGAGTACGCGCTCTTGCACCACCACGATGTGATCGAGGTTTTCCGCAATCGACCATTGGTCTGGCGCAGGCTTGAACTTCCATTGAGCTTCGGACAACCCCTTGGTCGCTCCCACGACATAGTTATGCGTTTGCTCCAGGAACAGGCGTGCTTGGTCCAATTCCCGTGCGGTAAGTTTCTGATCTTGTGAGAAAGCCGGTGTTCCGGCGAAGACTGGTGCGGACATATATTTGCTCCTTTTTCCTCTGGATTCGACGCCGTTTAAGGCGCCGTGTACTGGAACGACGTCCGAGGTCACGAAAATCGACATCGGATGGTTAGGAAAATGTCATGATCGGCCGAACTTCGATCGATCCAAAACGAGCCCACGGAATCTTGGCTGCGATGGCGATGGCCTCGGCTTCGTTGGCCGCCTCCACAAGGTAATATCCGCCGAGCTGCTCTTTGGTTTCGGCGAACGGCCCATCGGTTACTTGAGGCTTGCCGTCGCGGACACGCACGGTTTTCGCCGTAGGAGTCGGCTGTAGCGCATTGCCGCCCCGAACTACATTCGCGAATTCCTTGCCGAAGACTCCATATTCCTTGGTCTCCGAATTCTGCTCGGCCTGGCTAAGCTTGGCCCAGCGTTTTTCCTGGTCGTAGATCAGTAACAGAAATTGCATCGTTTGGTCTCCTTATAACAGTAAGACGGATGACTTGATAAGAATCGACAAAGGCGCGCCGAAAATTTCACGCCGCCCTCGCTCGGCTCGAAAGCGGCCCGGCATGGCAGGGCGGCGCAGGTAAATTGGTCTTTTTGGGCTCGAGTGGATGCGCACCCCTCGGATCGGACCCCTCCGACGCAATTGGGACGGCCTGGCGGCATGTACACTGCTCGGAGCGCGCGGAACGTGGTCGTCGGTGTCCTGCTTGTTATATACTCTTCAACGCTCAAGGAGGTCTTGAAAAATGCGCACACATCGGATGCCGGTTCTGGTCGCCGCTCTGGTCTTGGTTGTGCCAGTCCTGGCACACCACTCATTCTCAGCGGAGTTCGATGGATCCAAGACCATCGTTGTGAAAGGTGTGCTGACGCAAGTGGAGTGGACCAATCCTCACATTTTGATTTACCTGGACACCAAGGCATCGGATGGGAAGCTGCAACGGTACACGTTTGCCAGCGGGCCTCCCGGTATGCTGCACCGGGCAGGAATCCGCAAAGCGGACTTTAAGATTGGCGAGACCGTGACCATCACAGGCGCGCCGGCCAAGGACGGCACACAGTCCCTCGGCTGGATGAAGATGATCAAGTACCCGGACGGCCACGTGTTTGTCTACAGGAATGGAGCCGAGTGAATATGGCGAACTGCTTCTATAGTGGAAGCGCTGCAACGCTCCTGGCAGCTGCGTTGAGCGTTTTATGCACGGCCTGCGGCAAGGGGCCTCAGGTCCAGGCGTCTGCGGGAAAGGCACCGTGCGTGGGCTGTTCGGTGGACGGGAAGGTTACGCCACGGACGGCTGATGGGCGCCCGGATCTCAACGGCTATTGGAACGGCGCGGCGCGTGCCCCCGGCACCGCCCCCGCAAAAAAGTCCCCGGCCGGTTTCGGCTTCGCCGGCGGCGTTTTCCAGCGCGACGCCGACGGGTCGATCATCTACGATCCCTCGACGGAATACAACTCCGAGACCGGCGCGGGCCGCATCTGCCAGAGCGACGATTGCCAGGCGCCGAACCAGCCGCCGTACACGCCCGAATACATGCAGAAGGTCAAGAAGATCGCCGCCACCGAGTTCGGTGGAACAACGCCGCTCGATCCCGTGCAAGACTGCCGTCCTTTAGGCGTACCGCGTGCCGGCGTCAACGGAACCCAGATCGTCCAAACGCCGCAGGTCACGGCCATTCTTTACGAGTCCGCTCCCTACTCGACGTTCCGCCTGATTTACACCGACGGCCGCTCGCACCCCAAGGACCTCGAGACCACCTTCTGGGGCCACTCGATCGGACACTGGGAAGGCGACACGTTGGTTGTCGATGTCGTTGGGTTCAACGATGAGACGTGGGTGGGTGGCGGTGGCGCCGTGGGGCGCACCATATATACCTCCCTCCACAGTGACAAGATGCACGTGGTCGAACGCTGGACCCGTGCCGGCGACGTGATGACCTACGGCGCGACCGTTGAGGATCCGGTGGCCTTCACGAAACCGTGGGTGATCACACCGCGGCGCGTGCAGCACGCCGGCCCCGATGACGAGTTGGTGGAAACCATCTGCACAGCGAATTTCAAGCAGCATCTGGTTGCTCCGAATCCCAACGATCCGGACATCCGGAATTTGTGCGGATATCGATGTGAGGACGCCCCGCCGAAGAAGTGACGGAGAACAAAGAAAATGAGGTTGACAGTCATCGTTCTGTTACTTTCATGCATGTTGGCAGCGCCGTCTCGCACGGTTGCTTCGAACCAATCGCCGGCCGCCGTGGCAGGAACATGGAACGTTACGATCCGGATGCCCGGCCGCACCGTCAGCGAGCAGTGGACCGTTCAGCAGAAAGGCACCGCGGTTACTGGTACCGCGAAGGGCGAGCATGGCGAATTGCCCGTGTCCGGTGCGATCGAAGGCGCCTTTTTCCGCGTGACGGTCAAGGATGGCGACAGGCAATATAAGGTAAGGGCCACGGTGGATGGCGACGCTATGGATGGATCGATTACCGTCGGCGTCGGCGACGCGCACTTGTGGTTTGCGAAGCGGCCAACGGATGGCAAAAAATCCGGCCCTAAGTAGGGTCTGGTTGCGGCAAATTCGCGGTGGCGATCAGGAACTGTGTGTCAACTCAAGCTCTTGGGTGCCCAAGTCAACGGACGTCGATGTCGTTGCCAACCGCTGTACTGGCATTTGCCAGGGCTCGATGCTCGGGCAGCCTGCGAGCGGGCAGATGTAAGCGCTGAGCGGCCTTTGGGCGACCATGTATGCCCCTTCGTCTGGACACCGCGGCGTAAAAGTCCTCGGGGCAGCCATCTCCGGGTAATCACGATACCCCACGGTGCCGTAGAAATAGCGCCTGCACCCTTCCTGCGCGCAACGCCAGACGATGATATCCCGGCGTTCCTCGAGTCCGAGCGCGGATGCTGGAACCTCATGCCGAAACATCGGCTCGCCGTGAATGTCGCAATCTGGAACCAAATCCGGTTTCGCTCTCATATGTCCACTCCCTCAAACTTCGACTCCCGACTTAGCGGAGTTTCGGCTTGTGCACGTTGGGCACCAAGAGCGTTCGGCCAATTCGGTGTGGATACGGTCCGTCGTTCAGCGCGAGTGGTGCAAAATGCCCCAGAAAATATTGAGATGTTTTGGGGCAAGCGACCCATAGTTGTGCAATTTGGCGCAACCGCGTTGTGGTGTCCCGGTAGAGGTCCGCCACCCACGCACTCGTCAACCGATCGCGTCTTGAGGTATAAATATGTCTGCGCCGAAAACAGGAGGAACCATGGGCGGGCGTCGATTCCTTGCAAAATCATTCATCACAGCCTTTGGATTTGCCGTCGGCTTGATTCCCCTGTTACCCGGGCTCGCCGCAGCCCAAAGCGAGTGGTTAACGTGGGGCCACGATCCCGAGCGCACCGGCTCCAACCCGGACGAGAAGATCCTCAACAAGGACAATATCTCCCAACTCGAAGTGAAGTGGACGGCGCAGATTTCCACTACTCCGAAGGACTACATTCTCTCCACCTTGACAGCTCCCATAGTCGCTACGGTGAATACGCCGCAGGGCCCGGTCGCGCGCGTTTTCGTTGTTGGTAGCGACAATACGGTCTTCGCGATCGACGCGGCCACCGGCAAAATCGCCTGGCAAAAAGCGAATCCAAACACTCTGAAAGAGCCCAAAAAGGGCGACTACCGGTGTCCCAACTCGCAAAATGCCACGCCTGTAATCGACAAGGCCACGGGAATCATTTATGTATCGACGAGCGATGGAAAGCTCCGCGGCTTTAGTCTGCTGGATGGCGAAGATCGCATTCCGCCCACCGACTTCACCGATCCGTTTGCGCGCAACTGGAGTCTCAATCTCATCGATGGAGTCCTCTATTCACCCACGGCCCGAGGCTGCCTGGACATGCAGTCCCACTTTACGGCGCTCGATTTGAACGATCCGGCCCGGCACCCGCTGGAGTATTACACGAATACCGGAATCACATCCGGCGCGTGGGGCCGCGGCGGCCTCGTCCGCGGACCGAAAGGTATCCTCGCCCAAACTGCCGACGGCCCGTACGATCCAGCCTCCGGCAAGTTCGGCAATACCGTAGTGGCGCTAACTCCCAAAAACTTCCGCTTGCAGGATACATTCACTCCGGCGAACTGGGAATATTTGAATAAAACTGATCTAGACCTGGGCTCTGGCAATCCCGTGGTCTTCCCGTTCCAGAAATGGACGCTCGCCGCGGTAGTCGGTAAGGAATCGGTAATTTATCTTCTCGACGCCAATAATCCGGGAGGCCCCGACCACCATACCCCGCTATACACGTCGCCGCGCTGGGGTAACGATGAGGCGAAGCTTCACGACCGGGGGATCTGGGGGATCACTACCGGGCAGGACTCGCAGGGAAGACGGTGGCTGTACACGCCCATGCTAGGCCCTCCCGCCAAAGGCGCGCCGAAGTTCCAGCAGTCCTACGGAGCCGCCGATCAGGGCAGCACCATGGCATTTGAAGTTCGTCTGGACGCCGCCACCGATAAGCCAACGCTGGTACCGATGTGGATGTCGCGCGAGATGCACGCGCCGGAGCCCCCCACGGTAGCGAACGGAGTGGTGTACGTGCTTCTGAGCGGTAAGACCTCCGACGAGTCCCGGGGCACCATCAAAGCCCCTCCAGGCCTCGACCCCAATGCTGTTCTCTATGCCCTCGATGCGGAAACTGGACGGGAATTGTATTCCAGCAACACGCTAATCACCAGCTTCACTCACTTCAACCAACCCGTGGTTGCCGGTGGCCAGGTATATGTCTGTACCTGGGACGGAAAGATCCACGCGTTCGGACTAAAGAAATAGAACTCCGAGCTCTTGGGAGGAGCCATGAGCAGTCTGCGGGCGCTCACAATTGGTCAAATAGTGCTGGGAGTTGTTCTTGTTGTCCTCGGCGCCGTCAGCTTTACCAGAGCAGAATCCTCTCGAGATCCCGTTTCCTTCCCTCTTTTCGTGCTGCTGATGGGGACCCTGCTTCTTCTCTATACGGTCAGTCTTTGGAAACGTAAGAAATTGCTGCTGGCATGCGGCTTCTTCATAAATACGCTCGCAACGTTTCTAGGCGTCATGGAAATGGCTTTCAACGGGATCGCCATGGTCGCAACCCGCAAGCCGGCGACGAGTGGCGCGTTTCTGTTGAGCCTCATACTGACCTTCGTCTTCGCGGGCTTCGGAGGGTCCTTCAATAGGCTCCGCAAGAGCGGTGCTGGCGTTTAGACTCGTTCCCCGCACCTCCCCCACCAATAACCCAAGCCGTTGCAACAACACCCCTCAGCCGCCGGCTAATTCCGCCCTGTCTCATTGCTACCATGGGCCAAGGTTACTCTTTTGGCGGCCCGCAACTCTAACCAAACAAAGGTGGTAGCACCAAATTGGCTTCGTTCCTCATTTTCAACTTGAAGCTGCGCCATACGCCGCCCAAGCAGCGGAACCCACCATTCCGCTATATGATCGATGTTGCTACTCCGAGCCTATTTGTTGGCCGATTCGGAGAAAGGAACACAACATGCTACCCTTCCGCAAAACGCTCACGGCTAGCGCCGCACTTGGCGCCTCAGTCCTGATGGCACTGGCGATGCCTGCCTCAGCTCAACCTTTCACCGATTTAAAGAGCGCGCTCGTCGATTACTCAAAGTCCGACAACGAGCCTCGCAAGGCCTGCGACGCCATGGGCAAGTTCCACGCGAAGGAGATCGTGCAAATCGCCGCAACCATGGTGCCGGCGTCAGCCACCGCGCCCGCCCATTGTCGTGTCACAGGCTTGCTCGACCCGGAGATCGCGTTCGAGGTGAGCCTGCCCGAAAAGTGGAATGGCCGCTTCTATATGATCGGCAATGGCGGCCACGCCGGCGAGGCGATGGACGCGCCCGCTCGCGTCGAGCAGCGCGATGCCGCGTTGCAAGTCGGGTTCGCTTTCGCGCAGACTAACACCGGCCACGACGCGCGCAAAGAGCCTGGCGCCAGCTTCGTGATGAGCAACCCGCAGAAAGCCATCGACTACGCCTACCGCGCGGTGCACCTCACCGCCCAGACCACCAAGCAGATTACGAAGGAATATTACAGCAAGTCAATCTCTCGCGCCTACTGGAACTCCTGCTCCAATGGCGGACGCCAGGGCCTGATTGAAGCGCAGCGTTTCCCCGACGATTTCGATGGCATCGTGGCCGCCTCTCCGTGGGTGGATCAGACAGGCTTCACCATTGGCGCGATGTGGAATCAGAAAGCGCTCAGCGCCGCGCCTCTCACGCCCGCCAAACTGGCAATGGTGGGCCAGAGGGTGATCGAAAAGTGCGATGCCATCGACGGCCTCAAAGATGGACTTATCGATGACCCGCGCAAGTGCGCTTTCGACCCGGCGCGCGACGTCCCCGCCTGCAGCGCTGACACGGACGGCCCCGACTGCCTCACTGCCGCTCAGGCAGCGGCCATCGCCAAGGTCTATAGCGGTCCGATGAGCAACGGCAAGCCCTTTTTCCCCGGATACATGCCAGGTAGCGAAGTTGTGACGGCGGGCCTGTTCGGCGGAGGTACCGGCAGCAACTGGATGAACGTGATTGTCGCTACCCAAGCGGGTGCCAAGTCTGCGGACTTCAACCTGGCGGAAGGAACCATGCGGTATCTCGTGCCCAAGCCGCCGCAGCCGGATTACGACTACCAGACGTTCGACTTCGATCACGATATTCACCGGCTGGACTACTGGAGCACCCAGGCGGATGCCAAGAACCCGGACCTGGCGAAGTTCCGGCAGCACGGCGGCAAATTGCTCATCACATATGGGTGGGCCGACTCCATCTTGCAGCCCATGATGGGCGTGAATTACTACGAGCAGGCGTTAGCCAAGAACGGTCCGGAGACCCCGGCGTTCTTCCGTCTCTTCATGGCGCCCGGCGTGGGGCATTGCGGCGGCGGTATCGGTCCGGATCGCCACGACCCCATGACGGCCATGATCGACTGGGTGGAAAAGGGCAAAGCCCCAGATTCCATCCTGGCCAGCCGCATAGTAAACAAGCAGGTAGTGCGCACGCGCCCGCTCTGCCCCTACCCGCAGGTGGGCCGCTACTCGGGGCAGGGTAGCATAGACGATGCGTCCAACTTCCACTGCGTCGCGCCTTGATCGTCGCGTTGTCGCCGTTATCGGCGAATTGATATTTCTCATCGCGGATATTGATAGATTAGCCGCGGCGGCTACACCCATGACCTACCATAGCGTCTGATGTAGAATCACTTACAGCACATGCCCGTCATCCGAAATCGCGAAAATCGAATGTGCTTTGCGATGGCCGCGTCCGTGTTTCTCATCATTATTTGCGGGAAGCCACTTTCTGCCCAGCCGTCCGCGGTTTCCCAAACGGCGCCACAGAGAGCGGTGCTGGATAAGTATTGCGTCACCTGCCACAGTGATAAATTGCGCACCGGCGGCTTATCCCTTCAGAGTCTCGATCTTGCCAAGGTTCCCGAAGCCGCCGAGAGCTGGGAGAAAGTGATTCGCAAACTGCACGTCGGCGCGATGCCGCCACAAGGGATGCCGCGGCCCGACAAGGCCGCCATCGAAGGGTTGGCTTCGTTTCTCGAAAGATCGCTTGACCGGGCCTATACCGCAAACCCGAATCCCGGTTCCGCCACCATGCACCGCCTGAATCGGGCGGAGTATGCCAACGCCATCCGCGACCTGCTTGCTTTAGAAGTGGATACTACGGCCTTGTTGCCGCCCGACGATGAGAGCAGCGGTTTCGACAACATCGCCGATGTCCTGAAAGTATCCCCATCGCTGATGGAGCGCTATTTATCGGCGTCCTGGAACATCAGCCGCGAAGCGATCGGCGACGGCCGAATTGTTCCCACCACTGCGACCTATCGCGTGCGGCCCGACCTTTCCCAGGATCAACATATTGACGGTCTGCCTCTCGGAACACGCGGCGGTATGGTGGTGCGGCACACGTTCCCGCTCGATGGAGAGTACGTCATCAAGCTCCGGTTATGGCGCAACACATTCGACCTGATGCGTGGCATGGAAGACCCGCACGAGATCGAGATTAACCTGGACGGCATACGAATCGGCGCGGTGACAATTGGTGGCCGCGACGATTTCGTCAAGATGGCCCAGAATCCCGGCGCCTTCGGCACCGATCTTGACCAGCGGCTTACTGTCCGCCTTCCCGTCAAAGCAGGCCCCCATACGGTTTCCGCGGATACCGTGCTCCGCAGCCATGCCGAAAAAGACGATCTTGTGAAACCCTTCCTCCGAACAACCGTGGATGGGTTGGATATCACTGGTGATCCGTCAGTGGACCGGATAACGGTTGAGGGCCCATTCCATCCGACAGGTGTGAGCGAAACACCGTCCCGCCAGCGCATCTTTGTGTGTCATCCGGCAAATGCGCGGGAGGAGCTGCCGTGCGCGAAGAAGATTTTCACCGCACTCACGCGCAACGCCTATCGCAGGCCCGTAACCGATACGGACTTGGAGGCCTTGCTTAGCTTCTATCAGCGCCGGCGCAACGACAATGGCAGCTTTGACGCGGGCATCGAGTCGGCCCTGCAGTTCATCCTCGCCAGCCCTGAATTCCTGTTCCGGTTTGAACCCGATCCGACGGATCTCTCCCCAGATGCTAAGTATCGTGTCAATGATCTGGCGCTCGCTTCCCGGCTTTCGTTCTTCTTGTGGAGCAGTATCCCCGATGACCAGCTGCTGAATCTCGGGTCACAGAAGAAGTTACACGAACCTGCTGTCCTCAAGCAGCAAGTAAGGCGCATGCTGGCCGACCCTAAGTCCGACGCGCTGATTGCCAATTTCGCCGAGCAATGGTTATTTCTCCGCAATTTAAAGAGCACCGCGCCCAATCTCGACACATACCCGGATTTCGATGACAATCTCCGTCAGGCGATGCGCCAGGAGACCGAGCTGTTCTTCCGCAGTATCATGCGCGAGGACCGGAACGTAGTGGATCTGTTGACTGCGGATTACACCTTCCTGAATGAGCGCCTGGCGCGCCACTACGGGATCCCCGGCGTTTACGGCAGCCAGTTCCGGCGAGTCCATGTCGACGATGAAGCGCGGCGTGGGTTGTTGGGCCAAGCCAGTATTCTGACGGTCACTTCCTATGCTGCCCGTACCTCGCCGGTACAGCGTGGCAAGTGGATCCTCACGAATCTTCTGGGTGTACCGCCCACGCCGCCTCCACCGAACGTACCCGAGTTGAAGGAGAACGCTGATGACAGCAAGCCACGCTCCGTCCGTGACCGGATGGAAGCTCATCGCGCAGACCCCGTTTGTGCGGGCTGTCACAAAGTAATGGATCCGATCGGCTTCGCGCTCGAGAATTTCGACGGAGTCGGTCACTGGCGAACGACTGATGACGGCGCCACCATCGATCCTTCGGGCGTACTGTTCGAAGGCACGCGGGTCGATGGACCTGTGACTCTCCGAAAGATGCTCATCGCACGGCCGGAGACGTTTGTGAGTGTAATGACAGAGAAGCTGCTGACCTACGGACTGGGTAGAGGGCTGGAATATTACGATATGCCCGCCGTCAGAAAGATCGTCCGGGATGCCTCGCCCAACGGGTTTCGGTTCTCCTCACTGGTCACGGGCGTCGTGAATAGCCCGCCGTTTCAGATGAAAATTAAGAAAGCGCCCGCGAGCGAGAATACGACCGTCGCCGCCCGGCAATCGAATTAGGAGGCAGTATCGATGAGGCTCATCACGAAGAAGCATATTCCGCGGCGCGCGTTTCTTCGCGCTGCCGGTGTGACTCTCGGTCTTCCGCTTCTGGATTCCATGATTCCCGCGCAGACGCCGTTAGTGAGGACGGCGGCGACGCCGCAGTTCCGCATGGGCCTGTGCTTCATGCCGCACGGCGCCGTGATGAGTAACTGGACGCCCGCCGGAGAAGGGGCGGCCTTCGAAATCTCGCGGACCCTCAAGCCACTAGAGCCATTCCAGAAGAATCTGGTGGTGGTCACTAACCTGGCGCACCACAACGCTGCGCCGGCCGGCCCGGGCGACAACGGAGGCGATCACACTCGCTCGCCCTCGGTGTATTTGAACGGCGTACACCCCAAGCGTACCGATGGCGCGGACATTCGCGCTGGCGTCACGATCGACCAGATCGCGGCGCAGCAGATCGGGCAGCAGACGCGCTTGCCGTCGCTCGAACTGGCGATTGAGGACTACAGCGGCCTGGTGGGCTCCTGCGACGTCGGTTTCAGCTGCGCGTACATGAATACGATTTCGTGGCGCACGCCGACCACGCCTCTGCCCATGGAAATCAACCCTCGCGTCGTGTTCGACCGCTTGTTTGGCGACGGTGCCACGCCCGAGGAACGCCTCGAACGCATCGAGCAGGAACGCAGCATTCTCGACGCGGTGAATGGCCAGGTGCGGCGTCTGCAAGGCAACCTCGGGGCGCCTGATCGGAACCGCGTCGCCGAATACCTCGACACCGTTCGGGAAATTGAGCGGCGCATCGTGCTGGCGGAAAAGCAAAGCGCCAATTCCACCATCGCCGTGCCTTCCACTCCCACGGGCATTCCGGACGATCACCAGACCCACACCAAGTTGATGTTCGATCTCATGGCCGTTGCATTTCAGGCCGACATTACCCGGGTCTCAACCTTCATGATGGCGCGCGAGGTGAGTTACCGGACCTTTCCCATGCTGGGCATTTCCGAAGCGTTTCATCCGGCGTCGCATCATCAGAACAACCCTGCGCGGCTCGAGAATCTGACGAAGATCAACACCTATCACGTGAGTTTGCTGGCCTACATGCTGGAGAGACTGCGCTCCACTCCGGATGGGGATGGTACGCTGCTCGATCACACCCTGATGCTCTATGGCAGCGGGATGAGCAACAGCAACGTCCACAATCATTCGCCGCTGCCGATCCTGCTGGCTGGCGGAGCCGCGGGCAAGCTGAGCGGCGGCCGTCACCTCAAATATCCCGAGGAAACTCCGATGGCCAACCTGCTGCTCACCATTCTGCACAAAGCCGGCGTGGAACAGCGGAACATCGGGGACAGCACCGGCCCCCTCTCGGAGGTGTAGACCCATGAGGTGTAGACCCATGAAGACGATCTTTCTCCTGGCTGGTTTCGGCTTGATTTCGTCCGTCTTCGGCGCTCCCAGCGAAGTAGCGGATGCGGCGCAGCAACGGAATTGGCAGACCGTGCGCGCACTCGCCGCGCGGCACATCGATCTGAACGCGCCCCAAAGCGATGGGACTACTGCTTTGCAGTGGGCGGCTCATTGGAACGATGTTGAGGGTGTCCAATTGCTGCTGGCCTCAGGCGCGAATCCGAAACTGGCCAACCGCTATGGTGTGAGTCCTTTGTCGGAAGCCGCTTCGGTGGGCAACGCCGCCATAGTCGAAATGCTCTTAAAGGCAGGCGCCGATCCGAAGACCCTGACCACAGCGGATGGCGAAACCGTGCTGATGACCGCTGCCCGCGCCGGTAGCGTCGAAGCGGTCAAAATGCTGCTGGCTGGCGGAGCTGACGTGAACGCCCAGGAGAAATACCGGGGCCAAACGGCGCTCATGTGGGCCGCGGCCGAACGCCATGCCGACGTCGTGAAACTCCTCCTGGAACACGGCGCAGATTGGAAGATACAGTCGCTGGCCCGCGAGACCAACATACCCAAGTTGAGCGCCGCTTCGTCGGTGACGCCCATGGCGCGTGGCGGCCTTACCGCCTTCCATTTCGCCGCGCGGGAAGGCGAAATCGAAAGTGGGCGCGTGATGCTCGATGCAGACGTCGATATCAACAAGCTGGATGCCGACGGCACCACGGGGCTAGTCACTGCGATTCTCAATAAGCGTTATAGCTACGCCAAATTCCTGCTGGACCGCGGCGCGGACCCCAATCTGGCCGACGTTCGTGGAAGGGCGGCTCTGTACGCTGCGATCGACATGCGCAACCAGGACTATTCCGCCATGCCCGCGCACAAGGAAGACGATCCGCTGCCGAGCCTCGATCTGGTCAAGGCGCTTCTGGCGCGGGGCGCTAATCCCAACGCGCAACTGACGAAGTTCTTGCCTGGCCGAAGCGGCATGGACCTGGGCGACACCGCTTTAGGGGCTGGCTCTACGCCGTTAATGCGAGCGGCGCGCGCCGGCGACGCTCCCGTCATGCGGGTTCTGTTGGACAAGGGCGCCGATCCGAAACTCACCACCAAGGAAGGCGACACGGCCCTCGGGTTCGCTGCCGGTGTCGGGTATCGTGACAAGAACACCAAGGGATCGGAAAGCGAGGCGCTTGAGGCATTGAAACTGGCCGCAGGGCTTGGCCTGGACATTAACCTCGAGAACAACAAGGGAGAGACGCCTCTTCACGGGGCGGCGTCCCGAGGCGCCGACACGCTCGTCCGATATCTGCTAGACCACGGCGCCCAGCTGAACGGGAAAACCAAGCGAGGCTTCACACCACTCGATTACGCGTTGGGAAAGAACGTCGTCGCGCAGCTACCGGTTCCTCACGACAGCACCGTCGCCCTGATCCGCAAGCTAGGCGGCGTCGAAGGCAAAGCGGTCGAAGTCAAAGGATCGGAGCCGTAGAGTCGCTATTGGCAGCCGTTCACGCCTTTGGTCAGGCAGATGGACGATGCCGGTGGGGGCGGGATTTTGAGCCCTCGCTCCGTCATCAGTTTCACCAGAAGTTTCTCCGCTTCCGGGTGGGGGATCGCCGACTGGACTCCCACGCGTACGAGGCCCCGGGACCAGTCCAGGGGAATCCAAGTCATTCCCTTCATCGCGCCCGCGAAGGTGTCGCGGCTACCGTGGTCATGAGCTTCGAGGCTGGCGCCGTGGTCTACCAGCAACTGAATCACATCCGTCCTGCCTTTGTGCGCCGCGCCGTGCAGAGCCGTGCGGCCCTGATCGTCGGAAACGTTGGGGTCAATTCCCAGATCGAGACACATCTTGACCGCTTCCAGGCTCTCTTGCGGAGACCACTCGAACGTGACTCCCTCCACCCAGCCGATGCCCGACGCCACCGCCAGTGCTGTGTCGTTGTGCGCCGTAGCGATCTTGGGGTCGGCCCCGCGGGCCAGCAGCAATTTCATCAGTGCGACATCGCCGGACTGGGCCGCGCGTAGAAATGCGGTCGCGCCATCTTCGTAAAGCCACTGCATGGTGAAATTGGTCCGCGTCTCCGTGGTATCGCCCTTGCATTCTTTGTCGGAAGACTCGATGCCGCAAATCCGGTTGTTTACGTTTGCGCCTTTGTCCAGCAACAGCCGGATAAAATCGAGATGGTCCATATCCGGCTTGCGGACCGGATAGTCGCCGCTCTCGATATTGCGGTTATCGGTAGCGAGATACAGCGGCGTCCAGCCGCCTTTGTTCGGAAGGTTCGGATCGGCGCCATGGTCGAGGAAATAGGCCGCCAACCGGTAGTGCCGGTTCTGCGTGGCGGTCAAGAGAGCGGTCCAGCCATAGTTCGTGACCTGATTAACCTTGGCTCCGGCATCGAGCAATGCGCGCGCGCACTCCAGGCATCCTTCGCGAGCCGCATAAACGAGCGGAGTCAGGCCGCCGCCGTCCTTGACCTGCGAGCCACGAAAATACGCGTCGAAATCATCCGCTGCCACACTGGCGTCGGGTGTATTGCCGGCGCCGCCTGCCGCGGCAGCGCGACGCTGCCTGCGGCTCCCAGAGGTCACATCCTGAGCGGCTCTTTGCTCAACCGTGGGCGCGATATTCAGCCGGGAATTCCTGGTGTCGGGCGCCGAAGCGGCATTAACGTCCGCGCCGTTCTCGATCAGAAGTCTGACCGCCTCTGTGTGGGACTGGTCGGTTGCCCACATCAACGCGGTGGTTCCGCGCAGCTCCTCTTTGGCGTTCACATTTGCTTTGTGGTTGAGGAGAACCTTCAGAGCGTCGAGAGAGCCATTCCTGGCTGCCATCATGAGGGGAGTACTGCCGTTGGGGTGTCGTTCATTCGGATCGGCTCCAGCCGCAATGAGTTTTTCGATCATGGCCGCGCTTCCGCTTTCCGCAGCCAACCCCAGTGGCGTCGCGCCGTCGTTATTCGCCAGCTTCGCATCAGCGCCGGCGGCAATCAGGATCTCGCCGATTTCAAGATCGTTACGATAGGCAGCCCACTGGATTGCGGTCGTCCCATCCGCCTGACGGGCGTTCACGTCCATCTTCTGTCGTAGGAGGGCGCGCAGGCCGGCTGTGTCGCCTTTCATTGCCGCATCGGCTACGGGACTGCTCGCCGCCCCTGAGGCAGCCAAAGATAGCAGCAGAAAAGCCGCTATCAACCAGGACCCCAGCCGCCGCGTTGAATTGAATCTAATCTGGTTCACCAAGTCGATTATAAAACGATCGAAAACCGGTTCGCCTCTATCACCAGAACTGATGCCCGGTATCAGAATGCTTCTATCGATCCAGGTTTGGGTTGAGCATATAGTGGGTCGGTACCTTCTTATGAGTACCGCCCGGCTGCCGATTCCACGGAGTGATAAGCCCAAACTCACGCGCCGGACTCTAGAAACCGAACTCTCCGACGTCTTGAAGCTTATAACGAGCGAGCGCAATCGCGAGTTGGTTGCCAGGCATCTTGGCTGGGATGGCCGCAGCCCGTGCTCCTTGGCCGACGCTGGGGCTCAACATCAAGTAACCCGCGAGCGAGCCCGTCAGTTGTATGCCGCGGCTCTCCCGGTGATGCGCCAAAACGGTGTCGTACCGGCATTGGATGCCGTACTCTCCTTTGTCAGGGACCAGCGGGATGAACTGGTTTCCGACGTAGAGCAGCGCCTTATGCAGCAGGGACTCACCGGGGGAGGCATTTCCTTGCAGGGCGTGTTACGCGCCGCGCGGGTCTTTGGGAGGAAGCCTGGATTTCACCTGCACCAATTGGCTAATGCCGTATTCGTTGGCCCGACCAAGGTAGCGCCTGGCGTGGTGGCCGCCGCGATGAAGGCCGTCGCCCGCAATGGGGCCGCCCGGGTATCGAAGCTTTGCCATAAGGGACCGAGACGGCACGGCGCGATCGACGAGCGGCTCATTCGCCGGATTTTGGAGACGCGGCCGGACGTCCGCTGGTTGGATGACTCTAGAGAGTGGTTCTGGTTGACTTCCGTTCCCCGCAATCGGTTGGTGTCGCGCGTCCGAAAGGTCCTCGCCGTACAACCTCGAATCCCACTGCCAAAGCTCCACCAGGCAATGTCGCGGGCCTACCAACCGATACGGCTCCCGGAGTGGGCCTTATCCGCAATCTGCGCGCAACTGTCCTGGTGTCAGGTCAGCGGTCAGTACGTAGAAGCGCGCGTCGTACCGCGGGCAAAGGAAGTGCTTACCGGAGGCGAGGCCATTGTTTGCGCGACCCTGCGGGAGCATGGCGGCATGCTGGCGTTGGCGAGACTGGAGCAGTTGTGCAGCCGCGCCGGGTTGAAGAGGGACAACATGTGGCGCATTCTCAGTTTCTCCCCAGCAATCGAGCGGTTTGGGATAGGGACCTACGGCTTGATCGGAGCCCAGGAAGCCGACGAAGTGCCGAAAAGTTAGGTCTTCCCGCCATGCACGATGCATGCAAACCCAGGATCTCGATTGTTTCAGCTAAATAAGAGTCGCAGGCGTGGGGCCCTGGCTGAAGCCTGCCCCACATGTTCCCTCTGTTGGGGTTCCGCCCTGTTAGGGACTCGCCTTTCTGCCCGTTTCTCCTCTGCCCCCAGCCTCCTGAAAATGCATGCAATTTTGTGATATTATCGTCCCGCGTCGTGAAGAATATCGATCTCAAGCTTCTGGCCATCATTAGCGAACTTCACCGGACCAGGAGTGTGTCGCAAACCGCGATACACCTGGCCATCAGCCAGTCCGCCGTCAGCATGAGCCTGGCCAAATTGCGCAGGCATTTTAATGATCCTCTCTTTGTTCGGACCTCGGTTGGTATGGAACCCACGCCCCACGCGGTTGAACTGATTCAGCTGTTGGGGACGGCGGAAGACCTGCTGCAGATGGCGCTGGGGCACCACGTGGTATTCAACCCCGGCGAGTCGAAGCGCGTATTTCATTTGCACTCCACGGACATCGCCCAGGTAACGCTTATTCCAAAACTCATGCAGCGTCTGAAGGACGTTGCGCCGTCGGTGAGGGTCGATCTAGGGCGAATATCAGAGAACACGCCGAAATGGTTGGAATCGGGAGCCGTGGACGTGGCCGTAGGATTCATCCTTCCCATGGGTGCGGGGTTCTGCCACCAGAGCCTGTTCAAAGAGAAGTTTATGTGTGCAGTTCGCCGCAACCACCCGCGGATCGGAAACTCGATGAGCCTGGAACAGTTTCAGAACGAAACTCACCTGGCGATCGCCACATCCGGCACTGGACACGGCATTGTGGAAAGGACCATCGAAACTAAGGGCATTAAGCGCGAGGTAGGAATCACCGTGCCCAGTTTCCTGGGAATTTCGCCGATAGTAACAGCGACGGACTACGTCGCCACTCTTCCGGGGCAGCTGGCGGAATACCTCGCTAGTTTGGGCAATATCAAAGTTCTAAAAGTGCCTTTTCACCTGCCGCCCTATGTGATCATGCAGCATTGGCACGAGCGCTACACCCACGATCCGGCGGTTCGCTGGCTGAGAAGTCAGATGGCCGAATTGTTTGCCGAACAGGGCTCCTTAAGTCAGAGGAAGATCGCCGTAGTGGCACCCATCCGTGAAACCCACATTAACCATTCGGAGAAGACGAAGGTCATCAGTCATCAGCACCTGGCACCTTGATCCAGGAAGGCATGCGCATGAAGAAGAAAAACTGGCGAGAAAAGGCCGCCCATGTATCACGTGATCGCGAACAGCTACCTTGAATTTGTCGATAAGGATCACGCGCGCTTGCAGGCTTACTGGATGACCATATTCGCCCAGGGAGGCCAGAACACGCCGACTCGTGTAGCTGCCGCCAGGCGGGAAGTTGACGAACTGGTGCGCTTGAATGGGCAGTGGCTTATCAAGGCGCGCGACGTCGCACCGAAAGAGTAAGCATCTTAGCGCCAGAGTGCTTTGGAAGCCAGGCGGGCGCCTTCGACCAACGATTCGAACTTTGCCCACATGACCGTGGGATGAACACGCTGGATCATCTCAGCTTGAGCGAAGCCGCAGTCGGTTCCGGCAATCACGTTTTCGCGTCCTACCAGGCCGGCGAAGCGGATGATCCGGTCGGCGACCAACTGGGGATGTTCGACGGTGACGGTATGGTGCGTGATCACGCCGGGAATCAGCACTCTGCCAGCCGGCAGCCTGGCATTCTCCCAAACTCGCCATTCGTGCTCGTGACGCACGTTCGCAGCCTCGATCGAATAGGCGCCGGCACGGACCTTGACGATCAGGTCCACTATGTCTTCGAGCGGAGCGTCCGAAACGTGCGGCACATGCCAGCTACCAAAGCAGACGTGATAGCGCACACGCTCCTCGGGTATTCCTTGCAGGGCATGGTTCAGCGCCTCGACGCGCAAATTGGCCCATTCCCGATAGCGCTCCGGGCTCTTCTGGACAAGTTCGTCATACATGTTGGCCAGAACCGCGTCGTCCACTTGAAGCAGGAGCCCGGCGTTGTAAATCGCCAGATACTCTTCGCGGAGCGCATCGGCAATCGCGTAGATGTATTCCTTCTCGGTGGCGTAATACTCATTGATGCCGTCATATGCGGTGCTTGCCGGCGCCACGGCAGTCAGGAATCCTTCTTCGACGGAGACCGCACTCAACGCTGCTTGGAAGTTCTCGATGTTCCGGCAAATCGGTTCACGGTCGCGGTAGGCGATGGGCGCCACGCAGGCTTCGGTGGGCACACCCGAGGCCAACCGGGGCAAATCCTGGGCGATGGCTTCGCGAAACCTCTCACGATCGCGGCCGAGCCACGTCAACGTGCGGATCTGGTTCGGCCGGATTTCAAAACCGCTGATACGTTTCAGAATGTAGGTCGCCCAACTCTGCTTTCCATATTCGCCATCGCTGACGATATCGATTCCAACCTGCGCCTGGTGCTTCACCACGTCGCCCACCGACTCACGGAGCCGCATGTAGTAGCGCTCGGTCTGGGCGCTATCTTTTTCAGCGGCGGCCGCCAGCTCGCGTAGTTCCTGGGGACGTATGAGGCTGCCGACGTGAGTTGTGAGAATGCGATGTTCGCTGCGTTTCATGAGGGAATGTTTGTGAGTATACACCGGCGTGGAGAGATGATAGGACTAACATGGCGCAGAGAGTTACTCTCACGTTCGATAATGGACCAACTCCCGAGGTGACGCCTCAGGTGTTGGACTGCCTGGCGAGGAACGACCCGCGCCGAATGCTATTGCCTGGCCCAGGTTTGCAAAAGACTGCGCATTTCGCCGGCACGCGCGGCCGATAGAGGAGTTAGGCCCTTACTTCCTACTGAATGCGGGTCGGCGCCCTTTGCCAGGAGCAACGCGGCGACAGCAGCCTGCCCGCAATTGACGGCGCGTCGAAGGGGTGTTTCGCGCAGGCTGTCACGCGCTTCTATGTTGGCGCCGCACTCCAGCAAGGCCTCGGAAACCTCGACGTTACCGCGCCGGGCCGCCATGTGCAACGCCGTGCAACGCTTGACGCCGCCGCAGGCGTCTACCTGTGCGCCACCTTGTATTAACGCCAAGACTACCGGGCCGCCGCTCCGGCACTCGTTTCCGACACAATAAAGCGGAGTATGACCGCCTCCGTCTGGAATGTTGGGATCTACGCCCAGCTTTAGGAGCGCTCGAACGATCGGCAAATTACCAGCAGCCGACGCCGCATGCAATAGGGAGCGGCCGCTGTAACTCTCGTGCGCGAGATCAGGATTCTCAAGCAAAATCCTTTGTGCGTATTCTGCCATCACGCCACAGCTGCTTCCGATCAGAACACCAACGAAATTCGCAAACACCGCGCGGCTACGTTGGAAGAGGGACTGTAGGCGTGGGCTCCCCACGATGGCGCTCAAACGGGGTAGATCACCCTGGCGGACGGCCTGTACTGCTTCGTCTAATGCGCGCTGTTCGTCCCATCGCCGTCCGATTTGCGCGCCTATGCCGGAAAGCTCCGGCCGGCAGATTGTTGCCGCCGCGGGTGGCCCAGAATTGACAAGATATGCGGAGGCTTCCTCGAAGAGCTCCTGCAATGAGTTTCGCATTGGCTCGCTCATCTCGACGTCGCCCAGCGCCCTGGACATCTGTTCCATCCATGCGTCGCGCTCCTTCTGCCCGATTTGAAACCGGAGATGCGATTCACGCAGACTCAACCACCACCGGTGTCGCGCTTCCGCAGGAGCACCGCCCAGGAACTGAGCCAGGAATGCCGCGAATGCATCGATCGCGCACTTTTGAGTTTTTCCCGGAAATAGCGGGCGCAAAATCGGATTCTTGACTACATGGGCGTAGAGCCTGGCGGAAAGCTCGCGGCACTTTACAGAGCCGCCAAGCGCTTCGAACAAGTCAATTGGCGCAACGCTGTCAGGATCCGACGCCGCCGGCGGTTTTCTGACCATGACATATTTTCGCGCACAATTTCGCCGATTAGTTCGCGGAGGATCTGGCGCCCCAGAGTTTCTTGGACGCGATGGCCGCGCCTTCCGATAGAGAGCGCATCTTGAGCCAGGTTACCGATGGATGAACCGGCCCAAAACCGGCGAACGTACCGAATCCGCAATCGGTACCGGCGATGACTCGTTCTCGTCCCACATTTTCGGCGTAGCGAACCAGCCGCTGCGCTACTAACTCCGGGTGCTCGACGAAGTTGCAGCTGGAATCGAGCACTCCCGGAACCAGGATTTTGTCGGCTGGGAGTTTTTGTGTTTTCCAAATCTCCCATTCGTGTTCGTGGCGGGGATTCGCGCCCTCGATCAGAAGCGCCATGGGCTTCGCCTGGAACAGCAGCGGCAACACTTTGACCAGGGGAATGTCGTGAGTGTGGGGACCCTCGTAGTTGCCCCAGCAGATGTGCAACCTGACGCGGTCCGCGGGAACTTTGGCCAATGCGTGATTTAGAGCTTCCACCTGCATGGCAGCGGTTCGCAGAAATTCCTCGTCGCTCTGATCGCGAAAGCGGCTGTGCCGTCCCATTGCCAGATCGGGACAATCCACCTGCAAGAGAAGACCGGATTGCACGATGGTCTCGTACTCTTCGCGCATTGCGTCGGCGAGAGCTTCCATGTACGCGCGGTGGGAAGGGTAATACTCGTTGGGCTGAAACACCGCGATGGTTCCCGGCGAGACTGCGTTCATGAAACCTTCGGTGGCGTTGCTCCTGGCCAGGGCATCCTTCATGCGCGAAATATCCTGGCGCAGTGGGTCGCGGTTCTTAACCTCGATGGGACCCTTGCACACCGGTCGCAGGTATTTGGCGGAAGCTCCCTGCGCGACGAGTTTGTCGCGATAGTCGGGCAGCTCATCGATATCCTGCGGAGTTGGCCGCGGCGAGTCACCCTCAAATCCAGTTAGCCGGTGACGGATGTAAGTGGCGTAACTGATTTTGGCGGTTTCGCCGTCGCTGACGATGTCGATGCCGGCATCGCGCTGCAACCGGATGGCTTCCGCGACGCCCCGTCGCATAGCATCGTCGAAAGTTTTGGTATCGTACTTGTCGCCGCGATCTTGCGCAAAGAGAAGGTCGGCGACCTCCTGGGAGCGCGGCAGGCTGCCAACATGTGTAGTGAGAATTCGATCCGTGCTGGTTTTCATAGACAGTCAGGCGCCCATCAGCTCACTTTTTCTTGGCACCCTCGCCTTCCGTATAGTGCTGCAGATCTTGTTCGCCCTCCACACAGGCGTATTCCAACTGCTCGTAGTTCGGCTGCAGGTTTCGGCCGAGCTCAAACGCAATTTTCATTGGCTGTGTGTAGACTTTAGGGTCTTCCAAAGTGGCCTCATATTTGATGGTGTTGGCATCCACCATGGTGTAGCGCTCAATGACATGCAGCGCATCGCTGTGGAAGTTGCCGGACATATCAAACCAGGTCTTCTCATTCTGATTGGTGACATCCACCACCAGCGTGTCTCCTTCCCAATGGCCGCGCGAATCGCCTTCAAACATGCGAATGGCGCTGGGGGGGTGCGGGCGTCCATCCAGGGCAATGATGCGATAGGAGTGAAATGCCTCGTAAAGGAGCACTAAGTTTCCCGGCGGCTGCAAGATCTGAAATCCGAAGGGAGTGTACATCTGCCGAGGCACTCCAGACAGCCAGCAATGCGCCTGCGGATCGTCGAACATGTGGTGCGCCACGATGTCCTTCTTCTTTTCAAGAGCCCAGGGCTGATAGGGAATCTTGCCATTTGGCGGATCGACCACTACGCCCGGTCCGGCGGGCACCCCGAACTCGGCGCGTTCGTGCGCTTCCAGGTCGAACGCAGTAAAGAAAACCCGTGTCTCCCAGTAGCCCTGCATGTTTGGCTTGCCGTCCGGAAGCCGGGTGAACGGGCCGGCCTTTTCCGTGGCGCGTCCTCGACCACGGCCTTGCCCGGCGGCATGGGGAACCAGCGTAAGAACGGCGGCCACTAATGCTAATGTCGCGAGCGTGGGGAAGGCGGTTTTCATGGCGATCCTCCTAGTGGGCCGGCTCAGCGGGCTCTGTAGGCTGCTTCTTCGCGCCACTTTCCTCCAGGTACACATGGCATTCATATTCGTAAAGCTGTGCCTTCTTGCCGGTGTGGCGGAAGAGTGGAACGCTGATGGTAAATGGTTTCGTGAGGACCTTGGGATCCTCGACAGTTGCCTCATACTGGAGTGTGTCCGGACCGGTGCGCGTGTAGCGTTCGACGACGTGCATGGCGGGGCTATGCCAGTTACCGGAAGCATCTAGCCAGGTGTCGCCATTATTGTCGGCCACATCCACCACCAGAGTCTCCCCTTCCCAATGCCCACGGGAGTCGCCCATCCAGAAATCGATATCCTCCGGATGATGAGAGCCGTTCATCGCGATGGCGCGCGAGGCGTGCACGTATTCATAAGTGATAGCTACGAATTCCGGAGTCTGGAAAATCTGAAACGGGTAAGGCATGTAAGTGATGCGCGGCACGCCCGGTAGAAAGCAGCGATTGACGGGGTCGGCCGTAGCGCGCTTGGCGAAATTCGCCTCCTGCCTGGCACGCGCAGCCGGCTGGTAGGGAATCTTGCCGTCGGAAGGATCCACGATCACGGATTCACCGGCGCGGATTCCGAGGGAAGCACTGTGCGCCTCCAGATCGCCGCTAGCCGTGGTGACGGCTTCCCAGATGCCCTGCAAATCCGGTTTTCCATCGGGTGTGCGGGGAGCCCGATAAGATTTTTGTTGAGCGGGAAGCGCCGGAATCAGAAGGCAGAACGCAATCAGTATTCGAGCCGAAGTCATTTCTTCGGCTCGGCTGGCGCACCATCGGTATTAGAGCCGGCGAACATTTTGCGCCCATTGGGCATCGTGACGGAGCGGGCGGTCATGGTTGCGCTGCCATCCTTGGACGAGAATCCATCGATGGTCACCTCGTCGCCCTCTTTGAGACTGTCCCGCCGCCAGCCTTGCCGGTACAGGATATTGGGAGGCGCGGTTTCACAGGACCAGTTAGTGACTTTGCCATCGGCGTCGGCTACGTCGATATGAACCCATGAATGCGGGTTGACCCAATCGACCTTGGTCACTTTGCCTTTCAGCGTCACTGGCTTGTTGGCATCGTACTCGGCGGCAAAGGAGTGGTGGGACCAGGCTGCCGACGGGCCTAAAATCAAGCCGCCGGCCATGATCACAGTGAAAAGGCTAACTCGCATTTCAGTTTCCCAATTTAATGCGCGGTTGCAGTCTCGGGCACGCGGATAGGCTCGAGCGAGGCCATGATCTCGCTGGTTCTGTCGGCCCACCACGGCGGCAAATGCAGCTTCGTGCCGAGTTCATTCCGGGTTTCGTCTTTCTCGAAACCACCCGGTACATTACAGCAGCTCTCTACCAGGATACCGCCCGGGCATCGGCAATACATGGAGTGGAAATAGAACCGGTCTTTGATCTCCGAAGCGTCGGTATAGCCCAGTTCTTCGTAGATGGCTTTTTGGCGAGTGAGCGCGTCGTCGTCGGCGCCCCAGAGCGCGATGTGATGTACCGTGCCTGCGCCAAACGTCCAGCTTCCTGCGGGGCGATCGGGTTCGTGGAGAAGAGTAACGGTCTTATTCGCTCCGCCGGCCCCGGTCTCGAAGCGGTGGTAGTTTCCGTCCACTCCGGTTTTGCGGAAGCCCAGAGCTTCCGTGAAGAACCGCTCCGTCTCCGGAACCTCGCGCACCGAAAGAACCGCGCCGTGGAATCCGCGCGCGGCTTCACTCGATTTGATCTCGGGCGTGCTCCAGCCTTCCCTCTGGTCGTCTTTGTCCTCGATGACTTCGAAATCCAGGCCCGCTGGATGCGAGAAACGGATGAAGGACTGGCCAAACCGTTCCGCCATAGGTTGCTGCTCCATTTTATGGCGCTTCAGATGTTCCTTCCAGAACGGTAATGTGCCTTTGGCGACGGTGAACGCGGTCGCGTGCACCTGACCCGATCCACGACGGCCCTGCAGCCGGCTATACGGAAAAGTGGTCATGACCGAACCGGGCTCAATCTTCGCGTTGGAGTAGTACAGGTGGTAGATGGGAATCTTGCCGTCCATGAGGACAGTCTGCTTGGCCATCCGCAGGCCCACGGTCTGGGTGAAGAAATTGACGTCTTGCTGGGCACCTCCAGCACAAGCAGTAATGTGGTGGTAACCCGTAAGTGGATAATCCATTGGTCCTCTCGCGAACTGCGCAGTCCAACCTTGGGGAATGCATGCAGTTCAACTGCAGCAATGCATTATATTACCCGCTGGCGAAGCCTGTCAACGGACCGCCAGAAGTGAGAAATATCAAGGGCGGAGAAGAGATCAACAGAAAGAAAGACGACTCGGTTGGTATCTGTGTTACGCCATCTAGTCGGGTAACAAATGCATGCAAAAAACGCACCTCGTTACAACTGGACCAGTTTGGCTCCGGCCAGTCCGTAAAGCGGCTCGCGGTTCTTGAGCGCGTCTTCCAGATTCCGCCTCGCCACTCGTGCATGCTCTCGGGTCAAAATCTCAGCGCGCATACCTTCGCGGTTGGCAATTGCCTCGACAATCGCGCAATGCTGATCCGCTGAGATCAAGAATAACTCGTGCAATTCGGACGAAATGTACTGGCGGTTCAGGAATGCGCTGGGGGAAGCAAAGGGAAGGGAACACGCCTGCTCGATGGCGCGCCGCAGCATCCGGCTACGGGAGAGATCGAGCAGAACACTATGGAACTTCGCGTTGAGCTCGATGTACCGGTTGAAGGTCTCGATGGTCAGCTTGCGGGCCCGGACCAGCGTGATAATTTCCTGGCTGGTAGTCCGCATGGGCTCCAACTCGCGGTGGTCGCGCAACCGCTCCGTTACCAGGCGAGCGGCGGCACCCTCTAACAGACCCCGAAGCTCGATCGCATCGTAGATGTCTTCGGTGGTGAAGCTCTGTACGACGAAACCGCGGGTCGGCCGGATCTCGAGAAATCCTTCGTGAGCCAATCGCTCGAGCGCCAGATGGAGCGGGATTCGCGACACCTTCAACTGAGCGGCCAGAGGAACCTCGCGGATTCGCTCGCCGGGGCGGAAGCGGCCTTGCACCAACAACTCGCGCAGGGCCAGTGTGGCGCGTGCCGTTTGCGTCGACGAAGGGGTTTCCTTTCGGCGCGCTATCTGTTCGATCTTCGGCTTAGGATTTTTGTCCACTTTAAGCTTCCTACCACTCTACAGCAGTGACATCGTAATTCTGCATGCAAACCGAACCGCGCGTCAACCCGCACCTTCGGCCTTGGAAAGCGGTGAACGCGTTGACAATCGTCTCCACCGGGTTCTATACTGTATCACGATTTGCAGAATGCATGCATTCGTGTGTCTTAACGGATGCGCGAAGGGGGACTCATGAAATCCGGAACATGCGTTTCGATTTTGGCGGCTACGACGCTGCTGTTCACTACCGCCACGGGTAAGCTTCGCGCACAAGCTGCTCCCGGCAATGGACCGACTGCCGCCACTAAACAGGCGCCATCTTGGCCTCCCTCCGGACCCGTGCCACACGCTGCTGATGGGAAGCCGGATCTTTCTGGCAACTGGGCGCCCAATGCCATTCGTCAGAACGTCGACATGGTGGGCTCGGGCGTCGAGGTTCCCTTTCAGCCATGGGCCGAAAAGGTCTACAAGGAACGCAAAGAGAATATCTCCCGGGACGACCCGGAGGCACGTTGTCTACCCCCCGGCGTGCCGCGCATGAGCACGACGCCCTATCCATTCCGGATTGTGCAAACGCCCACCCTGACCGTCATCGTTTACGAAGGCGGCGCGCACGTTTGGCGTCAGATTTTTGCCGACGGACGGCCGCATAGCAGTGACCCGAATCCATCCTGGCTGGGCGAGTCGATTGGCCGCTGGGAAGGCGATACCTTTGTGGTGGATACTGTCGGTCTCAATGGCAAGACATGGATCGATGAATCCGGCCTTCCGACAACTGAATCATTGCATGTGATCGAGCGATTCCACAGGACCGATTTGGGTCACATGGACATTGAGCACACCGTTGACGATCCTGGAGCCTACACCAAGCCCTGGAAGTTTACCACTCACCCGACAATGTTGAAGGGTGAGTTGATCGAATACATCTGCCAGGAAAACAACAAGGACGTCGAGCACCTGGTTGGCAAGTAGTCAATTCGCTAACCAACGAAAAGCACCGCTCCCTTTGGTCACGGCTCGGTAACGCCAACCCTCGTGCGCGACACAATGTCGACGCCGCGCACGGATTCCTGGCAACTGCTAGAAATCGAAGCGGGCGTAGAAGGTGATCATGCGGTTGCCGGCCGCTGACGTGATGCGGCCGAACGCGGTCGAATCGATGTTGGTCGTGATGCCGATCGTACCCGAAGTCGGGCTATATCCCCACTGCGGCGTATTCAACAGGTTGATGGCGTCGGCGCGCACGGTGATGGTTTTGGATTCCGTGAGCCGGAAGAGCTTGCTCATCGACGCATTGAAGCCCATCAACGAGGGGCCGCGCAGTCCCGGCATGTTATAGGCCGTATTGCCCGTGGTTCCAGGATCGGGGTTGGTCAGAATGGCCTGGCCCGAAGAGTTGGCTACCTGGAAATTGGTGAACCGCCCGGGCAGGGTCGGATCGCCGCCGAAATTGGGCAGCGGCGCATTCTGTACGGACAGGCCAGGGAAGTATTGAACGAAGCCATTCCCCTTGGTAACTTGCGAGTAGCCGGATGGCAGAGGGCCGACCAAATTCGCGGTGTTGGTGGTCTGGTAGCTTAACGTGCTGATGGTTGTGCCGGCGAGAGTGCCTCCCGACGTAAACGTGAGCGGGACACCGGACTGGTGTTGGAACGCGGACGCGATTTGCCACCCCCCGACGATCGTGTTAACCCAGTGGGGTGCGTTACCGAGCAAGGCCCGCTTGCTGCCGATCGGCAGGTCCCACGAGACATTGAATTGGAACAACTGCGGGCGATCGATACTCAGCAGGCTCTTGCCGAGGCCGAAATCTCGCTGATCCCGAACGTTCAGAGGGCTGTCCCCCAGCGTCTTGGAAAAGGTGTAGGAGAATTGGCCCGTGACCCCGTGAGACAACCGTTTCGCGATGTGAGCCTGGAAGGCATCGTAGCTGGAATTACCGTTGTTATCGACCATGAACACGTTGCCGAACTGCGGATTCACCACAATGAAATTCTGGGGCAACCCGGCGTGAGAAAGCAGACCGCCGTTGACTCCCGTGCCGGTGGGCGTGGTGTTAAAGAAGTTGGCAAGGGCGCCAACCGAGCCATTCGCGATCATGGTGTTGGTGACCGAGTATTTTCGCAGCGCCTGCGAGCCGGTCAGCGTGGCTCCATCTACAGTACCGACGCCGGGTAGTGTGATTCCCTTTAGCAACTGATCAAATAGCGGCGCGTTGCCGCCCGCCCGAGTGACTTGAAATGCATCCAAGATCCCGTTTTCGAAAATGTTGGTGTCGTTCAGTTGCTGATTGGTATAGAGTTCGGAACCCTTGTTGCCAATAAAATTGACATCGACAATCAGGGTGGAAGTCAGCTCTCGCTGAATCGAGAAATTGAAGCTCTGAATGTACGGGGTTCTCAGATTATCAGCGAAGCCATAGACGGTGGCGACACGGTTCGAAAACGGCACGGGGGTAAACGGTTGCGCGCCGCCGGTGGAAACCGGCACCGCACCCGAGGAGGTGAGGGTGGACAGATTGACGAAAGTGGAGGGAGTGTAGGTCGTGTTCAGCGTTTGGCCAGGGAACCCGCCGATTGCAGTGTTGACGGTCAGGAAATCGACATTGCCGATGTAGTTGATTCCGTAGCCGGCGCGGAGCACGGTGCTCCGCTTGAACCAGGGCAACTGGTAGGCAACGCCAGCGGAGGGACCGAGGGCTTTCCAGTAATTGTTGTATACCCCGAGGCCCGGGTTGGGCGAGTTGGGGCCGACAAACTGGGCAGTGGTTATCGCGCCACCGCTGGCAAATGGGCTCCACATCGCGTTAGCGAAGTTCGTGCCCGAGATACCGAAGAGACCGGATTGGCCGCCAGTGGGCCGGCCCGCCAGCCCTTGATCTTGATAGGGCGCGCCAAAAAAGTCATAGCGCAAACCGACGTTCACAGTGAGATTGGGCGTGACCTTCCACGTATCTTTGGCGTAGCCGGACCAGGCATTGGAATGATTAGTCCGGTAAAAGAGGAAGTCACTGAGATAGGAGTTCCAGTTGGTCGCAGTCGGGCTGTTGACCCAATACTGCTCCTGAACGTTGGCGACGGAGCCCGCAAGGTTGGCGAGCAGATTCTGCGCCGTGACCAGGTTGACCGCACCGATCCCGGAAAACGTCGATGCGGTGATGGGGGGCGCAACGCTGCCTATGCCCAGGGTGACAAACGGGCGCGTAGTTTGCGTGCCGCCGCTGTTGGACGACTGGGAATTCGTGCGGTCAATTTCGAAACCGAACTGAACCGAATGCGCTCCGTGAATCCAACTGAGCGAGTCGCCGAACTGCCAGAATGGGCTAACCGTTAATCGTGGAGAGGAGACATTCATTCCCGCGTAGAGTCCCAGGCAGTTGTTGACGTTGGCGGGGCTGGGGCAAGCGCCCACGCCGTTGAGAGCACCTGCCTGCGTGTAGAGGAAAGAACCATTCAACTGAGGAAAGGAATTGCGGGCCGTGGTTGCGCCAGCGGCTACTTTGTTTTCAGACGAGCCGCCGAAGCAGCATCCCAAATCGAGCGGTGAAGTGCCCTGCCAGGTGTCGACCTTGTGCCCGAAGCGGAATTCGTTCAGCAGGGTGGGCTTAATCGTCCAGGTGTAAGCAACGCTGTAAAACGACGGATTGCGCTGCACATCGCCATAAAATCCAGTCGGATAGTCGGGAATCCCGGTCTGGCCGGTGACGCCCCAATCGTGTTCCTTGGTCACGACGAAGTTCACCTTCTGGCTGGAGTTAATCTGGTAGTCGAACCGCAGCGTGTAATTGTTGCGGTTGGTGTTGGGGCTCTGCCCGGTGGCCCCGTCCTGGCCATTCTGGGTCTGCGCCCACTGGAATCCCGCGATATTGAGGCCGTCGCCGACGGTGTAGTTGTTGGGCAGCGGCATGTACTTGTTGACGTACTGCGGTCCAAACCAGACGGGATCGATCCCGCTGAAATTCGGGCCTCCGGCGGAGAACAGATTGACTGAATTCAGAAACAGGGGCGTTCCGCCAGCAGAAGTCAGAACGTTGCCGTTGAGATCGACGGATGGGGTGGTGGAAAACGCATTTCCGTTGGAGCGGGCAGTCCCACCCGCCGAACCGGCAGTCAAAAAGCGGAAAATTCCTTGCCGCGCCTGGGCGGTCAGAACCGGTGCGACAAACTGGGTCTTGGTGATGTAACGCTGGTCGTCTGTTAAGAAGAAGAAGAATGCCTTGTTCTTTTTAATGGGACCGCCGACGCGGCCGCCGAACTGGTTTCGATTGGCGTAACTGATGGGCTGTCCCTGGAGATTCGAGAAATAGGTGTTGGCGTTAAAAGCGGAGTTATTGTTGGTCCAGAAGCCCGCGCCATGGAATTCGTTGGTGCCTCCGCGGGTCCGCATTTGCACCTGGGCGGCGCCTCTTCCCAGCGCCGGATCGATCTGGTTGGTGCTGATTTGAACTTCTTCCACCATGTCGGGGCTGGTGAAGATTCCCGAGTACGCACCGTTGGCGTAGCGCCCGTCATTGGTGATCATGCCATCGCGGGTGGTATTGACCTGGTTTTGTTGGACGCCCGCGAAGTTCAGAGTGGTGGCCACGAAAACGCCGGGAACCGTGATAACGCCGGGCGTCAAAGCCACCAGGTCCAAGACGTTGCGGCTCGCCAACGGCATGCTCAGGACATCCTTTTCAGCCAGGACGCCGCCCACTGAGGAGGAGGTGGTTGCCAATGCGGTATCCGCCTCAACAACGACTTCGATCACCTGCGCGCCAGTGGCCAGTTGCATGTTGAAGTTTAAGCGAACCTGTTGGCTCTGGTTTAGTTCCACGTCGTTGTAGGTGGCAGTTTGGAAACCCGCGGATGCGGCGGATATAGCGTATGTGCCCGGCTGCAGGCTGGGGAACTGGTAACTGCCGGCGTCGTTGGTGGCGGTGGTGGAGACAATGCCGGTATTGACGTTCCGGGCCGTGACCGTGACCTTGGGAATCAATGCGCCGGACGGATCGGCAACCGTTCCGCCGACGCCGGCGTTGACCTGGGCGAACGCGGGACTAACGCATCCCAGATATGAGATCAGGGCTGCGGCTGCGCAGCTGAGAGCAAAACGCTTCATGGATGATCCTCCTCTTTGCTAGGCACGGCAACGCGGCACAGTACGTCCGAAGCCGGGCTTAATTCACGCGACTGAACCGGAAGTGACCCCGCGTCAAAATGTGTGCATTCCACCAGTTTTGCTGGATTATATGCTGCTAGGTAAATATCTGTCAACCATAATGTTGGGTGCGTCTTCCACAATTCACAAGGATCAAGGGGAACACGCTGATTGCATGCAGAACTTGGTTTTCCAGTGAATCGCTACCCATGGTCCGGGACACGCCGTCTTGTCAGAAGATCAGCTTCAGAGCGAACTGGATCTGCCGCATGTGGTTGGCGAGTGTCGTGATCCGGCCAGCTATCGGGTTGATGTTCCCACCCCCGCCCGGCGCCTGCGTATCTTCGGCGTCTGCGTTAGTCGAGAGGTTCAGGATGATATTGGCTATCACTCTTGGTGATAATTGGCCAACCTGCGAGCGGACATAGTACGCTGGGGTCGATATCGTCAGATGAACGAAAATGAATTGAAAATGGCGGCTGCCGAATCGGCGGTCGCATTAGTCACGGACGGCATGATCGTGGGGCTCGGCTCGGGGTCCACGGCGACGTTCGCGGTTGACGCTCTCGGCAGGCGTGTGAGGCAGGGCCTGCGCATCCTGGGCGTCCCCACATCGGAACGTACCGCCGCCCAGGCTCGGTCCTTGGGAATTCCGCTCTCCAGTCTGGATGATGAACCACACATCGACATGACGATTGACGGTGCGGATCAGGTGGAAGAAGGAAGTTTGAATCTCATTAAGGGATACGGCGGCGCGTTGCTGCGGGAAAAGATCGTTGCCAGCGCCAGTAAACGGCTGGTGATCATTATTCACGACCGCAAGCTGGTGAGCCGGCTGGCGATCAACGATCCGGTGCCGGTAGAGGTGGTGCCGTTCGGGTGGCACCTGACGGCACGGCGCCTGTCCAATTTAGGGGCCACACCATCCCTGCGGCGTGGTCCGGATGGTGAACCCTACCATAGTGACGGTGGCAACTACATTCTTGACTGCACGTTCGAACCCGGCGTAGCGGCGGCGTTGCTGGCGCAGGAACTGGATCATGTGGTGGGATTGGTGGAACACGGGTTCTTTATCGGACTGACTTCGGAAGTCCACGTTGCGTCAAACAGCGGGGTGCGGGTATTGACGAAGTCCGCAGGTGCTTCTTAATTCAACGGTTCTAATTTGACAATGGACGCGCCGTGATTGTTCCCCACCCAGAAGGTAACGGGTGTGGTTGCGTTGTCGACGAATACCCGGCGGATGTTGGTAAACCGCGGTAAGAGATACTCCACGAACTCACCCGTTTTTGGATTCAGGCGTTGCACGGTGTCGGTGAACTCGCCGCCGGACCATGCTTCACCGTTCTTGTCGCCGGTGACATCGTATGGCCACGACCCGGGCGTGGGCGCCAACCACTCTTTGAATTGCTGAGTCTTGGTGTCGAACATGCCGATGCGATCCGCTCGGTTTTCACCGAACCACAGACGGCCATCACGGTCGAGCATGCCCCGGCGAGGGCCGGAGCCTGCCGTCGGCGTCTGATACAAAGTAGCCTTCCCGGTTTTGGCATCAATCCGGCCGATGGTCTCTTTTCCCATAACGGTGAAATAGACATTGTTCTCGGGGTCTGAGATTACGTCGTAAATGTTGGGCCGCGGAATCGCATACGGAGTGAAGACTTCGAAGTGCCCGGATTTGATATCCAGCCGCAAGACTGTATAGGTGCCCGCGTCCTGCAACCAGACCTTACCATCCACCTGCGCGTGTTCCGGGCTCACCTGGTTGATCTGAACGAAATCTCCATTCAACTCGGGCGGCAGGCTCCAGGTTTGGAATTTTTCAGTCTTCTTGTCGAACTTTGCGATGCCGCCCTGAAACTGCATCCCCATCCAGAGGTTTTCATCCTTGTCGAAGCGTAAGGCCAGGATGCCCGTGGGCAGGTTCGCCTTCAAGCGGGGAATCGCATATTCGGTGGCCTTGCCGGTTCTGGTGTCGATCTTGCCGAGGATCTGCTCGCCGAAGCTGGCGTACCAAGCCATGCCTTCCGAATCCACGATCACATCGTGCGGCTGGCGGGTGCGCTGCGGCAGATCGTATTCGGTGTAAATGACCTGCGTCGCCCTGCCCTTGGGACGGGGATGAGCCTTAAACGGAAACTTCCAGTGGTCGTTGGCACTCAGGTTCACGGTGCTTAGATACTGCGCCTGACGCCGCCAGCCCTCCATTCTCTGCTCCAGCGGATCCTCGCCGCCGCCCACGCGAGCGGCAATCAGCTTCTGCGGCATTAGCGGGAACGAGAGTTGCGGATACGTGGACATGCGCTCCACCACCTTCGCCATCGCGTCGGCATCGGCACGTGATCGCATGACGCGCTCGAGTGTGTGGCAGTGTGTACAGTTTTTGACAGACGCCTTTTGCTGGTCCGTGCCCGGAAGGCTTGCGAACCAATCGGCATTCGAGAGTTGCGCCGCCGAATCTGCCGCCTTGCGCAGTTTCAGATCAGCGGTGGCGGCGTTGCCCGAGCCGATTTCGATCGTGTTCGGGCTCTCGAGATCGTATCCCACGGCGCGAATGTGCAAGGCGTATTGACCCGGTATCAGTTTGGACGAAGGGAACTGATACCGGCCTTGCTCATCGCTGACCACCGTGACGGTAATGGTGGAGCCGGCCTTTTTGGCGCTAACCAGGACTCCTTCCATTGGTCCTTCCTCTGCCGAGCTGACGCGCCCCGTGAGGGCTGGCGAGTGGGAAGTCTCCGCCAGGGCAGGCGCTGAGAAATGGGCCGAAAGGGAAAAAACCGCGACCGCCAGAAAGAGAGATCGAACTGTCATTGGTCCTCCATCGGATCAGGGCTTGGCGTAATCGCGCAGGAATTGAACGAGTAATGCGCTCACCTGTTCCGGCTGCTCCTGCTGCACCCAGTGTCCAGCGCCATCCAGAAGATGGAACCCGGCCATATGCGTGCAAGCGGTGTTGCGCATCTTGTCCACCGCGCCCGGTGTTTGATAGACGCCCCAATCGCTTTTGCCGGCGATGTACTGAGCAGGCACATCTATGGTGCGGCCTGAAAAGGTCTGCATCTCGGCGATACTTCGTGGGTCGGAGCCTCGCCTCACGCGATAGCCCTGCAGCGCACCGGTGAAACCCGTTCGACCGTATTCCGTAGCGTATACACCGACCTCGGCTTCTGTCAGCCATCGGCACTTCGCGATATACTCCGCCGGCGGCATGAACGGCGCCACGTTCGCCGCCATACCTTTGTCCCTCTCCATTACATAATAGGTGGGAATTTGCGCCATCTCCTCGGCGGTACGTGCTTTCAGCGGATGCGGCTTATTCCCTTCGTAGTCGGCGCTCTTGCAGAAATAATAGGCACGAAAGAAGGCATGTAGGCCCTGCGGCGCGTGTAACATGTCGTCGTTGGCGCCGCGGGTGCGCTGGTAGTTCTGATAATATTTCCGCGGCGGATTGAGTTTCGCGAGTTCGCGATCGAGCTCGTCGTCCGTGGCCGCCGGCCGCGGCAGGGGCGCGCCGTTGGCTGTGTCAAAGGGCAGCGCAGGCGCGCCTTCAAAAGGCGAGCTCATGATAGTGAGAGAACGGAAAATATCGGGCCTGATGAGCGCCGACCAGGAAGCCACAGGTGCGCCGGCATCGTGTCCGACGACCATCGCTACCGAGCGATGGCCGAGCGCGTAGACCAGCCCGATGGCGTCGCGAGTCATATTGAGAATGCGAAACGGATCCGGATCGGCGTCGTAGGAATCATCCCAGCCGATGGTGCGACCGTAGCCGCGCTGATCGGGCGCGATCACGTGATAACCGGCGGCGGCGAGAGAAGGCATCACTTTGCGCCAGCTATAGGCCAGCTCTGGAAAGCCATGCAGGAGCAAGACCGCGGGCCGGCCCGGCGTTTCGTAACCGGCTTCCAGAATATGCGCCGTCATGCCGTTCACGTTTGCGATTTGACGGGAGCGGATGCCGGCGGGGAGCGTGCCGTTCCCGTAAGGCGGAAGGGTGGAAAAATCCGTGCGCACAACGGCGCCGCGCGCGGGTGTGGCTGGCGCGAGCACCAATCCGCCAAGCTCCACCGCGGCCGCCGACACCAGGAAAGTCCGCCGCGAGAGATGGTTGATCGTCTGGACAGCTGCCTGTTTTGCCATAGGGCACACCGCAGTCACGGACTATTTGCCGGCTAGCTTGTCAAAGTACGATTGAAAAAACGCCAGCTTATCTTCGCTGGGAGCTTGCGCGCCCTCCGGCGGATTTCCGAATACCATCGCGGTCTTCGTCTTGTCGTCGTAGACCGGCCATTTCGCCAAGCCCTTGCCGTTGGGGTCGCCGTTGGCGGCGAAGTTCACCCAATACGAGGACATCGTATCGGCTACCTGGCGGTCTTGATCGGTCCAGGTACGGCTGCTATCCAGGTGATTGAAGACGTATAGGATCTCGGAGACGTGGGTGGCGCTGCCGTGCGGGCCGGGCGCGAAAGGCCCCCTGGCGTTGGGCAGAACCGGCGGTTGCTCGGTGAAATAGTACGCGTACGACTTCTTGCCGGGCTTGGAAGCCAGGCGCGCCCAATTGCGCATCAGGAAGGCCATCTCGTCGCGTCCCGAATAGAACGCGGACTCGCGCGCCTGCTCGTCGGATGCGGCCGGATACAGCTTCAAGAAGGCGTCGGCCAGATCGCCGAAACGGCTGCGCGCCTGCTCGATGAATTGCTCCGCGTTACGCGGGTTACCGCCGAAGGATTCGTCGCGGTTCGACCCGGCCAGCACCGGCACTTCAATCTGCTTCCCCTCCGCGAAGACCTTGCCCGGGTCCTCGGGAATCAGCCAGCCATCCACTACCGGTCCCACGCCGCGCCCGCCCTTGAGAATCACGTCGGCGGGCTTGGCCCGTAGCTCCGCTAGCGACTTGGCGCCCAATCCATCAGCGAATTTCACGCCGGCCTGCTCCGCTTCGGCAAGTGTCTCCAAATGCGCGAGCCGTGCGGTGGACCACGCGCTGCTTTCGCCGATCGCGCGTTCAAACAATCCCTTGGCCTGCGGGACGGTCATCAAGTTGGCGACAACGCCCGCTCCGGCCGATTCGCCGAATATGGTGACGCGCTTGGGGTCGCCGCCGAAAGCCGCGATGTTTTTCTGCACCCATTGCAGAGCGGCGATGGAATCCATCACGCCGAAATTCGCCGCGCCGCGGCGGTCGGACTCCTTAGTCAACTCGGGATAGGAGAAGAAACCGAAGACGCCCAGGCGGTAGTTGAGCGTGACCACGATTGCGCCCTTCTTAGCCAACGCCTCGCCATCGTACATGGCCTGCGACCCGGAGCCATTGTTGTAGCCGCCGCCGTAGATCCAGACCATCACTGGACGCTTATCGCCCGCCTTCGCTCCCGTCCAGACGTTCAGGTAGAGGCAATCTTCGCTTATCTTCTGATCGCTGTTACCGCCGGCAGCCTGCATGCACACCGGACTGAACTGATCGGCCTTGCGAACGCCATCCCAATGCGCGGCGGGCTTCGGCGCACGCCACCGCAGGTCGCCTACAGGAGGTGCGGCGAAGGGAATTCCCTTGAACGCGCGCACGTCGGGACTCGCAGTTGTGGTTCCGGAAACCATGCCGGCATCTAGCCGCACCGCATCGTCGGTGGCGGCGTGGGCGGTCCACAGGGAGAGCAAGGCGGTCGCGATAAATGTGGGTCGAGACATGAAACCTCCTGCGAGAAAAGTATACACGAACGGCGCCGCACCCTCCCTCTTAGCTAAGCAGTGCGGTCAGCTGCGAAACCTTTTGCACCTGATCGAAGTCATGGACGAGTTTCAAGACTTCCTCGATGCGCTTGGCCGGCAAATGGGATTCCGGCATTAAGGCGCGGTATTTGGCATCGACGTCGCTCCACTCGATGGTGCGCGGCGCGGACCCTTTCGGCGCATCGACAGTGTTCGTAAACCGGGCTCCGGATTTAGTCACGATCGTTACCGTGGCGCCCCAGGTCCAATCGTAGTGCACCGGTTTGGGCGAGGGGTCCGTCTCGACCAACCCGATGAGCTGCGCTATGACGGGTCGGTGGATCTTCTCCGGAGTAGCGTGGACCCACGAAAAGTCTTTATCCGCGACAGCGGAGGCGACGAAGTAAGGCAGGCTGTGGATGGCCTCAATCATGTCCTTAGGGGCCTTGGTGCCGGCACGCACCCGGATCTGTGGCCCAGACACAAGAATCCTGGCGACCTCTTCCGGTGGCACGCCTGACTGCCGGGCGGCAGCCACGGCCGCTTCCACTGCGGGCTGGAGCGCATGCGCGCCCGGGACGAGCTTGATCGCGAGGTACCGGTTAATTTCCCACTGATTGGTCAGTTCGCGGGACATGCTGCTGGTGTCAGGGCTACGGCCACTGAAGACGGACAGAAAGCCGCCAGCCGCTTCCAACATATCTTCGTTAACCGTGTACCCGCGGCTGGCAGCCAGCGCCGCATTCACCGCGCACAATGCCGCATTGCCGGCGTGGTACTCGCGCGCCCAGCTATTGGTGCCGATCGAGAGGCCGCCCATGGTGGTCGCGGTCATGCCGATCGCATGACTCATCTGCTCGTCGGTCAGGCGCAGGAGCTTGGCCGCGGTAACCACTCCGCCGAAAGCCACGATGATGGAGGCGTGGAAACCCTGGACCAAATTACCGCTGACTGCCTCGCCTGCCCGCCCGACTGCCTCGCTGATTCGGCCCGCGGCCTCGTAACCAGTCACCATCGCGCAGAGCACGTCCTGGCCCGTGGCGCCCGTGCGCTCGGCCAGCGCTAACCCGGTCGAGGTCAGGCACGTGCCGATGTGCGCCACGTTGCGCAGATCGCTGTCGTCGGAGGCGGCCGCATCGCTGAGCATGGAGTTTACGCGCGCCGCCTCATTCACCGGCAGTTTGGCGCCATCAAACCAGATGGTGGCCTCCGGCTTGCCGCCTTGTTCCTTCGCCAACGCGCGAACGATACCGGCGGAGCCAATGCTTGAGCCGGATGCGGCGCTGGCCAGGGTGCTCGCGAGAATGATCTTGGCGTGCTTAATCGCGGTGGGAGGCAGGTCGCTGAACTGTGTCCGGTTGAGGATGCGAGCCAGCGCGAGCGCGCTGCGCGGAGCGCCCGCTTGTGTTTGGGTGCGGCCTTTGACAGCCGTCAATGCTGCCAGGCCGGCGACGATCCCAGTTGCCAATGCGCTTTGTAGTATGAGGCGACGGCTAAGCGCGCCGGGATTGTCGGCTATCCGATCCGGAGTAGAATCAACCATGACCAGTCTGCCTTCCGTTGCGATCCTCGCGCTTCTGTTGGCGAGCCAAAGCATTAGCGCAAAGGTGATCGATCAGAATACTACCATCTCCGGAATGACTTTGTACTACAAGGTGGTTCTTCCCAAGGACTACGATCCCGACAAAGCCTACCCTGCGGTGCTGGCCTTTCCCCCGGGATCGCAAGACATGCAGATGGTGATGGTGACCCTGATGCAGAACTGGGCGGGTGAGGCGCAGCGGCGCGGATACATCGTGGTGATCCCCGCGGCTCCGACGGGCCGCTTATTCACCCAGGAGGGTGGGCGCGTCTTTCCTAAGTTCATTGACCAGCTTCTCGGCGAATACAAGATTCGCGACAACAAGTTCTACATCGCGGGGATGTCGAACGGAGGTCTCAGCGCCTTCCATATCGCCGCATCCTTTCCTCAATACTTTTGGTCCGTGACCGGATTCCCCGGCTACCTTCCGGATGCCACGCCGCAGCGTGTGGCCGCGCTGGAGAAGATGTGCGTCAACATGCACGTGGGCGAGCTGGATTCGGGATGGAGGCAGGCGATGGAGGAAGAGGCCGCCCTGTTTCGATCGAAGGGCATGACCGTGCGGATGACGGTGGAAAAGGGGCAAAGCCATGTCATCAGCACACTGACCGGAGAGGGCGCGTCGCGGTTGTTTGAGGAGATCGAAGAAGCACGCCAGGGTTGCGGCAAATAGTGGACGGGGGCGGTGATATGCTTATCCCCATGTTTTCCCGAATTCTTCGTCTCCTTTTGCCCGCGGTTGCATTCACCGCGCTGGCGGTTTTGCCATTTGCTTCGGCGCAATCGCGTCCCGCACCCGCGCCAAAATCGCTGCGACTCTACGTCTTGGATTGCGGCAAGATCACGGGAGTAAGTGCGACGGCCTTCGGCTTTAAGGATGGAGAACTGGCCACCACCGACATGGTGACGCCGTGCTTCCTGATCGCGCACCCGCGCGGCACGCTCATGTGGGATACCGGCGAGATCATGGACAGCGCCGTCAAAACCGACGGGTCGCCCACCAAGCAGGGGGCGTTCACGGTCACCCGCCCACTGTTGCCCCAACTGGCGGCTATTGGCTATACCCCGGCAAACATCACCTATCTGGCGCTGTCGCATTATCACGGCGATCACGTGGCGAATGCTAACTCGTTTGCCGGTTCCACTTGGATTGTGCAACAGGTGGAGCGTGACGCCATGTTCGCGCCGCGCGCGGGTGACCAGAAGGGAGCGGGGGCGCCCAGCCCGCAACTATACAGCGCGCTGGAAAAGAGCAAGGTTTTGCTGCTGAAGAGCGAAGACCATGACGTGTTCGGCGATGGAACCGTGGTCATCAAATTCACGCCCGGGCATACGCCCGGACACCAGTCACTGTTTCTCAAACTGGCCAAGACCGGGCCGGTGCTGCTCTCGGGCGATCTGTACCACTATCCCGAAGAGATGACGCTCAAACGCGTTCCCTCGTTTGACTTCGATAAGGAGCAGACGGCGAAGAGCCGCACGGCCATGGAAGATTTCGTAAAGCAGAATCACGCGCAACTGTGGATTCAGCACGACGCCGCGGCCGGGGCCAAGCGCAAGATTGCGCCGGAGTATTACGAGTAGGCTACTTCAGACCCTTCTTCTCATCCGCGCGCGCGCCGCCCAGAATTCCCGCGAGGCCGTAATTTCCCTCGTTGCAGGCGTGCTCATATAGAGGACCGCTACTCGCGATCATGGGGATTTCCCCCTTCCAGGGCTTGGTGAACGCGGTCGGGTCATTCATGGTGAATTCGTAGAGCAGCGTGTCTGCGGCGATCCTGGTGAAGCGTTCGGTCAGGTGGAGATTTTCGTCGGCGCCTCGGAATTTGGTCTTGTCGGTGAAATTCGTCGTGTCCACCACGAGCGTATTGCCCTCCCAATGGCCGCGCGAATTACCTAGCCATTGGCGAACGTTCGAAGGAATGTGCGGTCTGCCATCCAGAGGGACGATCCGAACATCGTGATTCAGCTCCACCAGTATCGTTACGTATTCGCGTGTCTGCACGATCTGATAATTCGTGGTGAGGGCGCCAAACACAGAATTGTTGTAAAAGCTCGGAAGCATGGGTGGTCCGGTGGTGGGGAAAAGAAGGCAGCGTTCCATTAAGGCCCGGTCCTCGGGACCATCGGCGGGGTGTGCCGCGGCATACGCCCGGTCGGCCTGGAGCTTCTTCTGCGCTGCGGCTGTGAGCGGCGGGATTCTGCCATCGGGCGGATCGACGATCAGGGACGTGCGGAAATTCACCGCGCGCTTCGAGTCGGCGTCCCACCAGAAATCGTTGTAGGTTCCAACGGCTCCCTCAGCCGGTGTCTTATCTCGCGAGGATCGGGCGAACACTTTCTTTTCGTAGGCGGCCTCTTCTTCGGACGTGAAGAATTGCTTTCCCTCGAGTTCCTTGGGCCGTTCCAAGGGGACGATCGATGCGTTGCTCCAGACTCCCGCGATATCAGGTTGACCGTCGGCGGTCTTTGGCGGAGTATACGTTTTTGCGCTCTGAGGCTGCGCGGGCATTGCTAGCAGCGTCAAGGTCATCAATGCAACGATACGCATGTCGCACCCCCTTCTGGCTAGGGTACAACTAACCAACTAAGTTTGCCTGTCCGGGCAGGGCATGGCCCCATAAGCGTTAACTTAAGCGTCTTCCTTTGTGCGCGTCTCCGAGCGGGCCGTTAGGCCAGTTTCCGAAAACGCCTTCTCAGCCGCTATCGGTCAGTCCTAGGGCTGTATTGAAAACGCTCCGGCGTTCAGATTTCGCGCCGGCGATCTCGCTGTGGCCAGATACGCCATTCCGTTACGGTCAGCGGACAGATTCAATTAGAAGCTATCCTGCCCAGGAGGAGAACAGCCAAAAATAACGCGCCCCCGACAAGCATGAGCGCTCCAAAGCCCCGATGCACCCACAGTTGGAATCGTCCTCGTTCCGGCGAACTCCGGCGCATATTGTCCCGTCCGAATTTGAAGACGAACCACTCGTAGGTGGTCTGCGGGTACAGGACAGTCAGGAATCCGACTACTGCGATCAAACTGCAACCAGCAAGGCTCAGGAAAAATTCGCCCCCGGGGAGATTATTCCTCACCACGTGCATCGTGCTAATCACTTTGACACATTGTACCCACCCGGACCCTTAGGAACCAGCATTCAGCCGCACTACCCCACGTTTGTTTATGGCGGCCGCACCGGGAACAGTATCGTTGACGATAAACAGGGGTTAGCGGAGAATTGCCAACCTGCACCAGAAATCTGCTTCAAATGCCGAACGACCGGGTAGGTACCGCGCTGAACTAGGTAACGCTTATAGGGCATGGCCCCGCCCCACGTCTTGTGACAGAATCTTAAGTTCACCTGCAGGAGGCATTATGCAAGCACTGATTTCGAATCTGGTAAATCGTTTTGAGACAGGTGCGCTCTCGCGCCGCGAGTTGGTCCAGGGTCTTACGATGCTAGCCGCAGCCGGTACCGCGTCGCATGCGCAAGCGCCGGACGCCGGCATCCAAGCAGCGAAGATCGACCACGTCAGCATCCAGGTCATCGATTTGCCGCGTTCTATTGCGTTCTATGAAAAGATGTTCGGACTCACCATATTGAGTGAGGATAAGCCGAACGAAATCGTGCGGCTCGGGGCGGGGAAGGTGCTGGTCTCGCTTCACCACAAGAGTCCCACCGGTTTGGTCGATCACTTCGCCATCGGGGTTGAGAAGTTTAATAAGGAAGCTGTGACCCGGGAACTGAAAAACCGCGGGGCCACTCCGGAAGACAACCTGGACGCGGGGTTTCATATCAAGGATCCGGAAGGCATCAGCGTGCAGATCGTCGGGGCCTGATCCCACCCTGGTCGCCGTTGCTTATAAGTGATAGACTTCCTACGTCAGCGTGCGCTCAAAGGGGGAATTCAAATGAGCCATCGATTCGGGACCATGGTTGTTTTATTGGTCGCCTTCTCTCTCTCTATGGTGGGGCAAACCTCACCGGCCCAGTCACAAGTCGCCGCAAAACCGGCGGCTACGGGATCATCGAAGAGCTTTGTTGCCCCCAAGACTCCTTGGGGCGAGCCGGATCTCCAGGGAAGCTGGCCGGCACAATTCAATATCCCGAGGGAACGGCCAGCCACTGCCAAAGATTTGACCCTCACGGACGAAGAACTGGCCCAGAAGCAGACGCAGACGGTGAAGGCATTTCAAAACCGGACGGAAAACCCCGGCAGCAATGGCATCGGGCCTCCGCAAAACTGGGGCGAAATTGGAAAGCCCAACAAGCAGACTTCGCTGGTGGTCGATCCTCCGGATGGGAAGATGCCTCCGCTAACGCCTCAGGCGAAGGCGGTCCTCGCGGCTGAGCGCAATGGCCACGGTCCCGGCCAGCACTTCCCCGATAAGGTCGATTCCTGGACGGATTTCGACCAATACAGCCGCTGCATTACCCGTGGCTTTCCGACTACCATGCTCTATACCCTCTACGACTACGGAAACGAAATCTTTCAGGCTCCCGGGTACGTGGCAATTCGCTCGGAGATGGTTCATGAAACGCGTATCATACCGACCGATGGACGAGCACACGTTAGCAAGGCCATCAAGACCTACATGGGGAACTCGGTCGGTCACTGGGAAGGCAACACGCTGGTAGTGGAGACGACCAATATACGGCCGGAGTCCGCGGCCGGCGGGCGCTATACCGACGCGGCCGTGATCACGGAACGCTTCACGCGCACGGCTCCGGACACGCTCATCTGGGAAGCCACCATCAACGATCCGAATGTGTGGACCAAGCCCTTCACGCTGCGTTATCCATACAAGCTCGATCCGGCGTATAAGCTCTATGAATACGCCTGCCACGAAGGCAATTACATGATGCTCGATTCGCTGAAGGGCGCTCGCGACCTGGAGACCCAGGGCCGCGATACGAAAGTCACAAACGACAACTTCCGCTAATCCGCAATCGTGAGCTACGCCGCCCCGCCTTAGGCGTGGTTGTGATAGATTCATACATCACCGCTGGAGGTGTCTATGAGGCGATGTTTGTCTTGTTTTGCGGCCGCGCTGCTGCTATTCGGCGGCCCTCTTTTCGCGCAGGTTAAGGCCAAAGCGCAAAACGTTTCGGAAATCCCGTACGACTCGGTGCCGAATTTCCTGAAGCTTTCCGCCAATCTGTACCTGGGCGAAGCCATGGGCGTGGCGACCAACTCCAAGGGCCACGTTTTCGTCTATACGCGCAGTGCCAATACGCGGCTGTTCGAGTTCGATCAGAACGGCAACTACGTGCGCGAGATCGGCGAAGGGAACTACGGCTTTGAGTTCGCGCATTCGGTGCGAGTTGATCCGCAGGACAACATCTGGGTGGTGGACGAAGGAACGAACCTGGTCATCAAGTTCAATCCCGCAGGACGCATTGTGATGGTGCTCGGCCACCGGCCGGATGCCGTTGCGGGCGCGCTCCCATCGCCCGCCCCACCGCCGCCGCCCGCCGAGAAGTATATATTCGGCCGCCCGACCGACGTTGCATGGGACCCGCAAGGCAACATCTTCGTCTCCGACGGTTACACCAATCACCGCGTGGTGAAGTATGACAAGAATGGCCGTTTCCTGCGCCAGGTTGGTAGCGAGAAACCCGGGTCGGAACCCAGCCAGTTCAATACGCCACACGGTATCGCGGTAGATGCGCAGGGCAACGTGTACGTGGCCGACCGCGCCAATCACCGCATGCAGGTTTTCGATAACAATCTGGTCCTCAGATCCATCTACGACAACATCGGCGATTCCTGGACGGTTTGCATTTCGCCCGGTGCCCACCAATACCTCTTCACCTCCAACTCCAACCCCAACGGCAATGGCCCGGGGACATGGGACATCACCGGCGAGATTTACAAGATGGAATTGGATGGGACTATCCTCGGCAAGTTCGGCCACGCCAGCAAAGAGCCGGGAGGGTTCCAGGTGGTTCACATGCTTGATTGTCGAAACCCGAACGAGGTGATTGTCGCGGAAATCGAATCCTGGCGCGTGCAGAAACTGCTCTTGAAACCGCTGCCCGCAGCTACTTCGGCTTCGGCTGCCAGATAAGGGGGTCTTCCTATGAAACGACTTTCGCTGATTTCGTTCACGGCGGCACTCCTGACGGGCATTCCCGCTGCAGCCCAGTTCTCGATACCGGAGATCGCCTTTGATTCCGCAGCCGATCCACTGAAACTCCCCGATAACATTCATCTAGGTGAAGTGGCGGGTGTCGCCACCAACTCCAAAGGAGACGTTTTCGTTTACACGCGCACGGGACATCCCACGATCACCATCGGCACGGCGCGGCCGTTCGCTCACGGAGGTTCGCGGCTATTCCAATTCGACAAGAGCGGGAAATTCGTACGGGAGATCGGACAGGATTCCTACGGATTTATGGTCGCGCAACAAGTGCGGGTCGATCCGCAGGACAACATCTGGGTGGTCGACCAGATGTCGAGCATGGTCATCAAGCTCGACCCCAACGGGCGCGTGCAATTGTTGCTGGGCCGAAAGGCGGAAGCCGAGCGGGTCCCGGCTTTGCCGCTCAATCCGGAGCCGGTCCCTTCCGCTGCTCCCGCTGGACGGGGCGCTGGAGGCGGTCCTGCTCCCGCTGCGGAAGGCCCACCACCTGCCGGACGCGGAGGCCGCGGTGGACCTCCTGGCGCCGGCGCACAGAGCGACCTTTTTCAACGGCCAACCGACGTCGCCTGGGATTCGGCGGGAAATATTTATGTCGCCGATGGCTACGGCAACGCCCGGGTGGCCAAGTTCGACAAGCATGGCAAGTTCATCAAATCCTGGGGATCCCGAGGGCTGGGGCCTGGTGAGTTCAATAGGCTGAAAGGGATTGCCCTGGATACGCAAGGCAACGTGTATGTGGCTGACTCCGGCAATCGAAGGATCCAGGTCTTCGACGGCGACGGTACCTTCAAAACGCAGTTCCTGAATGCGGGGACCCCCTCGGCGATTTGCATCACGCCGGGCGCCCATCAATATCTATACAGCTCCAATTCGAATCCGCCTGACGACATTGACGTGAATGGCGAGATCTACAAGATGGAATTGAACGGGAAGATTGTCGGCAGGTTCGGCAGGGCAGGGAAGCTCCCCAAGGAGTTCGGCACCGTCAATGCCATCGATTGCCGTAGCGATAACGAGCTGTACGTTGGGGAGATTGGCAACTGGAGAGTGCAGAAGGTGGGGCTACACACGAACTGAAGTGAGAGGCCACGGGTAGATCCCGCGACCTCCCGCGCGCTTACGCGGTATAGAAGCGCGGATAAACCTCTTCGAGAAATCGCCGCATTTCAAAGCGGCTGTCGCCCACTAGAAGTTCCAGGTCGACGGGTTCGCCCGTTTCCAATTCCCACTGGCCATATTCTCTGCGCAACTCGGTCACGTCGGAAACTCCGCGTAACGCAACGCGCATGCGGTCTTTTCCGGCCGCAAGAACAACGCCTTCCAGTCTTTTCTGTGTCGAATCACAGATAATTAAATTCATAGCATCCGTCCTCCTAAACGGTGATTCGATTCTGCGCCACATTCGGCAATACTACATGTTGCTCTTGGTTATGGACCTTCCCGGAATGGTGAAAAAAGGAACGCCCGAGCTGTTTTCGGACAATTCCCTGCTGGTTGACAGCCACTTCCCTCTCAGGTAGGATCTTAGCCGGTGTTGCGATCATCCGCGACGCCTGTATTTGCTCAGGGAAGATCAGAATGCGAAATAGGATCAAGGGTTTACTCTCTACGGCCGTGGTGTCCGCGGTCCTTTTATTGGCCAGTCTGCCTCTGGCCGCTCAGAATCAGACGTATAGGGCGCCGCGGGCCGCCGATGGCCATCCCGATTTGAACGGAATCTGGCAGGCCTTCACAACTGCAAATTTCGCCTTACAAGACCACTCGCAGCAGGCCGGGACCATGTGGGAAACAGGCGCGGTAGGGGCCGTGCCACCGGGGCAAGGCGTGGTGGAGGGGGGCGAAATACCGTATCAACCTGCGGCCCTCGCCAAGAAGCAGGCCAACTTTGGCAAGCGCCGCACCGACGATCCGGAAGCCAAGTGCTACATGCCGGGCGTGCCGCGCGCCAATTACATGCCGTATCCGTTTCAAATTGTGCAGTCTCCTCAGGGCATCCTGTTCGTCTATGAATTCGCCAGCGCCAATCGCTTCGTCAATATGGGCAAACCCGTCGAAGCCGGCTCCGATACTTGGATGGGCACGAATAACGGCCATTGGGAAGGCGACACCCTGGTGGTCGATGTCACTGGCCTGAATGGTCTGGCGTGGCTTGACCGCTCCGGGGATTTCATGAGCGACCAGGCGCACGTGGTGGAGCGGTTCACCCGCGTCGATCCGTACCATATTAATTACGAAGCCACCATCGAGGACCCCAAGACGTTCACAAAGCCGTGGAAGATCAGCATGCCGCTCTACCGGCGGGTGGAAAAGAACGCGCAGCTCTTGGATTTCAAGTGTGTAGAGTTTGCTGAAGAGTTACTCTACGGCCAGTATAAGAAGAAGTAGGGGGCTTTCCATGCGACAGGGATTATTCGCTACCTTGGGCTTGTTGGCTGCCCTAACCACCGGTCTGCCCGTTGCGGCACAGACATCTGCCAAGAGCGCCGCCACGGAAAACGGTTCGGCCTTTACGCCGCCCAAGACGCCATGGGGCGATCCGGACCTGCAGGGCATCTGGCCCGGCAATATGGGCGTGCCCATGCAGCGCCCCAAGAACCTTGGCGACAGGACGACTCTCACCGACGAAGAGTACGCCAAACGAGTCGAGCAGGCGCAGAGGGCGGCGGCCGCTGACAATGAAGAACGCGCGCCGAAGGATGCCCGAGTCGGTATCGGCCCTCCCTCCTACTGGACAGAGCGTGGCAAGCCGACACGCCAGGCTTCGTTGATTATCGATCCTCCCGATGGCCGCCTGCCGGCGCTGACGCCTGAGGCGCAGAAGCGGCGCAAAGAGGCGCGCGGCGGGCTCGGCGACCCCGCCGAATGGGCCGGGCGCGCGGATTCTTACGAGGACCTCAACCTGTATTACCGCTGCATCAGCCGCGGGGTCACTGGTTCGATCATTCCGGTGGTGTACAACAATGGAAACCAGATTCTGCAGGCGCCCGGATTCGTGGTAATCCGCAACGAAATGATCCATGAGGCGCGGGTGATTCCGCTCGACGGCCGGCCGCACGTTAGCCCTACTATTCGTGAATACATGGGGGATTCGCGTGGGCACTGGGAAGGCAACACCCTGGTAATCGAGACCACCAACTACACCGATAAGACCAGCATCGGATCGAACGGCGTCGGCTACAACGGTGAAGGCGGCCGTCATACGCAAGCGCTGCGCACCGTGGAGCGCCTCACCCGCGTAGACGACAACACCATCAGCTACCAGGCCACTGTGGATGATCCGCAAACATGGACCAAGCCCTGGACCATGCGGATTGAGTTGAAGCGCGATTCCAAATACCAGTACCTCGAATATGCCTGCCACGAGGGCAACTACGCGATGAGAGATATTCTCAGCGGAGCGCGCGCCGACGAGGCTGCCAAGGTATCGCACTAAAGGTTACCGAGCCGTGACCAAAGGGAGCGGTGCTTTTCGGTCACTTTTCCGCAGCGTTCCGTATCTTCTAGCCGCGGCCAGCCTGGCCGGCTCTGACCTCCCCGCGCCGCGCCTGGTTCTGAGCGGCACGGAAGTCGACGACAAAGCCTCACTCACCGCTGACGGCCGCTTCCTGGCGATGACCGACTGGTCGTCAGGGGACCTGGCTCTTCGCGACCTCGCGACCGGCCAAACGAAGCGGTTAAACGTCAAGAGTGGCGGCTGGGAAGCGGACGATTTCGGCGAATTCGTGATCCTGTCGCCCGATCAGCGGCAGCTCATTTATGTTTGGCACGAAGGCTCCGCTCCGGGGCACTTGCGCATCGTGGCCAACCAGCCCGGTGCCAAACCGCGCATCCTGGTGCGCAATTCCGAATTTCCTTACATCTTGCCATCAGCCTGGTCGCCCGATGGCAAATCCGTTCTGGTGCACTTGTGGAAGAAGGACTACACCGCGCAACTGGCCTGGGTGTCGGTGGCCGATGGATCCCTTACTGTGCTGCGGTCGCTCGATTGGCGAGGCGCTCCACTGAAAGCCGGCGGCCCCAGGCTGTCGCCGGATGGCCGCTATATCGCATACTCCGCGCTGGTGCGCTCGGGCTCACCCGATAGCCGAATTTATCTGCTCTCGGCCGACGGGGCCAGCGAACGCGAGATCGTGAAAGAGCCCGGCGTCAACGAAGCCCCCGTGTGGACACCCGATGGCACGCGGCTCCTGTTCAATAGCAACCGCTCCGGACGTAACGATCTATGGTCGGTGCCCGTGCGCGATGGGATGGCAGCTGGCCCACCAAAGCTGGCGGCGCGCGACATTGGCAAGATTTACCCGATCGGCCTCACGCGCTCCGGGTCCCTTTACTACGTTCAGGAACGAGGCAGCGAGAACATATTTTTGGCCGACTTGGAACCGGGCGGCGGACAGGTCCGCCGCGGTCCGTCCATGAAGCTGACCGAGAATGCCGCTGGCTCGAATCGGGGCCCAGCCTGGTCGCCCGATGGCCAGTTCATCGCTTTCAAAAGGCGCGGCGCCGGCAACCGACCCGGCTACGATATGGTGGTCCGTTCGCTGGCCACGGCGGAGGAGAAGACTTACGTAAGCCAGTCTCTCGTGGGCACGCAGTCGCACCCGGCTTGGTTTCCAGATTCGAAGAGCCTGCTGGTGGCCCTCAGCGACAATCAAAATCGCATTTCGTTCCATCGACTGGATCTGGCGACTGGCGTATTTGCCGAGGTCGTGCCCGGCGATCCCTCGTACCTCGCTTTGGCGGCACTTTCGCCGGATGGGAAGGTGGCCTACATTGCCACTCATGATGACAAGACCAGCACGGGCGGCGTCATCGCGTTCGAAATGGCAGGCGCGCAATCAAAGCGGGTCTTTCAAACGCCGGGCTTCGTCAACAACCTGGCTCTGCGTCCTGACGGTCGTGCGCTCGCCATAGCGCGCAGTGTATCGCATGAAGGACATTGGGAAGGGCACTTGTTGGTGGCCGGTACGGATGGAAGCGATGTCCGCGATCTGTATGCTTCCAGCCGCGATATCTTCGGCGGCGGGCCGATGCTCGCATGGACCAAAGATGGCCGCTCGATTCTCTTCGCACAAGGGGAACGCGACTGGCAGCTCATGCGGATCCCCGGGGTCGGCGGCCAGCCCGAGCTGGCGGGATTGACCACCACCGGCCTACGGCACGACCTGGCCCTCAACCCTGACGGTTCCCGCATTGCCTTCGGCCACGGCAAGTTCAGCGTCAAGGAGACCATGGCGATTGATCATCTTTCGGCCGTCTGGGAAGCCGCTCCATGAAGTTCCTGTTGCTGCTGGCATCGGCCGCCGCGCTGCCCCATACGCCGCTCGGGCTGGACATCTACATGCCCGTGCCGGAGAGCAATCCGCTCACCGCCGCGAAAATCGAACTGGGGCGGCAACTGTTTTTCGATAAGCGGCTATCGCGCGACGGAACGCTCGCCTGCGCCGGATGCCACGATCCCGGACGGGCGTTCTCCGATGGGCGCACGGTAGCGCGTGGTGTTGGCGGAGCGGAAGGAGTACGCAACTCGCCCGCCCTGATCAATCGCGGCTACGGCCAGGCATTCTTTTGGGATGGCCGCGCCGAGAGTCTGGAGCTGCAGGCCATCGAACCGATCTTAAACCCGAAAGAGCTGGCGTTAACCAAGGATGAGTTGGAGCAGCGGACGCATCTCCGCGCCGACGAGGTGGCCGCGGCTCTGGCGAGTTATGTGCGCACCCTCCGCTCGGGTGACTCACCCTACGACCGTTTCACGATGGGACAAGCGACGGCCTTGAATGCCACAGAAAAAGCCGGCCTCGATCTGTTCCGAGGCAAAGGCCACTGCGTAAACTGCCACGCCGGTCCCAACTTCAGTGACGAGCAATTCCATAACACGGGCGTCTCGTGGGTAGGCGTGCGGTTCACTGACGATGGGCGTTTCGCGGTTTCCGGGAAAGAAGAAGACCGCGGCGCATTCAAAACACCCACGCTCCGCGAGGTAGCCCGCACCGGGCCATACATGCACGATGGCAGCCTCGCGACGCTGGAGCAGGTGGTGGATTTCTATTCTGAAGGCGGCCGCGGGAATCCACATCTTGACGCGGAGATCCGCCCGCGCCGCTTCAATCCCGAAGAGAAGCTAGCGCTAGTAGCGTTCCTGCGCTCGCTCAGCGGCACCATTACGAAATGAGATCCACCTGCACTTCTAGAACGTGAAGCGCGCGATCAACGTGCCGTTTCGCGGCACCGATGCGCCGGTAAAACCGGGCGTCAGAGTGTTCATGAATCCGAAACCGGAGGCCGCATTGCCGGCGGTCGGACCTGACTTTGTGATTGTCTGAGTCGCCTTGGCGTTGGTCGACGTCGGATTGCCCCAGTACGCGCGGTTGAACACGTTGGTCAACTCAAAGCGGATATTCAAAGTGGCCCGTTCCTTAAACCGCCAAGTGCGGCCTAAATTCATGTCTTCGCCTGGACGGCGCTGCGTCCGGTAGTCGCTGTAATAAGCGGCCGAGGTTCCAAATTGTCCGGGCGCTGGATCGACCCACGCATTCGGATTCAGCAGGAACGTCGTGTTCGGATCGTAGCAGTGGCAATTGGGGTCCACATTGAAGAGCGGCTGACCCGGTACCCGGTTGGCGAAAGTTCCCGTGCCGATAACCGGAACCCCGGGAATAGCCGCAAACAGCGCCGAGTTCAGGTTGTTGTTGGCAAATGGAACCTGGATCGGAAATCCGCTCGAATACTGCAGGAAGGCGCCGTAAGTCCAATCGCGGGCGATGTACGACAGAATTTTGTTGCCGCTGATCTTGGGCGTTATGTAGGTTATCGAGATATTGAACAGGAACGGCTGGTCGTACAGGGAAATGTACTTGTTGATTCCGTGGTTGGCGATATCGTTCACCACCGCGTTGCCGGCGGTTCCTGGATTGGGTTCGCCAATCTCGCTCCCGTTGGTAAGCGTCTTCTGCCACGAGAATGTGCTGAGAACGGAAAGCCCGTGCGAGAGTCGCTTGGTGGCCTTCACCTGCAGAGCTTCATACCACGTATCGCCCAGCGGATCCCAGGTCGATGTGATGGTAGTGAATTGCGGGAATGGACGCAAAGCTTGTGCCAGTGACTGGCTGGTCGGGAACCCCGGATAAGGCAGAGTATTGAGCCCGCGTGCAATCACGTCCGGCGAAGTCAGCGAGTGCGTCAGCATAGCCACGTCGTTGGGGTTGTTCAGGTCGATTCCCAAAGCCGTCAGCTTCGCCCGCGAAACCTCGTTGATATTGTTCAAGCCGGGGGATTGCCACCAGATTCCACGATTGCCAACATAAGTCGCCTCGACGACCAGGTTCTGGGCCAGCTCTCGCTGAATTCCGACGCTCCACTGGTACTGACGGGGCGGGCGTCCGGCGTTCACATCGAGCCAAGGTTGCGGAGAGGCTACCGGTGTCGGGGTGGTATTGAACTGACCGGGATTCAGGTTGGGCCAGGGCAAGGGATTGAAAGAGGCCGGAATGCCGACGGCCAGGGTTGTTACGGCCGCGCCAAAACTCGGCGCCGTAACGGTATTCGACGATCCAGCCAGACCTCCGGATATGTTGTTGTTCGATTCTGTGCTGCCATAAATGATTCCAAAGCCACCACGGAGTACCGTTTTGGGTGTGATCTGGAAGGCTACTCCGAGCCTTGGACCGAAAGCGTAGGGGTAATTCTTGGCAAGGCTGCAGTTGCAGTGTCCTGGCCCATTGCCGTCAAAAACCATGGCCCCGAGGATGCCGCCCACTGCTGGATTGGGCGTGGTAGGCGAGAAGAATGGATCGCGCCCGTGCTCTTCCTTCAAATAGCTGGAGAAGTCGTAGCGAAGACCGTAGTCGACCGTCAGTTTGCGAGTTACCTTCCAGGAGTCTTGGGCAAAGAAGGCCAATTGATGCTTGCCCAATCGCGGAGCCACGGGATTGCTCACACTCACGGTCTTGACATCGCCCAACAGAAAACTGGCGTAACCGAATCCCGGTGTCAAACCGTTAAGAGTAGTGCCGTTCAGGTATGGCAGGCTGGTCTGGTCGGGCGCAAACGTGTAGGTTCCGGACGTGTTCGTTTGTATGTAGGCTGGGTACCCTTCCAACCGCAACTCGGCGCCGAATTTGTAAGTGTGGTTGTTCTTTACCCACGTGAGGCTGGTATTTCCGGTCTCCGACTGAGTAACCGAGTTACCGGAAGCGGCCGCGCCAAAATTCTGCATCCCGCCTTGACCGTTGCAAGCATACGGGGTAAATCCACCGCCGCCAGTACACAATCCCGACATGGGTGGAAAGAAGTTATGAGTGAGGCCACCGTTCAAGCCCAGTTGCTGCTGGGCATTGTAATTGGGGATTTGTCCCTCTTCGTTGACCGTGGGAACAAAAAAGTAATTGCTCCGGTAGCCGCCGCCGAAATGGAAAAGCAAAGTCGGCGACAAGGTGTGGTCGTAATTGGCACGATAGACGAATGCTTTTTGGAAAGTTCCCGCATTGGTCGCCAGCGGGTCAGGTAAGCCGTCGACTTGACCGAATGTGAAGGAAAGCGGAGCGGTGGTCTTGGTCTCCTGCCAAAAGAAGGACAGTTTTCCCTTAGACGTGATCGATTGGTCGATCTTGAATGACGGAATGGTGGTGACGCGCGTGGTGGGAATATTGGGAACGTAGTTGTTCACCACCCCATTCGCGGAAGGCCCAATTGGCTGAGGGAATAAGTTCTGAATCTTGACGGCAACGGTGTCGAACATCCCCTGTGGAATCGCGTTGTTCATAAACGGGTCGCGGATGATTTGTCCGGTCGGTGCAGTGCGCGTCGTCGTGGGATCGTAAATCTCTCCGGCAAAAATCGGGCGGCCAAGCGGATCGGTGCCGATAGGAGCGCTGCCTGGAGGAATCGCAGTGGCAAAATTTCCCTGCCGATAAGCCGCGGTAGGCACCGTCTCCAATTGATTGTTGATGGCAACGGCTTCTCGGTACTGCTCAAAATTGAAAAAGAAGAAGGTTTTGTCGTGCCCGTTGTACACCTTGGGGATCGCAACCGGGCCGCCAATGGTGAAGCCGTAATCGTTGCGGCGGTTACGCGCCAGCAGATTGCCTGTCCCCGCTGGACGATCGGTGAATGGCTGTCCCGCGTTGAAGGCCTCATTCACGAAGTTTTCGTACGCAGTGCCGTGAAACTGGTTGGTGCCGGACTTCATGGTCACGTTGAACATGCCGCCGCCCACCTGTCCATATTCCGCCGCGTAGTTGCTGGTCTGAATGGCAACTTCCTCGATCGCATCCACGCTGGGCTGTGTCTGCGCCGGTACGCCGGGGGTGCCCGTATTGGAGGCGTCCTGCCCTTCGATGCGGAACGATTGCGTATTGTTGGGAGCGCCGTTGACGCGGACCTGCGCGTTGGCTTGCCACATGGTGCCCGGAACCAACTGCACCATGGCGTAAGGATTCCGAATGCCGGCGCTGCCGGCCTGTCCGGCGCCGATTCCCAAAATCGGCAGGTCATCCATGGACTTGGCGGTTACGCTGTGGCTGATGTCGCCGCTCTCTGTTCGCAGGAGAGGCGCATCTGCCTGAACCGTGATCGATTCGGTGGATCCGCCCACTTCTAGAGGGATATCGATGCGCAGAGTTGCCGCCACCTCTACGGTGACGCCCTGCCGAACGTATTTCTTGAAGCCAGGCACAGTCGCCGAGATCTCGTATACGCCGACGGGCAATTGGACAATCGTGTAGTTTCCGGTAGAAGTGGTCGCTCCCTGGTATACCAGCCCCGTATTCTCATTCCTTGCTTCTACTGAAGCACCGGCAACCACGGCGCCTGCGGGATCAGTCAACGTTCCGGTTATTGTGCCGCGGTCGGCTTGGGCAAACGCAGCCACGGCGCCTACACACAGGCAGCATGTTACGAAGAATGCACGCATGGAACCTACCCCTTCTTTTGATCCTCGGGTCTCGCTCCGCGGCAAGCAAACCGCGACCTCTGAACGAGTAACCGTTTACGAGAACATATAAGAATCCAAGGTCTGTGTCAATGCCTGTCCTGTAACTTTTTTTCGAGCGGCTCATATATACTTGTGTGACACCAGGAGGTTCCATGCATACAGCACCGCTGTGCGCAGCCGTTCTCGCTCTCGCTTCGGGCCTCGCAGCTTCCGCGGAAATCAACGATCCCGTCCGCTTGGATAGCGGTTCCATCTCAGGGATTGCCGGGTCGAGCCCGGAGATGCGAATCTTCAAAGGCATCCCGTTTGCTGCCCCGCCGCTCACCGATCTGCGCTGGCGCGCGCCGCAGCCTGCGCCGCATTGGGAGGGCGTTCGCAAAACCGACAAGTTCGGCCCCGTCTGCATGCAGAACTCGGCGGGACCCAACGCTCAACTGGCAAGCGAGGATTGCCTCTACCTGAACGTCTGGACCGCGGCCAAGTCCGCTGCCGAGAAGCGGCCGGTGATGGTATGGATTTATGGCGGCGGTTTCAACGGCGGCTCCGCCTCGCAGCCCGACTACGATGGAGAAGCGCTAGCGAAAAAGGGCGCGGTGGTGGTCACATTCAACTATCGTTTGGGCGCCTTCGGTTTCTTCTCTCACCCCGAGCTGACTAAAGAATCCGACCGGCGCGGCGCCGCGAATTTCGGACTGATGGATGCGGAGGCCGTGCTCCAGTGGGTCCAGAAAAACGCCGCCGCATTCGGGGGCGATCCCAAGCGTGTCACGATCTTCGGCGAATCGGCGGGTGCGGCGATGGTGGCCGATTTGATGGCCACACCGCAAGCCAAAGGTTTGTTCCAGCGCGCCATCGGCGAAAGCAGCTCCTGGACCACCGGATCGATCGGCCGCATGATGACTCTGGCCCAAGCCGAGCAGGCCGGCGCAAAAATGGAGGAGGCGCTCGGGGCCCACTCACTGGCGGAGATGCGTGCCAAGCCCGCGGATGCGGTGCTGAGGGCGGGGCGCGGTCCGGGGCCGGTGGTCGACGGATTCATGCTGCCCGAAGATGTGGTCCGCGACGAAGTGGGCTTTGTGATGCGCAACTGGGCACGGCTGGAAACTAAGACCGGCAAATCGAAAGCGTACGTTTACTACTTCATTCACGAGCCTCCGGTCGCGGCTGGTTCCAAGGGCGGCGGGCGAGGACGCGGCGCCACCCACACCGCGGAGATACCGTACGTGTTTCAGAACCAGGGCAACCGCCCTTGGACCGATGTGGACCGCCAGCTCTCCGACACCATGTCGTCCTACTGGGTAAACTTCGCCACCAGCGGAGACCCCAATGGAAAGGGTCTGCCGAAGTGGCCAGCCTTCGATGCCAGGAAGAATCCAAATCCACTGGTGCTGGGCGACAAAGTGGAAGTGGGCCCGTCTCTCACGGAGAGCCAGTTGGCGCTCTATCAGATCTACTACGACAAGCAGGAGAATTCACGATGAAGCGTTACTGGCCGATACTCCTACCCCTGGCGTGCCTGGCCCAACCACGGCAGCCCTCTTTGCATTCGCCGGAACTGCACCCCGATCGGACGGTGACCTTCCGCGTGGCTGCGCCGAAGGCCTCCGAAGTGAAGCTCACCGGGGATCTGGTCAAGGCTCCCGTGGCGCTCGAGAAGGATGACAAGGGAGTTTGGAGCATCACCCTCGGCCCCCTGAAACCCGATCAGTATAGTTACCGCTTCACCGTCGACGGCATCACGGTGATCGATCCCAGCAACCAGGCGCATCCCGCGACATCGCTCGAAGTGCCTGGCGATGGTCCCATGTTTTACGACTTGCGCCCGACGCCCCATGGCACGGTGCAGGAGCGCTGGTATTCCTCAAAGACGCTCGACACCGCGCGCAGGGCCTACATCTACACGCCGCCGAATTACGAAAAATCCACGGAGCGATACCCGGTGCTCTACCTTTTGCACGGCGCGGGCGGCGACGATAGCGGATGGACCGAGAGCGGCCGCGCGAACCTGATTCTGGACAACCTCATGGCGGACGGCAAGCTGAAGCCGCTGATCGTGGTGATGCCGTACGGATACGCGTATCCCCCAACATCGCCGCTGGCCGCGGGCGCCGACGCCATGAAACGCCAGCGCAGCGGCTTCGAGCGTGACTTGATCGAAGATTTGATTCCGTTCGTGCAGGCCAACTATCGCGTCTTTGCCGATCGTGACCACCGTGCCATCGCCGGGCTGTCGCTAGGCGGCGGCCAAGCTTTAGGGATCGGCCTCAGCCACCTGGACACCTTCAGCCGCGTAGCCGGCTTTAGCGCCGCGTTGGGTGCGGTTACTTCGGCCCAGGCCGGTGGGCTCGATTTCCACACGCTGGTGGGGGATTCGAAGAAGGTGAATGCCCAGCTCAAACTTCTATGGGTGGGATGCGGAACCGACGATACGCTATACAATTCCAACCAGGAATTTTCGGAGATGCTGAAAACCAGCGGCGTGCGGCATACCTTTCGATCGAGTGAGGGCGCGCACACCTGGCTGGTCTGGCGGCGGTATTTGAACGAAGTGGCTCCGCTGTTGTTCCCGTCGTAACTCAGACATCGAAAAGCACGGCTCCCTTGGGCGTAACCAATGGGAGCGGTGCTTTCGCGCCTAATCGACTACGCCGTGGCCGGCATTTGGAAGGGCTCGTCGGCGCTGCCGCCGTAAATGCTGGGCACGTGTGCGTTCACAGCCCGCAGATACGCTGCCAACTGGCCGCGGTGGTGAATGCTGTGATTATTCCAAAAGCCGATCAACGTGAAGTTCGGCACTTGCATCACACCAAAGAAATTGATGATTTCCGATAGTTGTTCGCCAGTAAGCTTTTTCACTTTGGCGATCTTGGCCGGCACTTCTGTGGTGTAAAACTTGGTGAGGTCAGCCACCGTCGCCGTTGGCGGCACCTCGGCTTCTTGGCCGGAAAAATCGCGATTGGCAATGCCCTCCCCGAACCACGCCTCTGACGCGGCCAAGTGCCAGGCCAGCTCGCGCATGGTGCGGCCCTTTTCGCCGAGCTTGAAATCCAATTGGTTCTGGGGAATCGCGGCGATCACTTTTTTGGTAGTTTCGTATTCGCGCTCGATCCCTTCTAGTAACATGTTTGCAATCGATTTCGCTTCTGCTGGGTTCATGAGATCCTCCGGGTGTCTATGGTACAACGTTTCATTTTTCCTTGCCCAGCAGCCGATCGACGCTCCAGGGACCGGGGCCGGCGGCACTGAGCCACAGGAAGAGGAAACAATAGAGCACGGTGATTTCACCCATATTGATCACCGGCCAGAAGCTGCGAGGGGCATGCGTCCGGAAGTATCCGATGGCCATTTCCCCCGACAGAAGAAACGCCACGGGCCGCGTGAACAGGCCTAGAAAAATGAGTGCGCCTCCAAATGTTTCCAGAGCTCCTGCGATTCCAAGCAGCGAGTCGAGTGGGAATTTGTGCCCTTGGGGTATCCCGAAAAATTTCTGCCATCCGTGCAGCGAAAACGTGAACGCGGCCATGATGCGAAGCAGTGAGCGAAGCCGGGGTTCGTACGGAGCGAGGAATTTCATCATGGTTAGCAACCTTACCACATCGGCCGGCGTTACCGAGCCGTGTCCAAAGGGAGGCGTGCTTTTTCTATACACTGGTTAGCCGTATGATTCGTGAACTGATCTTCTTACTAACCGCAAGCGAATTGCTCGCCCCGCTCAGTGCACAGACTGCCGCCGGCGATTGGCCCATGTACAATCGCGATCTCGCCGGCACGCGCTATTCCCCGCTTACGCAGATCAACCCCGGCAATGTCGGCGGGCTCACGCAGGTGTGGTCGTACCGATTGCAGCCCGCCGGCTTCCGTTTCGCCACTGCGGGTGGCGCGGCCGAGGTCGTACCCATCGTAGTTAAGGGCGTTTTGTATTTGTCCGCTCAAACGCGCGTGGTAGCCCTCGACCCAGGAACCGGCAGCCCGCTATGGAGCTATGACGTGCCCGTAGGCCAGGGGTCCCCGCGAGGGGTAGCCTATTGGCCCGGCGACCGGCAAAATCCCGCGCGCATCCTGTTCACGGCTGGGCGCAACCTGATCGCGCTGAATGCCGCGACCGGCAAACTCGACCCGGGTTTTGGCAAAGAAGGAATCCTGGACATGGTGGTGCCGTACAATGGCGTCCCGACCATTTTCAAAAACGTCGTCGTGGTGGGCGCCAGCACTGGAGAGCAGGAGAACGGACCCTCCGGTAATTCGCGCGCTTACGATGCCCGCACCGGCGCCAAGCTGTGGGAGTTCCAATCCATCCCGCAGCCCGGCCAGGTGGGCCATGAGAGCTGGTTGAACGAGGGCTGGAAGGACCGCTCCGGCGTCAACACTTGGGGCTGGTTCATGACGGCCGACGAGGAGCGCGGCATCCTCTATATGACGTTCGGCGCGGCAGCGGCTAACTATTACGGCGCCGACCGTCCAGGCGCTAATCTCTTCGGCAACTCGGTAGTAGCTGTGGATGCGGCCACCGGAAAGTACAAGTGGCACTTTCAGGTGGTCCATCATGACCTCTGGGATTTCGATTTGCCGCCGGGCCCCAGTCTTGTCGACATCGTGAAAGACGGGAAGAAGATTCCGGCATTGGCGGAAACGGGCAAGTCCGGTTACCTGTTCATTCTCGATCGTGTCACCGGCAAGCCCGTCTTTGGCGTGGAGGAGCGGCCCGTCCCGAAGGGCGATGTGCCGGGTGAGTGGTATTCGCCGACGCAGCCATTTCCGTTGAAGCCGCCCGCGCTGGCACGCACTAGTCTAAAGAAAGAAGATCTGGTGACGGCGGAAGATACCACTCCGGAGCACGCCCAAGCCTGCCAGGAACTCTGGGACACGAATCTCTTCTATAACAATGGTCCGTTCACGCCGTGGCTCTTTCATGAGGAGGGTGCTGCACCTCGCGTAACGATCTCGTTTCCAGGAGCGACGGGAGGCGTGAGTTGGGGCGGTCTCGCGGCGGACCCCAAGTTGGGATACATTTTCCTGGAGACCAAGGATAGTCCTCTTACTGGCTGGATCGAAAAGAAGAGGCCAGGCGTACGCTACGAAAACGCGACTCTTCCCTACGACCGAGTGAATGGAACCGTGGGCGCTTTCGCCGCTCCGATCAAAGACGCGAACGGGCGCAGCGTGAATGTGCCGTGCTTCCGCCCGCCTTGGAGCCGGGTTATCGCCGTGAACGCCAACACTGGAGACTTCGCCTGGCAGACTACCCTAGGGACCAACGATGTGTTGCCGGAAGGCAAACGCAACGTGGGCGGAGCCGGCAGCGCGGGCCCCATGGTGACTGCAGGAGGGCTGGTGTTCGTAGGCGCCTCCACCGATGCCCGTTTGCGCGCGTTCGATTCCAAGACCGGGAAGGAGCTTTGGGCCGGTAAGCTCGATCGCATGGGCAACGCGGTCCCCATCACGTATCAGGGCAAGAACGGTAAGCAATACGTGGCTGTGACGGCGACGGATACGCTGGTGGTGTTCGCGCTGCCGTAGGAGCCAAAAGCGCCACTCCCTTTTGGTTACGTTTCAGCAAGAACACGACTGTCTCACGCGCGCTACAAAATCGCCTGTGCGTTACTGCGCCGTGACAAAGGAAGCGGTGCTTTTACGTCTCGTAAACGCTAGCGGCCGGGCCGCCCGTCGGCCCCAAAGCGATGTCTACCGGGTAGTACTCCGGATTAATCCCAGTACACGAACGCCATCGCATTTCCCGTCCCCGCTTCCGAGCGGTAGCAGGGAACGTAATCCACCTGGTGATACTTGCGGCCTTCGGCATTCATCGCCGCAATCACGGGCAGCCAGTTCTTGATTTCCGCCGTGCCCACCTTGAAAATGTTTTCAGGGATACGCGCCAACGCCTCTTCGTCACTTTTCTCCATCGCCTTCAGCACCTGGCGATCGAGATCTTCATCGATCACAAAGTGCGTCAACCCCCCGGATGCCACCATGGCCACGCGGCCGTATCCCTGGTAGCTCTTGATCGCGCGGCGTATGGCGCGGCCGAGTTCCAGGCAGCGGTGGATCTTAGGCTGATTGTACGGAAAATGAACGTTCAGGATGACCGGCACGCTGGGTGGCGGTGCGTCGGCCAGAATCGAGTGGTAAATGAAACCGTACGCGTGCGGAATCCCCGGGCGCGTCGCCGCTTTGGGCCTGGTGTCGGACTGCGCCAGATCGAAATCTTCTTCCGCCAAAGACTTCAAAATGTGATCGGCCAGGTCAGAAGCGCCTGGGTAGGTGATGCCGTCTGACGGCGCGTTACCGGGTTCCGCAATGCTCAGACCCGGAGTGTCCTCGTGCAGGTGCTGCGCGTTGTAGATCTGCTTGCCACGATAAATGGTGATGGATGGTGTTAGGTCGGCATCGAAGAATTCGCGCTGATCGTTACCCACAATGACTACTGCATCCGGCGCCACCTCTTTGAACTTGCGCCCGAGCGCTTCCATGGCCCGCCGGCACTGCGCATGGCGCTGGCGTCTGGTCTCAACGTCCACCTGGTCGGCGAATCCCGGCGCGCGTTCTTTGAGCAGAGATTCGAAATCGTAGGCCTTCCCGCGAAACCAGTGGCTCTTGTTTTCGCGATCGGCTTTCGCCCGCAAATCCCATTGTTCCGGCGGCGTCGAAAGCAGCGGCCCGTGGGACGATCCCATGCCCAATACAATTTCTGCCATGAATGTTCTTCTCCTCGATCCTGTTTGACCGCCTATTTGCGCAGCGCGAGTTTCGACCTCTTCGTTTCTTCGGCTTTGATTTCCGGCCCGAACAGCTTCTCGAAGTAGCCTTCCTTCACCAGCCGGTCCACCGTGCTGTTGTCCACTACCGTGCGAAAATCGAACGCCTTCATCTCCGCCGCCAGTCGCTGGTCTGATTGCTGGCTCACCACCGATTTCACTGCACCGGCCAGCACGTAGGGCACTCGTTCGAACAGGTTTCCCTTTTTGTAACGGTCGTAGATCCGCTCGACATCGGCCTGCGGCTGCTTGTCGAACGCGATGTAAGCCTTCACCGCAAACGCCTCATCGTCATAGAAGCGCTGGATGGCCTCGGCCTGGGCCTTGATCAACTGCTCGGCCAGCTTGGGGTCGGAAGCCAGCGTACTCTTGCGCAGCATGTAGACGGTGGCCGCGTAGATGTCGTCGTGGTCGGCGAGGTTAGCCAGGTTCTTGTAGCCTTCCTCTTCCAGGCGAAAATAGTTCGGCGCGGTCAGCAGAGTCGCATCCGCGCGCCCGCTGGTTAAAGCGGCGGCCCGGCCGCTTACGTCGGTCCCCACCGGTATCCACTGCACGTCGCGCAGGCCCAGTCCAAGCGTTCGCAGCAGCGCCACCGTGTAGTTGTAAGGAGCGTCGCCAATCTGTCCCACGGCGACGCGCTTGCCCTTCAACCCTTTGATGTCGCCCATGTCTTTGCGGGCCATCAGCGCGAAGAGCGCCTTATTGAGCGAACTGCCCACCATGATGAACGAGCCGTCCTTCAGGCTCGCCTGCATGGCCTGTTCGAGCGAGTAGTTGGCCTCCTGGGCCTCGCCGCTCACCAGCATCGCGATGCCCGCTGGATGAACGCCGAAAACCAGGTTGGCGTCTAAGCCGTACTTGGCGTAGTAGCCGCCTTCCTTGGCCATATACATCGGCCAGGAGGCGCCGCTGCGCGTCGGATAATTGATGGTAATTTTTTGCAACCCCTGCGCCCACACGCTAGGAGCCACAAGCGCGGTGGCGAGGAGAGCGAGTCTGGCATGCTTCATTTCCTATCCACTATACGTCACAATCGTATACTCAGAGTTTTGGCCCGTCCTCTTCGTGGGAAGGATTACGGATGCTCGACCACTCCAAAAACCAATTGCTCACCGAAGTCGGCCCTGGCACGCCCATGGGCGACTTGTTGCGCCGCTACTGGATGCCGATCGCGGCCGTCACCGAATTCGACGACTTGACCATCAAACCGGTTCGTCTCATGGGCGAAGACCTCACTCTCTACAAAGACTTGAGCGGAACATTCGGCCTGGTGGACCGCCGCTGTCCTCACCGCCGCGCTGACCTCTCCTATGGCTTCGTGGAGCAGTGCGGCCTGCGCTGCAACTACCACGGATGGCTATTTGAGGAAAGCGGCCGGTGCCTGGAGCAGCCCTACGAAGATGTGGCCGAACCGGAGGCGCGGTTCAAGGATAAAGTTCACGTCAAAGCGTATCCCGTGGAAGCCCGCGCTGGTTTGATTTGGGCGTACCTCGGTCCGCAGCCGGCGCCTCTGGTTCCCAATTGGGAGCCGTTCACATGGCAGAACGGGTTCGTCCAGATCGTGTTCGCCGACGTGCCGTGCAATTGGTTTCAGTGTCAGGAAAACTCCATCGACCCCCTACACTTCGAGTGGATGCACATGAACTGGAGCGTGCGTCAGCGCAACCAGTTGGGACCCTACTCGCCCCGGCACCTCAAGTTGGAATTCGACGAGTTCGAACACGGCTTCGTCTACAGGCGTCTGCGCGAGGGTATGAGCGAGACCGATCCCCTATGGACGGTGGGCCGCGTCTGTCTATGGCCGAATGCGCTTTTCACGGGCGATCACTTTGAATGGCGCGTGCCTGTGGACGACGAGCACACCTTGAGCGTCACGTGGGTCTTTAATCGTGTGCCCAAAGACAGGGAGCCTTACGTGCAGGAGCGCATTCCGGCGTGGCATGGCCCGTTCCACGATCCGGTGACCGGCCGCTGGATTTCAAGCCATGTGATGAATCAGGATTTCGTCGCCTGGGTAGGGCAGGGGACCATCGCCGACCGGACGCAGGAGCACCTGGCCACCAGCGATCGCGGAATTCTGATGCTCCGGAAACGCTTTCTGAGCGATCTGGACATGATCGCCCTGGGCGCGGACCCCAAGGCGGTGATACGCGATCCCGTTCTCAACCAGTGCGTTCCCCTGCCGATCGCCGAACGAAAAATTCTCAGCCAGGGAGCCACACGCGAAGAGCTTCTGAAGCACCCGCTACTCGGCAAGACAATGACCGAAGGCTTTCCCTTCCAGGCGGGCCAGCCCGAAGAGGTGCGCAGGGCTTACGAAGATGCCATGGGTATCCGGCTTAACGCAAAGCAGTGAACGTCACTGCTGCGGTGCACCAGACTGCGGCGCGCCGGGAGTGCCTGGCTCTCCCGAAGAACCGGCGTTGAACACCCGCTTGCCATCGATCGTTTTGACCGTTCGCGCGTTAGCCAGGTTCGAGCCGTCCTTGGCAGCCGAGCCGGATACAGTGATCATGTCGCCGGGCTTGATAGTGTCCCTTCGCCAGCCGTTGCGCAAAAGCAGGTTCGGGCTGCCCAGCTCGAAATTCCAACTGGCCACCTTGCCGCTCTCGTCTTTCACATCCATGTGAATCCAGGCATGGGGATTGACCCACTCGATGCTGGTCACGGTGCCGGTGAGTTCCACCGGTTTCTTGGTGTCGAACTCAGCAGCGAACGAGTGGTGCGCCTGCATCGGAACACAAGCGAACATCAGACCGGCGGCAGTTAGCGCTAGCGATCCAGATCTCATTGCGATATCTCTTTCCCTGTTTTACTTCCCATCACTCACTTGCCCACCAAATGCTGCGGATCCAGGTTCTTCTCGCACACGAATTCCAGCAGCTCCGTATCCGGCAGCAAGTGCTGCTTAATTGTAGCCGACCACGGCTTGGTGTACGTCTTCGGGTCGTCAATGGTGGCCAGCACCTCCATGTGTCCAAAATCCTTACGATGGAAGCGCTCGGTTACGTGCAGCGCATCGGTATGCGGATGCCCGAACGTGTCCATCCACATCTGGTCGTTGAAGCCTGCGGTCTCCACCACGAAATCGTCGCCCTCCCACCTGCCGATCGAATAACCCATCCAACTCGGGCTTTCGAATACTTTGGGAAACAGGCGGCCGTCGGTGAAGATCTGCCGGTGAAGATAGTACATTTCATACAGAATCACCACCGCCTGCGGGGTGGTGTAAATCTTGAAGGGATACGGTAGCGTGTTGACCTTGGGAACGCCCTGGGGCATGCAGCGCGCTTCCGGGTCGTCTTTGCCCATGTTGGCCCGCCGCTCGTTGTACAGCTTTTCGGACCACGGCTGGAAGGGAACATCTTTCAAATCGGTCGCCAGATTCGCCAGGTGCCGGGAATCGTCCGCCACCCAAAGCCCATCCAGCAGGGGCTTACCGTCCGGTGTGCGCGGCGTGGGTGCGGCAAGATTCGGCTTGCCGTCCGCGGTGCGCGGAATTCCTTTGGTGGGTAAATCCAGCCACTGCGCGTTCGCAGTAGTAGTCAGTGCGCACAAAACCGTCAATCCCGCGAAACTAGTTCTCACATCCAAAGCCTCTGGCAATTATACTTGGTCACCCGAACCTACGGCCGCCCCGCCGGACCCACCAGGTGCTGCGTGTCGCGCTGGTTCTCCTGGCAGATGTATTCCATCAACTCGCCGCCTGGCAGCAAGCGGTGCGACGCCTGGATCGTGAACGGGTGGTTGTAAGCGCCCGGGTCGTCGATGGTCACTTCTTCCTTCAACGTGTTAAGGTCGGTGCGGGTGTAGCGTTCGATCGTGTGGAGTTGCTCGGTATGCGGATGGCCGACGAAATCGAACCAGAACTTGTCGTTGAACCCCACCGAATCGACTACCAGCGTGTCGCCCTCCCAATGCCCGACCGAGTCGCCGTACCAGGTTGGGTTCGGGTCTTTGGGATGCTTGCGCCCATCCATAAAGATCTGGCGAAAGCTGTGGATGTTGCCCTCGAACAGAAAGTAGTAATAGGTGCTGTTCTGAATGATTTTCCAGGGATACGGAGCGTGACGCGGTACGCCGGTGGGCAGGCAGTTGGCCTCCGGATCGTCTTTGGACAAATGCCTTTTCATGGCTTCTTCCGCCGCAGGCTTCAGGGAAATCACGTCCCCCTTCTTCAGGCCCAAAGTGAGGTCCTCAATCAGGAAAATATCTCCAGGACGCCACACTCCGCCCAGGTCCGGCTTGCCATCCGCCAGGCGCGGGGCGGGCGGCGGCGCTTGCTGAGCCGAGGCGAAGCCGGTCAGCAGGGCGAACGTAACGACGAAAATGGCGCGAGACCCCATGGGCGTCAGGCGAGCTCCTTCCGAATGGTTGCCATATCGATCTCATGCTCCCAACGCGCCACCACCACCGTGGCCACACCGTTGCCGATCATGTTGACCACGGCGCGCATCATACTCATGAACCGATCGATTCCTAGAATCAGCGCCATCCCCGCCACCGGGATCGTCGGAATCACCATCAGGGTTCCCACTAGGGCGATGAACGCCGCGCCCTGCACGCCGCTCGCTCCCTTGGAGGTGAGCACGGCCACGCCGAGAATGGTGAGCTGCTGTCCCAGCGTCAGATGGATGCTCGTGGCTTGCGCCACAAACAGCGCGGCCAGAGTCATGTAGATGCTGGTGCCGTCGGTGTTAAACGTGTAGCCGGTCGGCACAACCAACCCCACTAGCGCTTTGGAGCAGCCGAGCCGCTCCATCTTTTCCATCAGGCGGGGCAAGGCAGGCTCCGACGAACTAACGGCCAGCACCAGAATAATCTCATCTTTGATGTACCGAAGAAACTGGAAAATGTTGAAGCCCGCGGCTTGCGCAATGGCGCCCAGAACCACCAGCACGAACAGAATGCTCGTGATGTAAAACGTGGCAATGAGCGTCACCAGCGGACCGAGAGACTTGACTCCGTACTGGCCGATGGTGAACGCCATCGCTCCAAAGGCGCCGATGGGCGCCAACCGCATCAGAATGTTGATCACTCCGAAAACCGCGTGAGTCAAGCCGGTGAAGAGATCCACCACCGGTTTACATCGTGGGCCCGCTGCAGACAGTGCGAAGCCAAACAACAACGCGACCAGCAACACCTGGAGAATATCGCCGCGTGTGAACGCGTCCGCCAGCGTCGTGGGGATAATGTGCAGCAGAAAGTCCGGTACGCTCTGCGCCTTGGCCTGGTTCGCATAGCCGGTGACGGCCTTGGCGTCGAGCGTGGCCGGGTTCACATGAAAGCTGGTGCCGGTGGGCACCAGGTTACCGACCACCAGCCCGATCACCAGCGCTAGCGTGGATACCACCTCAAAATACAGCAGCGCTTTGCCACCCACGCGCCCTACTTTTTTCATGTCCTGCATGCCGGCGATGCCGGACACCACGGTGCAGAAAATCACCACCGCGATGATCATGGTGATCAGGCGGATAAACCCATCACCCAGCGGCTTCATAGCGATGGCTTTGGCGGGACTCAGATAGCCGAACACGATGGCGAGGCCGACGCCGATCAGTACCTGGGCCGAAAGGCCCGTGTACCAGGCTTTCTTTTGTTTTTGCACGGGCTTGGTTGCGGTAGCCATATCAGGTTCCAGAATCTTATCACTTCCGCGATGACAAGGCAGGCCCCGCCGCGACGAGTTCGATTACAATGTAGTGCTATATGCCGCTTTACCGCGTCCATCATATGAAAGAGTCTCCTCGGCAGCAGTTCCGCTGGGCGCCGCACGTCTCTGGCAGCGCAGCGGTCAAGCCCAAGGACTATGAGCCCGGCACGCAGGTTGAGGCTGCTAACGAGTACGAAGCGTGGAAGTTGCTTCGCGAATCCAACCCGCCCCTCGCGGTAGGCGATCTACTGGAATCCGGCGATGGCCAGTTGCGAATCTGCAAATACGTCGGTTTCGAACCGGCGCAGTGGGTATTACCGGAACCTGTTCCGGCCTCGTAGGAGACTGCATGCGCGAACCCCGTCTCGGTGACGTAATTGACGATTTCTGTGTACGCTGCAAGCGCGTGATGAATCATAACGTCGTGTCGGTGATCAACAACGAGCCTGCCAAAGTTCGCTGCCGAACTTGCCACAGCGATCACGATTACCGCCACGAACAGGCGCCGCCTCCTAAGGTGGATCCGCGCAAGCAAGCGCTGTTTGACGAAGTGCTCAAGAAGGTGAACCCCGAGGCCGTGGCAGCCGCGGATCCTGAGGAGTCAGCCGCCGTTGCAGAAGCGCCCGCAGAAATCCCCGCGGAAGTCCCCGCGGAAGAGCCTCCGAAGGCCAAGGCCAAAGGCAAAGGCAAGAGATAGCCGAGGTACTTACGGTTGGCCCGGCGCGTCCTGGCCCAGTAAAACATTGTCGAGTTTGAGATGGCTGTTTTCCAACGTAACCCCCATCGCTTGGTCTAAGGTCACTGTCGCCTTGGCATAAGTGTCGCGGGCTTGAACCTCTGCGAGCTGGGCTGCCAATAGGTCTCGTTGTATGAGAACTACGTTGTATGACGTAGAAAGCCCAGCCGCCAGTTTCTCCTGTTCGGCGTCTAGTTTCTGCTCTTCCAGCCGGACCGTCTCGCGCGCAGCACTCACTTGCGCCTTCGACTGCGTGACAGCAATCAAAGCGTTCTGCACGTCCACCTCAATCTGGCTCTGGGTCCGCACCAGCGTGTCTTGTGATTGCGCCAGCTCCAGGCGCGATCGGACCTCGTCCGCCTGGGCCTGCCGGTTACGCAGCGGAAACGTGATGGTAAAACCGAAGGCGATCTGCGGATATCGAAAATGCAGCGCTTCGCTGAAGCTCGTGCCAAAAACGTTGTAAAGGCCAACCGTGGTCAGGAGCGCAAAAGCATTCACATTAGGCAGCAGGGCGTTATGCAAAAACGGAAGGACATCCTGTTGGCTCTTCATATTGCCTTGCGCCACGGAGATTTCCGGCCGGTTCCGGTTGGCGATCTCGACCGCTTCAGCCAGCACCGGCAGTTGCTCATTATCCGGCTCCGGGAATGAATCCGTGGTTTCGATGCTCGCGGATGCCAACGGTTCGTCCAGATTCCGGCTCAACATGGTCTTCAGTTGTAGCTCGGCGTTCTGTACATTAGCTTGTGCTACGATCAGGTCTCGTTGGCTGGCGGCCACTTGCGCCTGCGCGGTGACTACGTCCAAGTTGGCCATCGTGCCGATCTGAACCTGCTTCTTATTGTTCGCCTCCAATTGCTGAGCGACTGCCAACGCCTGATCCGCCGCACGGACCGCCTGCTGGGCAGCCACCAAATCCCAGTACGCGTTCTTAGCACTGGTCAGTGCGATAATTACCTGCTGGCGGAACGATTCGCGCTCGATGTGTTGCTCATTTTCGGCCACTTTGATCAACGCCCGGTTCACCTTGAAGCCGAATCCATTGAGCAACTGCTGGCTAACAGTCGTTGTAAAGCCCGGGGCGAAGAAGGGATCGTACAGCAAACGCAGTTGCGTGGAACCCTGCCTTTGCATGGAGTAGGACAACGTAAAGCTGGTACCGGATGTAAAAGCCTGCACATAGTTAACTGAGAGCGCCGCGGTATTCGTCGTGACCGACGGCACACCTGCAACGATCAGCGTGTTCAGAGGGCTGGCGGTTCGATCCAGGCTGAAGGCCATGGTGAGAGAGGGATCGAAAACTCCCGAAGGTCGAACGACCACCTGGCTGGCTGTACCGGTGATGCCGCCGGCGCTGAGCGTGCCCCCTCCGCCAGTCCCGCCCGCCGCCGTGCCCAGGATGCTGCCCCCTTCCGCCCCAGCGAACACGGAGCTAGGAATCACACTGGCATCCACGCCCCGTGGGGAGGAGCCCGACCTCGCGCGCAAGAGATCCGTCTGAGCCATCGGGGGATAGTATCTTGCGGCGGCAATGTTTAAATTGTTCTCCACCACGGCTTCCACTAATTGCTCCATGGACAATCGCAGTTTGCCATCCTCAACGGTCAGGTGACTCCCGATCCCGGAGAGGTTCGATCTTGGAACCTGTCTGGTCTCGTAGGGCCGAAAAACGTTCGGAAATGGCCTGGTGCCGACGGTATAGTCTGGAAAGGACTGAGCTGGCAGCGAGGGGACCCACGACAATCCCGTCAGCAAGCAAAAAGCCATGCCCCGCGAGTGTCTGGCCCCACGCGCCGGGTAGTTGCTCATCGTGCTCCTCCCTGTCCGGAAGTCGCCGCGGGAACATGAAAAGGAGGCGTCGGTTGCTCGGATACGGTTCCACTTACAGCATCAGTTAACTGGATACCGTTGCGTTCGAGCGTCGTGCCGGTTGACTGGTCCATAGCGACCAGGGCTAGAGCATATGCACTGACTGCCTGTACTTCCGCGTACTGCGCCGACGCCAGGTCCCGCGTCCGCAAGACCACGTTGTAGGAAGTCGAAAGGCCGGCGTCCAATTTCTTCCGCTCCGCATCGAGCGTTACTTGAGCTAGCCGGACTGCTTCGTGCGCGGACGCTACCTGTGCGCGGCCCTGGATCAATCCGATGCGGGATTGCCGTACCTGCAACGCGATCTGGTTCTGCGTGTTTTGCAGGCTGACATCCAGTTGGTTCCTTTCCAATTGGGCTCGAATGTTGTCGGCCTGGCCGGATCGATTTCGAATAGACGCGGCCATGCTCACGCCGGCTGCGGTTTCGGGGTATGCCGCACCGAAGCTCTGACTGAGCGAACCTCCTACGCCGCCGGTGACGAGAGCAGTGTTCCCTTGCAAGCCAGAGCTGGCGTAAAGCCCGAACAAGGCGGTATTCGGCTTCATGTTGTTTTGCGTAAATCGAATCGCCGTGTCCTGGTTCAGCAGATTGTTCTGCGCTTGACGCAGCTCGGGCCGGTTCGATCGCGCGGTTGCTAGTGCGTTCTCGAGTTGGGGAAGGTCGCTCTCTTGCGGGTCCGGCAGTGGATTGGTGACGACAACTGTCGCGGCATCCAGTTCCGGGTCGTCGCGTTTGCTCACCATTTGTTTGAGGTTGGTCTCCTGCACTTGCAGGTTCGTCTGGGCGATCACCAGATCCCGCTCGCTGGCCGCAACCTGGGATTCCGCCGTCACCACGTCCAACTGGGATAGAGTGCCGATTTCCTGTTGCTTCTTGGTCTCGTTATAGAGTTCCCGCGACACGGCCAGGGATTCTTGCGCCACCCGCACGTTCAGTTGGAACGCGGCGAGGTTCCAGTACGCGTCCTCCAGCTGCGCGACGCTGTTGATCACCTGCTCGCGGAAAACTTCCTGCGCGGTTCCACGGTTCGTTTGGGCCACCAGCATGAAGCGCTCATTTGGTAACGTTCCGAAGCCGGCCATCAGCGGCTGGTTGAATCCGATCGAAAGGCGCGAAGTTACGTCGGGGTTGAATAGTGTGTTCTGTTGCGTGGTGCTCTGCCGAAGTCCGCTAAACGACACCGAATAGCTGGTACCGTTCGTGAAGAGCTGCGAATAACTGGCGGAAATCGCTGCGGCATAGCTCGTGGTGGTCGGAATACCCGAAACCACCACTGAGTTGAGTGGGCTGGTTACGCGATCCCAGCTGAACCCGAAGGTCACTGAGGGATCGAATGCTCCGGCAGGACCGACAAAAACGGCGCCGCCTCCTCCCGTAATGCCACCAGCGTTGCCGGTGCCGCCCGTGCCGCCGGCATTGGTAACACCGGCGCCGATCGCTCCCGCATTTAGTTCGCTAGGATACAGTGCGCCCGCGAAGCCGCGCACGGCCTGACCCGACTTGCTGCGTAGAATGTCAGTCTCGGCAATCGGGATTATGTAGCGCTGGACGACAATGTCCAGGTTGTTTTCCAGAGTCAGAGCTAACGCGTCCGCCAACGACAATTCGAGTTTTCCATCTTGAATCAGCGAATGCAGCCGCGGCGAGTTGGTCAAGATGGGATGCGGAAGAGTTCGCTGCTGATATGGACTCCAGATGTGCGGAAAAATACGCGGACCTTGTCCTACTGATTGCAGGAACTGTTGCTGAAATCCGGCCGTTGAAGCGGAAGCTGCGTCATCTGCACCCTGCGGATCGGCCATTACAGGGTTGCTACCGAGCCATAAAAAGAAAACGAAAAGGAGCAGAAACCTGGTTTTCATAAAGAACTCCCGGGGGATGTCTGTGGTCACACCACACGCTACGAGAATTGATTTTTGGTCAGGCTCTCATCGGATTGCTATCACCAATTAGAGCCAGCAGGATGCCCCTCGAAATGGCCAAAAGGAATTGGGAACTTTGTTGGTTACTGAGCCGCGACCAAGCGTAGCGGTGCCTCTGGTTCACCTGCCTGGCGCGCGACCCCTGTTATCCTACCTCTGGTGTTCTGGCTCTGGCTCCTCGTCGTTCCCGCGCTCGCTTTAACCGCCCTCTCCCTGCGAGGCGAGCGCAATCGCGCGATTTACGTGCGCCGCCGCCTGGCTGAGACTCCGCAACATCTGCCGGCGGCTAGCGTAATCGTGCCCGTGAAGGGCATGGATGAGGGCTTGCGCCAAAACCTGGCGGCGCTGGCCTCACTCGACTACCCGGATTACGAACTCCTCATCGTGGCTCATAGCGCCAGCGACATTCCTGCGGGCGTGCTGCCGGGCAGTGCGCGGGTCATCCTAGCCCATGGCCGCGACGCTCACACCGGCGAGAAGGTTCAGAATCTCACGACTGCCATTCATGCCGCCCGCCACCGTAGCCAGGTCTTTGCCTTCGCCGATTCCGACGGGCGGGTAACCAAACGCTGGCTGCGCGCCCTGGTGGCGCCTCTCTCCGAAGAGGGCGTCGGCGCTTCTTCTGGTTATCGTTGGTTCACGCCCGACCGCGCGACTTTGTGGACGCTGCTCCGCGGTGTGTGGGACGCCGTGCCCGCCGGAATGCTGGGCTCCGGAGATAACCGCTTCGCCTGGGGCGGCGCCATGGCCATCCGCCGTGAGACCTTCTTCGATACCGAGGTGCTCCGCTACTGGAGAAGGACCATCAGTGACGACTATGCGCTAAGCGCCGCCGTCCACGCCGCCGGACTGAGCATCGCTTATGCCCCAGGCGCTCTGGTGCCTTGCCGCGAGCAGATCTCCGCCCGTGCCCTGTTTTCGTGGATGCGCCGCCAGATGATGATCACGCGCACGTACAACCAGCGACAGTGGCGGCTTGGTCTGATGGCGCATCTCTTTTATTGCGCGGCGATGACGGCGTCGGTGCTGGCCATCTGTTTCGGACACCGGCTTGGATGGCTCACATTGGCGGCTCAACTAATCCCTGGAATGATCAAAGGTGCGCGCCGCTCCACTCTGGCCGCGGCCGCCCTGCCCGAATACCATGACTGGTTCCGGCGCTACGCCTGGGTTCATTGGGCATTGGTTCCGCTGGCCACGTGGATCTGGCTGATTGCGCTCGTTTCTTCGGCGTTCGGGTGTACCATCGAATGGCGCGGCTATCGTTACGATTTGAAAAATAACAACCCCGCGTAGCGAGTATAATCTCAACGTAAGGGAGGATTTCCGTGGCCAAGGACCGTAGCCCCAAGAAGGAAGTCAAAAAGCCCAAGAAGAAGAAGTAGGTCGATGGGCCGGCTTGGGTCCGGCCCCCTGCCCGGAGCGGGCGTTGGCGGGCACACTGCGCGCCGGCCCGCTCATAGTTCAAAGGAGTCAACATGCGCACAGAGTGGGTAGCCAAACGTCAGAACGACACGAACCGCACGCAAATGCACTATGCCCGCCACGGTGTCATCACCGAAGAGATGCATTATGTAGCGCGGCGGGAGAGCCTCACTCCCGAACTGGTCCGCTCCGAAGTGGCCCGCGGGCGGCTCATCATCCCGGCCAATATCAACCACGCCAACCTGGAGCCGATGGCCATCGGCGTAGCGTCGAAATGCAAGATAAACGCTAACATCGGCAATTCGGCGGTGACTTCTAACATCGAAGAAGAGTTGGAAAAACTGCGCTACTCCGTCAAATTCGGCGCCGACACCGTGATGGACCTTTCCACCGGCGGCGACATCCCCGCCATTCGCAAAGCCATCATCGCGCACTCCCCGGTGCCCATCGGCACCGTGCCGATTTACGAAGCCCTTTCCCGTGTCCGCCGTGTGGAAGATCTCAGCAAACAGGTAATGCTCGAAGTGATCGAGGAGCAGGCCGAGCAGGGCGTCGATTACATGACGATTCACGCCGGAGTGCTGGTGCAGTACATCCCGCTCACTACCAGGCGCGTCACCGGCATCGTCAGCCGTGGCGGCTCCATCCTGGCCGAGTGGATGGTCAAGAACCACAAGCAGAACATGCTTTATGAGTGCTTCGAGGACATCTGCAAAATCTTCCAGAAACATGACGTGAGCTTTTCGCTGGGCGATGGACTGCGGCCCGGCAGCGTGGCCGACGCCAGTGATGAAGCCCAATTCGCAGAGTTGAAGACCCTGGGTGAGCTGACCAGGAAGGCCTGGGAGTACGACGTCCAGGTGATGATCGAGGGTCCCGGCCACATACCCATGGACCAGATCGAGATGCAGGTTCAGAAGGAAAACGAGATCTGCTACGAGGCCCCGTTCTATACTTTGGGGCCCCTGGTCACCGACATTGCGCCCGGCTACGATCACATCACGTCGGCCATCGGCGCCGCCATGATCGGCTGGTATGGCGCATCCATGCTCTGCTATGTCACGCCCAAGGAACACCTGGGTCTGCCGAATCGTGAAGACGTGAAGCAGGGGATCATCGCCTATAAGATTGCGGCGCATGCCGCCGATATCGCGCGTCACCGCCCCGGCGCGCGCGACCGTGACGACCAATTGTCACGCGCCCGCTACCGCTTCGATTGGAAGCAGCAATTCGCTCTCTCGCTCGACCCCGAAACAGCGCAGGCCTATCACGACGAAACGCTGCCCGAGGAAGGCTTCAAGGACGCCGCATTCTGCTCCATGTGCGGCCCGAAATTCTGCTCGATGAATATTTCCTCGAAGGTGGAAAGCTTCACCGCGGAGGAAGCTGAAGCCGTGGTAAACGGGACCGGGCCGGAGAGCCTGGTCAAGATTTCTGGCAACGACTGACGTAACGATGACGGAATCTGACCTAGAGATCCTCATAGCCAATGTGAAATAGTGTTCTGTTGTGTGGGGCGGGCTTCAGCCTGCGGCGGACTTTAGTCCGCCATCCGAACCAGCGGGACCGAACGTCCCGCGCAGGCTAAAGCCCGCCCCACAAGAACCTTTTCATCCGGTCTGCCTACTAGACCGACGTCGGAGTCCAGCTTGATTCAACGGTCCTGATCGCGGCTGAGCGCGCTGAGAAAAATCCACGCAAGGTGAGTCACCGTTTCCCTGCGTCCTCCAATTCCAGCTTAATCAGCCCCTCCAACACCGGCCACTCCACCCCGCCGATCTTGTGCCCGTTCACATACAGACTAGGCGTCCCCCGAACCCCCACCGACTTGCCCTCCGCAATGTTCGCCGCCACCTCGCTGTCGTACTGCTTGCTCTCTATGCAGGCGCCCAGTTTCGCCGTATCCAGACCGTTCTTCCCGGCCCACTCCAGTACCTGCGCATTCAAGATTCCAGGTGTGATCCCTTCCTGAATGTCGTACATCCAGTCATAGAATTTCCAGAAGGTCTGCGCGTTCTGGTGGAAGATGCACCGGCCGGCGTTCGCCGCGGCGCGGGCCCACGGATGGATCAGTTCCAGTGGATAGTCCTTGAAGACCACGCGCACCTTGTCGCCGTAAAACTGCGGGATCATCTGTCGGATACTCGGCGCTTCGGCCTTGCAGGAAGGGCATTGCAAGTCGCCGAATTCGACCACCGTGACCGGCGCGTTGGCCGGTCCAAAACTCGGCTGGTTCTCCAGGTGCAGCAGATCGAGGTTGGGTTGAAACGGGCTCTTGTTGATGTTGAAGACTGTAATCGCCGCGGGATCGCCCTGAATAATCGTCTGCCCGTCTTTGGAGATATAGTAGAGCTCCTCCTTCGACTCCTCTTCGTGGGTAATATGCACCGCCACCTCGGAAAACCCAGGCAGCAATTTGGAGGGCTTGGGATCGTCGATCTTAAAATCCACCGGCACCGGGAAGAATTCGACGCGGCGCAGGTATTTTTCGAGAATTGCCTTGTCGAAGGCGGTCTTAGTCTGGGCGAAACCCGAAATCGAAAGGAGCAGAATCGCAGCGAGCCTCATGCCATCTAATTTACCGTTTTACTGAGCCGCCACCAAAGGGAGCAGTGCCCTTACTAGTTCGAGGCCGCCAGCCAGTACCCCGGCCGCGTCTGAAGCTTCTTGATTTCCGAATGCCCTACCACTTCTACCTGGATCTGATGAAATCCACCTTCCAGCTTGTTGTTGGGGCTGTAGCTGATCAGGTATTGGCTGTGCAGCTCCCCGCCGATCTTCGAGATCGCTTCCTCTAACCCGCGCTGCTTGAAGAACGAGAACTCGCTGCCGCCCGTCCCCTTCGTGAATAGCTCCACCGGGTTGTCTTTGAAAATCGCCTTCACGTCCTTCAGCACTTCCACCATCATCGGGATGAAGTCCGCGCTCGCTCCGTTAGTCCCAAAAGTCTGTTGCACGCTGGTAGGCGTGGCCGGAGTGTTGGAAGGTAGAGGGAACGACGCCGGTGGACGGTTATCGGGACGCGGCTGAATCGGCGGAGCGGACAGGGTGCTCAGGAACCGCGACATGTCCACGGAATAGAACACGATGTTCGATAACTGCAGATCGATCAGCGCTTCGCGCGCCCGGCCCTCACTGGCCAGATCGCGGGTTTCGCCAATCAGCAGCATGATGCGGCGGCGGTTGACGGGCCGTTTGTCGAGCATCCGCGCGCCCTCGATTACTGCGTCGATCATGCGGTTGGAGTCGCTGCCCGGCTGAATCTTTTTGATCACTTGGGTAATCTGGTCCCCGTTGGACGTGAACTCCTGCAGGGTGCGTATGCGCGAGTCGTAGGCGATCACCGCCGCTTCGCCCTGGTCGCCGATGAGCAGAGGCGAGATCAGACTGCCGACCCGCTGCACCTGAGGCAGCAGCCCTTCCACATGCGAATTCGCCTGAATGCAGATCACCAGCGAAATAGGCTGATAGGCCACGTCGACCTCAATGTTCTGCTCCTTGTTGTTGTCAAAGAGGTGAAAGTCGCGCGGCTCGATGCCGCTGACGGAGGAGCCGCTCCGATCGAACACGGTGACCGGTGCCACCACCCGTTCGGTCGTGATGCGAAACGGGGGAGGAACGTCGGAACTCTGGGCCACCAGGGCGGCGGCGATCAGCGGAAGAAGCCAGATTGTACGCATCATCACTCCTGGCGGGCTGCCGCATGTTCGGTTTGCCCGCGCAGCAGCTCGAGCACGTGCGGCACCAATTCTACGATAGCATCCAGGGATTCGATCGCGCCTTTCGGCGATCCAGGAAGATTCACAATCAATACCCGCCCGCGCGTGCCCGCCACGGCCCGCGACAGCACGGCGCGCGGCGTGGACTGGCGTCCCTTGGCGCGCATCAGTTCGGGCAGGCCGGGAATTTCGCGGTCGATCACGGCCCGTGTAGCCTCCGGCGTCACATCGCGCAGCGCAACTCCCGTGCCGCCCGTAGTGAAAATCGCAGCGAGCTGGCCGCCATCCGCAAGTGTGGCCAGGCGTGTCGAGATTTCGTCAACCTCGTCAGGAAGCACTTCCATCACCGTGATGCTCCAGCCCAGTTGTTCCAGCCTGTTCCGCAACGCGGGGCCGGATTGATCGACCCGCGTGCCGGCGCTGGCGGAGTCGCTGATGGTCAACACGGCTGCGTGGATCATGAAGTGCGCTTACGGCGGAAGTCTCCGCTCTTGCCGCCGGTCTTCTCCAGAAGGTAGAGGTCCTGGATTTCGATCGCTTTGTCTAGCGCCTTCGTCATGTCGTACACCGTAAGGGCGGCCACCGAAGCGGCGGTGAGCGCTTCCATTTCGACGCCTGTGGCCCCGGTGGTGGTTGCACTGGATATGATACGCACGCCATTTTTTTCCAGCGTCACATCCACATCCGCATGGGAAAGCATCAGCGGGTGACACAGCGGAATCAGCTCCGAGGTGCGCTTGGCGGCTGCAATGCCGGCGATGCGGGCGATCTCCAGCGGATTGCCTTTGGGATTCTGCGGAAGCTTCTTGAGCACCGCTGGCGCAATGTGTACGAAAGCATGGGCGCGTGCGGTGCGGCGGGTTTCCTGCTTGCCGCTGACGTCCACCATGCGCGCGCTGCCGGCCGCATCGTAGTGCGAAAGTTTTTTCTTCATTTGGGCAACACGCGCATGAGCTCGCCCGTCAGGTATTCGGCGCAGTCTGCATCGGCCACCAGGTAGGCGTTAGCGCGCGTCAGCGCCGGGACATCGCCCGAACCATGCCAGGAGACCGGCGTGACCTCCGTTCCGTCGGCGCTCAATTGTGCCGGTAAGAAGCGTGTCAGTCCCGTCCTGTGCCGGAAGTCGGCCGTGAGCCGTGCAAATGGCATTCGCAGCGCGATTTCCTCCTGCCCTCCCATCAGCTCCACGGCGGCGTGGGCGAAGATCTCAAACGTCACCATAGTGGAGGCGGGGTTCCCCGGCAGGCCGAAGAAGAACTTGTCTCGCGCCCGGCCGAAGACCAGCGGTTGCCCGGGCTGAATGAGTACTCGATCGAAATAGAACTCGGCGCCCAGCTCTGAGAGAACCTGCTCGACTATGTCGTATTTGCCGGCCGAAACGCCGCCGGACAGTAGCAGCAGATCGGCTTGGAGGCCTTCCAGGACGATCTGGCGCGTATGCTGCGGGTTGTCGCGCGCCACCGCCAGCATGACGCCCACGCCGCCCGCGCGTTCCACCTGTGCTGCCAGCGAGTAGATGTTGGAATTGCGAATTTGGAATTCCTTCGGCGATTCGTTCACTTCTACAATCTCGTCGCCGGTGGCGATCAGCGCCACGCGCGGCTTCTGGTACACGCCGATGCGCTCGTGGCCGAATGTGGCCAGCATGGCGACGTCGGTGTAATCCAGGCGCTTGCCCTTATGGAGCACGATTTGATGCGCGGCCGCTTCGCAGCCCTGCGGATTGATATTCTGGCGTGGCTCGGCGGCGCGGCCGATGCTGACCCGTCCGTCGTTGCGGTGCGTATGTTCCACCATGACGACCGCGTCTGCGCCCGCGGGTACCGGCGCACCCGTCATGATCTCCACTGCCTGGCCCGGCCCCACTTCGCCCCCGAAGCGATCGCCCGCCCGCACCTCACCCACGATTTCCAGTTCCCCGGGAAGATCGGCCGCGCGTACGGCGTATCCGTCGCGCACCGAGCGTGCGACTGCTGGGGAGTCGCGGTCGGCCGCCACGTCCTCGGCGAGTACCCGCCCCGCGGCGACAGACAAGTGTACTCTTTCGATGGACGGATACCGGCGCGCGCCGCGCACATGGGAGAGCACGCTTTCGCGGGCTTCAGAGAACGTGAGCGTTGGCACACCGCTATTCTACCGCTGCGGAAAGAGTTACCGAACTGTGGCCAAAGGGAGCGGCGCCTTTCATTCGCCCAAGAACCACGCATCCGCAAGCGGTCTTTCCTACAATAGAAACAATGCTCGCCAAATTACTGGTAGCGGTCTGTTTCGCCGCCATGCTCTTCGGCGCCGACGCCCCTCGCAAGGTCTTCCCCTACGCCTACAGCCAGGAAGATTTGCCCAACGGCCTGCGCCTCGTGACGGTGCCCACTGATTTTCCCAACATAGTCGCCACCTATATCGTCGTCCAGACCGGCTCCCGCAACGAAGTGGAAGCCGGACACACCGGCTTCGCCCATTTGTTTGAGCACCTGATGTCCCGTGGCACCCAGAAGTATTCGCCCGAGAAGTATGAAGCCACTTTAAAGCAGATCGGCGCCTCGTCGAATGCCTTCACCACCGACGATTTCACCTGCTATCACACCACCTTCTCGAAGGAAGACCTGGAGACTGTGATGGCCATGGAGTCGGACCGCTTTCGCACCCTGAAGTACGCCGAACCCGAATTCAAAACCGAAACGCTGGCCGTGCTCGGGGAATACAACAAGAACAGCTCCAGCCCCGAGCGCAAAATCGGCGAGGTGATCGCGGACACTGCCTTCGACCGGCACACGTACAAGCACACAACCATGGGCTTCTTGAAGGACGTTCAGGACATGCCCAATCAATACGAGTACAGCCTGCGCTTCTTTGACCACTATTACCGTCCGGAGTACACCACCATCATCGTAGTCGGCGACGTGAAACCCAAGGCTGTGCGCGAGCTGATTGACAAATACTGGGGCGAGTGGAAACGCGGCAGCTACCAGCCCGACATCCCGCGCGAGCCGGTGCAGGACGCTCCCCGCATTAATCATGTGGATTGGCCGTCTCCCACCTTGCCGATGCTGACGGTCTCCTACAAAGTTCCGGCCTACACCGACACGGCCAAGGATACGGCGGCGCTCGAAGCGCTCTCCTTCCTGGCATTCTCTCCGACTTCGGAGCTCTATCAGAAACTGGTGATTCAAGAGCAGAAGGTGGACCAGCTCTTCGCTGACAACTCTCTCAACGTGGATCCCACTCTATTCGGGATCCAGGCCCGCGTGAAGAAGGCCGGCGACATGGAATACGTGCGCGACCAAATCCTGGAAACCATCAAGACCCTGCGCAATACTCCCGTCGACGCTGCCCGGCTGGATGCGGTGCGCAAACACCTGCGCTACCAACTGGCGTTGCGCATGGATAACAGCGATACCATTGCCAACATTCTGGCGCGTTATGTAGCTTTGCGCCGTTCGCCGGACACGATCGACAAGTTCTATGCGCAGCTGGCGCAGCTCACGCCCGCCGACATCCAACAAGCCGCTGAAAAATACCTGACCGACAACGGCAGGACCATCGTGACGCTGACCGGCGCCAGGAGTGCCAATTGAAGCCGCTGGCAGTATTGCTTCTCACCACCGTCGCCGCCACCGCCCAGATGCGTGTCGTAGCGCTGCCCAGCAAATCGCCGCTGGTAACCCTGCGCATCGTGTTCACGGCCGGTTCCGCCGCGGATCCGCCGGAACAGCCGGGCGCCGCGTACCTCACCGCCCTGATGTTGGCTCGCGGCGGCACCAAGGACCTGACGTACCGTCAGCTGGTCGAGGCCATGTTCCCCATCTCATCCTCCGTGAATGCGCAGGTGGATAAAGAAATGGTCACCTTCTCGGGAGCCACCCACACCGACAATCTGGAAGCGTACTACAAGTTGCTGCGTGCCATGTTGCTCGATCCCGGTTGGCGTCCCGAAGATTTCCAGCGCATCAAAGATGACGCCATCAATTCCCTGCGCGTCAATTTGCGCGCCAACAACGATGAGGAACTCGGCAAAGAGTTCCTCGAGCAGAACCTCTACCAGCACTCCCCCTACGAGCACTATTCGGCCGGCACGGTCTCCTCTCTCCAGAAGCTCACTCTGGAAGACGTGCAGCGTTTCTACCGCACCCACTACAGTCAGGCGAACCTGATCCTCGGCATCGCCGGGGGCTATACGCCGGCATTTCTGGAGCGGGTGAAGAAGGACTTTCGCAGTTTGCCGGAAGGTGGAGGGTTCCGGCCGCGCGAAAACACTCTGGAGCCAATCCGGAGGAACCGTGCCGTCATCATCGATAAGGACACGCGCTCGGTGGCATTTTCCCTAGGGTTTCCCACGCTGGCGATACGCTCCAACCCGGACTATCCCGCTCTGCTGGTTGCCATTTCTTATCTCGGCCAACACCGCTCCGGCAACGGCAGGCTCTTCGACCGCATGCGCGAGAAGCGTGGCCTTAACTATGGCGACTATGCCTACATCGAGTACTTCCCGCGCGGTATGTTCCTGTTCGAACCCAGCCCGAACCTGGCGCGGCATTTCCAGACCTTCCAGATTTGGATCCGGCCTGTGGAACCCCCCACCGCGAAGTTCGCCCTCCGGCTAGCCCTCTATGAGCTGGAGAAACTGTGCCGCGACGGCATCTCCGAGGACAGCTTCGAGCATACCCGCGAGTTTCTGGCCAAGTACGTCAATATCCTGACTAGCACCAAGACCGCGGAGTTGGGTTACGCCATCGATAGCCTCTACTACGGAATTCCCAACTACAACCAGTTCCTCAAGACTCGCCTAGCCAAGCTGACGCGCGACGATGTGAACAGCGCCATCAAGCGCTACCTGCGGCCCGACCGGCTGGTGATCGTCGCGGTCGCAAAAAATGGCGAAGATTTGAAAAAGCTGCTAACCAGCGACGCTCCGTCACCCATGGCCTACAACTCGCCCAAGCCGGCGGAAATCCTGGGAGAGGACAAGGTGGTGGAGCGGTTCGGGTTGCATCTGGCTCCGGAGGACGTGACCGTGGTTCCGGTAGATCAGGTATTCGAATAGGAGGTGTACAGAAGATAGGTACAAAATTAGACTAAAACTCCTGATGCGAAAGTACCGTACCGATAGTACAATTCCAGACTAAGGAGCTTTAGTAGAAGGGTTATGCCCGCCCCCAATCCGCAGGGTTCGTACGACCGAAAATGCCGTGATCGTCTCGAAGAGCAGTTGATGGCGGAATTGAAGCAGGCGGAAACCGAGTTCCAGAAAGCCCCGCCCGATCAAAAAGAGGCTGTAGCCGAGCGCTATCGTCTAGCTTTACAACGATTTAACGATTTGATCCTGAATCGTCGACCGCCCGGATCGTCCGACGCCCCGTAACGGCTATTACAGAGCCGTGACACGCCTTTGCTTCCGCTAGTCTTCCGCCGCCGACCGTTTAGCCAACTCACCGAATAAAGGCAGCGCATAAGTCTCGTCGTGCGCTGTTTTTACAATCATGAATATCGACATGATCAGCAGCGCCAGTTCGATGAGTCCGTGGAAGGGGGCATGCGGCACCATGAGAAACATGGGCCGCACCACCCAACTGTTCAGAAGCCAGGCCACGAACAGGTAAAGCCCTTGAAAGGCGTGGAAGCGGACCGTGCGGTCCTGACGGAACCGGTGCGACGCCAGCACGATAATCGAAGCGATCCAGCCCAGGCCTGGAATATAGCAGCAGATGGAAGCGGTGCGGGGCGAGATGTGCGAAAAAGCGTCCTGCGCGGGCTGGAATGGGTCTGTAGGTTGGCGGGCGCCACAGCGTCCGCAGTAGGCATCCCGTCCGCCCACCTGGTTTCCGCATTGGCTGCAAAAAGGCATCTATTCATACATACGGTATTCCTGCCCGGACCGTTCACGCAACTACAAACCGTGCGTGGTAACATCCTCGGAATGCGTTCGCTATCCTGTTGCCTGCTGCTGCTGGCGTGCGCCACCGCGCTACCCGCGGCCAAGAACCTTGAGGTCTATTTCATCGACGTGGAGGGCGGCCAGTCCACCCTGTTCGTCTCTCCCTCCGGCGAAACCCTGCTCATGGACACCGGGTACGGCGGGTTTAACGGCCGCGATCCCGGCCGCATCCAGACCGCTGCCAAGGTCGCGGGTGTCAAGAAAATCGATTACCTCGTGATCAGCCACTACCATCAGGACCACGTGGGCGGCCTGCCGGGCGTCTCCGAAAAGCTTCCCATTCACACCTTCATCGATCACGGACCGAATACCGAGGACGACAAGGACTCCAAGGTTCGCTACAACATGTACAGCGAGTACAGCGGGAAGGGCACACGCGTCAGCGCCAAGCCCGGCGACACGATACCCATCAAAGGCCTGGAGGTGAAGGTGCTGGCCGGTGCGGGCGCGACCTTGGCCGCGCCCCTTTCCGGCGCCGGTCAACCCAACCCCGATTGCGCCGGCTACCAGCCCGATTCGGATGAAGAGGTCAGTGAAAACCAGCAATCACTCGGCCTGCTGATCACCTTTGGCAATTTTCGCATTCTCGATCTGGGCGACCTCACCAGCAGCCGCGAGCACGACCTGATGTGCCCCATGAACAAGATCGGAACGGTAGACGTAGTGGTCTCCTCCCACCACATGGGCGCCGCGGCCAACACCCCACAGCTCTTGCACGCCATTCACCCTAAGGTGGCCATCAGCGACAATGGCCCGCGCAAGGGCGGCAAGCCCGCCGCCTGGGAGACACTGCACGATACACCCGGGCTGCTCGATATCTGGCAACTGCACTACGCCATTGGGGCGGGGAAGGACCACAATTCCGCGGATCCCTTCCTGGCGAATGTAGACGAGATCTGCGAGGGCAAATGGCTGCGCCTTACGGCCGAAAAAGACGGCTCATTCACGGTGTTCAACAGCCGCAACAAGTTCGAGAAGATGTACCGCTAGCGGTTGCCGCTGTGACTGGAACCCTCGTTTGGCCGCTTTCGGAAGCATCGTCTGGCCGCAGGTGGCCTCCCAGGCAGTGGCCGAGCGGTTCATAACGCCATCCGTCACAGAGCGTACTCGTCAACCGATTGTGCTTACGCCCCCGCGCGAATCTGCCGCAAAAGGGACAGGAAAATCGAAGTCCATCCGTCCCGTCGGAATCCTTCCGGGTTGCGGTCCTTATGCGCCCCCCCCGTGCTTAGCTATCAGTTTCTCGGCCTCGATCGGCTCAAACCACCACGGATCGAAGTCAGGGGGATTGTTGAAGCTATTGGCAATCCGTCTTGCTAGCGTGGGAACCTGCGAGGCTGCCCCCATGAGTTGAAGGATGTGTGGCGGCGATGGCGTCGAATCTCCCGGTGCCGTGTGCCAGGATGCGGTTCATGTAGATCTGCGCCGCCTTACTGGCCGTGTTTGAACCTTGCCCGGTGATGGGATCGTTGAGTACGACTACATCGGCCATGCCCAGAATCGTACTGCCGGAGGGCAGTCGACAGAGGGGCCTGCGCACCGTTGGAGAAAACCTGGGCGGCCAGGATGCCCATCTCATCAGCCAGTTCGATGTCACTGCAGCGCTCCCTTCCCAGGGAAGAAGCTTCCTCACTATCTCCTTGCTGCGCTCAAGATGCTGTTCCGGTGTCTTCACGTCGGCCCAGCAGTCCATTGGGCCGCCGGGGACACCTTCAAAAACCATAATCTCACAAGGCCCGGACGTGGTCAGCGCAGGGAAGACGAAATACTCGCCGACGCCGGGGATCAGGTTGAAGGCGACTGCCGTATAGGGCTTTCTCGGCGTCATCTTTTTTACATACGTCAGCGCGAGGGCCCGCATCGGCGTGGAGAAT
>DASZIV010000186.1:0-69037 GCA_035948775.1 Bryobacteraceae bacterium
AAGCTGCCGGTACCAGACGAACGGCAGTTTGTGCAGGAGGTATTCCAGCACGACACCTCGGATGACTGTTTGATCTCAAGGCGCGCCCAATTGCTGCTGTGAGAGTGCTGTGAGTTCCGGCCGCGAGCGCATGGAATGGGCGCAGGCGATTGGCGGCCTAGCCGCGTTCGCGGCAGTTTTCCTCGTTTTAGCGATCGAAGTGCTGCTGAGGTTGCGAAGCGGAGTCTGGCCAGGCTGGAGTATAGGAACCGCCGTCAATCCCCTTATCAGTGGGACCCCATTCGCCAACTGGCTAACGGATCCCCACTCCTGGTTTGGCTTTCGACGCATTTTAGTATGGGCGCTGGATTTGCCACTCTGGATAGGAATGGTGCTACTCGCGGTAGCCTTGGTTTACGGGCTTGACCCCGGCCTCTACTGGAACAAGGAACGCACGCGTCCAACAAAAAGAGCGTAGGCGGTAGAGTGATTTGGCAAGCGAGTTTTTACCCACTAGCGACCTGCCGGGTCTTCGGCGCGATCAGCCGACCTACGGCGCAATCCACTGCAGATCTACTTGGCCGCCGCTTTCTGTTTCTCCAGATTGGCTTGGAACGCTTGTTCGCGTTCCGCGATATAGGCTTTATAGCCCGCAGGATCAATAAATGGATTCGCTCCGCCCTTCTCCAACTTGGCGTACTTTGCAGTCATCCCGTAGTAATTGCCGTGCGCGCCGAGGAAGATATCGCAGGGTAGCGCTTTCAAGACCTTGAAGCTGCGCACGTAGTCGCTGGCGATTTCGGGGTAGTCTTTGTTGCCCACCAAAATAAAGCCCGGATTGACGTTGACGCTCCCCACGATCACCACGTCATAGGTCTTATCGCCTTCCTTAGCTTTCATGGTCCAGGTAGTGCACCCTTTTGTATGGCCGGGGGTGAGATGCGCCACCAGAGTGGTGCCGCCCAAAGTAACCTCGTCGCCGTCATGCAGAATCCGGTCGATGGGGTGCGGTTTGTTGCCCGGCGTCATTTTGCGGAGGGCAGGGAGGTCCTGCTCCATCGCCATCACCTTGGCGCCCGTGAGTTCTTTCAGCAGCGCGTCGCCTTCCATGTGATCGCCGTGCGCATGACTGCCCAGCAAAATCTTGGTATCGGAGAAACGGAACCCCAGCTTCTCCACGGCCGCGCGGATCACCGGCACCGTCCGCTCGAAATCGCTGTTGATTAGAACGTTCCCATCCGGCGTGGTGATCAGATAGGTGGCCAGCTCCGAGGAGCCGACGTAGTAAAGATTCCCAATTATCTTGTGCGGCGGAAAAGGCTGGCTCCACTGATCGGCATTATTTTGAGCCGAGAGAACGGTCGCTCCGCACGTGCTCAGCACACCGGCCACGATCGAGGTAAGTATCCTGCGAATGCGCATAGTGCGATCAATATAAGCATTTCATTACGCCGGCGCAAGCGCCTATGGGAGAATAAATCTGGTGGTGATCGACGGCATTCGTTACGCGCTCGCGCTCGGACTGGCCGGTATCCTCGTGGCCTGGCTTGCCGGTCCATGGTTCTCCGTACCGCTGTTTGTGCTGGGCGCGTTTTGTCTGTACTTTTTCCGCGATCCCGATCGGGCTATCCCGGCCGGCCCGGTAGCGGTGTCTCCCGCCGATGGCAAGGTCGTCGCCGTCAAGCCGGAGGGCCCCACCATTAACCGCATCAGTATTTTCCTGAACATCTTCGATGTCCACGTCAACCGCTCTCCGATCGGCGGTGCCGTCTGCAAGGTGGAGTATCAGAAAGGCAAGTTCCACGTGGCCAGCCGCGAGGAGTGCTCCACGCAAAACGAACAGAATATCGTCACCGTCCAGGGCGAAGGCACCTGCGTGATCTTCAAACAGATCGCCGGGCTGATCGCGCGCCGCATCGTCTGCAACAAAAAACCCGGCGACCGCGTGGCCATCGGTGAACGCGTCGGGCTGATCAAATTCGGTTCGCGGGTGGACGTGCTGTTCGGGCCCGAGTGGGAAATTGTGGTGCATCCTGGAATGCGCGTCGCGGCCGGTTCGAGCGTGATCGCACGCCGCCTCGACGTCCCGGAAATTCATGGCGCTTAAAGACCGCTTCGTCGATCCACGCTCTCCCGACCGGCGTCCGCGCCGCGCCGCGTACGCGCTGCCCACGCTGTTTACCGCGGGCAATATTTTCCTGGGGTATATCTCGATTCTGCGTTCCTTCCGAGCTTCCATGGCTGCCGCTTCGGGCGTGCCGGGCGCCGCGGAGCACTTCACCGTTGCGGCTACGGCGATTGGCGCGGCAGTTTTTCTCGATGGTCTGGACGGCCGCATCGCCCGCATGACCAACACCACTTCCGATTTCGGACGCGAAATGGATTCGCTCGCCGATGTCATCAGTTTCGGGCTGGCGCCGGCCGTACTGGCGGTGGCGTGGGGCGTGCAGTTCGTGGACGCCGCCTTGGGGGAAATCTGGCGCAGCCGCATTTTTAACGCCAGCTACTTCATCGCTTTCCTCTTCTTGCTTTGCGGTGCCGCTCGCCTGGCGCGTTTCAATATCCAGAAGAATCCGGTCCCTAAGAATCCTGGCCGTCCTGATCGCAAGTATTTCGTGGGGCTGCCCATCCCTGCGGCGGCGGCCATGGTGGCAGCGGTGGTTTACGCCGTCGACGGCGAACCGATCATTTGGATGCCCTTCGCGCTGGCATGGTTAGTGCTGCTGCTCCTCCTCGGTTTCTTGATGATCAGTACCTGGCGCTACTACAGCTTCAAGGGGATCAGTTTGAACCGCGCGTATTCTCCTTTGATCATAATTCTGACGGGTGCGTTTATTTATGCTCTCTGGAACTACTCGCACGTGATGTGGGTGGCCATGGCGGTGGCCTATGTCGGCAGCGGGATCGCCATTCGGATCGGTGGTATCATTCGGCGGCGCCTGCGGCACACGCCCGCCCAGCCGGTGTACCCGCCAGGCCGGGAGCAGCAGATTGGCTAAGCGGGCCGTCATGGTTTTGGTGGGCAGCGATTCGCTATTGGGGCGCGAGATCCGTGACATCGTTGCCACATCAGCTCCCGAAATCGATCTCCGCCTCATTGCCGCCGACGAGGAGGAGCATGGCATTCTTACGCGCGTGGGGGACGAGCCAGCGATTGTGGAAGAACTGGTGGCGGACAGCTTGGCCGGCGCCCGTAGCCTGTTGCTGGCCGGATCGACTGAATCCAACCGGAAGGCACTCGGTTTGGCTGAGGAATCCACGGCGGTGGTCGACTTGACCTACGCGACCGAAGAGCGGTCGGACGCCCGCCTGCGCGCGCCACTTGTGGAGTCGGAACCGCCGGAGGATGCGACCGCCTTGCACGTTATCGCGCACCCCGCAGCCGTTGCGCTGGCATTGTTCATGCGCCGCATCCAGGCGCACGATCCGATTCGCCGTTCCGTAATCCAGATTTTCGCCCCGGCCAGTGAGTTTGGCGCTGCTGGTGTCGAAGAGTTGCAGCAGCAGACCGTGAGTCTGTTGTCGTTCAAACCCCTGCCGCAAACGATCTTCGACACCCAGCTCGCCTTCAACCTGTTGGCCAGTTATGGTGGCGAGGCGCCGCAATCTCTGGAAGAATCCGAACTGCGCATTGAGCGGCATCTTGCCAGTCTCTTGGCGTTACCCGGCGAGGGTGAGGGCGCGCCCATGCCGTCGCTGAGGCTGGTCCAAGCGCCGGTTTTCCACGGCTATAGTTTTTCAGCGTGGGTGGAGTTCCATTCCAGTCCCGGATTGGAGGCAATGGAGAGCGCGCTGGCATTTGCGCCGATCGACGTCCGCGGCGCCGATTTCGAGCCGCCCACGAATGTATCGCAGGCGGGCGAAACCGGCATCACTGTGGGCCGCATTGAGCCCGATCGCAACGAACCCGAGGCGTTCTGGTTCTGGCTGGTGGCTGACAACCTGCGGCTGACCGCCGATAACGCCGTCGCAGTCGCCCGGCAACTGGTATGAAGAAGTTCTGGCCCACCTTGGCACTGATCGGCACCGCCGCCTGCGGCTACCACGTCGGAGGAACCACCGATCTGCTGCCCAAGGGCCTCAAGACCATTGCCGTTCCTGCATTCGGCAATGTCACTACGCGTTACGACCTGGCGCGCATGCTGCCGGAAGATATCGCGCGCGAGTTTCTCTCCCGCACACGCTACCGCGTGGTGTCCGACCCCGAACAGGCCGACGCCGTGCTGACTGGCGCCGTAGTCCGCTACAACTCCTTCCCCACGACGGCTGACCAGTCTGGCCGGGCCACCGCGGTGCAGGCGTTGGTCATCCTGCAAGTGACCCTCAGGGACCACGCCACCGGCGCCCTTCTTTTCAATCGCCCCAGCTTCGAATTCAAAGAGCGCTACGCCATCTCGGTGTCGCCCACGGACTACTTCGATGAAAGTGGTGTGGCGATGATGCGCCTGAGCCATGACGTCGCGGCCAGCGTGGTCACCGCGATTTTGCAGAACTTCTAATGACCCCCGATCAACTGCTGGCGTGCCTCCAGAAGCAGACTCTGCCACCTGCCGTTCTCTTGCTTGGCCCGGAGGCGTACCAGCGCCGCCGCCTGAAGGAAGGGCTATCCGCCGGATTTCTGCAAGGCGCCATGGCGGAACACGATCTCAGCGAAGTCACGCTGGCCGAAGTATTGGATGATGCCCGGGCTCTCTCCCTGTTCGCTTCCGAGCGGCTGATCTGGGTGGTCAACGCGGAGGCGGCGTTGCCCCGCGGACGCTCCGATTCCGACGGTGAAGGTGAGGGCGCAGGAAGCAGTGCCGCACCCCTCGATGACTACGTGAAGGATCCGACGCCCGGCGTAACGTTGGTGTTGGAGGCTATTCGCTACGACTTCGAAGGAGACGACAAACGTAAGCAGGAGCGCGTGCGCAAGTTCTATGGCGGCGTCCGCGAGGTGGTGGAACTCCGCCGGTTCTCCCCCCACGAAGCCCGCGTGCAGGCCGAGGCAATGCTCCGCCGCGCCGATGTGCGCATGGACGCGGTTGCACTCGACCTGCTGGTGGAGTCCTTGGGCGCCGACGTAGCGCGCATCGCCGTGGAGATCGAAAAGTTAGCTCTCTACGCCGGCCAACGAGCCGTCGGCGTGGAGGAGATCGCGGCCCTGGTGCCGGACGCCCGCGCCACCACCATCTTCGTCCTGGTAAATGCTCTGGGCCGGCGCGACCGCGTCCGGTCGCTCGAGATTCTCGATACATTGGTCAAGGAAGGCGCGTACCTGCCCCTGGTCCTGGCGTTTCTTTCGACCCAGTTCCGCCTGGCGATGGTGGCGCGCGAAGCCGGCTTAAAGAACGCCGGTCAGATCCAGGGCCACTTCTCCCGTATCGGCGTTCCCATGTGGGGTTCGCGCGCCGAGCAGATTTATCAGACCGTCGCCAGGTTCAGTGCGCCCCAACTCTCACGCGCGCTGAAGCTGATTTTCCAGGCCGACCGCGGCCTGCGCGACGCCCGGCCGGACGACCGCATCGTAATGGAGCAGTTTGTTCTCGCGCTGACCGCCTAGGACTGCGACCGCGTGAACTAGTGCTGTGTTGTGTGGGGCGGGCTTCAGCCTGCGGCGGACTTTAGTCCGCCTTCCGAACCAGCGGGACTGAAGCCCGCGCAAGCTAAATAAAGCCCGCCCCACAAGAACTTTTTCACCCGCTCTGCCTACTAGAACTTAGCTGCGCAAATATTTGAAGAAATCCAGCGTGCGCTGCCAGGCCAGTTTAGCGGCCGCCTCGTCGTAACGTGGCGTGGTGTCGTTATGAAAGCCGGGGTTGGCGCCCTCATAAACATACGCCGCATAGGTCATGTGGTCGGCCTTCAACGCCTCTTCGAAAGCCGGCCACCCTCCTGTGACACGCGTGTCGAGCGACGCAAATTGCAGCAGGCGCTTTGATCTTGGCGGCGTCGGCGGCCGAGGTCTGTACGCCCTAGAAAGGAACCACGGCGCCACGATCCGAAATCTTCGCCCATCTTCGCGCGATCGACTTTTCCAAAGAGTTGCGCGCCCTTTTCATCGTCGCCCGCGTACCCGCCCACGCTCGTGAGTCCGTCCCCAGCGAACGCCATGAAATTCGCAGCGCCCAACCGCCGTGCCAGGTCCTACGAGAATCGCGGGTTGAACCCGTACATCGGTGTACCACCAGCACTCCCGGCACCTTGCCTGTGGCCTTCGCGGGCCGCACCAGATAGCCTTTGATGCTGCCGTTGCTTTGCGGAGAGGCGACCGTGGTGTACTCGGCTTTGATGCGGCTGTCGTCTTTGGGAACCTGTTCCGCCCTTAATTCGGGCGGAGGCTCTCCCAGATCGCTGTGGCCGTCAAGCCGCCCACCGCGAACTTCTTCGCGCCATCCAGGAAATCCCGGCGGCCAGCCTCGCCGTGAACCTAAACGGTTAAACAGTGTTTAGCTCGCCCAGGTTTTACAAGTCTTCCGCCCTGGCGGTTATAAGCTTAGATTTGGAAGATGCGGGTCGCGATCATCCATTACTGGCTGTTGAACCGCCGCGGCGGAGAAAAAGTACTCGACGCGTTATGCCGCCTTCTCCCCGATGCCGACATCTTCACCCTGTTTTGCGATCCCGAAACCCTGAGCCCCGAGGTACGTAAGCACCGCGTCACCGCTTCGTTCCTGAACCCGCTAAAACGCCGCTACCGGTCGCTGCTGCCCCTCATGCCCATGGCGCTCGAGAGTTTCGATCTGCGGGGGTATGACCTGATCGTCAGTAGCGAATCGGGACCCGCCAAGGGCATCATTGCCCCGTCGTCCGCCCGCCACATTTGCTACTGTCACACGCCCATGCGGTATTTGTGGGATCTTTATCCGGCCTACCGCAACGAATTCACGCCGTCGCGGGTGAAGCGTGCTCTGATGGTCCCTCTGAGCAATTACCTGCGTCTTTGGGACTTCGCATCCGCGGCGCGCGTCGATCAGTTCCTCGCCAACAGCTACAACGTCCGCAATCGCATCTGGAAAACCTACCGGCGCGAAGCCGATGTAGTCTACCCGCCCGTTGCAGTCGATTCGTTCCGCTGGGCTCCCGCGGATGATTATTTCCTGATCGTCTCCGAGCTGGTGCCTTACAAGCGGATCGACGCGGCCGTCCGTTTGTTCGCCCGAACCGGGCGGCGGCTGATAATCGCTGGCAAGGGTCCGGAATATTCGCGGCTTAAGGACATGGCGCGGCCCAACGTCGAGTTCGCCGGCCGTGTCTCGGATGACCAGCTCCGCGACTTGTACGCAGGCTGCCGCGCCTTGATCCTGCCCGGCGAAGAAGACTTCGGCCTCACACCGGTGGAAGCCCTGGCCAGTGGAAAACCGGTGATCGCACTGGGGCGTGGAGGAGTGCGAGAAAGCGTGCCGCTGAGCGATCCAATGGGCGGCGTCTTTTTTGATTGTCCTGATGAATCTGCTCTAGGTGAAGCACTTAGACGCTTCGAAACCCTGGAGCCACACATCCAGCCAGCCGAATTACAGCGCTACGCCCAGCGCTTCTCCGAGCGCGAATTTGTCCGAAAAATCACATCCATCTGCGACTTGCCTTCGTCAAACGCTTCACGAAACCAGCAAAACTCCGGCATCCCCAGCCGGACTTTCGTGCGAGAATAAGACAATCCAGTTAAGAACATCGGCGCCCGTTGGGGCGGAAAGGCGTATGCGTGAGCGAAAGCGGAACGCCGTTTGACAGTATTGAAGGATCGCACGAATATGTTGCGATGCTGGCCGATGAGCTGACCGAAGCTCGCCGCGAAATTGAGGAGGAGATCACCGCCGCCGAGCGCGATGGTGCGGACCGCCGCAAGCAGGCGCTACTCCTGGTTTCCTATAACCTGGACAAGCTGAACCTGCATATTACCTCCAGCCGCCGGATTCTCAATGATCTGCGCAGCTTGCGTCGGGTCCTGTTAGCCGAAAGGGGCTTGCCCATCGAGCCCGAGGAATCCAAGGTCTTTCAAGCTGGCTCCTAAGTACGGCCTACAATGACAACCACCTGATGCAGGTGTACACCTGTGGTGGCTGGCACGGGTAGTTTGTCCCCCAATATCCTACGTGAATGTGGTGTGAACGTCGAAAACGCCAATCAGATGGCGGTTTTGATCATAAGAGCCTCTTGACAGAGCTGGCCTACAAGCGTACTATTCAAGAGTTAATTGCACTCGTTAGCCAGTAGAACTTGAGCACGGTGGTTTGTGGGGGACCCCGTATGACCTTCCAGATCGGTGACAAGGTCGTCTATCCCAACCAGGGTGTTGGGACGATCGAGAATATAAGCAGTCGTGCCTTCGGGGCCGACTATGAGCGGTTCTACCTTCTCCGGTTCGGTTATAACAGCGTCACGGTATTGGTGCCATTTTCGAATGCCGCCAACATCGGCCTACGCCGCGTAACCAAAGACCGCGAGATTTCCCGGGTCCTTTCCTTCCTGTCCCATGGATCTTGCGTCGTAAACCCCGATTGGAAGGCACGCTTCAAGGACAATTCAGAGAAGATGCTGAGCGGCAGTCTGCTCAAGGCTGCGGAGGTCTTCAAGGGCCTTCTCTACCTGCAGATCGAGAAGCCGCTTTCATTCCGCGAGAAGAAGATGATGGACCGGGCTCGCTACATGCTGGTCTCGGAGATTTCCATCGCGCGGAGCGTCCCTGAGATTCACGCTGTGAGTATGCTGCAGCGCGCTCTCGCAAAGGCGAATCTTTCTCTGCCCCCGGTGTCCTAAGGGCTCTTCCGGGAGCCAGCTTGTTCACGAATGGCCGGCCACCTCGCGGATGATATCGTGCAGGGTCTGCCACCGCCCGGTACATCGCGGCGCGCTTCTTTGCTTGGCCTGTACCTGATGCTCGTGTCGAGCAGCATGGTCTTTCTGGCCCTGCTGGCTGCGTTCGTGATGCGCCGCATCATTGCGGTCGATTGGGTCAGCACGCCGAAGCCACCCATCCTCTGGTGGAACACGGTGGCCCTGCTCGCCTCGAGCGCATTTTTGGAGAAGGCGCGCCGCCAGCTCCGTAAGTCCGATCGGATAGGCTTCAATTGGTGGTGGACAGCGACGACGGCCCTCGGAATTCTCTTTTTGGCCGGTCAGGCGCTCGCCTGGCGGCAACTGAGAAACTCCGGATTCTTCATTGCATCCAACCCCAGCACTTCGTTCTTCTACATCTTGACCGCCACGCACGCGGCGCATGTTCTGGGCGCCATTGCGGCGGTGCTTTACGTCGACATCGGGGCGTTGCGCTTCACGCTAGGTCCCGCCAAGCGGACGGTCATCGACGCGAGTGCCATCTTCTGGCATTTTCTGGATGGCATGTGGCTTTGTCTGATGGCGGTCTTTTACCTCTGGGGTTGACCAAGAGCGGAGGTTCAGTACTTAGCGACAGGCCGCACTTGACGTCTGATAGTTCCGGAAGAGTTGCTGGGACTCGCTAGCTTTGAAAGCATTCGCCGCGTAGATTCGTTTGAAAATCGGGTCCAGGAAACGGTTGTAGCGATCGACTGCCGGCCAGTCGCTTCTGGCGAGGGCCGATTCCACCGATTGCTTGGTCTCCGCCGTAATCAACTCGACCCGTCCGACGAATACCCGCACAGTCCGCACCGGAGCGGGCTCCACCTGCAGCGGCAGAATGGCATCGATCGCGGGTGCAGGAACAATGTAGATCAGACGAGAACCTTCCTCGAACCAGGAGTCCCGCCACGTCTCGACCATGGCTTGAGCCTCCTTCGGAAAGAGCCCCTGACCGATGAGTGCAGTCTCCAGAACCTGCCGCAATGCCGGGAAAGAGTCGTTAAGCTCGGGCGTCCCGATCGTCGCCGTGTCGCGGAGGGCGCCGGCATTGCGAAAGCCGATTTTTCCTTCGCGATTCTCAAAACGGATCACTACCGGTACAGGTGGCTGTCCCTGGTTTTCGACCACCACTTGTCCCTCACCGGAGATGCGGGCGGAAAGCGGAATTGGGAAGGCTCCTACGCCACGATAGAACAGGAATTTTTCCTGTTGGCCGGCTACCGAAATGGGAGCGGCATCCGTTTGCCGGGCGGCATAGTAGCGGCTCGGCTCACTCTCCACCGGCAGTGACGGCGAAGTGCCCGGCTGCACAAGGATCCTGCTCCATTCCAGAGTGCCCGTCAAATTCTGAGTCTGCGTTTCCACTCCGTTCAGTTGATTGTGGCACCGCATGCACCCCGCGACGTTTCTGGGTGCCGGAGTCCAGTCCCGCTTCTCACCAGGCGCCAATGCCGGCGTCGAGCCGTCTTCCACACCCTTCTGATGCACCTCATATTCTGCTTGTGGATACCATTCGGTGAGAAGCCCTTGTGGGAACGTCACCTTCACGTGGGCTTCCACCTCGCGCGGGCTATAGAAGTACAATACTGGCGTTTCCATGCGAACGGTGCCCGAAACCCCCAGCTTGAGTCCGCGGTACCCGAAGTCTTTAACGAATCGGGGGAGGTCACTCTTGCAGCCCAGAACATTCCACGTGATGGCGGAGCCGTCTTCCCCAGCGACGGATGTGAAGGTGCCCCACTCGTGGATGGTGAGACCACCCGGCTGTGAGGAGGGAATGGTGGCAGCCGTTAGAATCACAGCGAGAGAGATGATCAGAAACGCGAGCATACCAAGTCGGAACATACAAACTCCTTTCGGGATCGTTAGACGGAGGCCGGCGAATTTTCTTCCCGGCCTACCACGTCAATAGCAGCGTGTCTTTCCAACGTTCCAGTGTTTCCGGATCGAGCCTGAGCGCCTGCTCGCGGGAAACTCCTGCGGGGACCGGCGTCAGAGCGGCCATGCGGTCGAACACGCGCGCCCGATCGCTGCCGTCCACTCGTGAGAGCAGATGGAAGAGCGTGAGCGTATCGCGCGCTCGCGATTCGGAAAGGATGATGTTGAGAGGATCATCCAGGGTTTTGGTAACGCCGAAAGCATCCACAGCGCGTTTCAGCTCCTCTGGCGCGTCGTCGAAATACGGAATGCCCGGTCCGCGCGTGGGACAACTCGCGCCGGCCGGCACCAGGGATTCGAGCCCTTGGCGCTCAAACGACACCCAGCCTCGCAGGACGCGGAGCAAGCCGGCCCCCGTCTCATCGCTGGTTAATGTGTACTCACAACCCAGATCCACAGCAGTGCCGGACGCCGTGTCCACAAAGAACAGCCTGGGCGGCGCGGAAATCGTCGCACGGATCTCTCCCCGGGCGAGTGTGAGCCGGTGTTCGTCCGGCCGCGTTGCCACCACTCGCAGCCGCGTATTCGGCGCTACCTCCACGGACCCAATCTGACCGACCTGAATCGTGGCACGCGACCTCGCGTCCGTTTCGATCCATTCGCCGGCTCCAATATGGCCGGCTCCGCGGATAGCCTTGGTGCCAACCGACGGTGCACCATCCACCCGCGTGACTTCCCATTGCAGCCCTGGCGCTCGCACGAAACGCCAATAGGCAGAGCCGGCCAGGACCACCATCAAGGCAGCTGCAAAAGCCCAGCGCCAACGTGGGGGCGCCGATACCTGGCGAGACGGGTTCCCCGGAAACGCTCTCTCGAGGGAGGACCAGATGGCCGCGGGCGCCTCGACAGACGGCAAATGCTCAGCCATCGCCATTCCCCGACTGATCTCGTCGCGCTCGGCCCGGCAACGCGGGCACTGCTGCAGGTGGAGTTCCACTTGCCTCGCTTTTGACGGCGCGAGTTGGCCGTCGAGATGAGCCGCGAGCTGCCGCGAAACGTGCCTCGTGAACATCGCTAAACCTGGGTACCCCTCACAGCTTTCATCCGCTCGGCGAGAATCTTATGCCCCCGGCTCAGCCTGGAAGCCACGGTTCCCATGGAACAGTTCAGGGCCTTCGCCATTTGGTCGTAAGACAGATCGTCGAAATACCGGAGTAAGACAGCGATCCGAAACTTCGGCGGAAGCGCCGACACCGCAGCGCGTACCGAACTGGCCAACTGTGCACGCGCGTAGTCCTCCTCTTGAGAGCCCGGTGCGGCCAATGTTTCCATACGAGCTCGATCGTGGAGCGAAAAATCTGGCTTGCGGCTTCTGGCTGCGTCCAGGCATGCATTGACCACCAGCCGGTACAGCCAGGTGGAAAACTCTGCCTCACCGCGAAACTGGTGAATGGTAGTCATCAATTTCAGGAAGACCTGTTGTGTAACATCGCTGGCCACCGCAGCGTCGCCATGAAAAAAGTAAATGGCGATGGAGTACACCCGATCCTTATATAAATCGTAAAGCGCACGAAAGGCGTCCCGGTCGCCCGAGCGACAAGATTCGATGACCTCCGTGCTGATCTCGCGGCCGCTCAGACGGACCACCAGCGATTGAGACGATACATCGGAAAACTTTCTTCCATTTTCTCAATCGGCGTTACCGAGCCGTGGCCAAAGAGAGCGAGCCTTTGCGCTTTTCAGGCTTTTTGCGCCACGATCACCGACGCCGGCCCACCCGGCTCGATCTTCCGTGGATTGGTGAACCCGGCCTCGGCCAGCCACTGGCGGATCTCTTCGAACGAATACGTGTCGCCCGCGTCGGTATTGACCAGCATGTTGATGGCGAAGAAGAGACCCATGGGTGGTCCGGTCCGATCTTCGTTTACCAGGTACTCGGCGATCGCGATAGTGCCGCCGGGCACCAAGGCCTTCGCTACCTTCTTTAGTAAGGCACGGCTATTCTTTTCGCCATCGCTGTGCAGAATATGGCCCAGAACCGCGAGATCGTAACCGGTGCCGAAATCCACTGTGTTCATGTCGCCATCGATATAGGAGAACCTCTCGGCCAGACCCTGTTCCGCCGCATAGCGCTTGGTTACTTCGAGCACGTTGGGCCAATCCACTGCAGTGACCGAGGAGCCCGGCGCGTTCTGCGCGATGCCGATGCCCCACACGCCGGAACCTGCTGCGATGTCGAGAATCTTGAGCGGCTTAGCGGCGCTCGCGACGTTTAGTGCTTTTCCCAGCGCCTGGGCCGGAGGCAAATTCAGCGGGAATAGGCCAACCACCAGAGATTCGAAGAATTTGGCGCCCTCTTCCTGGTTCACTCCGCGCGCGGGCCGCCCGCTTTGCACAGTGTCAGGCAACGCGAGCCATTGCGGAATCAACTCGCGCCCAACCTGTTGCACCACCGCACCGAGATACCCCGGCTTGCTGCTCACCAGAAATGCGGCTGCCTCGGGCGTCAGTTTGTATTGATCCTTGCCGCTTTTGCCCAGAAACTGCAGACCTACCAGTGCATTCAGCACCGGCCGTACGCCCCGCTCGGAAGTCTTCGTACGGCGCGCGACTTCCGCGGCCGTTTGGGGACCTTGATCCAGCGCATCGAAGAGGCCCAGTTTGGTGGCTGTCGCCAATATCATCGGGGGTGCATAGCCCCACATCATTTGCAGAATTCGCTCGGGTGTCACCGCGGGTGTTCCGGATGCGCTCATAGATTCCCTCGTGACTTCCAGATTACGCTACGGGCTCGCGCACCGTCATCACGTCGATCTCTCGATGGTTCTCGCCAGTCGCGCGAATGCGAATTTCGGTACGCTCGGCAGGCAAAAATTGGGAAAACCGCTCGCCCCATTCGATCAGTACGATTGCCGGCCGATCGAGCAGATCTTCGAGACCCAGCGTTGCTACTTGGCGCGGCTGGTCCAGCCGGTAGAGATCGATATGATAAACACGGCCTTGATTACCGTACTCGTGGATCAGCGTGAAGGTGGGGCTGGAAACCTCGTCCGAATCGGCCGCCCCGAGGCCTTTGACGATTCCTTTCGCCAGCGTGGTCTTGCCCGCGCCCAATTGGCCGATCAACAGCACCACTTGTTTCGGCGGAAGTGCGCGCGCCAGGCGTTCGCCCAGCGCGATGGTCTCCTCTTCAGACGCCGTGCGGTACAGCGGCACACTCCTCCATGGCCTGCGGAAGGTAGCGAAACTGATCGGTGGCCAGCAGGCTTTTGTCGCCTAGCTCGCGCGCGCCGATCTGGCCGGCGAGTCCGCCCAAATACACCGCTGCGGCCAGGGCGTTCCGCCAATCGTGCGGAAACTGCGCGAGGAAGCCGGCGATGAGGCCTGTCAGCACATCGCCCGTGCCGCCCTTTCCGAGAGCCGGCGTGCCGGTGGGGTTGATCCATACCGTGCCATCCGGAAACGCAATTATTGTACGCTGGCCCTTGAGCACCAGCGCCACTCCGTGCTCGGTGGCAAACGAGCGGGCCACCCCCACGCGGTCCTTCTGCACTTCCGCGATACTCGTTCCCGTCAGGCGGCTCATTTCGCCAGGATGCGGCGTCATCACCCGCACCTTGCCGCCGCCCTGTATCTTAGCCGTCAGCGCATCGGCATCGATCACCATCGGCTGCGCCAGTTCCGCAGTGGCGCGGGTTACCAGAGCCTCAGTATCGGGGTGCCGTCCCATGCCCGGCCCCATCGCGATCACGGTCATGCCTTCGGCCAGGCGTTCGATCGGAGCGTTCTTGGAAATGCCGCCGGATTCGTTCTCTTCGAGCGGTTCCGTCATCAGCTCGGCCGCATGTCCCGCGATGATAGGAATGGCGCTCGCGGCCGATGCCACGGTCACCAATCCCGCTCCGGCACGCAGGCTCGCCATGCCGCTCATGGCGGCAGCTCCGGTTTTGCCGCGTGAGCCGGCCACCAGTAGCACATGGCCGAAAGTTCCCTTGTGCCCCGATGGCGGCCGCGGCCCAAGCAAGTGCCGGAACATCGATGGCTCGATCAAAGACAGGAAAATCGAGGCGTCCTTTTCATACAGTTCCGGTGCGCTACCAATGGGGCACACTGCCAGTTCACCGACACAGTCGCAATTGGGTGCGAGCACTTGCCCCAGCTTGGGCGCAGTGAAGGTCACGGTGTAATCGGCGCGGGCGATCTCGCCTGTCGGCTCTCCCGAATCGCTGGGCATGCCGGAAGGCATGTCTACTGCACAAACCCTAGCCAGAGGAAACCCACTATTGATTTCGCGAAGGGCCTCGAACACGCGCCCAGTAGCCGGGCCGTTGACACCGGTCCCGAGCAGCGCATCGACGACCAGAGTGGAATTCCGCGCGGCGGCTGGGATCTCGCGCAGCACCGGGCAGCCGCAGGCGTGCAGCATGCGAATATTCTCCGCCGCATCGCCACGCAACTCATCGTCTGAGCAGAACAACACTACATACAGCGCGGCCGGGCGCACGCGCGTGTAGAGTTGGCGAGCAATCACAAGCCCGTCGCCGCCGTTGTTCCCCTTGCCGCAGAGGATCGCTACGCGCTGCGCCGCGAGCGGCGCGCAGCGCCGTTCCAGAAACTCCACCACTCGGTGGCCGGCATTCTCCATCAGGACGATTCCCGGAATGCCCAGCTCGACAGTGCGCCGGTCCACTTCGCGCATCTGCGCCGCGGTGAGCACCTTCATAGGCGTTTCGCAACCAGCATGGTCATGTCGTCCTGCAATTCACCTTCACCGGTCCAGTGGATCACGGCCTCCATGACGCGGGCAATGATTTCCGACGAATCGGCATGCGCGTAGCGCAGCAATAGCTCTCGCAATCGCTCTTCTCCGAACATTTCTCCGTAGACGTTCTCCGGCTCGGCGACGCCGTCGGTGTAGGTGACCAGTATATCCCCGGCCTCGAGCGGAACCGTCTGCTCGCCGTAGTCCGCCGCGGGAAACAGGCCCACTACGGTGCCCGTAGGCTCGAGCGTCTGGAACTCGCCGTTGCGCATCAGGAGCGGCGACAAGTGACCGGCATTCGTGTAGGTGAGGGTGTGCCGGTTGTCGTCATACAGGGCGAAAAAGAAGGTGGCGTACTTCTCCGTGCTGGTTGTGGCATAAAGCTGCCGGTTCAGAGTAGCCACTACGGAAGCCGTGGAGAAGCGCTCCGGCGCGCTACCGGTCAGTTGCGTTCTCATGGTGGATTGAATGGCGGCCATGAGCAGCGCTGCGGAAATGCCCTTGCCGGCAACGTCGCCAATGGCAAACGCCACCGCGTGTTCGGAAACCGACAGGTAGTCGTAGTAGTCGCCCGACACGGTACGCGCCGGTTTGCAGACGGCATCCAGTTTGAGGCCCTTCAGAGAGGGCGCCGCACTGGGAAACAAGCGCGCCTGCACCTGGCGCGCAATCTCCAGTTCCGCCTGCATGCGCTCGTTCTCTTTGGCCACCACGATCAAGCGGCCCATGTTGTCGGTCATGCTGTTAAACGAGGAGCTCAGCTCGGCTAGCTGATCGTTGCCGCGCACTGGAATGCGGTAGGAAAAGTCCGCCTTCTGGACATGCAGCGTGCCTTCATATAACTCATGTACCGCGCCCGTAATGCTGCGGCTGAGCCGGACTCCCGCGACCATGGCTGCCATTTCCATGAGCAGAAACATTATGGTGACCACCACAAACATAGTGAGCCAACCTTCGGCCCATTGCAGGTTCTCGCCGAAAACCGTGGAGATCACTGCAAAGACTCTGGTGTCCACGACCAGTATTCCGCGCTGGCTTTCCTTAGGAGAATTCCACGAAGCGATTTCCATCGGGTAAAAGAAATTGACTTCGAAGTCCAGCGCATTCTGCCTGGGCGGCACCCTGCTCTGGGATGGTCGCGTCGTATACGGCAGCAGGTCGACGTCGCCAAGTGTGGAAATCAACTCGCTCAGTAACTCGTGACTGATAGGCGCGATCAAAGTGAGTTGGTTGCGGTCCGATACGGCGTGTACCCACGCGTATAAGCGTTTGTTTCTCTGAATCAACCCGTTGCCCGTGCGCCAAACGGCTGGAGGCGGTTCCAGATTCGATTGCGGCGGATAACGCACTTCGTTCTTCCCGCTGAGCAGCATCTCAAAGGTGGGGAAGCGCGATTCGATCATGGGGCCAAAAAAAGTGGCGATCGCTGCCGTGTTGGCGCTCGACAACCGAAGGAGTCCGTCGGCCGGACCGGTAAGAAAAGTCACGCGGCGCGATAGTTCTTTGTTCACCAGGTAGACGGCCATCTGGCCGGTGATGACGTAGGCTGCAATGCTAGCCAAGAGGAGGATCAGGGCAATGGGGACCACGGCGATGAGCAGGTACGCCGCCACCAGACGGCTCCGCAAGCGCCAAAGCACGGCGCGTAGGGAGCGCCGCAATATCCGGACTAACGCCACTAACCCCAGGGCGAAGGCCACAATCGCGAAGACGGCTGCCAGGGCCGGCGCGATTCCCGAGTAATACAGCAGCGCATAGAGGGTGATCGCGACCAGGAAGGCTTTCTCGATCACGCCCAAATGCCGCCAGAATTTCGCGGGCCAGCCTTGCATAGATCCAGACTAACAGCACCGTTCCCTTCGGGCGCGGTTCGGTAACGCAACCATCGTCGTGGCGCTGGTTGCACCATGCTTCCGGGAAGTGATAGCGTCAAGCCCTATGAGCCGGCTCTTCCTATCTGCAATCATCCTGGTGGCCGCGGTTTCGGCCCAACAGCGCCCGCCCCAACGGAACCCCATCGGCTTCCCGGTGACGCCTCTTGGTGATGGCCCCTTCCTCATCGACACCGCCGAACAGCACAGGATCCGGGTCGTAGTAGTGGCCAAGGGCTTGTCGCACCCCTGGAGCCTGGCCTTCCTCCCGGACGGCAACATGCTGGTCAGTGAGCGCCCAGGGCGGCTCCGCAGTATTCGCAACGGCACGCTCGACCCAACGCCAGTCAGCGGCGTGCCCCAAGTACACGGCGTGCGGCTGTACGGCTTAATGGATATCGCGCTCCATCCGAAGTTCGCGGAAAACCGGCTGATCTATCTGACCTACACCAAGGCTCCGGTGGATGGCAAGGTGTCTACCGCTCTGGCGCGAGGCCGCTTCGATGGTTCGGCCCTGACCGATGTGCGCGACCTGCTCGAGACCGATCGTTGGGAAGGCGCCGGTTCCGCCGCGCGTCTCACCTTCGGCCGTGACGGCATGTTGTATATGGCCACCGGCGCCGCCAGCGGAAACTACGCCCAGGATCCCGGCAGCTTGAACGGCAAGGTGCTGCGGCTCCGCGACGACGGCACCGTTCCGGGCGACAATCCGTTCATCGGCCGCGCCGGCTACCGGCCTGAGATCTACACCCTGGGGCATCGCAATCAACTGGGGCTGGCGGTGCATCCGCAGACTGGCGCTCTGTGGTCCAACGAAAACGGCCCCAACGGCGGCGACGAGATCAACATCATCCAACCTGGCAAGAACTACGGCTGGCCGGTGATCAGCTTCGGACGCACCTACGAGGGGCCGCGCGTCGCGGAGGTGCCGTGGCGCGAAGGCATGGAACCGCCGCTGGTGTTCTGGGTGCCCTCCATCGCCGTCTCCGGCATGGCGTTCTACACAGGCGACCGCTTCCCCGCCTGGAAGGGCAACGTGTTCGTGGGCTCCATGCGCACCGGCGAGATCCCCGGCACCGGTCACTTGGAGCGCATTGTCTTTAACGATAAGCAGGAAGAGCTGCGTCGCGAAACGATGTTGACCGATTTGCGGCAGCGCATCCGCGATGTGCGGCAAGGCCCCGATGGGCTCCTGTACCTTTTGACGGACGAGGACCCCGGGGCAGTTTTGCGGATCGAACCGGCGCCGTAACAAGCACTCCGAACAAGTGTATTGACACGGAGGATTTTCTCAGCAATAATAAGAGCTGTCAGTCCTAAATCCCCGTCGATTTACTGAGTGCCCCAAGGGCAGGTTCGTAACTACATTCGTAGTGAAGCTTTATGTTCGTTTGCGTTAGGGGAAGGTGTGTCTATGCTCAAGGATAGCGTGCAGGCGTGGAATGGATTGCGGAAACACGATCCGGACCACGTTCCGGATTTGAGTTCGGCGGATCTGGAAGGGCGCGACCTGAGCGGGTCCGATCTGAGAGTGGCCGACCTGCGCGGTGCATATCTCAGTGGCGCCAATCTGGCTGGCGCCGACCTGCGGAAAGCGGATCTCAGACGGGCGCACCTCACCTACGCCAATTTGACTGACGCCGACCTCACCGGAGCAGATCTGCGCGGGGCCGATCTTCATGGCGCCGAACTCCACGGAGCGAAGCTCGAAGGCGCGCTGGTTGCCGACACGATCCTCGATCCGAATTGCTGGACGAAGCCCCTGCTGGCGCTGTGGCAGGAGGCCACCCCATTACGATGATCACCCACCCCATCCGTGCTCTCACATCGGCGGGAGACAATGCGCTGGACCCCTCGGTCGAGGCCCATTTGTGGGAAACCTGTTACGAACTGATCGTCGACTACGGCGTGCAAAACGTTCTGGCCTGCCTGGCGCGTGCGGCGCGTGTGCGTGCTTCCGATTACCGGGAGGCGAATCGCCGGCAGTATCTCCGACACCAGCGTGCCGGATCGCGAATCCTCATGGTGTATGAGCAGGTCAGCGAAGACTCAGAGCAGATTGACCGGATTATGGCCGAAGAAGAACGCCCCGTCCGCGTTTCGTGAGCGCAGGCCCTTTCAGCAACGCAACATATTCCCGATAGAATTTGGCTTTGTCCAGGTCCTGTTGCACCTCGACGAGCCGCTCGCCGTGGCCGGGCTGGCGACCGCGTTTCCAGGCTAGCGTGTCGCCATAAGAAGAGCCGTGATCGATCGAAACATCGATATACATCTTCTCCCATGAAGTGATGATGCTTGAGTCCAGCCAAGCCGCCGCCGCCAACTCGTCCCAGAGATAGTCGGGCATGGCGTATTTGGCGACGTACTGCGCCGCAGGTATCGGGCTCTTGGCCACATCGGCGATCAGAGTCTGATCCATGCGGGTCTTGACGGAGATATCCACCGTGGTCAGCACAATCCGGCGCCAACGCGCGTGGAGTACCGCATGCGAAGCCTCCGGGTCCATCCAGAAATTGAATTCGCGGTGTGGCGTGGCAGTGAACTCCGGGTCGTTGGTAATGGGATGGATGCTGCCGCCCATGACGATCAGTTCTTTGGCGAGTTGGGCGAAGCGCGGATCGAGCGTTAGCGCTTGCGCGAGATCAGTCAACGGTCCCGCGGCGTAGATCGTGATTTCGCGCGGATAATGCCGGACCATCCGAACCAGGAAGTGGGCGGCATCCTCGGTTGAGGCCTTAGCTGTCGGTGTGCCTTCGGGCATTGGTGGAATTTCGTAAGGCCCGTGCACCGGCGTACCGGTATTCCAAGCTCCCTGATACACGACCTTCCCATATTGCTTTTCCCACTGAGCGATGAATTCCTTCCGGTTCACCAGTGGGAAAACCGCGCCGGGCACCACCGGGATTTCGGTGCGACCGATGACTTCGAGAAGCCGGAGCGCGTGCTGCACCTCCTCATCGCGATACGCATCGCCGGTAGGGACTGTGATGCCGAGCACATCGGTCTGGGGCGCGTTGACCAGCGTCAGGACGGCTTGCATATTCGTCCCGCCGGGGCCGGAGCAGTCTTCGTCGATGATCACTTTGCGTTTTTCAACTGGATGAAGCGGGAGTGTCAACACGGTGAGTAGCGGGAGCGCGATCGAGAGCCGTCTGGCAGTATCCACACGATTAGTGTACAGTCATCGCACTGTAAAGTTCGTTCCTCGCTCGTATGTATTCTTCACATTTCCAACCGCGCTTAGTTACGGTTGTTTCTTCTTAGATGAGTTTACTTAGTGTTTACAGTTCTTATGCAAGACTCGGCCGCATACTGTCCAATAACGGCGAACCCATCGCCAAGGTGTCGAAATCTTGTCGGAAGGAAACTCACATATGAACGATGTTATGAATCCCACGGAGGATCTTACTGCGCGCTGGCAAAAGGTCGTCAGGCGGCGCTCATTTTTGCGGGGACTAGGAGTCGCGGGAGCGGGAGCCGCGATACCGGCTGGGAAACTGTTGGCCCAAAATGACAACAGACTCAGCAAGGGAGACGCTGCGCTTCTTCAGTTTGCGCTACTTGCCGAGACGCTGGAGGCCGATCTGTGGCAACAGTATAACGAGCTAGGTGGCGCGGTCGATGCGAATGACAATCCCAATGTCGGCAACGTGCCTTACATTAACGCGCTTTCGCAAATCGATGGCGACATGTCTCAGTACATCTCGGATAACACGGATGACGAAATCAGCCATCGTGAATTCCTCAAAGCTTATCTGAAACAAAAAGGCGTGACTCCAGTGGATCTCTCGGGGTTTGCGCACCTTAAGTCCGTGACGGCGTCGGGCGCGAAGCAGGTCGGAAGACTGACCAACCTACAAACGCTGAGTGTGGATACCAGTTGGTATTTCCGCTACCGCAGCACGCAAAACCCGGACAACGGAGCGCATTTCCCGCAACTGCTATCAATTCAGAACCTACCGGCAATTCCGCTAAAAGATAGCTACAGCCAATCTACCATCCAGGCGATTGCCAATATCGCCTCGATTCATTTTGCATTCATTGAACAAGGGGGTTCCAGCCTCTACCCCATCCTGGCCCTGAAGGCGTCGGGCCTGGAGGTGCTGCGCATTCTGCTGAGCATTGGCGGGGTGGAGATCGATCACTTTTCTCTGTGGCACGACAAGATGGGCAACACCATTCAGCCACCGCTCGCCCCGCTGAATGACCAGGTAGCGGGGGGCACGGGGCTGATATTCCCGAATTTCAACGATCCTGCCAACCAACAGAACAATGGCCTCTCTTTTCCGGACAAACAGGCTGGCAGTCAGATGTTCCAGGTCAACCTGATCCTGCCCGAGCCTTGCACCTTCCTCTCGGAGCTTTTGCCGCCTTGCTCGATAATCCGGCCCACCCTGTCGGACAACGGAGGGCCCATGGCTACCATCAAGGCTTTCGCAGCGGACAACCTTTTCGCGGGTCAGCCGCCGCAGTTTTTGGAGATGCTGCAGGACTTGGCGGCGGATGCCGAAGCCGCGCAAAGGCAGATCGACGGCTAGTACTGCGACCGTGTGAAATAGTGCTGTGTTGTGTGGGGCGGGCTTCAGCCTGCGGCGTACTTTAGTCCGCCATCCGAACCAGCGGGACGGAAGTCCCGCGCAGGCTAAAGCCCGCCCCACCCCTGAGGTTATTGCCAGAGAGACAAAGCCAGCATCAACAATGACAATGGCAGCATCACGTAATTCCCGATCGCCCCCGGCGGCGTGTGCGCGAAGGTGACTGGCTTCAGGTGTCCCACCAGCATCCGTAAAAGCGTTTCGACAAAAAGCAACAAATACATCGCTGGCACCAGGGACCGGTACCGGAAAGCGACCGCCAACTGCATCAACGCATAGACCAACTGCGCGGTTCCCCATAACGCAAAGGCGAATGTGATGCCGCTTGCGCCGGCCACGGATAGATTCATGCCCGCGATGCTGCCGGCCCCGCCATCGGGCGCGAAAATGTGAACGCAGCTTCGCACCGTGCTGATGATCGCAATGAACGCGAACAGGTAAACCGGAAGCTTTTTGCCGCGAATCGTGTTGTCGGCTGTAGGGGGTAACAGAGCCGCCAGCAGGGTCTTCATGGGAGGTTCGGACGCTACGGTGTCAAAGTGATTTGATGTGCTTCGATGGTCCGGGCCGTTGCGCGGTCGAGGCCGGCTACGGATTCGGCGAAGTCGGCGCGCGCGCGGATCTCGCGGCTGCGTGCCGTGATCAGGTCGGTCTGCCGCTGCAAAACCAGAAATACGGTGGAGGTGCCCGCCTGGAACTGGCGCTGCTCGCTGGTGTACTGTTCGTCGGCGGAGCGGCTGGCCAGCATGGCGGCTTCATATCGCGCACGGGCCGAATTCACAGCCTGCAGCGCATTGCGCACGTCGGCTTCGATGGCCATGCCCAGTTGATTGCGCACCACCTCGAGCCGTCGTTTTTCCGCCATCGAGACGGCCAGGTTCGCTTCGGCCGTGCGGTTGTGGAGGGGCAGGGAAACCTGCACACCGACTTTCGCCGTGGTGAAGTTGCCGCCAAGGATGTTGCTGAGTGAGTCGCCATAATTCCCGATGAGTATCGGGGGAAGCGTGCCGCTTCCGAAATTGAAACCGGGAATCGAAACAGACTGAAACGGGTGGGGGGCTCCCGCAAGGCCGGTGGTGGTGAGGGTGGCGACGGCGTTGATCTGAGGTTTAGTAGCTTCGTCGGTCTGCTTGAGCGTGAGCCGATTGATTTCCAGGTTGATGAGGTTCTCGGAAAGTTCCGGCCGCGAGGCGAGCGCTTGCTGGACGGCCTCAGAGAGCGTTGGCGGCACGACGTTTGGATCCGGCTGGGTCTCGGGAACTAATGCCACGCCCCAGAGGGGATCCGTGCGTCCAGGCAGCATCAGCGTCTTCAAGTTGTTTTCCGCGGCGGTCAGCGCCTGTTGGGCGAGGAACAGATTCTGCTGGAAAGTCGCGACCTGGGTCTGCGCGGCCACTACGTCCACGGGCGCGAGTATGCCCTGCTCAGCCTGCCTCCGGTTGCTCTCGTATTGCTGCTGCGCGAGGCGTACGGCCTCGGCCTGCACGTCGAGATTGTGCGCGGCGTAATCCAGTTCCCAGTAATACAGAATGGCCTGAGTCACCACCGCGATTACCTGTTGGCGCAGTTGCTCGCGGCTAAGGCCAACGTTCTTGCGCGCCACCTGCAATTGGTAGCGGCCGGTGTCGAAATGCAGCCCGCGCCACAGCGGTTGTGTCAGGTTCAGAGACACCGACGCGGGATATTGCGGATTCAAAGTGGTAAAGGTGCTGTCGGTGATCGTCTGCGAGTTGTTGAAGGTCATGCTGTAGGAGCCGCCGAGCCACGGCGACGATCCGCTAACGGAGGGATTGAGGTCCCATTCCTTGTTAGTCAGCTTGCCGTTGGCGGAACCGCCGATGATCGAAGCGATGGGCGTCACCGCACGCGAATGCTGCGCGAGCACGCCGAACACGGGGTCATAGAATCCCTTCGCGCCGGTGACGTTGTAGTCCGCCTCTTCCAGCTGGATGCGTGAGATTTCGAGATCTGGATCATTGGCCAGCACGCGTTGGATGACATCCGGGAGCGTCAAACTCATCTGTCCCACCACGCCGATCCGCGGAGGGATTACGGTTTCGCCGAGCGGCTGAATCCGTACTTCTTGGCGTACTTCGAGCGGTCCGGCCGTCTGCGATGATTGTTCCGCGGAGCACAAGGTCGCGGCCAGCAGGGTGAACGGGATAAGCTTCCTCACCGCGACTCTCCCTGTCCCAGGATGTTTTGAAAGACCGATGCTCCCACGGGCGCGGGACTAGGTTGCGCCGATGTGGACGGCTTGCGGCCAAACCAACGTGAGAGCCGTCCGCCGGCGAGGGACTGGCCCAGGTCTTCCCACAGCGAGTAAAAGACGGGCACAGCCAGCAAAGTGAGCAGCAGGCAAAGCGACTGCCCGCCAGCCACGAGCACGCCGATGGAGCGATTGGTGGCCGCGCCGGCGCCGGTGGAAATCACCAGCGGGATCATGCCAGCAACCAGCGCCAGCGTCGTCATCAGGATTGGCCGCAGACGATCGCGATTCCCCTGGATGATGGCGTCATAACGTTTCATCCCTTCGCGGCGCAGACCATTGGTGTGGTCGATCTGCAGAATCGCGTTCTTCTTGACGATTCCAAACAGTAGCAGCAGACCGAGGCCCGAAAAGATATTGACGGTCTGGTGCGCAATGAGCAGCGCCACGATGCCGAACGGAATCGCAAGAGGGAGCGTAATGAGAATGGTGATCGGGTGAATGAAAGATTCGAATTGAGCAGCCAGCACAATATACATAAAGATAAAGGTCAGGGCGAAGGCCAGGACGAAGTAGTAACCGGCCTTGGAGAGTTGTTTCGATTGGCCGGTGAGGCCGGCTGTATAGCCAGGCTCCATCTGCAGGCCCTTGGTATCTTCGTCCAGCCGGTCCTGAATGTCGGCTTGCGAGGCGCCGGGCGCCACGTTGCCTGTGAGCGTCACCTGGCGCTGGCGATTGATGCGGTTGATGGACGCGGGGCCGGTGCCGCTGCGCACGTGGACCACCTCATCGAGACCTACGGAGCCCACCTTGTTGGAGAACACCGTCACCTTGGAAAGCCCTTCCACGCTGCCGCGGAATTGTTCTTGCGCGCGGACCACTACGTCGTATTGATCCTCGCCGGCATTGAACTCGGAGGCGGTCTGTCCGGCGACCAGCGTGTTGAGCGCCTGTTCGATGTCCGCCACGGAGACGCCGAGGTCGGCGGCGCGGGGGCGGTCGATTTCGAGGCGCACCTCGGGCTTGCCGGCGCGCAGGCTGGAGTCGGCATCTACCAAGCCCGGGATCGTGGTCATCTTGGCGAGTAAAGCTTGCGAATACGTGCCGAGCTTCGCCAGGTCCGGGCCCTGAACGAAGTATTGGATGGCGGCATTGCTTTGGTTCCCGCCGACGGCATTGACTTCCTCGACGCCGGTGTGAATTTCCTTCGGATACGTTTTCAACAACTCGCGGGCGCGCGTCTCGAGTTGCGCTTGCGTGGCTTGGCGACGATCCACATCAACGAGCTTGACGTAGACGGCGGAGTTGTTCACCGACCGGTCGGCTCCACCACCAACCGTCGTCAGGGTGTGACCTACGCCAGGTAACTGCCGCATCTGTTGCGCGACCTGTTCGGACAAGTTAGTAGCGGCGGCCAGCGAGCTACCTTCCGGCATGCGTAGCAGCACGTTAAATTGCGACTGATCGTCCACCGGCAAAAAGTTCTTACCGACAAACTTGAAAAGCGGAACGATGCTGAAAACCACCGCGACGCTGATGGCGATGATGACTTTGCGGTGCGCCATGGACCATTCGAGCATCCGCGTGTAATGTCCGTCCAAAAAGCGGAAGAATGCCGAGTCCTTCGAGCTGTGCCCAGTAGATTTCGCCAGCGGTTTGACGAAGCGTGAGCACAACATTGGCGTCAACGTGAACGAGACCAGCAGCGAAACCGCCACCGCGAATGCGCACGTAAAGCCGAAGGAGCTCATGAAACGGCCCACGATTCCTCCCATGAAGCCGACCGGTAGGAACACCGCCAGCAGTGACATGGTTGTAGCCAGCACGGCGAGGCCGATCTCCTTGGTTCCGTTCATGGCCGCCTGGTACGGCGACTCGCCCTTCTCCTCCATATAGCGGTAAATATTTTCGAGCACGATGATGGCATCGTCGATCACCACCCCCACCATCAACGTGAGCGCGAGCATGGTGATCATGTTGAGAGTGAAACCCATGGCCGCCATCAGCGCAAAGGTCGAAATGATCGAGGTCGGGATGGCGATGGCGGAGATCAGGGTAGTGCGTACGTTCGCCAGGAAGAAGAAGATCACGACTGCGGCCAGAACGCTGCCTTCCAATAGATGCTCCTTGATGTTGTGGAGCGACGCTTTGATGAAGGTGGATTGATCGGCAATGATCTGCCAATGGACGTCTTTGGGAAGAGAAGGTGCTAGTTCGGCCAGCCGTTCCCTGATAGCGTCGGCGGTTTCGACGGTGTTCACTCCGGACTGCTTGGCGATGGTCAACGTGACTGATGGCAGGCCATCGAGGCGCGCGGCGGTGCGCGGCTCCTCGGAGCTATCTTCGGCGTACCCGATGTCTTTGACCTTGATCACGTGGCCGGCGCGGATGGCGATCGTTATTTCATTGAATTGCGCCGCGTCGGTTACCTTGCCCGTGGTGCGGACGGTGAGTTCGCGCGCCCCCGCATTGAGGTTCCCGCCCGGCATTTCCTGGTTTTGCTGGCGCAGTGCATTGAAGACATCGGTTACGGTGAGGTTGTAGGAACGCAGGCGATCGGGGTCCACTTGAATGTGGATCTCGCGCTGTGCCCCGCCGCTGATGGTGACTTCCCCCACACCCTTGGCATTCTCTACGCGCTGTTTGATGAGCTTGTCCGCAATGAGTGTCACGTCGCGCACCGAACGCGGCGCTGAGACAGCGATCTGCATTACCGGAACCGCGCCCGGATCGAACTTCTGCACCACCGGCTGCTTGGCGGATTGCGGCAGAGTCGGAATCGCCAGGTTGACTTTGTTCTGGACTTCCTGGGCTGCGATATCGCCATTCTTGGAAAGCTCGAAGGTGATAATCACCTGCGACTGACCCTCGGAAGAAGTCGAGCGCAGCTCATCGATCTGGCTGATGGTGTTTACCGAGTCCTCAATCTTCTTGGTGATCTCGGTTTCGATCTCTTCCGGCGAGGCGCCCGGGTTTGAGACCGTTACGGCAACGGTGGGGATGTCGATATTGGGGAACTGGTCCACGCCCAGGGTGAAGTAGGCGAAGACTCCCACCACGACGAGCGAGAGCACCAGCATCGTCGCGAAAACCGGTCTTCTAACGCAAAGTTGTGCGAGTCCGTGCATGATTGCCTTTCCGCTATAAGTCCTCTGTACCGCTCGCTTTGGTCACGAGTGCGACTCCACGGGCGCGCCGTCGAACAGATCGCCCAGGTTGCTGGTTGCGACGATTTCTTTTCCGGTCAGACCGGAATCGATCCGTATGGAGTCGCCCTCCACCTGGCCGGTTACGACGACGCGCAGGTGCGCCGTCCCGTTGCTGACGGTATAAACCTGATAGGAGTCAGTGGTCTTGTCGTGGATCACCGCTGTCCGCGGGATGAAGACTGCGTCCACGCCGCCCGGCAAGAGTACGCGGGCGGTGGCGAACATTCCGGGGCGAAGCTCGGCGGTGGGGTTGTCGAACCGGGCCTCCACGATGAAGATGCGCGAGTTCGGGTCCACCGAAGGATTAATAGCGGTGACCTTTCCGGTGAAGTCGCGGCCGGGGTAGGCGGAGACACGTGCTACCACGCCTAATCCCACCCGAGCGCTGGCGGCGCGCTGCTCGGGAGTCTGCAACTGCAATTTCAAGATTCCAATCCGAACTACGGTGGCGACTTTGTTGGTGGTGGCAACGTACTCGCCCACAGCCACCGGGCGCGCCGTCACCGAGCCGGCGTACGGTGCGCGGACGGTGGTATCGTCGAGGGCTTTCTGGGCTTGTGCCAGTTGCGAGCGGAACGATTCCAAGGAGGCTTGGGACATTTCGACGCCGCGGTAATTCTGGCGCGCGGCATTGAGCTGTGCCTCGAACTGCTGGCGCGCGGCATTGGCCTGAGCGTCGGCAGTCTCCTGCTGGGTGCGCGCCTTTTCATAGGCGCTACGCGAGACATCGCCGCTGTTCACCAGGTTTTCATACCGTTTGGCGTCGGCTGCGGCCAACCTGGCTGAGGCTTGGGCGGATTCGTAATTGGCGCGCGCCGCTACCACTTCGGGAACCAGACTGGCATCGAAAGCCGCTTCGCCGTTCAGACCCAGGCGCGACTGCGCCTGCCGCAACGCAGACTGGGCCTGCTCGAGCTGGGCGCGAGCCTGCTCCAGGCGGAGTTGCGCGTCCCGATGATCGAGCTCGCAGAGCACCTGGCCTTCTTTAACGAAATCGCCTACGTTGACCGGCGTGGCCACCACGCGGCCGGCTACAGGCGGCGCGATGTCGGACGATTCATCGGCCACGAACGAGCCGGTCTCTTCGAAGGATGCCGGCACCGTCCGCGTCACCGCCTGCGCGGTGGAAATGGCGATCTTCTTGCCGGCGGATGGATTGCCCGCGGTGACGTTCTGCGAGGAGCACGCCGCCAGGAACAATATCGGTATCAGGAGAATGGAGTAACGAGTAAGTCGGATCATGAGATTGTCTACTGTTCTTTGGCCTGCGGCGAACGTATGCCGTTCATGAGAATCTGGACGAACCCACTGACCACTTCCTCGTCCGGCGGCGGGTCCGGAATAAAACCGAACATCTGGCTGACCTGGGCGTAATGATGCGCCATACCGAAAATCGCAGAGAGGATCAACATGGGCTGGAGCCCGAGCAACGCGCCCTGGGCCTGTCGGCGCTGCAGGTACTCGCCTAACAACTGAATCAGCGGAAACGACTGCTGGCGCATGTAAGCCAGCGCCACTTCATGTCCCTCAAGAGCTGCGAACAGAACCATGCGCTCAAAACGCGGGTCGGTGCGGTAGGATCGCAGCACGCGGCTGGCGATGGTTCGGAACAGGCCCTCGTCGTCGTCTCGGTCCATGCAGGCTTTGGTTTCGCTCAGCCAGTTCTGCGCCTCGCCGGATTGGACCTTGTAATCCAGGGCTGCGGTGTAGAGCGCCTGCTTGGACGGGAAATGCCGAAAGATCACGGCCTCGGCGACTCCGGCCGCGGACGCCAACTCCTTGGTGGTGGCTCCTTCAAACCCTTTGCGCGAAAACAGATCCAATGCCGTTTCGAGCAATTGCTGCTTGCGATCTGGGGCCGACATGCGGGTCGCCGGAAGACTGGCGTGGTTCATGAAGGCCAGTATAGTAAGTACTCACTAACAGGTCAATGGTAGAAAAGGGCTAGGGGGCGGGGGAGCCGGAACCCGGAAATTGCAAAAACGAACCCAATTTGTTTTCCCGTGGCACGATGTTAGGTAACGCGGTTTGGCAGGCGTAAATTGAGTTTGCCGCTGGGCGGGGTGCCTGGACCGCGATTCAGTGTACGACGCTCACTTAAGGTTATACACCGACGCCACGCCATTCTGAATGAACGTGCAGGTTCCTTTGCCTTCTTTGCCGCAGACCACTTCCTGCATCTTGATCTGCTCCAACTGAATAAACTGCTCCGGCGACAGGTGCATGGACTCGCGGTAGGCATTGTCCGCGGCGGCACGGCTGCTCTCGGCCTGTAGCCTCTGGTCCTCCGCCAGCTTGCGCTGCTTCTCGGTATTGCTTCGCTGTTCTTGCGCCGCAGTCTCGATGCGCTGGTTCTTGATGGCATCCGGCGGATTGGCTCTGCCGACCGTCATGGTCACCAACTGCACGGGCAGGTTCTTGGCTTTGATGAATGCGGCCAAGGCATCCCGAATCTCCGAGTCGATGGCATCGAGCGCCGTCGTGCTGATGGCCGTCTCATTCATGCCATGCCTCCGAACCGCCTGCCGGACCATGGTCCTGTAGGGTTCCAGAACGTTGTTCTCGTACCATCGCGGGCCGAAGTTCTGGATCAACTTAACGGAGTCCGTCACCTGTAGCACGACGATGGCATGAAACGAGATCGGTACGCCATCCGACGTCATGGTGTCGTCCATCTCCGATTCGAATTTCATGGGCTGCATGTTTACGTCAACGCCTTCGGTTGTCCACGCGGTGAATTCCGATCCGGTACGCACCGGCTCCGGATCCACTCCGCCATGGCCAAAGAACATCGGTTTTTCGACGAGCACGACTTCGTGACCGGCGTCGGGAGTGTAGCGGTTGCAGCCAACCATCGCTACAGCGGCGAAAACTACAATGCCTATCGTCTTCATGGAAGTATCCTTCCGCATCCTTCTCATCATCGGAAATATCGCCACAGGGCACAGCAGCCCGATGGGCAACATGTGGGTGCTGCCTTCAGACAACCAATAACGGCGTATTGGCTGTTTCGGCGACAGAAAGAAAAGCACCGCTCCCTTTGGTCACGGCTCCGTAACAGAGGTGCTCAGCCCCACCTGCCGGCGAGGCGCGCCAAGGGTTCCGCGATCGATTGGAAGCGCACCAGGATGGCCGCGCCCTGATCCCGGACGGCTGCCAACGGCATCAGACCTTGGTCCAGGAGAAACTCGGTGTCGCTTTCCGTGAGCAGGACTTCCGCGCACGGTTTACTCTGCGATTCCCCGTCCTGGTCGTAGACGTGGAGGGGCAGTTCGTCCAGCTGGCTGTATTGGCCCAGCCGCAACTGCCAGCCGTCCTCGCGAAACGCCTGGCCGAGAAGACAGGCGCAAGCGAAGGCCGGGTTACCCCACAAATATTCAGTATGCACGCTTGCGGGCATTTCCTCGAAATCGAAAGCCTCCACCGGATACGTGTTCTTGCCGTACGGCAAGCGCAACAGGAAACGGGGGACGGCCAGACCGATCCACGCGGATTCCGGGGAGCGCCGCAGCATGCGCCAAGGCGATGCGGAGTCTTCTTCGGCGGGCGGTTGCGTTTCGGCCAGGAATGGCGCACCCACGGCAGCGGCGAACTTTCCCATCGTCTTCAGGCGCGCGGCATCTTCCGCGGTTTGTCCAAACGAAAAGTTGCCGACGATGGCGGCCCATGGCGCGCGCGGGTTCACCAGATGCTTCTCCATCCAGGCCGGGTCAGCGGTTAGCTCTTCAAGGGTAGCGTCGAACAGAAAGATCTTTAGTTCGGTATCCGGCTGGAGCCGCTGAATCAGCATCCAAACGGCACGCCAGGAAGCTTCGAGCGCTTGAAAATGGGGGTCGTGCAAGATGGCGCGCATCAACTGCGCCGCTACCGAATCTACGCGCGCGGCCCACTGCTTCTTGCGCGGATCCTCTCGCTCCACCAGATGCCCGGCCGTGACCTTCTCAATGAAGGCCGGTAGATTGTAAGTGGCCTCTTCGGTTTCCTCTTCTTGCTCCAACATGCTTTCCAGCACGCCTCGGCCGAGATCCTGATGGCTCTTGGGCGCTGCTGATGGAGGGGGCGGCGGAGCGGGCGCGGGCCGGCTGCGCGCCTCCGCCAGCTTGGCGAAGGCCTCGGTGCTTTCATAAATGCGGTCCGGGTGGAAGTCCTCCAGCGCGCGAAACTGCAGCGTCACTTGCGGCAATTCGAGAGATACCCCCATCTCCTCGAGAACCTGGTCCAGGTTGTCGGCATCCACTTGCCGCAGACGACGACGCCCCACGAACGGCGGAACGCTGCGATTCGTTCGTCCGCTAAAATCTCCGAGAATCAGAATCTGAAACGGTGTGTCGGCTTCGGGCTCGGCAAGCACCGTCTGCCTCCCGGCCTCAACATCCAGGTGAACCGATGCTCTGGTGGGACGTTCGGGCATAAGGATTACCCTCGGGCCCCGCTGACGCCGGCAGCCTGCTCGGCGCGGACGCGGCGGGCGCCATCCACCATGGCTTTCATTTTGCCGAGCGCGACATGGTAGGGCAGATACTTCATGCCGCAGTCCGGAGCCACTACGATGCGCTCCGCAGCCACGTAGGGTAACGCACGGCGGATGCGTGCAGCGACAGTATCCGCAGTTTCGACTTCGTGCGTTCCCAGATCGATGACCCCGAGAATAATCGTTTTGCCGGGGAGTTTTTCGAGCACCGCGCAATCGAGCGAGGGCTGGGCAGTCTCGATCGAGATCTGTTTAGCCGGGGTGTCCGCCAGTTCGGTGAGGAACGAGTACCCTGCCGGTTTGCCCGTCACCATGTGGCCGTACCCGAAGCAGATGTGTACGGCGGTGGTACCGCGGATGCCCTCCAGCGCGCGGTTCAGCGCCTTCAACCCGTATTCCCGAGCCTTCTCCGGCTGGGCCTGCATGTATGGCTCATCCACCTGGACCACATCGGCGCCGGCGGCGAACAGGTCTCGAATCTCGTCGTTCACGGCCTCGGCATAATCCAGAGCCATGGCCTCTTCTGAGGGATAGTAATCATTCTGGGCCTGCTGGGCCATGGTAAACGGGCCGGGGACCGTCATCTTGATTGGGTGGTCGGTGCTCGCGCGTAGAAATTGCACGTCGCGGACTTCCACTGCGTGCTTGCGGCGGATCTTGCCCACCACGCGCGGCACCAATACCTGCTTTCCGCTGCGACTCACCACTGTGCCGGGGTTATCGAGATCCACTCCTTCGAGCGCGGTAGCGAAGCGGTTGGAATAACTTTCGCGGCGCATCTCTCCATCGGTGATGATGTCCAGGCCGGCGCGTTCCTGGTCGCGTATGGCCAAAAGAGTGGCATCGTCCTGCGCTTGCTCGAGCCACTCCGGAGCTACGCGCCACAGGTCCCGCATGCGGGTTCGGGGAGGGGTATTGCTGGTGAGCAATTCGCGATTACACAGCCAGTCGGGCTGCGGCAAAGATCCAACCAACGATGTTGGAAGCAATGTGTTTGGCATGGATAGGTCCAGTATAAGGCACTCCGGTATATACTATTCGCCAAATGACAGCCCTGCCGCGAATGCCGCGAATTTTCTGCCTGGCCGCGGCCGTGTCGATTGCCGACGCGCAAGCACCCCCGGCGGACCTGATGGCTACCATGCAAACCATCGCCAAAGCTTTGGGGGTAAGCTGCAACTACTGCCACACGGCGGAGCGAGGCAGCGGCCAGCCGGAGCCGAAGAAAGAGATTGCACGCGCCATGATGGCCATGACGCGCGACATCAATGCCAAGATTACGGCTGCTACCGGCCAACCAGAACCAGGGGCCGCGCGGGTGGAGTGCGTGACATGTCATCGCGGCGTGGCGATTCCCCAACAGTTGACCGACGTGATCACCCGGACGTTGAGGGAGAAAGGCGTCGCGGCGGCGGCGGCGCAATACCGCGATCTGCATCAACAGTACTACGGCCGCGCCACCTATGACTTCAGTGACGACACTCTTCTGAGCATCGCGCAACGACTGAGCGCCAGCCGGCCGGATGATGCCATCGCGCTGCTGCAAGTCAATCTGGAATTCAACCCCCAGTCGGCCCGCACGTATGCGGCGATCGCCTACGCATACACCCGCAAGCTAGATGATGCCACCGCCATGACGAATCTGGAAAAGGCACTCGAGATCGAGCCGGAAAACGGCGTGATCCGGGGGCAGCTCGAGCAGCTTAAGAGTTACCACCGCAGGAAGTAGACCCCTGGCCGCGCCACGGCACGGCCTCAGCGGCGGCGAAAATCAGTTGACAGATTATCGAAGGTTAAATGATCGATGACCGTCGTGCGCGGTTATCATGATTTGAGCCCAACAGTGCACTTACAGGTTACTTAGTACGAGTTAATGGGTTTGGCGCTTGGTTACCACCTACAATTGGCTATCAATCACCCGCATGCTTGCGACCCTCTTACGACGTCGGCTTCGCGCCTTCCCCTGGCTGGTTGTTTCGCTATTGGTTGCGTGTGCCGTTGGCCTGCGCGCCCAACCGATTGTGGTTACGCCGTCCAGTTCACCGAATTGGACCGTAGGTGCGGTCTACCCGGCCACACCGTTTTCGGCATCGCCATCGGCAACTTACGCCTGGTCGGGCACCGGACTGCCACCCGGCCTGAGCATCGATCCGAATAGCGGGATACTGAGCGGCACGCCCACCGCCAGCAACGTCTTTTCGGTCACGATTACGGCGACCAACAACAGCATCCCCGCCAGCGGTTCCGTGCCCTATTCGCTAACGATCAATCCAGCTCCGGCGATCACGGATCCAACTCCGCTGCCCAAGGGCAATCTGGCCAACGCATATGGCTATAGTTTCGGCACAAGTTCGCCGGTGTCGGGCGGAACGCCACCGTTCACTTGGAGCAACCCCGGCGGCGGAATTCCCCAAGGACTGGGACTGAGCTCTACGGGCGTTTTATCCGGAACGCCCACCAAGACGGGGCTCTTCGGTTTTACGATCGCTGTGACGGACGCCTCCGGAGTTACCGGCAGCAAGAGTTTCGGCATGGTCGTAGGAACGCTGCCCCTGGTGGTGTCGGGGCCCGCGTCGCTGCCGACGAGCTCATTGACCGTGGCGTATCCTCCGCCAGGAGCGCCCGCGCAACCATATTTCTCGGCAGCGAACGGCAGCGGAACTTATAGTTGGTCGGCGAGCGGGCTACCAGCAGGCATCGGGATCGGGAGTCCAAACACGCCCGTACTGAGCGGCACACCCACCCAATCAGGAACCTTCAGTGTTACGGTGACCGCCACGGACACGCTCGGAGGGTCCGATTCGAAGACAGTCGCGCTGGTAATTAATCCTGCGCCTTCCATCTCGACAACTTCGTTGGCGGACTGTACGGCCGGAACATTTTGCTCGCGGACTCTCAGCGTTACGGGCGGAACGTTGCCCCTGGGCTGGCAGGTGACGTCCGGCGCTGTGCCGCCGGTTATGAATTTGTCCAGCGGCGGCGTATTGAGCGGCACGCCGAGTTCGGTTTCAAGCCCCACCACCAGCAGTTTCACGGTTTCCGCAACGGATGCGGCGGGGGCCAGCGGTTCCCAACCCCTCTCGATCCGTGTGAACCCGGCGGTCGCCATCACCACCAGTTCGCCGCTTCCGCCCACTACCTCCGGCCAAACTTACACGCAGACCATAGCTGCCACCGGCGGCACGGGTACATTGACCTGGAGCGGTTCCGGGTTGCCGGGCTGGCTCTCCATCAGTAGCGGCGGCGTGTTGAGCGGCACCGCGCCGGCCGTTGCCAGTTCTACTACCTCTCCTCCGTTTTCGCTGCAGGCGGCGGACGTCAACGGATCGAGTTCCAGTAAGAGTTTCAGCGTAACGGTGAATCCCGTTCCGACCATCAGTCCATCGACGCTATCGCCCTGGACCGCCGGACAGCCCTATACCGCAACATTTACACCCGTCGGCGGGACTCCTCCGTTTACTCTTACGGATGCCGTCGTGCCACCCAGTCTACCGGCCTGGCTGACACTCAACGGATCGACGCTCAGTGGAACGCCCCCAGTGCCTGGAGGCGTGACTTACCCATTCAGCATCAAGGTGGCTGACAGTACGGGCGCCAACAGCACCCAGGCTTACTCGCTGCTAATCAATCCGCCGCCTACCGTGATTACCGGTTCGCTGCCGGCCACCACATCGGGAGCCTTTTATACGCAAGCGCTCACCGCCAGCGACGGAACCAGCCCGCTGAAATGGTCAGGCTCGGGCTTGCCTTCCTGGCTGACGGTCTTGGGCGGAAGCGTGACGGGTACCGCTCCGAGCGTGACCACGTCCACAAATTATCCATTCAGCGTAACGGTGACCGATGCCGCCGGCGCCACCAACACTCGCGCTTTGTCAGTCACGGTGAATCCCATACCTGTGATTCTGACGGTGACGCCAAGCGCTGGTCAACAGGGCCAGACACTGGCGAGCGTGGCGGTGGTGGGCCAGGGCACGAACTTCGTCAACGGGACCACGGTGGCGAATTTCGGAGCGGGCATCGCGGTGAATTCGACTACCGTGACCGATGCGACGCATGCCACGGTGAGCATCACGATTGCAGTGGGAATCGCGAATGGCGGCCGAACGGTGGCGATGACCACGGGCAGTGAAGTGGCGTCGCTGGCTAACGGGTTCACGGTAGTGGCGCCGGGCACTCCGCTGATTCAGTCGGTGACACCGAACGCTGGCCAGCAAGGGCAGACGCTGGCGAGCGTGGCCGTGGCGGCCCAGTCTACGAACTTCGTCAACGGGACGACTGTTGCCAATTTCGGAGCGGGAGTCGCGGTGAACTCGACTACCGTGACCGACGCAACCCACGCCACGGTTAGCATCACCATCGCGGCGGGCGCCGCTACCGGCGCGCGCACGGTGACGATGACCACCGGCAGTGAAGTTGCTTCGCTGGCTGGCGGGTTCACGGTGACGGCGCCGGGTACGCCGCTCATTCAATCCGTTACGCCGAACACCGGCCAGCAAGGGCAGACCCTGGCGAGCGTGGCCGTGGTGGGGCAGTCGACCAACTTCGTCAACGGGACGACTGTTGCCAATTTCGGTGCTGGGGTTGCTGTGAACTCGACGACAGTGACGGACGCGACGCACGCTACGGTGAGCATTACGATTGCGGCAGGCGCCGCGACCGGCGCGCGCGCGGTGACGTTGACCACGATCAATGAAGTCGCGTCGCTGGCCAGCGGTTTCACGGTGACGGCGACAGCCACGCCGGTGATTCAGTCGGTGACACCGAACACCGGCCAGCAAGGGCAGACTCTGGCGAGCGTGTCGGTAGTGGGGCAGTCGACCAACTTCGTCAACGGGACCACTCTGGCCAACTTCGGCGCGGGTATCGCGGTGAACTCGACAAACGTGACCGACGCGACGCACGCCACCGTCAGTATCACAATCGCGGCGGGTGCGGGAACCGGTGGGCGCACGGTGACGATGACCACCGGTAGTGAAGTGGCTGCGCTGGCCAACGGGTTCACGGTGACGGCCGCAGCCACGCCGGTGATTCAGTCGGTAACGCCGAACACCGGCCAGCAAGGGCAGACCCTGGCGAGCGTGGCTGTAGTGGGGCAGTCGACGAACTTCCTCAACGGGACCACCGTGGCCAATTTTGGTGCAGGCATCGCGGTGAATTCGACCACGGTGACCGATGCGACGCATGCGACCGTCAGCATCACAATCGCGGCGGGGGCCGGAACGGGTGGGCGGACGGTGACGTTGACCACGGGCGGTGAAGTCGCATCGCTAGCCAACGGATTCACGGTGACGGCAGCTGCCACGCCGGCGATTCAGGCGGTGACGCCGAACACCGGCCAGCAGGGTCAGACTCTCACAAACCTGGTGGTTGTGGGGCAGTCGACCAACTTCGTCAACGGGACAAGCATTGCCAATTTTGGTGCAGGCATCGCGGTGAATTCGACAACCGTGACCGACGCGACGCACGCTACGGTTAGCATCACAATCGCGGCGGGCGCCGCTACCGGTGCGCGCACGGTGACGATGACCACGGTCAATGAAGTCGCGTCGTTAGCTAACGGGTTCACGGTGGTGGCACCGGGCACGCCGCTCCTTCAGTCGGTGACGCCCAACACCGGCCAGCAGGGACAAACTCTCGCCAACGTGGCTGTTGTGGGGCAGTCGACCAACTTCGTCAATGGGACGAGCATTGCCAATTTCGGCGCGGGTATCGCGGTGAATTCGACCACGGTAACGGATGCGACCCACGCCACGGTGAGCATTACGATTGCGGCGGGCGCCGGAGCGGGTCTCCGCACGGTGAGCATTACTACAAGCAGCGAAGTCGCGTCGCTAGCCGGCGGGTTTACGGTGGTGGCGGCAGGGACGCCACTGATTCTGACGGTCACGCCGGGCGCGGGACAACCGAGTCAGAGCATCGCAAGTGTGTCAGTAGTGGGGCTGTCGACGAACTTCCTCAACGGGACCACCGTGGCCAACTTCGGCACGGGCATCGCGGTGAACTCGACCACGGTGACAGATGCGACCCACGCCACGGTGAGTATTACGATTGCAGCGGGCGCCGCTACCGGCGCGCGCGCGGTGACGTTGACTACGGTCAATGAAGTCGCGACGCTGGCCAACGGCTTCACGGTGGTGACAGCGGGCACGCCGCTCCTTCAGTCGGTGACGCCGAACAGCGGCCAGCAGGGTCAGACTCTCGCGAACGTGGCCGTAGTGGGCCAGAGCACTAACTTCGTCAACGGCTCAACTGTCGCCAACTTTGGAGCCGGCATCGTCGTGAACGCCACCACCGTGAGCGACGCAAGCCACGCGACGGTAAGTATCACTATCGCGGCCAACACCGCACCCGGCGCACGCACGGTGACCATGATCACGGGCTCCGAGATCGCCACCCTGGCCAACGGTTTCACGGTGGCGTCGGCCACGCCTGTCATTCAGTCCGTGACTCCGAACATCGGCCAACAGGGTCAAAGTCTGGCGAGCGTGGCTATAGTGGGCCAGAGCACCAACTTCGTGAACGGCACAACTACGGCCAGCTTTGGCTCCGGCATCACCGTGAATGCCACCACCGTGACTGACGCGACCCACGCCACCGTGAATATCACCATCGCGGCCAACGCCACACCCGGCCCGCGCACGGTGACGATGACCACAGGCGCCGAGGTAGCCGGAATGGTCGCTGGGTTTACAGTCACCGCGACGGCCGGTCCCAACACTCCCGTGCTTCTGTCAATAACGCCCAACACCGGCCAGCCCGGACAGACGCTGGCGAACGTGGCAGTGGCGGGACAGTTCACGAATTTCATCAACGGTACAACCACAGCCAGCTTCGGCGCGGGAATCACCGTGAACTCGACGACCGTGACCGATGCGACGCACGCCACCGTGAGCCTTACCATCGCGGCCAACGCCTCGGCCGGGCCCCGCACCGTAACCCTCGCTACCGGCAGTGAAGCGGCCTCCCTGGGTTCCGGGTTCGCGGTTACGGTAATTGGCGTAACCCCGGTGATTCAGACCGTCAGTCCCAACACGGGGCAGCCGGGTCAGACCTTGGCGAGTGTCGCGGTGGTGGGGCAGGGAACCAACTTCGTCGCGGGAACGACGGCGGCCGACTTCGGCGCGGGCATCACCGTGAACGCGACCACGGTGATCGATGCCACGCACGCCGCGGTCAGCCTTACGATCGCGGCCAACGCGGTGCAGGGCCCGCGCACTGTGACTATGACCACCGGCAGCGAGGTAGCCGCCCTTGCGAATGGCTTCTCGATCATTGTGAACACGGGCGCTCCAACGATTCTGACGGTTACGCCCAGCTTCGGTCTGCAGGAAGAGACCATCACGAATGTTCAGGTGCTGGGACAGTTTACAAACTTCGTCGACGGGACAACTACAGCCGATTTCGGACCTGGCATTGCGGTGAACTCGATTATCGTGGCGGATGCAACTCATGCCACGGTGAGCGTTACGATCGCAGCAAAGGCGACGCCCGGCGGCCGCGCCGTCACGTTGACCACCGGTCTGGAGGTAGCCGCAACGCCCTCCGGCTTCGTGGTGGATCCAGCGGTCACCATCACCACTCCCTCCGCCCTGCAGCCTTGGACCGAGGGCCGGCCCTACAGCGTCCAACTCGCGGCGACCGGCGGCACTAGTCCAATCACGTTCTCCGATCCATCCGCCAGTTTGCCAGCCTGGCTGATTCTGAACGGATCGACACTGAGTGGGACGCCTCCTTCTCCGGGCGGGACCACTTACTCCTTCAACTTACAGGCCACCGATGAATTAGGTGCGAACACTACCAAGGCCTTCACGGTGCTGATCAACAAGCCTCCCGCGGTTAGCCCCACTACGCTGCCCGACACTACTTCGGGGGTGTCCTACAATGCCTCATTGACCGCTGTCGGCGGAACCGCTCCGTTCACTTGGTCCGCATCGGGAGCGCCGCAGTGGCTGACCGTTTCCGGCGCGAGTCTGGCGGGCACAGCCCCCGCGGTCACCACAGTCACGGCGTTCGGTTTCGATGCGACCGTCACAGATCTTGCCGGCGCCACGGCGCGCGCCACCGTCCAGGGCAACATCAATCCACCGGTTTCCCTGGTTCCCTCCTTATTGCCCCAAGCGACTTCAGGGAACAATTACTCGGCGGCATTGATGGCCACGGGCGGCACCGCCCCGGTGATGTTTTCGATCGTGGGCAGCGGGCTCCCCTCGGGTATTCTGCTGGGCGCGGACGGGCTACTCTCGGGCATGGCGCCTTTCGTGAGTCAGCCCACGAATTTCCAGTTCCAGGTAATCGTCACCGACAAGTGGAATTCATCCGATTCCAAACAATTCGTCCTGACCGTCATCCCGCAGCCGTTTACGATCAGTACAACCACGCTCACTTCCGGCACTGCGGGCGTTCCCTACAACATGTCGCTGGCAGCCGCGGGCGGCGTCCCACCGTACACCTGGACATTCGGAAGTGCCGTATTACCCACGGGACTGCAGTTGAACTCAACCACCGGCGTGCTCTCCGGCACTCCGACTGAAGGCGGATCCTTTGTGTTGGCCGCCTCTGTAAGTGACAAGCAGGGAAATCAAGCGAGCAAGGGTTTCACCCTGTTGATCAATTCCAATCTCAAGATCAGCAGCCCGCCGCAACTCATGCACGGCTCGGCCGGAGCCGCTTATTCCCTCGGGCTCCAGACCACGGGAGCAGCCGGAGGTGTTTCCTGGTCGACCACGCAGGGTGCGCTGCCGAATGGACTAGCGCTCAACGCAGGCAGCGGAACGATATCGGGAATCCCTAGTCTGGTCGGAACTTTTAACGCTCGCGTGCGCGCGCAAGACGCCACCGGCGTGGCCGCCTCACAAGTGGTTACCATCGTGATTGATCCGGCATCCCTGCCGGCCGTGAACATCACCGGCCTCGGAGCCACGCTCCAGCCGGCCCAGCAGGTGCCAATCGCATTGAATCTCAGCACCGCGTTTCCGCTGGACATTACCGGACAACTGACCCTTACGTTCACCCCCAACCCCAGCGTCGGTGTGGTCGATCCCACCATCCTGTTCGGCGGCGGCGGCGCCTCGATTACTTTTCGGATTCCGGTGAACACGACGCAGGCGATCTTCGATCAATTGTCCACACTACAAACCGGCAGCCTGGCCGGCACGATTTCGCTCGACGCGGTGTTCCAGACAGCCGGCGCGCCGGCTTCCCCCGCATCGCCCGCCGACGCTTCGAGTACGACGCCGCCGTTGCCGCCCCTAATTGTGGGAACTCCCACGGCTACACGGGCGCCGAACTCCGTCCAGATTTCGTTGACGGCTCTAGCCACCTCGCGCCAGGTTACGTCGGCGACTTACCACTTCGTATTCACGGCCGCGTCACAGCAGGCGCCGATTGATGTAAACGTCGGTCTCGGCGAATTGGTATCACCGTGGTACGCGACGCCCGATTCGCTTCAATTTGGCAGTCTTTTCGGATACACGCAGGCTTTTAACGTCAACGGAGATGTCAATCAGCTTAGCGGCGTGACGATTACGATCACGAACAACCAGGGAACCAGCCAGGCGGCTAACGTTTCCTTCTGATTTGCAGCGCCGTGAGAAGTCCCAGCCCCCCAGCTACGAGCCCGAAGAATGAAGGTTCGGGAACCACCGGATCGGTCGGAGTGTCCGTGCCCAGAAGTTCAAACGCGACGTGGTTGCCCGGTCCCTGCGCCCAGTAGAAACCAGCGTCAGGCTGGTTACGGGGAAGCAGAAACGTCAAACTCAGCTCGTAATTTTCGGGCGCCGGGCTCGGAGTGATGGTAAGTGGGCTGGGCAAGTTGAAGCTGATCATACTTACTTGTAGGTCGAATCCAGTCCCCGCCAAATTGTCTACCAGCACCGGGGTGTTCCGTTGAGGGTTCGTCGCGATTCCCGAGCCGATGGTTTGGCTTAAGGGATCGGTAATGGACCATTCCACGGGGATAGCATACGTACCGGGCGCTTCGTAAGTCCAAAACGTAATAGACGTTATAACGGCCTGAGAGGTAAGAGTGAATTGCTCTTCTGCTCCGGGCAAGCCAGGATTGACTAAGTCCGGTTGACCAGAGCTGCCGATGGTGCACGTCGATGGGCAGCTAGCCGGTAGCCCATAATTCACCACGATATCCGCCCGGCATAGCAGGGAACCCATGAGACCTAGAGCTGTTACGCCAATTAGGCAGTATCTGGTTGACATACCAAAGTTAGCTTATCTGGGATAACAATCGGCGGCAAGACCGCTTAGTACTGTCGTAGATGGAATCTAGCCCGCCGGGACCAGGAGATTACCGGAGAGGTGTCACCGATGCGAAACGCCACAATCTGCGGATTGCCGGCTAATCACTCGGCCGGCGCAGCTTTCAGACTCACTTCCTTTCGCTCACCCTCAGCGAACTTGAGACCCTCGCTGTACTTTTCAAACGGCTTGAAAGCATCCGGGTCGCGGCGCTCAATCTGCATGCCGTCCGGAAATGCGTAAACGTGATACTCGCCGGGCGTGATTCCTGTGACCTTGCACGTTCCGTCGGGCCGAGTGCGGCATTCGCCGAATAGCGCGGCCTGCCGTTGTCTTGGTTGGTCCGGCACGAGCAGGACAGTCGCACCGGGAACGGGATCGCTACTGTCGTCGGTCACCACGCATTCAGCCGTGCCGCCGTTCCCTTTCAGAATGATTTCGATAGGTGCTACCGGTCCTTCGCCGACATGCACCCCTTCCGCTAAAGCGTCCGTGTCGCCCATGCGAATCGCCTGGATGTAGGCGTCATCCTCCCCGCCGGTTGTCGAACCGAGAAGCAGATCGTAATCATTGGGTGCGACCTGAGGCATCGTGAAGGCACCATCGGCTCCCACCTGAGCAAACCCGCCGCCTTGCGTGTCTCCCGCTTCGCGCGAGCCCAATACCACCATCAAGCCTGGCGGTACTTTACGGCCTTCAGGTGGAATTACTCGCCCGCTCAGGTTTCGCGGCTGGCCGGGCGTTAATACAATGCCCTCGACGTCCGAAACGCCTATCTCCAGCGTCTGCCGCGCCGACGTCCGGTTCGGTTCGTTGAAGCCTCCCACCTGAACCTGGACACGATACGTGCCTGGCAATACGTCTTGAAATTCGAACTCTCCTTTGCGATCCCGAATGAGAAAATCATGCGATTGCGCTGGGGGATCGCGCTGGCCAACTGGAGTCAATGTGACCATCTGGAAAAGCGGAGCCGGAGTGGTGGCGGCACCAGTTATGACACGGCCGCGTACTCGTACTCCATGCATCCGGACCAACTGTAGGTCGAAGCCTTGTAAATCCGCTCCCGGTTCGACCTTTACGACGGCCGCCTGACGGGCATCCATGGTGCCGGGATAATACAGAGTCGGATAAGCCTCGCCTGCGGTGGAATCGGCCTTTCCAGTGGGCTGCATATGGACGCCTTCCAGACGGCCTCTTGGATTGTATGTGACCGACAGCCGGTACTCGCCGGGTGCGATCTGAAAGGCTCGATACTCGCCGCGGTCGTTCGTCGTTGCGTAACCAGTTGGCCGAGCGTCTTTTCTCGCGCGTGCTGCCGACACATTCACGCTCACGCCGGAAACGGGATCGCCATCGGGATCCAGGATCCGCCCCGAGATCGCGGCGGTGCGCAGCAGTTTCAGCTTTACGTCGGAACTGGTTTGGCCAGCCTGCACGGTAACGGTCTGAGAATTTCCGCGCGCGGCGACATATCCGTCCCGATCGATCGCCAGGGCGTAGGTTCCTGGATTTACCTCGCGCAGCGCGAACTTGCCGTCCAAACCGGTGGTCGTACCGATACCGCCGTCGCCCTGCTGACCTTGGCGCAGGATTATGACGGCCTTCGGGACGCCGTCGCCCGATTTGTCATCGATGACGATTCCCGTGACGGTGCCAGTCTTGGGTGGCTCCGCTGGATGCTCCTGGGCCGCCAGCGCAACCGCCGTCAATAGCCAGATGCGCATCGCTATATCCTGCAGCGCTACAAATCTTCCAGCCGCAGCTTCACATCGGCCTTGGCCCAGCAGGCGTCAAACTCCCGCTTCACCTCGTCGGCGGCTTCCATCTTGCCATCCGCTTTGAGGCTCTCCATCAGGCCGAATAACATCCGGCCGTTGCGGGGCGACCGCTTCACGCCGTCCCGGAAAACCGCTTGGGCCTGGCCGGGCTGCCCGGCCCGCAGCAATGCGGCGCCCAGCGATTCTCGCAAGGGGTAATACCAGGCCGGTGGCTCATCATAAGTCAGGCCATCCTGCAGCGACACGGCGCGCTGCCAGTGCTCGACGGCTTCAGCAGGGGCGCTTGCCACCCGCGCAGCCAGAATCTCGGAGGCCATCGCGAGAACATCGGCAGTCTTGTTCTGGCCCCAGGAAGAATCGGCCGGCAGCGTGCTGCGTAGCGATTCGAAAGCATCGCGTTCCCGCCCCGCACCGGCCTTGTCTCCGCGGCCCGCCAACGCCAGCGTGCGCGCCAAGCGCCATACCGCCGTGCTCACCTTGAGCTTTTCTTCGGGTTGCGCCGCTTTCAATACATAATCCCAATCGGCAAAGCGCAGGTGCGTGAACAGCACCGCCGGAAAGATCTGTTCCGACATTTCCGGCATTACTTGCACCATAGGAGCGGCGCCGGCCGAGATCGTTTCCGCGGCGCGAAACGCATCCGCCTTGCGGCCTTGCATGGAGCGCGCGTAGCGGATGAAGTCCAGGTTGTGCAGGTAGTAGGGGAAGTAGGTCCCCGTGACGTTAGTTGCCGCGAAATACTCGCTATCGGCCGCAACTGCCCGGGTATTTACATCCACGGCGGTTTCCCAATCGCCCAATACCAACCAGATATGTCCCGGCATATGCACCAGGTGGCCCATCCCGGACACCTGGCCCATCAGCTTCAGGGAAGCTTGGATAGCGCGCTCGGGATTCGGTGAAGACTCCACTGCATGTATGTAATAGTGGTTCGCGCCGACATGGTCGGGCCAGCGCCGCAGCACCGTTTCGAGGGCTCGCTCGGCCTCCGCCACGCCTTCGGCCGGTGTTCCATCGGCGCGATACCAGTGCCAGCGCGTGGGAATCATGAGGCTTTCGGCGAAGATGGTGAGGGCGTCCAGGTCGTCCGGGTAGCGCGCCGTCAGCGCACGCATCGCCGTGGGATACGCGTCAGGCTTCGAGTCGCCGCACCAGGTCGCCGCCGCTTCGAGGTAGGCCTTCTCGCGCTCCGGCGCGCCGCTCAGCTTTCGCCCGGAATCGATGGCCATGCAAGCGCTCTTCAAATCGTAGCTGGGGTCGCCATCCATGTTGATGTACGGCCCTTGCGCCATGGCCATCCCCCAGAAGGTCATGGCCGCTTGCGGGTCCAATTCCGAAGCCTTGCGAAACGACCGTAGCGACTCATACCGGTTGAATCCGTAGAGCAGCGCCAGCCCCTGGTCGAAGAACTTCTGGGCGTCGGGACTGCGTGTGGCGATCGGGTGATGCCACGCCCCTAACCCTTTGTAGAGCACCACTGGCTTTTCGGGCGCCGGCGCGGCAGGATGCTGGGCCATGGCCAAGCCGAGAGGGATCAGGAAGAGAATCGGTGTCCGCATAGTACTGAATTACGATTGTCCCACCGGTTTTGGATTATGGGGCAACGCAAGATGTTAGATATAAAGAGATGATTATCCTGTTGTGGGCTTATAATCGGAGTGACGGGGGTCAGTGCGACCCACCACTGGGAGGTGTTGAGTTCCATGAGTTGGTCTGAATTGTACCGCCAGAAGCTGACGAGCGCGGAGCGGGCTGTCGAGGTGATCCGTTCCGGGGATCGCGTTTATGTGCATCCCGGCTGCGCGACGCCGGCGGTACTTACGGAAGCGCTGCTTGCGCGGGCGCCGTCTTTATCCGACGTAGAAATCATTCACCTGCTCACGTTCGGCAAGGCGGACTACACCCTGCCGCAGTACGATGGACACGTCCGCCACAACGGGCTTTTCCTGGGGGCGAACGTGCGCGACGCCGTGGCGGCCGGGCGCGCGGATTACACGCCCATCATGTTGGGGGAAATCGAAGCGCTGTTCCTGACGGGCGAACTGCCGCTCGACGTGGTTTTGCTGCAACTATCGCCGCCCGATGAGTACGGTTTCATGAGCCTGGGTGTGGGCGTGGATTGCACGCTCAATGCCGCGCGTTCGGCAACGCACGTGATTGCCGAAGTGAACCGCCAGATGCCGCGCACCATGGGCGACTGTTTCATGCACGTGAACCGGGTGACCGCCATCGTTGAGACAGACCGCCCTCTTTTGGAGTTGAAACCCGAGCCGTTCACCGAGTTGCAACGGCGGATCTGCGAGAATATCGAGGGCTTGATTCCTGATGGCGCGACGCTGCAATTGGGGATCGGCGGCATTCCCGATGCCGTCCTGGCGTGCCTCGGCGACAAGAAGGATTTGGGCATTCACACCGAGATGTGCTCGGACGGCGTGATCCCGCTGATCGAATCGGGCGTTCTTAACGGCGAGCGCAAGTCTCTGCACCGCGGCAAGATCGTGGCCGGCTTCGTGCTCGGAACGCAAAACCTGTTCCGGTTCGTGGATGGAAACCCGATGTTCGATTTCCATCCCATCCAATACGTCAACGACCCGTTCATCATCGCGCAGAACGACGACATGGTGGCGGTGAACTCGGCTATTCAGGTTGACTTGACGGGACAGGTCTGCTCGGACTCGATCGGCACCCGGCCCTACAGCGGATTTGGCGGGCAACTGGATTTCATGCGCGGCGCGGCGCGTAGTAAGGGTGGCAAGCCAATCATTGCGCTGCCGTCGACTTGTAAAGGCAATACGGTTTCGCGCATTGTGCCGATGCTGGACGCCGGCGCCGGTGTAGTGACGACGCGCGCCGACGTGCATTACGTGGTGACGGAATTTGGAGTCGCCTATCTGCATGGCAAGACGCTGCGGCAGCGCGCCGAAGCGCTAATCGCCATTGCGCATCCCAAATTCCGCGACGAGTTGTACGATTTCGCGGCTAAGGTTCAGTACCTCGACCGCAAGCCCGGTTTGTTAGTGGCCTAGGAGGCGCGATGAAAGCCACTGATCGTGGACGCTTAGATCTGAATACGGAAGAGTGCAAGGGCTGCGGGCTGTGCGTGGAAGCCTGCCCGCCGAAAGTCCTGAAATTGGCTTCGTTTTTGAACCATTACGGATATCGTGCCGCCACATATTTGGGTGAGGGATGTACCGGATGCGGAATCTGTTTCTTCGCCTGTCCGGAGCCAGGCGCCATCGTCGTGTGGCGCGGGGCAAAGGCCGCCTGAGGGAAAGCCGTCATGCGCAAACAACTGATAAAAGGCAACGAAGCGGTGGTGAAGGCCGCCATTCTGGGCGGCTGCCGCGCGTTTTACGGCTACCCCATCACGCCCGCAAGCGAGGTGGCCGAAGCAGCGGCGCTGTACATGCCGCAGGCGGGGGGCGTGTTCGTGCAGGCCGAGAGCGAAGTCGCCGCCATCAACATGATTTATGGAGCGGCGGCGGCGGGCGTACGGGCTATGACTGGTTCGAGCGGCCCGGGCATGAGCCTGATGCAGGAAGGTTTCAGTTACCTGGCGGGCGCGGAGTTGCCCTGCGTGGTGGCCGACATCATGCGCGGCGGTCCGGGGCTGGGCAATATCGCTCCCGAGCAGGGCGATTACCACCAGGTAGTGAAGGGCGGCGGTCACGGCAACAACCGCACACTCGTGCTGGCTCCCGATTCCGTGCAGGAGATGTGCGATCTCACGCTGCTCGCTTTTAAACTGGCGGACCGGTATCGCAATCCGGCGGTGGTGTTGGCCGACGGATACATCGGACAAATGATGGAGCCGGTGGCGTTCCCGGACAGTGCTGTGGCGCCCGCCTTGCCCGATTGGGCGGTTGCGGGGACGGCCGCCACCCGCCCGAATCTAGTGACCTCGATTTACCTTGAACCTGACCTGCTCGAGCAGCACGTGATGAAGCTGGAAGCCAAGTACAAGCGCGCTGAGCAGGAGGCGGTCCGCTTCGAATGCCGCGAGACTGAAGATGCCGACATTGTTCTGGTGGGCTACGGGATCGTGGCGCGGGTTCTGAAAGAGGCGGTGGAAGCGGGGCGGGCTGAGGGCATGCGGCTGGGTCTGTTGCGGCCGATTACGCTGTACCCATTCCCTTCGGCGGAGGTCCGGCGGCTGGCCAAGCACGCGTCGTCCTTCGCGGTAGTTGAGATGAGCACGGGCCAACTGGTGGACGATGTGCGGCTGGCGCTCGAAGGCCGAAGGCCGGTGGAATTCTACAGCCGTGTGGGCGGCAACGTGCCCTCGACCGAAGAAGTTTTGCGATTTGCGCGTGAGCTGGTTCTGCGCCAGGAGGTGGTCCATGCCTGAATTTGCGGTTTTGCATGAGAAGGCGCGCAGTTTTTACGGCCGGTATGAACGCAAGTCGGAGCTGCAGCACCAGACTCATTACTGCCCCGGCTGCGGCCACGGAATCGTGCACAAGCTGCTGGCCCACGCTATCGATGAGCTGGGCATCCAAGACCGGACGATTTTGATCAGCCCCGTGGGCTGTTCAGTTTTCGCCTATTACTACTTCGATGTGGGCAACATCCAGGCGGCCCACGGCCGCGCGCCGGCGGTAGCCACGGGCGCCCGGCGCGCGCATCCCGACAGCATAGTGGTGAGCTACCAGGGCGACGGCGATTTGGCCGCCATTGGCAATGCCGAAATCGTGCATGCCGCCAATCGCGGCGAAAACGTCACCTTCATCTTCGTCAACAATACGATCTATGGAATGACTGGCGGGCAGTTGGCGCCGACCACGCTGATTGACCAGAAGACCACCACCACGCCTTTCGGCCGCAATCCCTGGAACGAAGGCTATCCCATCAAGGTATGCGAGTTGCTGGCGACTCTCGAAGCGCCGGTTTATCTGGAGCGGGTTGCGCTCGGGAACAACAAACAGATCATGAGCGCCGCTCGGGCCGTGCGCAAGGCTCTGGAGACGCAGAAGCGCGGTCTGGGCTTTTCCATGATCGAGGTTCTCTCACCCTGTCCCACCATTTGGAAAATGGATCCGGTGGTGGCGCAGCGTTTCGTGGATGAGGAACTCATCAAGCATTTCCCCCTTGGGGTATACCGCGACCGCACCAAGGAGGCGGGGTCTCGCCCCGCCCCCGCAGCGGTTCCCGACCTGGACCAGCTCCACGAGATCCTTGGCATTGCGCGCGACAGGGTTGGGGAGCCGGTTGCCACAACAGATCGCCCGCCTCTCGACCTAGCCATCAAGATCGCCGGCTTCGGCGGACAGGGCGTATTGCTGCTGGGAGATGTGCTGGCGGAAGCGGGCCTGGCCGGCGGGTGGGAGGTCTCCTGGCTGCCGTCCTACGGCCCGGAGATGCGTTCCGGAACCTCTAATTGCCACGTGCGGGTCGCCAGCCGTCCCATTGCCTCGCCGCTGGTGTCGCGGCCGAATGTGCTGCTGGCTTTGAACGAGCCATCGCTTCGAAAATTCCTGCACACGGTGGAACCGCACGGGCTGGTGCTGTACAACGGCGAGGCCTGTCCGGAAGATTGCCGGCGCGCGGATGTGGACCTGGTGGCAGCGCCATTCACGCACCTGGCCGACGAACTGGGCGGCGCGAAGGCCACCAACATGGTGATGTTAGGCGCGCTGCTGGAACGCGCGCATGTGCCTTTTGAGCAGGAAGTAATCGAAGTGCTGCGGCGGCTGGTGCATAGCCAGCGATGGTTGGAAATCGATTTGGCCGCGCTGGCGCGGGGTCGCCGAGCGATTCGGGAAAACGCGGAGGTAGGCAATGCGAGTATTTGCACTCGATAACACGTTCGGGCACAACCCCGGGCGGGCCGGACTTTCTTTCAGCCTGGCCGACCGGCTGGCCATTGTGCAGGAACTCGACCATTTAGGAATCGATTACGCCGAAATGGGCTGTCCGGGCGCCAGCGCGAGCGTACGGAAGTTCTTCGGCTATGTGCGGACCGAGTTCCTCCGTCCGGCTCACATTCGCCTGGCGGCGTCGGTGAGGTTGGCTGCCGTTCGGGACGGCGTCGCACGCGACGAGGAGATCCAGGCGGCGCTCGAATCCGGCGCTCCGGCCGCAATTGTCGAAGCATCCTGCTGGCAAGTTGGCGAGGGTTGCTACGAGGAGTATTGCCGGCGGATCGGCGACGTGGTTCGCTTCCTGAAGGCCCACGGGCTGGAGGTCATCTTCCGCGATGAGGACTTCTTCCAGTGCCATTGCCGCGAACCCCTGTTCGCGTGGCACACGCTCGAGGCCGCTAAGACCGCGGGGGCTGACGCGCTCTGTCTTCGCGATTCCACCGGAAGCGGGCTGCCCGAACTGGTGCGCGAGACTTGCGCCGAGGTGCGGAAACGATTTGTGGGGATCCTGGGGATCTGCGCACACGACGACTGCGATTTGGCACTGGCCAACACCCTGGGGGCGGTGGGGGAAGGCTTCACCCACGTGGAAGGGTCAATCAATGCGTACGGGGAGCGGCGCGGGCTGGCGAACCTATGCTCCACCATTTCCAATCTCGAACGGAAACTGGGGCATAGCGTCATTGGCGCTGAGCGCCTGGGAGAGATGACGCGAGTCGCTCGGCTGGTGGCCGACGCAGGCAGGGAAGCGTTGGGACGCCGCGGCCCTGCGGGCCTTGCGCAGGCTCCCGTGGCCGAAGGGTCACCACTGGACGGCGTGGATCCGCACCTGGTCACAGAGTTAACCGATGCCGCACGGCGCGACATCCTAGGCCGTATCGAGTTTCTGCAAGCTGACGGGTACGAGATGCGAGCGGCGGACGGCACCCTGGAGCTATTGGTGCGTGAGGCGGTCCGGCCCGAGTTGCGGCCGTTCGTCGCCGAGCGGTACGAGTTGACCAGCCATGCTGCACTCTATGCCGCGCCGGTGAGCACTGCGACCGCAACCATGCGCGTGGGTGACGTGCTCCGCTCCGAGACCGAAGACGGCGATGGCGCTGTGAACGCACTCGAGCGGTCGCTGCGGCAGTGCCTATTCGCCCTCTATCCCGAAATCGTCAACCTGAAGGTGAGCGACTACCGCGTACAGATCCTCGACTATTCCCAGGGCACTACGGTTCGCGTACGAGTATCCGTAGAATGGGCCGAATCCGGTCATCACTGGGTGACCCAGGGAGTCTCGAGTGATTTAATCGAAGCGACCTGGCTCGCGCTGGTGGACGGTTTCCGGTTGTCGTTGATGCGCCGAATAGAGAGCAGCCACACGCTGCCGGTTGGCGGGGATTTCTCCTGGGCGGTCTAACGGCTACTTCACATACCTGGGTGTTCCGTTTGCCCAAGGGTCGTACTCCGCGGCAAAGCGGACGCGCTCGGAGACGCCGGGGTGATCATACAGCCAGAATTTGATGAACGGGCTCGGATTCGGGTCCGACAAAGAAACTTCGCCGAGAATCTGAAAAGCCTGCGCGGCAGCCTGCGGCGCATCCGGCACGATTCCGTGGATCACTTCCAAGCCGTAAACGTCGGCATTGTGTTCCAACACGCGGGAGAACGAGTTCAGCGCCGGCTCCATCACGAACGACACCACCGTAACCACCAACAGAAGCAATGGCAAAGATGCCCAGTCGTCCACGCCCGGAATGTCCCAGCGTTTGCCTACCCGCTGGACGGTCCTTTGCATCGCCAGATATCCGGCGTACAGGACGATCAACAGTAACAGACACTGAACCACGATGAGCAGGGGAACGTGTCCAAGCACGTAGTGCCCCATTTCGTGGCTGAAGACGAAGAGCGTCTGGCCGATCGTCATCTTCTGCAGAGTCGTATCCCACACCACCACGCGTTTAAAAGCGCCGATACCCGCCACGTAAGCGTTCACCGAGTTCAGCTTTTCGCTGGCCTTCATCTCGAACATGCGGTCGCGCGGAATAGCAAGTCCGCCTCGGGGAGTCACCTTTTCGATTTCCGATACCAGCGCGGGTTGCTTCGCCGCGAGTGGCTCGAATTTGTAGAACAGGGGCGTAATCACCGCCGGTGCGAGGAACTGGAGAAACACCACGATGGGGATGGCAGCCAGCCAGAAGTAAAACCACCAGCGGCGCGCGCTGCGGCGGATCACACCGTAGAATATCCAGGCCACGACGCCGGCGATCAGGAACTCGATGAGCTCGCCTTTAGTCCAGTCCCAGAACCATGAGCCCCACTCTTGAATGGATTGACCGTATTGGAGCGACAGATGCTGGTCGTAGAGCGATACGGGCAAGTCTAAGACGTCGAGGGTCAGGAACAGCAGCGGCACGAAGAGGTATGCCTGAACGATGCGTCGTCGCGAGACGCTCTGGGCCCAGTTGCGAAAGCGAGGCGCCACTTTCCACACCAGGACGCCCACGAGGACGACGGCGCTGTAGGCGAACGCGATGAAGTGCAGCCCGTTTTTGGCGCGGGAATAGGCGATCGCCTTAGCCAGTTTCTCGGGCGGGAGGGTGTAGGTCTTTACCTGTTTCGGCGGCTCGGGCGGGGCGGGGGACTGCGCGACCGCCGCCGCGGCAGCCATGGCGAGGACGAGCAGCAGGCGCCGAAGCATCGAACCGCCTATACTGACGCGGGTGCGCCGCCCATCACGGCGTGGGCGATCTCCTGAAATTCCGCCGGTGTGAGCAGACCGCCCTTTTCGATGCCCTTGTCCTTCACTCTCTTCAGCATTTCGGAAACCGATTCGTCGTCGACGGTGATTCCCAATAGCTCCAGATGATAAGTGATGGAAGCCTTGCCACTCTTCTTTCCCAGCACCACGTCACCCACCCGTCCGGTGAGCGCGGGATGCGTACCGAACATGGCGAGCGGTTCCTTGACCACCAGGTCGACGCCTATTCCGGACTCACGGGTGAAGTTTCTTGCACCCAGGATCGGTTTGTTGACCGCAATATTGAACTTGCTGACGCGGCTGACCAGCTCGCCCAGCTCCGGCAGCTTGCCCAGGTTGTAATGTGTATCGTAGCCGTAGAGCACGTGCAGCGCGACGATCAACTCTTCCAATGCCGCATTGCCGGTGCGCTCGCCTAAACCATTGGCGCAACTATGCACCACCTCCGCGCCCGCCTCTACGCCCGCCAATTCGGTCGCGACACCCAAGCCAAAGTCATTGTGAGTATGAACTTCCACCGGTAATTTCGTCCAAGACTTTACCAATCGGACCAGGTGCTTGATCGCTTCGGGCAGGATGCAGCCCATGGTATCGACCACGCCCACCGAATCCGGCGGCGCGTCCTGCATAATTCGCGTCAGGAGATTGTACAGATCGTCCTGGCGAGCCCGCGTGGTGTCATACGGGAAAAAGACCACATGCAGGCCGCGGGATTTGGCGTGGTTGATGACCGGAACACTTTTGCGCAGTACATCTTCCCAGGTCCATTTGAACTGGTACTTGAGCTTTGGGTATCCGATCGGCACCTCGATGATTACACCGTGGCAGCCGCACTCGATGGCCTTGTCGATGTCGGCGATCATGGCGCGCGCAAAGGTGTAGATCCGCGCTTTCAATCCCAGACGAGAGATCTGTTTGATGGCTTCGAAATCCTGATCGGAAACGGCGGGCATGCCGGCTTCGATGCGGTCCACGCCGATTTCGTCGAGTTTCTGAGCGATGGCGATCTTGTCGGCGACGGTCATCACTACGCCGGGAGTCTGCTCGCCATCGCGCAGCGTGGCATCGTGGATGCTGACCCGTTCCGGAAGATCGAATTGCGCGCGAACTTCCGGCGAGTAATTGTAAGGGCTCACCCACCATTGATTCTCTCGATAGTATTTGTCGCTCATCTTCGTCATTGTAGCGTCCGCGACTGGTCAGCGTTGGGGCAGGGTAGGGTGCGCCCCACGGGGTTCGGTATCAGGACGCGGAGGCCTATGTTACCCTCGAATACTATGCTGTTTGAGTCCGATAAAGTGATGTTCGAAATCTATCGCGAGACGGAGTATACGGGCAAATACCGGGTCGTCTACTTTACCGAACTGCAGGACCACAACAAGGAGACCGAGATCAATCACGCGCTTGCAGGGGAACATATCTTCGACGGCTTCATCAAGAATTTCGGCAAAGACGAGGCTAAGGAGATCATCTCCTCAATTCTGACCCGGTTAAACGAAGGCGAGCCAGTGCCTCCCGAAGAGATCGAGCGCCAGCTGGGCGAGCACATGGCCTGAGGGGGCGCGTGCGCATCACTCGCTTTCCCAGCCTCACCGAGCAACAGTTCTTGGGCTGCACCGCGGCTTTCGTCGATTCGCTTTTGGGTGAGTTGAACGCCGCGGCTCTGGCGTTGCGGCGCCTGGAAAACAGCAGCAAGGGGTCGGCGTTCGCGCACGAAATGACGCTCGATACGCACCGCTATGGAGCCCTGATCGTAGTCGACCGGTGGGCCACCCTGGCGCACGCCTTCGGCCCACACCTCAGCGCCCCGGTACCGCGCGGTATTGCCGATAACGCGGCTGGCCGGGTGCAGACCGCGGAGAACATTCTGGGCCGTGTGAACGACTTGCTCGATTCCTCGCCGAATTACGGCAGCGAACTGGTGGAGGCGTGTGTTCTTGCGTTTCGATCGCTAGAGACCACTTTTGCCGAAGAACGCGCCGTCGCGGAACGGTCCGGTCGCCTGGGACCCATGCTGCCTCAGGAATACACGGAAGCCCGGCGGATCTTTCTGGAAGACCTCGCGGTGCGATGAGCGGCGCCCGTCGCGCGGCGAACCCGAATGGTACACTCGCGTCGAGGTAGGCAAGAGATGACCACTTCGCGATTCGTCCAGTGTCTCGGTGCGACGGGCGTAGCCGGTTTGCTGGGAGCCGCAAGCTGGCTGGGTCCGGTGCAGGCGCGCGCGCAAGGATCGGCGCAGGAACGAGCGCTTTCGGCCCGCATCCAGCGCCTCGAAGACATCGACGAAATTAAGACTGTCCTACTGAATTATGGCCGCTATCTCGATGCGCGCGATTTCGGGGGATATTCGCGTCTCTTCGCCAAAGATGGGAAATGGGTGGGTGGTTTCGGTACCGTGGAAGGCCCGGCGGCCATCCAGGCCTTCATGGAGAAAAACATTCCTGGTCCCAACAAAGGCAACACGTACCACCTGCTTTCCAATTTCGTAATCGATGTGCACGGAGACACTGCCACTGCCTGGTCACGGTGGGCATATGTGATACCGGGGGCGGATGGGAAGCCGGCAATCGCGCAGGGAGGCCACTACGACGACACGTTGGTGCGGGAGAACGGCCACTGGAAGTTCCAGCGGCGCGTGGCGCCGGTGGACATTCCCCCGCTCGACCCGGTCAAAGGAAAGTAAAGCAGGGAAAGGCCTCGTTCATGCCATGAGAATTCGCAGCTTACTCGTGTAGAACTGGGTGACTGACGGTCGTCATGGCGTGCGGAGCGGACTCCCGCAAACTGTGATATAAACATCGACACCGCAAGAAGCCTGCCGGCTTCAGGAAGGAACGGAACACTGCAATGCAACGATTCGTGGGTGTTCTCATCGTGCTGTCGGCCGCAGTGCTGCAGCTCGCCGCCCAAGACAGCGCCGAACTGGAGAAGGGCAGGCAGCTCTTCTTAGGCATGTGCTCGCGATGTCATGGGGCGGGTGGAGGCGGAGGGGAAGGCCCGAATCTCAATCGGCCCGTGTTGAGCCGGGCGCCGGACGACCAGGCGCTGACAGCCGTCATTCGAGACGGAATCCCAGACCGGGGAATGCCGCGTGTCCGGCGATTTACGGATGCCGAACTGCACGCGATGGTCCTCTACGTTCGCTCGATGGGCCGGACGGCGGCGGTTCCCATTGCAGGCAGTCCCGAGAAAGGTAAAGCCGTTTACCAGAGATCGGGTTGTTCATCGTGTCACATCATCGATGGCGAAGGCGGGAACCTCGGTCCCGAACTCAGCAGTGTGGGCGCGCATCGTGCTCCCGATTATCTTCGGCAAGCCATTGTCGATCCGGCGGCGGCTTTGCCGCGTGGAGTGATGGCCATTCCCGGTCGTGGCTTTAACGAGTTTCTGCCGGTTCGAATAGTTACGCGGGACGGAGGCGAAGTGCGTGGCATCCGAGTGAACGAAGACTCGTTCACGATTCAAGTGAGGGACTCAAGCAACCAGTCATATTCCTTCCGCAAGGCCGATCTACAAACTCTGGACAAAGAGATGGGCAAAAGCCTGATGCCGGATTATAAGGCGAGAATCTCGGGAGCCGATCTCGATGATTTGGTCGCCTATCTGTACAGCATGGGAGGTGCGAATTGAGGATACAGCGATTGCCGGCCTTGGCCGTCTTTGTCGTCTCGAGCGGGGCTTATGCTCAAGTACCGTATCGGCGTATCGTCGGAGCAGACAGCAATCCATCCACCTGGGTGACCTATTCGGGGAATTATCAGGCACAGCGCTTCTCACAATTGGATCAGATCAATCGTCAGAACGTTGCGCAGCTCAAACCATCCTGGGTGTACCAGATGCGGAATACTGGAATCGTCGAGACCTCGCCGATTGTCGCCGATGGCATCATGTACATCACCGAACCGCCGAGCACCGCGACAGCCCTGGACCTTCATACCGGCCGCCCGCTGTGGACCTATACGCCGAACATCCCGTCGGATGTCATTATCATTGGCTCGCCTCCTGTGAATCGCGGCGTGGCCATCCTTGACAACACGGTATTCTATGGAACCGTGAATTGTCATTTGATCGCTCTTGATGCAAAATCGGGAATCGTTCGCTGGGACACTGTCGTCGACGATAACAAGAAGGGGTATTACATCACCGCCGCCCCGCTCGCGATTGACGGCAAGATCATCATTGGAGTTTCGGGCGCCGAGACCGGCATCCGAGGGTTCGTGGATGCGTACGATGCCAAAACCGGGAAGCGGATCTGGCGGACGTGGACCGTTCCTGGGCCGGGTGAACCTGGCTCCGAATCGTGGGGCGGTCAAAGCTGGCAGCATGGCGGCGGCTCGACATGGGTCACCGGGTCGTACGATCCGGACTTGCACTTAGTGTACTGGGGCACGGGCAATCCGGCGCCGGATTGGAACGACGACACGCGGTCGGGCGACAATCTCTACACGTGCTCTCTGCTTGCTCTGGATACGGAGACTGGAAAGATCAAGTGGCACTTCCAGTTCACTCCGCACGATGTGCATGACTGGGACTCCACCGAAGTTCCGATTCTGTTCGATGCCGACGTGAAGGGCCGGCGGCGCAAAGTGGTGTCGATGGCGAACCGGAACGGTTTCTACTATGTATTGGATCGGCAGACTGGGGAATTCCTCACGGCGGCACCTTACGTGAAACAAACCTGGACCGATGGACTCGACGCGAAGGGGCGGCCGTTCGCTCGACACGATGCGGAGCCGAAGGTGGATGGCACGCTGGTCTACCCCGCCATCGCCGGCGGAGCGAACTGGTGGAGCCCGAGTTACAGCCCGAAGACCGGGCTGTTCTACCAGGCCACTCGCGAAATGGCGGGCATTTACTACAAGGGTGACGCGGAATATAAGGATGGCACCGCGTACGCCGGGGGCGGTGGGGAGACGAAGAACGGCGACGATGCTTACGGAGCCATACGCGCGCTGGAATCGACGACCGGAAAATTGAGATGGGAGTTTAAGCTCCTCACGCCGCCCTTAACCGGCCTATTGTCCACTGCGGGCGGACTGGTTTTTGGCGGCGCCGAGGAAGGCAATTTCTTTGCCCTCGCGGCTGACACCGGCAAGCCGCTCTGGGAGTTGCAACTTGGTGGCGCGGTTCGTTCGCCCCCGGTTTCGTTTATGATCGATGGCAAACAACGGGTGGCGGTTACGGCGGGCACATCGTTGTTCGTATTCGGCCTTCCGTAATCTTTGGAGTGATGATCAGTAAAGCTCTGCCCGCCGCGCTGCTGGCCGTGATCGCGGCACACGCCCAATGGCTGCATTATCCGACGGCCAAAGTTCCTAAAACGGCCGACGGATCGCCAAATCTGAATGCACCCGCGCCGCTGGGCTCTGACGGAAAACCAGATCTCTCCGGCCTTTGGACAATGATGTGTCCGACCGCCAACGGGCTCGTGTTGTGCCTTCCCGAAACCTACGTACCGCGAGAATTTGCGGATATTGGCCGGAGTCTGGACGGAGGTCTGCCCTATCAGCCCTGGGCGGCTGCTCTCGTGGCGGCTCGCAGAGCCGAGAACGGAAAAGACGATCCGTTCACGCATTGCCTGCCGGGAACCGTGGCTAGAATTCACACCGTCCCGTTCCTCCGGAAGATTGTCCAGACTCCAGGACTCGTCATTTTCTTGTCTGAGGCCAACGCATCCTACCGGCAGATTTTCATAGACGGCCGCCCGCAGCCAGACGATCCGAACCCCTCGTGGAATGGCTACTCTACCGGACATTGGGATGGAGACACGCTGGTGGTCGAGACCAGCGGTTTCCGGGATGGACAATGGCTGGACCGCTTTGGGAGCCCGCTAACCGATAAGGCGAAAATGACAGAGCGGTTCCGGCGCGTGAACTACGGCACACTCGAAATTGAGTTCACAGTGGACGATCCCAAGGCGTACACCAAACCCTGGACCGTTCGGTTGAACCAATCCATAGCGTTAAACACGGAGTTGATGGATTGGATCTGCCTAGAGAACGAAAAGGACTTTCCGCACTTGGTAGGCAAATGAAGTGCAGCAATACTAGATTCCGCCGTCCTGGTCGCACTCAAAGCAGCTCTTCCCGATAAGCCATATAATGCATGTCCAGATGCAGATTTGGGGAGGAGTGGCATCTGACCCGCGCTTGGCCAGGATCGAGCTTCCGGATCATTACAATCTCGTGGACTATTTCGTCGACCGCCATCTCAGAGAGGGCCGTGGCGACAAGACGGCGATCGTCAGCGCTGATCGACGGCTTACGTACGCCGACGTTGCTGCGCAGGTTAATCGTGTTGGCAATGGACTACGGAAGCTTGGACTGGAAGAGGAACAGCGAGTGTTGCTGGTTCTTCCAGATACCCCGGAATTTGCGGCCTCGTACTTCGGAACGATGAAGATCGGTGCGGTGGCGGTGCCGACGAGCACGGCCTTGCGGGTGAGCGATTACGCATACTTCCTCGAGGAAAGCCGAGCCAGAATCGCAATCGTCCACTCAACGCTACTCGCCGAATTCGGACCTGCCGTCTCCGGCCAGCGCTACTTGAAACACCAGATCGTGTGCGGAGAGCCTGTTGAGGGTTTCCTGCATTGGGATCAATTCCTGAGGGAGGCGTCGCCGGAGTTGGAGGCGGCGTGCACCAGCAAGGATGACGTGGCTTTCTGGCTCTGGACATCCGGCAGCACGGGCCGCCCGAAAGCCGCGGTGCACCAACATCACGATTGGCTCTATTGTTGCGAATATTATGCGCGCGGCATATTGGGCATTCGAACGGATGACGTTACGTTTTCTGCGTCCAAGCTCTTTCACGCTTACGGTCTTGGGAACGGATTGATGTTTCCATTCCACATGGGCGCCACAACAGTTCTCTATCCAGGCAAGCCACAACCGAAGACGATTCTGGAGGTGGCACAGGCGCATCGGCCCACACTTTTCTTCTCCGTGCCGACGCTCTACGCGTCGATGTTACAGGAAGCGGATCACGCGGCTTATAACTTGGGGTCGGTTCGCTTGGCAGTTTCGGCCGCAGAGCCCCTGCCTGCCGAAATCTTTCGCCGCTGGAAGGAACGTTTCGGAGTAGAGATTCTGGACGGAATCGGATCGACCGAGGTGTTGCACATTTATCTTTCGGCGCGGGCCGGACGGGTGCGCCCCGGAAGCACGGGGCAGGCCGTTGCGGGCTACGAACTCGCACTTGTCGACCATGAGGGCCAGCCGGTGCCCGCCGGTGCGATCGGAGACTTGATGGTGGCTGGACCAAGCACGGCACAATGCTATTGGAACCGCCACGGCCTCACGAAGGACCGCATGCGCGGGCGCTGGTTCGTCACGGGAGATAAGTACTCAGTCGACCAAGACGGGTACTTTTGGTACGCGGGCAGATCGGACGACTTGTTCCGGGTATCGGGTCAATGGGTGTCGCCGATCGAAGTCGAGTCCACGCTTGTGGAACATTCTTGTGTTCTGGAGGCCGCCGTTATCGCGTTGGAAGAAGAGACCGGACTCCATACGCCGAAAGCGTTCGTTGTCCTGCGAGATGGCCTCGCCGGGAGCACGGAACTGGTCCGGGAACTGCAGGACTTCGTGAAACGGCGAATCACGCCTTACAAATATCCCCGGCACATCGAATTCTTGACCGAGCTACCCAAAACAGCCGCGGGAAAAGTACTGCGATACAAGCTGCGTGAGATGTCGCGGTCATCAAAGTCGACTAGTGGAACGACGGGGCCACTTCTTTCATGAAGCGGCCCATCTCTTCTTTCACCTGTGCATGCGGCTTCAGGCCGACGTTGAAGTAGAGGATCACTTCGTCGAAGCCAGCGGCTTCCACTCTCTTGAGCGTTTCTGTGATCTGCGCGGAGTTGCCAATCAAAACCGAGTTCTCGGTCAGGTCCTCGGGCCGAACTTTCTTCAAACGATCTACCATGTCGATGAAGTAGCGGTAGCTGGGTGGGACACGCGCGGGGTCGGATGGAAACGCCGCAATCACGCACTCCTTGTAATAGCGGATCTGGCGCGCGCGGGCCGCTTGCTCTTCGGCGGCATTGTCAGCGAAGTGGAGAAAGTAGCTGCACATCAGGCGCTGCAGCTGCTTACCGTGGCGCGTGCAGGCTTCGTGGTAGGTGCGCGCCACCTGCTCCAAGCCACCTAGCGTCATGGCCGCGGCGAAAGGAGCCACAATGAGCCCGCAGCCCAAACGTCCCGCCAGTTCGATGGATGGTTGCGAAAAGGACGCGACATAGGCCGGCAGTGGCCGTTGGATGGGCCGCGGCGTGATAGAGACATGTTCGAACTGGTAGTGGGCGCCGTTATGCGAGATAGGTCCGTCCGCCGCCCACAGATTACGTACGATCTCAAAGCCTTCTTCAAAGATGCTCTGATTCGTTTCGAAGTTGACTCGGAAGGGCTGGTACTCGCGGCGATCGTAGCCCCGGCCGGCAGCGAAGTCGACACGGCCGCCACTTAGCAGATCGACAGTGGCCCATTGCTCTGCCACGCGAATGGGATGGTGCAGGGGCAGCACGGTAACGGCTGGGGCCAGGCGGATCTTCGTTGTGCGTGCGGCTACGTACGACAGAACGAGGTCGGGGCAAGACAGAACCCCAAGGGTGCTGAAGTGGTGCTCTCCGATCCAGGCGGAATGCAGACCTACCTGCTCGGCGTAAATTGCCTCCGCCAGAATGTCGGCCACAAACTGGTTGGGTTCGCGAGAATTTTCGAGATAGTGGTTGTCGCTAAGGGTGAAATAGCCGAAATCCATGGTTTGCAATCATGCCTGGGGGCGGCGTCCTAGAAAGCTTACGACGATTATACTCAGGACCAGTTCCTCTCTCTGGTTTAGCGCTTCGACCTTGGCACGAACGATTCCTCGGTCCGGTTTGGAACGGGAAAGTCGAGCCTCCAGGATCACGACTCTGATCCTCAAGATGTCGCCAGGCCGCACCGGATTCGGCCATCGAATTTCGTCACAGCCCGGCGAGGCCAGGCTTGCCACATGCGAAAGGTAGTGATCGACGTACAGGCGCATGGCGAGACCTACCGTGTGCCAACCCGAGGCGATGATTCCGCCAAACCGGCTTGCAGCCGCCATTTGAGGGTCTATATGAAAATACTGGGGATCGAAGCGCCTCGCAAAGTCGATGATCTCTTGTTCGCTCACCGAGATCGTTCCAAACTCGTACACCCGTCCGGCTTCATAGTCTTCGAAGTAGCGCCGATCCGCCGGGACTGCGAAGCTACTAAATGTCACCGAAGCCCTCCTCAATCTGCCCCGAACTACGAAGCGCCTCCGCCGACTCGGGCGAGAGTTGGATTTCTTCAAACGGGTAAGCATTCGACACGCGGATCAGACCCGCTGTCGTCAACACGCTCAGCAGTGTGTAAAACTCGCCCACGTCGAGACCGCAGGCCTCCAGAATCTCGGCGGGTATCGCGGTGCCTTTTACTTTAGGTCGCACAGGACCGTGGTACGCCTCATGTACGATCACCGCGAAGAGCTTGCGCGCCGGCACAGAGACCTTTTGCAGCCGCTCAGAGAGGAAAGAAACAGGATTGTCCACGACAGCCGAATATTTTAGCCGAAACGCACATAGTCGAAGTCAACGGGTAGGTTGTTAACGCCGCGCGCGGGCGGAGCGATCCAGTTTGCAAATCGGCCCGGTTCGATTACCCGTCCCATCAGCGAACTGACGAACGCGTGGTCATCGCTCGACGGTAGCCAGCCGGCTGACTGGCGTTTCCAGTCTTCTTCGGAAATAACACGCCCTTCCGGACTGACGTAGCAGCCTGCAAAGCTCCCGATTTTACGGTGAAATCCCACATGAGGCAGTGTAATGCGAAACGGAATGCCGAGCCTTTCGGGAATTCGATTCCATCGATTCAAACCCGCCTGAATCTCGCGCGTGAAGTCGTCGCGCAAGCGGGCATTGAGAGCCGTGAGAGCCGGCACCTGCCGGTTCACGATCTCTCCGTTTGCGACTTCCGGCACGGTATAGAAGTCGCTAGCAAGCGAATGGTCGTCGCTGATGTTGGTCTCCGCATAACGGCCCTTTAAGCAACCTGTGAAGTAGTTCGCCGCATTGGAAGAGACCTCGGAACCGAACAAGTCAAGGGTCACGCTGTAGTGGAAATTCACGAACCTTTGCAACGTTTCTAGGTCAATCACACCTCGGGTGCGAACTTGCGACGAATCGCTCATGCTGTGCTCGCGCATTACTTCGCAGGTGCGTTGCAGGATGCGGGCAATGCCGGATTCGCCAATGAACATATGATGCGCTTCCTCCGTTAGCATGAACTTCGTGGTGCGCGCCAGAGGATCGAAACCCGACTCGGCCAGGGCGGCCAATTGGAACTTGCCGTCGCGGTCCGTGAAGAATGTGAACATGTAGTACGCGAGCCAGTGGCTGGTCTTTTCGTTGAAGGCTGTAAGGATGCGCGGATTGTTCGGGTCTCCCGACCGCCGCTGCAACAGGGCCTCGGCCTCCTCTCGTCCATCGCGGCCGAAATACCGATGAAGAAGGTACACCATCGCCCACAAATGCCGTCCCTCCTCAACATTCACCTGGAACAGATTGCGGAGATCGTAAAGGGAAGGACAGGTGGCGCCAAGCAGACTCTGCTGCTCCACTGAAGCCGGTTCCGTATCTCCTTGGGTAACGATGATTCGCCGGAGCGGCGATCGATATTCCCCGGGAACATCCTGCCAGGCTGGTTCGCTCTTGTGATCTCCAAAGTGGATCTTTCGGTTCTCGTCCCGGGGCGTGAGAAAAATGCCCCACCGGTACTCTGGCATGCGCACATAGCCGAAGTTCGCCCAGCCGTCGCGGTCTACACTGACCGCCGTTCTGAGGTAGACCTGCAAATTGCCCGTATTCGCCGGCCCTGTCTCATCCCACCAGTTCAAGAACGCCGGCTGCCAGCGTTCGAGTGCACGTTGCAAGGTCCGGTCGTTTGAGAGATCGACATTATTAGGAATACGCTGCGAATAGTCAATTGACTGCTGGGTTCCTTCTACTGGGTCTGCCATGGGTTAAACTCGCTCCCAATCGAACTTGGCACGATTTCCAGTGCCGTACACTTTAAGGGCTCCTGTCGCTCCCACCGCGTTGGGGCGAACGAAAATCCAGTTTTGCCACGCCGAAAGCCTCCCGAAAATACGCGATTCCATGCTCTCGTGCTCGCCAAACCGAAGATTCGCCTCCAGACCGGTCATCGCATCGGGCGAAAGAGCCAGACGGCTTTCGATCGCAAGCCTGATCTCGTCATTCCAATCCAGTTCATCGGGCGTGAAGGTAACTAAGCCCAATTCGGCTGCCTGGCGGGGTTCGAGAGCAGTTCCTATGTGCTCGCGCACTCGGGCAATTCGCGTTGGATCGCCATAGAATCGCACATTCAGGCGTGTAAGGCGGCTCGCCATTTCCAAGCCGCCGAAATTCATCTCCGAAAGCGCTACCGAACAATGCGGGTCGTCGAGCATGTAGACGCGGTCCGCCGCCAGTGCAAGCTCCAGCATGCTGCCCGCAAAACATGACCCGGGCTCGACTAGCGCGTAGATCGATCTTGAGGTAACGTCGACGCGCGCGAGGGCCCGGCGCATCATCCCGATGACCTCCCGCACGAACCAGTGATCGCGGTTTAAGAACAGGGCCGAATCGACAGCAAGCACATTCTTCCAGTCGCCTTCTGTCCGAAAGACCCACAGGCCAAGCTCAAGCTGATTAATCCGGAGCGAGAGGATCGCGTCGTCAAGTTCTCGCGTCATCTGCAACGGCCACCACTCTGCTCCGGCGGCAATAATCTCCTGGACCGATGCCGGCCCCTTGGACTCAGGCGCCCGGATGGTCAACGTCGCCGTGCGACGCTGCGGATCCGTTGCCACGTCAACGTATCGATAGTGATAGCCGCGCTCATCAATCGTTCGCGCGAGCGGCGTGAGTTCGACCCCCCGAGTGTCCTTGGGCCGGTCGCTCGCCTCAGCCAGTGCAAGCGCGCGGCTCTCGACGTATGCCCCAAACTCTTGCGGCTTGACCACAGCGTCTACCAGACCCCATTCTTTGGCGCGCTGGCCCTGAACACCCTCTGGCGTAGTACAGAATACGTCAGCCAAGTCCCGCCGGACGCGCCTTTTGTCGGTGAGACGAGTGAGCCCACCAGTACCTGGCAGCACTCCGAGTAGTGGAACCTCAGGGAGACTGACTGCTGACGAGCGATCGTCAATCAATACAATTTCGTCGCAGGCAAGCGCTAGTTCGTATCCGCCGCCCGCGGTGGACCCGTTGCACGCGGCAATGAATTTCAACCCGGAATGCGCGCTGGAATCCTCGATTCCATTTCGAGTCTCATTGGTGAACTTGCAGAAATTCACTTTCCAGGTGTGACTCGAAAGTCCCAGCATGTAAATGTTCGCGCCCGAGCAAAAAACCCGGGGCTTGACGCTGGTAAGAACGACGCAGGCGACCTCTGGGTGCTCAAAGCGAATCCGCTGAATGGCATCGTGTAGCTCGATGTCTACACCCAGATCGTACGAATTCAATTTGAGCTTGTAGCCTGGACGAATGCCTCCGTCATCCTGAACATCCATCGCAAGCGTAGCTACTCGATTCTCAATGGACAGCTTCCAATGCCGATAGCGGGGCGGCGCTGTCTGGAAATCGACGAAGTCTGAAACCGTGGAATTCGACTTGGCTGAGACGGCATCCATATACTTGACTCGCGCCCCTGCTATAAGATAATGCATGTCTGCGCTCGGAGTCAACGACTCGCATGAAGTATACTTCCCGAAACGCGAACCTAGCCCAATGCTTGCCGCATGGAATCAGGATCCACAACCCAAAAGTCGATATGCATTATAATGCTTTAAGTCTAGAAAGCCCACGATGCGAGCATTTGCCTGGAGGACGAGGATGAAGGGAACGTGGTGTGTTGCGGCGCTGATCATCGCCGCTATAGCTTACGGCCAAGGCCAAGGAGGCGGCCGCGGCGGACCACCGCCGGCAGGTGCCGGATTCGGCGCGCAACCTCCGTTGGGCGCGACGCCGAAACCCGCGATCGCCAATGCAAAGCCCGTGCGCTCCTGCGAGAGTCTGGCGACCGTTGCGCTGCCGAATACGACCATCGAGTCGGCCGCGGTCGATCCCAATAATCCTGGAATATGCCGCGTGACAGCCATCACCACACATCCGCCTGCAGGCGACAAGGTCAGGATTTGGGTCGCCATACCGACATCGAACTGGAATGGACGCTTCCTTGGGGTCGGGGGCGGCGGGTTTGCCGGTGGCAGCTTGCAGGGCGTCAATCAGCCGGTGGCCCTCGGCTATGCTTCTGGCTCTACCGATACCGGACACGAAGGAGGCAGCGGTAGCTTTGCTCTGGATGCCAACGGTCGGCTCAACTGGCAGCTCATCCGGGATAACGCTCACGTCGGGATTCACGAAATGACCGTAACCGGCAAGGCACTCACGGAGGCAATGTACGGAGTAGCGCCGCGTTATTCCTACTTCAATGGCTGCTCGACCGGCGGCCGGCAGGGGCTAATGGAGGCACAACGGTATCCGCAAGACTACAACGGCATTGTGTCGGGAGCGCCTGCGATCAACTGGGCCAGGTTCATACCGCAAGAACTGTGGGGTGCGGTGCTGATGAACGCTACAGGAAATCCTTTGCCGGCGTGCAAGCTGGCCGCCGCCACCGCTGCTGCGATCGCTGCCTGCGACGGTATCGACGGCGTGAAGGACGGCGTGATCGAAGACCCGCAGCGATGCACGTACGATCCCAAGCCGTTGATTGGCACATCGGCTGGCGATTGCGGCGACTTCACCGAGGCTGATGTGGACTTGATCCGCAAGTTTTGGCAAGGCCCACGCCGCGAGGATGGCAGCTTCCTGTGGTACGGGTTGCTCCGAGGAGCGGACCTGAACGCGCTCTGGGGCAGCGGCGGGAGCCCTCTAAAACCGCGAGCATTCGGCATCTCACTAGACTGGTTCCGGTATTTCCTCACGCAAAACCCGCAGCTTGACGGGGCCACCATCACGCCAACCGCTTACGAACGTCTCTGGGATCAGTCAGTGGAGCAGTACAGCGCGGTCATCGGAACCGATAATCCGGACCTGACGGCGTTCCGCGAGCGGGGCGGCAAGGCGATCGTCTGGCATGGCTGGGCTGACCAGCTCATCTCCGCCGAAGGGACAGTCGATTACTACAAGCGAGTCCAGGAAAGAATGGGAGGCGCGAAGAAGGCATCGGAATTCGCTCGGCTTTTCATGGCGCCTGGAGTTGGCCATTGCGGCGGAGGCGCAGGCCCAACTCCTTACGGCCAGTTGGACTCGCTGCGCTCTTGGGTAGAGGAGGGCAAGGCGCCGGAGACGTTGACAGCCGCGCACCGCGATCAGACCGGGGCCGTCACTCGGTCGCGGCCCCTGTGTCAATATCCGCTAGTGGCGAAGTACAAGGGGACCGGGAGCACGGACGACGCGGGGAACTTTGTATGCAGCACGGGGTTTTAGCCGAATGCTCGATCGGCGGGCGTCTGGGCGAGCCGAACATCGTATGCTGTTAGACGCAATGAAGAATGCGAGCCCGCGCAAGTCACGGGAGCCGAACGCACCACGTAAGCGCGCCGTCCAAACGAAGACGGCAGCCGCCGATTCTTTGAAATTGCTTGGCGACCGCGTTAGACAGGCGAGGGCTCGCCGGGGCATGACCCGAAAACAGCTCGCGCGCGATTCGGGAGTTTCCGAGCGTTATCTGGCACAGATTGAGGGCGGGCACGGAAACATTTCTGTGCTCGTTTTGCGGCAACTCGTTCAAGCGCTAAACATATCTGTGGACGGCTTGCTCTTCGAAGGCCCCGAGCCCCCGGTGGAATTGGTGCATGCGATCGAGTTTCTCCGGCGCATGCCTCTCGACGACCTGAAGCTTGCCCGCCAGATGTTGCTCCACCAGTTCGGTGGCGTTGATCCGGCAGCCCGCCATAGGCGGATAGCCTTGATCGGCCTTCGCGGTGCGGGCAAGTCCACCTTAGGAGCTGCCCTTGCGGAGCGTCTCGAGATGCCGTTCCTGGAACTGGATCGCCTGATCGAACAGGAAAGCGGGCTCACGCTGAGCCTGATCTTTGACTTTCGCGGGCAAGCGGGCTTTCGCGAGCTGGAACGTCGGTGTTTGGAGGATGTGGTCAAGCGTTACCCCTGCTTTGTGCTTGCGACCGGAGGCAGCCTTGTATCGGAACCAGGCACGTTTGAACGATTGTTATTCAGTTGCTTCACGGTTTGGTTGCGTGCGTCTCCAGAAGAGCACATGCAACGTGTGATCACCCAGGGGGATATGCGCCCGATGGCGAACAATCGTGACGCTATGTCCGACCTGAAACGAATCCTCACCGAACGTGAGGTGCTCTATAGCAAGGCAGATATTCAGGTCGACACAGCGGGACGCGCTTTCGAAGAGAGCCTCGAGATGTTGATGCAAGCCTTGAGAGACACGCCCGTTCGGGACTCGCTGGCGCCGGCGGTCATCTCCTGTTGAACACCAGCTTGCCGATCGCATGTCGTTATCTGATTGACGGCCACTGGCTCGAAGCGGCCAGAATTGAGGCGCGTCACTCCACTCTTCCGACCATAGTGATGCTTCACGAAGGACTCGGTTCGGTCTCTCATTGGAAGGATTTCCCACGCGTCCTCTCCGAAACGACCGGCGCCGGCGTGTTCCTTTATTCGCGATATGGCCACGGCAGTTCGGATGCCTTGCAAGAGCCCAGGTCAGTTTCTTACATGCACCATGAGGCGCGGGTTGTGCTTCCGGAGATTCTGCGGAAGGCAGGGATCGAACGGCCTCTGCTGCTGGGGCAAAGCGACGGCGCCTCAATCGCCATTCTCTATGGGGCCACGTTCCCCGATTCTCCGGCCGGTCTCATTCTGGAGGCGCCGCATGTGTTCGTCGAGGACATCACAGTATCGAGCATCGCACAAGCGCGGGTACTCTATCAGGAAACAGATCTATCTCAACGCTTAGGCCGGTATCACGCGAACGTAGATTCGTTGTTCTGGGGCTGGAATAACATTTGGCTCGATCCACAATTTCGCGATTGGAACATCGAGTCGTTTCTAGATGGTATCCGCTGCCCTATCCTAGTGCTTCAGGGGGCTCAGGACGAATATGGCACGACCGAGCAGATCGCGGCCATTCAGCGCAGAATCCCTTCGACCTCGGCCATCGTCCTCGACCACTGCAAACACGCGCCACATCGCGACCGCTGCGAGGCCACTCTTGCCGCCATCTGCGAGTTCACGCGTGGGCTTCCAGCTCGTACCGGGTTCTCACTCCTCCGGCGCGAACGCGAGTAGAACGTTTCCGGCCAGTCCGCCATTTCTTCCGTAGCCGGAGTTGACGAATAGCATTCCACCGACAGCGACCACGCCCGGGCCGTTCAGTGCTCCACCACTGGCATGAACTCCGTTCACGGTCTGATAGTCACGAATGGTATCGAAATCCCAAAGAACCTTGCCTTCTTCGACGGAGTAGGCTCGCAGATGTCCATCCATGGCGCCCGAAAACACAACGCCGGGAATCGCCGTCACCGCGGCGGCCTGAGCCGGACTACAGCCCGGTCTCGCTCCGCAAGGGACGGGGGGAACATAC
>DASZIV010000187.1:0-39255 GCA_035948775.1 Bryobacteraceae bacterium
CACCGAGAAGTCACCCTGGAACAGAATCTTCTCCTTGGGAATGTACGCGATCATCAACCCGTTTGAGTGAGGAACCGGAGATACGTGGTACAACTCAACCGTTCGAGTTCCATCGGAGTAGACCTTCTTCTCCGCAACGGCTTCAATCTTGGCTTTCTTCGGATTCTTGGCAAGAGGGTCGTCCAGCAGCGTTCTCGGAGTGTTGAGCGCTTTCTCCAAAAACTCCACGTTATTCTTCTGCGTGATAATCGTTGCACCTTCTGCCACCAACACGGGCAGCCCTCCGGTGTGATCGGAATGGGGATGCGTGTTCATGACGTACCGGATCGGCTTGTTAGGGATCAGCTTCTTGGTTTCGGCAACGTACGCAAGGCCGCGTGCCACGGATTGGCCGGCCTCAAGCATCATGACGTAGTTGTTGAATTCGACGATCACCGAATCGTAACTGCCGGGGCCGGTGGTGAGCCGATAGAGGCCTTCGCCGAGCTTTTCCGAAGTGACCATCAGAGGCGCTGGAGCCGGCGGTGCTCCGCCACCCGCGCCACCCCGGCCTCCGGCCGGTGCCGGAACCAGCGTGGCAACATCGGTAGGATTGGCCTTCGCCCCGGTGACATCCACTTCAAAGAAGGGCCAACCGCCGCGCGTTTGCACGATCTTCGAGGGAGCCATGACACCTCCAAAGTCTTTCCATCCGGTATAAGTCGCCAGGATGTGCATGTCGCCCATGATGTTTTCACCGAGCCACGTCTCCACGCGCGCGACGATGTTCTGTTCGTTCACATAGCCATTGATGACATAGCTCTTGCCGGAGGGCGCTTTGACCGCCGGGCTCCAGGTCAAGACGGTGTAGTTCTTGCCGTCGACCTTGCGGCGGCTGGCCGTGGCGTTGTTTGCGGCGGCGCCTTGCAGAAAACCCCATGGTGTGATGTAAAACTCCAGGGAGTTGGCCCAGGGTTGGGTGACATCAGCCTGTTGTGGCGTGACCTGTTGGAAGAAGACCCCAGGCGTCAACGTCGTTGAGCCGCCTGGCCCAACGTTGTTGGTGGTTCCGGTCTGCCGGGACGCGGGGGCGGTGAGGTCAATCACGCGGACGTAGTTGTTGATTGGCCTCATTGGATCGTGCGTCCCCCGGCACATCATGTCGGCAGCGTTGGCTCCGCATTGCTGAAATGCCACATCCTTCGCCGATCCTGAATACGTGACGGATTTCAGATCGCCTAATGCCTTTTGTGCATTGGCGATCACGGTCTTTGCATCCTGCGCACTGGCACTCCCACACAGGAATGCGAGGCAGATTGCGACTACAGCAAGTGTTTTGAACACAGCTTCTCCTTATTAGCCTGAATGCTGGGTAAAACGCAGCGTCCAGAGTATTCTATATCGACTCGGTCTGCTGTAGGCTGTGTTCACCAAACTGCTGGTAGTCGGCGTCTGGTCAACTTGACGCACCGACCCACTCGCGGATTGGTTGGACAAAGGGTGGGGTCTGCGGAAATGACTGTGGGCAGGAGCGGCCTGCCGAATGAAGTCCGGTACTACCGTTTTTGCGCGATGATTGGAAGAAACGACGACTCGCACCTTAGTCGAAGCTCCCCATCGATTGAGTACTGAAGCAACACCTCCGCCGCCGGCCTTATGCGCTTTCGGGAGAGACTGGCAAACCCGTCTGGCGGATCGTCGCTGAGGCGGTGTTGGAAAGAGGGCTGACTCGCGGACGGCTCTTGTGGTGTGGGAAAGTCCCAAATGTTGCCGCGTAACCCAACCAGATTAAGCGCGAGAACACATAGAATGTCTCCCACGGACTGGGTATGTAGGTCCGCGGATCTAGTGCCTTGGCTTCGGTTGTAGTTGACTTCATACGTTTTGTCCTCCACGAATTTCACGCGCAAAATCGAATGGAACTCGATCGTGGACCGAAGAATTCATCGTATGAATGCGGACAATTTGAAAACGGGGCCTCTGATTCCAGCCCAGGTACCGTAACTGGACCCAAACGGCCCGGAGGAGCGGGCTGTAAAAGGATACGCGGATCCGATAAGCTCGAATTGGCTATTGAACGTAAATCTCCCCGCATGCCATTATCAATCAGGAGTTAAAGACCTAAAATAATCCAAACTGGATGGGTCGAGCTAACTCCAATGAATCTTGACGGTTTGGGAGGTTATCATGTTCGACAGTCTTGCAGAGCAAATTCGGCACGATGAGCACGTGCAGGTCAGCAATTTGGAGCGGGGCGCGCGCTGGGCCGCGGTCGCGGTGCTTTCGCTGGTCATCTTTGGCGGCGTCTTGTTTGGCGTCCAATTCTTGCAGTAAGGGGTGAGCACCGGCCGGCGCAGCGGGGGACCCTTCGGTTATTCCCTCACGCGCTGGCCGGGGTGGACCAATCGGTGATTGCGACGGCCGTCACGATCACCACCGCACAGCCGATCACGTTGTACCAGAGAAACGAAATCCCTGTATAGAAGAAGGCCGCGAACACCACGGCTTCCCCAGCCAGCATTCCCAGAAACGCGGCCGTGCCCCGCACCCTTCGGAAGAAGAACGCCAGCACGAAAACCCCCAGCAGCGAACCGTAGAACAGCGACCCCATCACATTCACCGCCACAATCAGCGATCCCAGTTTCCTTCCTAGGCCCGCCGACGCGATCGCATAAGCTCCCCAAAAGACGGTGGCCCAGCGCGACGCCATCAGGTAATGATGATCCGCAGCGCCGCGGCGGAAATAGCGGCGGTACAGATCGACCATGGTAACCGTAGCCAACGAATTGATTTCGCCGGCGCTGGCCGACATGGTGGCCGCGAAAATCACCGCAATGATCAGACCCACCAATCCGACCGGAAGATAACGCGTAACGAACGATAGGAAGATGTAATTGGTATCGCTGTAACCGTGTTCGCCTCCGGTATTCTCCACCAGCCTGGCGGCCTGATCGCGCGCACCATCCAGATCGCGCTGGGCTGCGCGGTACTCCTCGACTCGCTCGGTTTCCCCGGCGGTGTCATGAGCATGATGGGCGGCGATCAAGTCCAGAGCCGCCTGGCGACGCCGGTCGAAGGCCTGGGAATAGTGTTCCGCCATCGGACGGTAAGCGTTGGACGCCTGAATTCGTTCGGCCTCGGCCGCCTCGAAGAGAATGGGCGGCTGCACAAACAGGTGAAACACGAAGACCATCGCGCCGATGAACAGGATGAAGAACTGCATGGGGATCTTCGCCACTGCATTGAAGAGAAGGCTCAGGCGGCTCTGTTCGATGGAACTGCCGGTGAGGTAGCGCTGGACCTGCGACTGGTCGCAACCGAAGTACGAGAGAAACAGGAAAGTGCCGCCGATCAGGCCACTCCAAAGGGTGAACCGGTCGTTGGGATCGAAGTGCGTGGTCACCGCGTTCAACCGCCCCGCCGCGCCTGCGAGGAACAAGGCGTCGGGGAAGGAAACGGCGTGGGGCAGCAGCCGGATGACCACGACCAGAGCCGCGATCAGGCCGAAGAAGATGATGCACATCTGCTGCACATCCGACCAGGTGACCGCTTTCACGCCGCCGAGCGAGGTGTAGGTGATCACGGTGATGCCCATGAGCAGGATGGTGACGCGGTCCGGCCATCCCAGAATGGCGGAGAGCACGATGGCTGGAGCGTAGAGCGTCAGGCCCGCGGAGAGGCCGCGCTGGCAGAGAAAGATGATGCTGGCCAGGGCGCGAGTTTTGGAATCGAAGCGCTGCTCCAGGTACTCGTACGCGGTGAAGACTTTGGCCCGATGAAACGCCGGCACCACGGTGGCGCACAAGATGACCATGGCGATGGGCAGGCCGAAGTAGAACTGCACGAAGCGCATTCCATCGACATAGGACTGCCCGGTGGTGGAGATGAAGGTGACGGCGCTGGCCTGCGTCGCCATAATCGAGAGCGCCATGGCGTACCACGGCATAGTCTTCCCCGCCAGCAGGAATCGATCGACGGTGTTGCTGCCGCGGCTGCGATATAAGCCATAGGCAACGATGGAGGTCAGAGTGGCGAACAGGACGATCCAGTCCACCGTGCTCATGCGAAGACTCGCGTGAACCAGTAGCAGGACCCGATGATTAGGATGAGGTAGACCAGGACAGCAATGTAGACGCGCCGCCATGTGCCAAGGAACGGGGGCGGCCCGTCTGGCATCTCGCGAAGACCTGGCATGAAAGGGAGTGTATCACGGGCCTGCAGAGCACCGGCAACGAGATCCCCGGCAACGAGATCCCCGGCGCTACGATGCTTCCAGAAAGCTGCGCAGGTCGGATTCGTTTACTTGGGGCAGCCCTGGCGCTACGTTATCAAGCTTGCCCTCGCGCATCCATTTTTCCAGACGGCCAACCAGTTCGAACAGGTGGTCGAAGGACTCGATGATGAATAGCAGCGGCTGGTAGTGATCGATTTCCGCGCCCTGGTTGATCACCCATTCCATCCGCAGCGGATAGCGCTGCACTTCGTCCGACTCGATGGCGTGCGCCAATTCGCCGTAGGAGCTCAGCAGGCCGCTGCCATAGGCGCAGACGCCGCGCGAACCGCGCATCAGCCCGAACTCCACAGTGAACCAGAAGAACCGGGACATGGCACGGATGATACTGGTGAGCCGGCGCGCCCGCTCGCCATGGTCGCGAATCGCCGATACTCTCTCAACGGCGGTGTGGGCGCAGTCGCCGAAGCGCACCAGGACGTCGGCGAACGCGGGTTCGGTGTGCATGGGAACATGGCCCGCTACGTCGTGGAAGATATCGGGCTCGGGCAAATAGTCCATCCGATCCGCGGGTCGAATGGTGATGGTGGTGGGGAACTCGCGACGCCGCAGGCAATCAAAAAACAGAAACCCCGGCACATATCCGCTAACGGGCTTGGCCTGAAATCCGGTCAGAGGCTGCAGGCGCAGATTGACCTCGGCAAGGCGCGGCACGCGGTCCGCTGGCAGGTCCAGCGCCTGCAATCCGGCCAGAAAATGGTCATTGGCATACTGCTCCCAGCGCGGGAGCATACGCGCATAGAGCTTCCGCCACGCCTCATGGTTTTCTTCCGAATATAGGTCGTAAACCTGTTGAATATAAAGCTCGCCACGATTGCGCGCCTCTTCCACAAAGGGGGCGCTTCCGGTGGTCAAGCCAGATGCCAAGACAGTCTGAGGCATGAAACCCTCCGATCTGCTTTCAAGCTACCACGAAGTCGGGCCTATGACAACCTCTTAAAGGTGGTGCTTAATGCTAGGCGGCCACGCGCGCCGGGAGTTCCTTCACCAACTCGGCCGTGAACGCCTTGGCGTCGCCGAACAGCATGAGGGTTTTATCCAGGTAGTAGAGGTCGTTATCGATGCCCGCAAAACCGGGATTCATGGAACGCTTGATCACCATCACCGTGCGGGCCTTATCCACATCGAGGATAGGCATGCCGTAAATGGGGCTGGTTTTGTCGGTGCGGGCTTTGGGATTGGTGACGTCGTTGGCACCGATCACCAGGGCCACATCGCACTGGGGAAATTCGCCGTTGATCTCATCCATTTCCACAAGCCGGTCGTAAGGGATGTCGGCCTCCGCCAAGAGCACGTTCATGTGCCCTGGCATGCGGCCGGCTACGGGGTGGATGGCGAACTTCACGTCTACGCCGCGCCGCATCAGGTTGTCGTACAGCTCACGAATCTTGTGCTGCGCCTGCGCCACGGCCAGGCCATAGCCCGGGATGATGATGACGGTGGAAGCTGCTTCCAGGATCGACGCTGCCTCTTCGGGACTGGCGCTGCGGTAATTGCGCTGCTCCTGTTTGCCGGCGGCGGCCTGGATCTGTCCGAACGCTCCGAACAACACGTTGGTGAACGAGCGATTCATGGCCTTGCACATGATGATCGACAGGATCAAGCCGGAGGAGCCGTCCAACGCGCCGGCGACCACCAACAAGTTGTTGCCGAGCACGAAACCCATGGCGCACGCAGATAGACCGGCGTACGAATTCAAGATTGCGATGACGGTGGGCATATCCGCGCCGCCGATCGGAATGATCAGCAGCACGCCAAACAACATTGACAGGCCCGCGAAGATCGGGAAGATCCAGGTGTCGCTGGGAACCATCACCAGCCGGATGCCCAGACCCAGTGCAATCGCGAACAGGACGAAGTTGACAGCATTCTGGTTCTTATAGGTGATGGGGCGCTGGGGCAAGACCTCCTGTAATTTGCCCATGGCCATCAAGCTGCCGGTGAACGTCAGGAAGCCGAGCAAGGTTTCCAGCATCAGGGCCACCATGACGAAACCGCTCAGTGCATCGGTGCCGCCCTGCCCCTGCCGCTGGTAAAACTCCGCCGTGCCCACCAACGCCGCCGCCAGCGCGCCGCACGCGTGGGAGAGCGCGGTTCGTTGCGGCACCGCGGTCATCGGCATAATGAGCGCAATGGGAATACCAACCACTGTGCCGATTACGATGGCCGCGATGATCCACTCAATGTTGTGGATGGGGTATGCCTTAATAAACGCGCCGGCCACCGCGAGCAGCATGCCGATTTCGCCCGCGAAGACGCCTCGCCGCGCCGTAGTTGGAGAATTCAGCCATTTCAGCGACAAAACAAAGAGCGCCGCCGAAATGATGTAGATGTAGTTGACCAGGCCCTGCATTACTTGTGCGCCCCCCGCTTCTTGAACATCTTCACCATGCGGTCGGTGATTAAGAAACCGCTGACGATGTTCGTTACCACCGCTGTGATGGCGATGAAGCCCAGGATCTTGGTGAGCGTGGTGGCATCTTCGCGGCTCGTGATCAGGATGGCGCCTACCACCGAAATGGCCGAAATCGCGTTGGTGAGCGACATCAGCGGCGTGTGCAGCAACGGCGAAACCTTGCGGATAATCTCCAGCCCGATGAAGGTTGCCAGCACAAAAACAAATAATCCGGTTGATAGATCGAAAGTCATTATTTCTCCTGTCCCACGGTCTGCATTTCCGGCAGCCCCAGCAGTTCCCGTACACGCGGATGGACCACTTCTCCGGCGTGCGTGACCAGCGTTTCCTTGATGATCTCGTCCTCGCGGTTCAACGTGAGGTTGCCCTCTTTGTTCAACATGAATTTCAAGAACGTCAGGATGTTCTTGGCGTACATCTGGCTGGCGTGATAGGGAATGCTGGAGGGCACGTTGATGGGGCCGAACACCCGCACCCCGTTCTCTTCGACGATTTCGCCCGCTTGCGTCGCCTCGCAGTTACCGCCGCGCTCCGCCGCGATATCGATGATGACCGACCCCGGCGTCATGCGCCGCATCATCTCGCGCGTGATGAGGACCGGTGCTTTTCTACCCGGTACGGCCGCCGTGGTGATCACCACCTGCTGCTCGGCCAAAACATCAGCCAAAGCCTCGCGCTGCCGGCGGTAGAAGTCTTCGTCCATGGCCTTGGCGTAGCCGCCCTTGTCCTCGGCGCCGGCCGCTTCCACGTTGAGCACCACGAAGCGCGCGCCCAGGCTTTCGATTTGTTCCTTCACCGCGGCGCGGATGTCGTAACCGCTAACCACCGCTCCGAGCCGCCGTGCGGTGGCAATCGCCTGCAATCCGGCGACGCCTGCGCCGATCACCAGCACGCGCGCCGGGGCGACCGTGCCCGCGGCCGTCATGAGCATGGGGAACATGCGGTTCAGGGAATCGGCCGCCATCAGTACGGCCTTATAGCCGGCGATGGTCGCCATAGACGATAGGGCGTCCATACTCTGGGCGCGCGTGATGCGAGGCATCAGTTCCATGGCGAGGAAGGTCGCCTGCCGCTCGGCTAATGCACGCGCCGCATCGCCGGCGGTGAGCGGCTCGCCGAATCCGATGACCAGCTGGCCGGCGCGCATCAGTTTCAAATCGCCGGCCCCGGTTTCGGGATTCGCGCCCAGGCTGCGCACCTGCAGGATGACGTCAGATTCAGCGAATACCTGGGCGCGGCTGCCGGCGAGCTTTACGCCCTTTTCTGTATATTCGGAATCGGAAAAACCGGAAGCGGCTCCCGCGCCCGGCTCCATGAGGATCTGTGCGCCCGTCTTATTCAAGACGGTCAGCGCACTCGGCACCACGGCGACCCGGGTCTCGCCGGGCGCACACTCGGTGACTACACCCGCAACAATGCCCACGCTGTCTCTCCAGTTTTGCGTCGCAGAACCGACCTCTTACCGGTTCTGGGCAAGGAAACATTTTAGTAAATAATCGGGGTCTCCCGCTGAAGGCCATACTAACACCGTGCGCGGAACACCCAACGCGGGGCGGAATCGACGGTCTGCCGCAGAATCAGATTCAACTGCGCGGCATGGTGCTGGACGTGGCGCATGTTGTACAGAAGTAGCTCTGCAAAACTAATGTCCAGCCAGGGGAACACGCACCGCTCGCGGCCGCGTTCGTCCGTCAGGTCGTCGATAGTGGCCCGGCCTTTCTGACGGCAATGAACGAGATACGCCTGCAGTTGCTCTTTCGTATAGGCTTGCTCGGGGAGCACTCCGTTGGGCCTCACTTCTTCCAAGGTGAACGGGGCTGGCGGATGGAATCCTTCGAGCGATCCGGACAGGTAGAGGTCGACGAAGACGAGCGTGTGATACACGAGGTACCAGAACTCCGGCCGGCGCGAGCGATCGCTCCATAGCTCGCCAGGAGAGGCGACCATAGCGTTTTCCAGGGTGTCAATGGCGGCGCCGAACTGGCCCCACAGGATGGCTTTCCAGGTTGTGTCCATGCTTTCTGATGGTACAGGTTCAGATTCGCACGGACATCAGGCAGCCGGCGGAGTGCTGGAACAGCCCGCATTCTAGCTTTACAGAAGATCCGCCGTACTGAAGAAGAATTGCAATTCCGTCGCGGCCGTCTCCGGCGCATCCGACCCGTGGATGCAGTTGCGCTCAATGTCGGTGGCGAAGCGTTTGCGGATGGTCCCCTCCGCCGCGTTGGCTGGATTGGTGGCGCCCATGACCTCACGCAATTTCGCGATCGCCCCCTCGCGCTCGAGCGCCATCACGACGATCGGTCCTTCGGTCATGAACTTCACCAGGCCGCCGAAAAAAGGCTTCTCTTTGTGGACCGCGTAGAACCCGCGCGCCTGCGGCTCCGTAAGGCGCGTCATGCGCATGGCCACTATCTTGAATCCGGCCTTCTGAATCATGGCGAGGATCTCGCCGGCGTGCCCGGCAGCTACGGCATCGGGCTTAATCGCGGAAAACGTGCGTTCGACACTCATAAACGGCTTTGAACCTTTTCTCCTAGTTCGGCCGGCGAGGCGCAGACGGTGATGCCCGCTTCCTGCATGGCCTTGATCTTGTCGGACGCTTTACCGGATCCGCCGGAGATGATGGCTCCCGCGTGACCCATGCGCCGTCCGGGCGGGGCTGTCTGCCCCGCGATGAAGCCAACCACGGGTTTCTTCACGTGGGTCTTCACGAAGGCCGCCGCGGTTTCCTCCGCGTTGCCGCCGATTTCGCCGATCATGATGATGGCGTGCGTGTCGGGATCCTGATTGAACAGCGTGAGCGCGTCCACGAAATTCGTGCCGATAATCGGGTCGCCGCCGATGCCGATGCAAGTCGATTGTCCGATGCCCAGTTTCGTCAGTTGGCCTACGGCTTCGTAGGTCAAGGTGCCTGACCGCGAGACCACCCCGACGTGTCCTTCTTTGTGAATGTGCCCAGGCATGATCCCGATTTTGCATTTCCCGGGCGAGATGATTCCCGGGCAATTGGGCCCGATCAGACGCGTGCTGGTTCCTTGCAGGAACTCCCAGGTCTTCACCATGTCGAGGGCTGGGATCCCTTCGGTGATGCACACCACCAGCGGCAGGCCGGCATCGGCCGCTTCCATGATGGCGTCGGCGGCGAACGGGGGCGGCACGAAAATCACCGACACGTTTGCGCCGGTTTCTTTCACCGCCTGGGCGACCGTATCAAAGACCGGCAGGTCCAGATGTTTGGCGCCGCCTTTACCGGGAGTGACTCCACCTACAACTTTGGTGCCGTAGGCGATGGCCTGCTGCGCGTGGAAGGTGCCTTCCTTACCCGTGAATCCCTGAACGATCAGGCGAGTTTGTTTGTCTACCAGTACGCTCATCCGCTTCCTTAGATCCGCTGCCTCCGCTCCCTGACAATCATTGCGCCGCCAACTTGACTACCTTTTCCGCTGCATCGCGCATGTCCTTACCGACGGTGAAGTTGAACCCGGAGTCCAACAGAATCTGGCGCCCCTGTTCCACGTTGGTCCCTTCCATGCGCACCACGATGGGCGCTTTCACCTGTAGGTCGCGCGCCGCCGCCACCACTCCGGTGGCCAGAGTATCGCATCGCAGGATGCCGCCGAAAATGTTGATCAGCACAGCCTTCACGTTCTTGTCGGAAAGCAGAATGCGAAATGCATTCTTCACTTGTTCGGCATTGGCGCCGCCGCCTACGTCGAGGAAATTCGCCGGACTGCCACCCGCGTATTTGATGATGTCCATGGTGGCCATGGCCAGCCCGGCACCGTTCACCATGCAACCCACAGTGCCATCGAGCTTGATGTAGTTGAGCCCGTGCTTGGAAGCCTCCACTTCCAGCGGATCTTCTTCGTTGAGGTCGCGGAGCTCAGCCAGATGCTTATGCCGGTAGAGCGCGTTGTCATCGAAATTGATTTTGGCGTCGAGCGCGTAAACCTTGCCGTCCTTGGTGAGGATGAACGGGTTGATCTCCGCCAGCGAAGCGTCGGTGGCGGCATACGCCTTGGCCAGGGCGCTCATGGCGGCTGCCGCGGCGTTCACGCTAGCTGCGGGAATGCCAATTCCGAATGCCAGCTTGCGGCACTGATACGCGGCCAACCCCTCGGCTGGTTCGAAGGCTTCTTTCAAAATCAGCTCCGGAGTCTTGGCGGCGACCTCTTCGATCTCCATGCCGCCGGCGGCCGACGCCATGAAGACCGGCTTTCCTTGCACGCGATCGAGCACAATCCCCAGGTACAGCTCACGCTCGATGGGCAGGGTCTCCTCCACCAGCAACCGGTGGACTACGCGCCCTTCGGGCCCCGTCTGGTGGGTGACCAAAGTCATGCCCAGCATTTTGTCGGCGATGGCGTGCGCTTCGGCGGCGTCCTTAGCGACCTTGACTCCTCCTCCCTTGCCGCGTCCGCCGGCGTGGATCTGGGCTTTCACGACCACGCTGCCGCCGATTTTCTTGGCGGCCGCCTCGGCCTCTTCCACCGTGAACACCACTTCGCCGCGAGGCACAGGGACCTGGTATTGGGCCAGCAGAGTCTTGGCCTGATACTCGTGAATTTTCATGGAAATCGGTTGTGCTAGTATGGCGAAAAAGCCAAACGCTTCAATATATCATGTCCCTCCTGCCGTACCTCGAACGTGTCGCCGAGCGGCAGAACCTCTCGTCGGAAGAGGCTTTGGCGGCAATGGAGGCAATCCTCAGCGGCCGCGTCAGCCAGCCCCAAATCGCCGCCTTTCTGATCGCTTTGCGCATGAAAGGCGAGACGGTGGACGAGCTGGTAGGCTTCGCGCGCGCCATGCGCCGGATGGCCGCGCCGATCGACCACGGGATTACGGGCGAGGCCCTGCTCGACACTTGCGGAACCGGCGGCGACTCCTCCGGCACCTTCAACATTTCGACCATCGCCGCTTTTGTGGTGGCTGGCGCGGGAGTGCGCGTGGCCAAGCACGGGAACCGGTCCATCTCCAGCCAGTGCGGCAGCGCCGACCTGCTGGAATCGCTCGGAATCCAAGTGGCGGTCACCCCGGAGCAATGCGCGCGTGCGATTCGCGAAATCGGCATCGGGTTCCTCTTCGCGCCTGCGATGCACAGCGCCATGAAGCATGCGCAGTCGGTCCGCGTCGATCTCAAGATGCGCACCGTTTTCAATCTGCTTGGACCACTCACGAACCCGGCCGGCGCGAACGCACAAATCGCCGGAGCTCCCTCGCCGAAGGCTGCCGAACTGATCGCCGGAGCCCTGGCCGCGCTTGGATTGCCGCACGGTTTCGTGGTGCACGGGTCCGATGGCTTGGATGAGATCACCACGACGGGACCGACGTTATTTTTCGAAATCCGCGATGGCCAGGTGGAGCGCGGCACGGTGCACCCGCACGATTTCGGAGTACCCGTGGCCCCAGCGGCCGCGCTGAAAGGCGGCGATACGGATTTCAATACCGCCATCGCTTGGGAGGTCCTGGCAGGCTGCCCGGGTCAGCGCCGCGACATCGTTCTAATCAACGCCAGCGCCGGGCTGGTGGCGGCCGGCAGGGCGCGCACATTTCTGGAAGCCATGACGCTAGCCGCGGCATCCGTCGATAGCGGCGCGGCGCGAGCCAAGGTGGAGGCGCTCGCGCAGTTCCATTGACGCCAGTGCGTCCGCGCTGCCGCGGAGGAGCGTCCCTACACCGCTACCGGTTCCGGCTCAATCACCGGCGCGGTGAGCAACTCAATAAACGACTGGGCGGCGCGGCTGAACTTCTTGCGCTTCCGGTGAACCACCCCCACCGGCCTGACCAGGCCAGGCGCGTGGAGCTTGACCGCCACCAGTCGTCCCTGGGCGATCTCCGCCTGCATCGTGCGTGCCGGCAGTATGCTGATGCCGGAACCCAACGCCACGGCTTCTTTGATCGTTTGAATGTTGTCGAAATGCATCGCCAGGTTGATTTCCACTCCTTGCGCGCGGAAGAAGCGGTCGAGCTCCCGGCGAATGGTGAGATCTTCGTCAAACCCGATGAAGGTCTGGCCGTTCAGATCAGCGGGATGGACCTCACGCCGCTGCGCGAACGCGTGGGTGAGCGGAACCGCCACGTGCATCTCTTCGTCGCGCCAGGGGATGACGGCGATGTCGCGGCGCGCCTGAGGATAGCTCACCAATCCCAGGTCGGCCGTGTCATTGAGTACGGCTTCATACACCTTCTCGGGATGCATGTATTCCACCTGGAGTTGGACGGTCGGGTAGCGTGTGGTGAACTCGTCTTGCAGACAGCTCATGTCGGAGAGGCCGATCGAATAGATGGATGCCACCCGCAGCGTGCCTTCCACTTGCCGTTTTAACGGCTCCAGCTCGAGTGTCAGCTCCTCCTCGCGCCGCAGCACATCGCGGCAGAAGTCGTTGTAGGCCTTGCCGGCAGGTGTAAGTTCCAAGGGGCGGCGGGTGCGATCGAGCAATGTAATCCCCAGACGCCGTTCCACTTCCTGCACATGCTGGCTGGCGGCGGACTGGCTCACGCCACAGTGCGCAGCTCCTTTGCTCATGCTTCGGGTGGCTACAATTTCACGGAAAAGTTTGAGTTCCCAAAACCCCACGAGCTCTAGCATAGCATAAGATTTTCTAATTTCAAGGCTCCATTAAATTTCTCTTGTCTAATACTACAGATGTTGGTAAACTGATCTGATCCAGGAGGAGACGATGCGCGACCGTAGTGTACGCAACGGGTTACCGGAAGCTCAGGGCCTCTATCACCCGAGCCTGGAGCATGATGCATGCGGCATTGGTTTTGTAGCCAGCGTCAAGGGCCATAAGTCGCACGAAATCATCGTCAAGGGCATTCAGGTTCTGATTAACTTGACACACCGCGGCGCCTGCGGCTGCGATCCGGAGACCGGCGATGGCGCTGGTGTGCTCATTCAAATCCCCCACAAATTTTTTGCGCGCGAATGCGCCAAGTTGGGCTTCACGCTTCCGGCTCCTGGCGAATACGGGGTCGGGATGACATTCCTGCCGGTAGACCGTCAGCCGCGCCTGCAGTGCGAAGGCATCATTGAGCGCGTAGTTCGCGAGGAAGGGCTGAGCGTGCTGGGCTGGCGCGACACGCCCATCGAGGGGACCGCCATCGGGCGAGTGGCGCGGGCGTCGCAGCCGTACATCCAGCAGATCTTCGTCGGCCACGCCAAGGGTATGAACGAAGACGATCTCGAGCGCAAGCTGTACGTGGTGCGCAAACGCGTGGAAACGGAAATCAACGCGTCCGACGTGGAGGATAAAGAGTTCTTCTACATCCCGTCTTTTTCCGCGCGCACCATCGTTTATAAGGGCCTGTTGCTGGCGCCCCAGATTGCCGACTTCTACCCCGAACTTAGCGACCCGGATGTGATGAGCGCCCTGTGTTTAGTGCACCAGCGATTTTCCACCAACACGTTTCCGACCTGGCAGCTAGCGCACCCCTTCCGCTACATCGGCCACAACGGTGAGATCAATACGCTCAAAGGCAACGTGAACTGGATGCATGCACGCCAGTCGATTTTGGCCTCGCCGCTGTTCGGCGACGATATCAAGAAGCTGTTTCCGATCATTCAGCCCAACGGCAGCGATTCGGCGGCCTTCGACAACGCGTTGGAACTGCTGCTGATGGCGGGTCGCCCGATCCAGCACGCCATGGCCATGTTGATTCCGGAAGCCTGGTCGAGCAACCCTCACATGAACCCGGAGAAGAAGGCGTTTTACGAATACCACGCCTCGCTCATGGAGCCATGGGATGGACCAGCCGCGATCGCCTTCACCGACGGCCGCGTGATCGGCGCTACGCTCGATCGCAACGGTCTGCGCCCGGCGCGCTACCTGGTAACCCACGACGACACGATCATCATGGCGTCGGAAACCGGCGTGCTGCCGGTAAAGCCCGAAGACGTAAAGCTCAAGGGCCGCCTGCAGCCGGGCAAGATGCTGCTGGTCGACACGGTGGAAGGCCGCATCGTTTCCGACAAGGAAATCAAGAAGGCGCTGTACAGCCGCAAGCCGTACGAGCTGTGGCTGCAGGAAAACCAAATCACGCTCGATCAGCTTCCCGACCCGCCGCGCGAACACGGCACCGATCACGCAACCATCCTCTCGCGCCAAAGGGCTTTCGGGTACACCGATGAAGACATGCGGATGATCATCGGGCCCATGGCCGAAAAGGGCGAAGAACCGATCGGCTCCATGGGCACCGATACACCCCTGGCCTGTCTCTCGGACAAGCCGCAGCCTCTCTTCAATTACTTCAAACAGCTTTTCGCGCAGGTGACCAACCCGCCTATCGACCCCATCCGCGAAGAGATGGTCATGTCGATGATCAGCTACATCGGCACCGAGCGGAACATTCTGGATGAGACGCCGCTGCACTGCCATACGCTGAAGCTGCCGCATCCCATCCTGACCAACGCGCACCTGGAGAAGCTGCGGCGTGTTTCGCGAGGCGATATCCTGGCGAGCACGCTTCCCATGCTGTTCGCGGTGGAGGAGGGCGCCCGGGGTCTGGAGCGCGGGCTCGATCAGTTGTGCCGCCGCGCGTCTCTGGCCATTAAATCCGGATACTCGCTGCTGATCCTTTCCGATCGGGGCGTGGATCAGGATTACGCGCCCATTCCCAGCCTGCTGGCGCTGACTGCGGTGCACAACCACCTCGTCCGGGAAGAAACACGGACGCAGGTGGCGCTGATTATCGAATCGGGCGAGCCGCGCGAAACCATGCATTTCGCGCTGCTGATTGGTTATGGCGCCAGTGCAATTAATCCTTACCTGGCCATCGAAACTCTCGAGGATATGTGCAAGCGCGGCCTGCTGCCGCCGCAGATCACCTTCGAGAAAGCGTTGATGAACTTCAAGAAGTCCATCAACAAGGGGCTTCTCAAGACCTTTTCGAAAATGGGCATTTCGACGCTGCAGAGTTACCGCGGCGCACAGGTTTTCGAAGCCATCGGCCTCAATAAGGAGCTGGTGGATAAGTTCTTTACGGGTACGGTTTCGCGCGTGGAAGGCGTCGGCCTCGACGTGCTGGCCAAAGAAGCCATTCTCAAGCACAAGCACGCGTTCTACCCGGTGACGGAAGCGGATACGGAGCTGGCTGTAGGCGGCAACTATCACTACCGCACACGCGGCGAGTATCACCTGTTCAATCCGCAAACCATCGCCAAGCTGCAGCATGCCGTGCAGCAGCAGAATCCGCAAACATTCAAAGAGTACACGGACCTCATCGACCGTCAGAATCACCAGCTCTGCACGTTGCGCGGGCTGCTGGAGATCAAGAAATCCGAAACCCCCATCCCGATTGAGGAAGTCGAGCCGGCTAAGGAGATCGTGAAGCGCTTCGCCACCGGCGCCATGTCGTTCGGGTCGATTTCCAAAGAAGCGCACGAAACGCTGGCCATCGCCATGAATCGCATCGGCGGCAAGTCGAACACGGGCGAGGGCGGGGAAGACGAAGCCCGGTTCAAGCCCGACGCCAATGGCGATCTGCGCCGCAGCGCCGTGAAGCAGGTGGCTTCCGCGCGATTCGGCGTGACCACCAACTACCTGGTCAACTGCGATGAGTTGCAGATCAAGATGGCCCAGGGCGCGAAGCCCGGCGAGGGCGGCCAACTTCCTGGCCACAAGGTGGACGCCGAAATCGCGCGCGTGCGCCATTCGATTCCCGGGGTGGGCCTGATCTCGCCGCCGCCGCACCACGATATCTACTCCATCGAGGATTTGGCCCAGCTCATCTACGATCTGAAGAACGCCAATCCGAAGGCCCGCATTTCCGTGAAGCTGGTGGCCGAGGTGGGCGTAGGGACGGTGGCTGCGGGCGTTTCGAAGGCGCATGCCGACGTCGTGCTCATTTCCGGCGACAGCGGCGGCACCGGTGCTTCACCGCTCAGTTCCATCAAGCACGCCGGCGTGCCATGGGAATTGGGACTAGCCGAGACGCACCAGGTTCTGGTGATGAACGACCTGCGCGGGCGCATCCGCGTACAGACCGACGGCAAACTGCAGACTGGCCGCGACGTGACCATCGCCGCCCTGCTGGGGGCGGAGGAGTTTGGTTTCTCCACCGCGCCGCTGATTTCCATGGGTTGCATCATGATGCGCAAGTGCCACCTGAACACGTGTCCGGTGGGCATCGCCACACAGGATCCGGTGTTGCGCAAGAAGTTCCACGGCAAGCCGGAAGACGTGATCAACTTCTTTTTCTTTATCGCCGAGCAAGTGCGCGGCTACATGGCGCAGATGGGCTTCCGCACCTTCGACGAAATGGTAGGCCGCGTAGAAATGCTGGAGGCGCGCAAAGCCCTGGATCATTGGAAGGCCAAAGGCCTCGACCTGTCGGCGATCCTGTACAATCCCCCGACGCCCAGCCGTATTGCGCGCCGCTGCGTACAACCGCAAGATCACGGCCTGAGCCAGGCGCTGGACTACAAGCTAATCGATCACGCGCGCGACGCGCTGGACCACGGAACGCCTGTCGAGATCAAACTGCCGATCCGCAATGTGCATCGCACAGTGGGCGCCATGTTGTCCGGGGAGGTAGCGCGCCGCTACGGCTCGTGCGGCTTGCCGGACGATACCATCAAATTCCAATTCAGCGGGTCGGCCGGCCAGAGTTTCGGTGCGTTCCTCGCCAAAGGCGTGACCCTGGAACTGGAAGGCGACGCCAACGACTACGTGGGCAAGGGCCTTTCCGGCGGACGGATGATGGTTTATCCGCCGCGCAACTCCACGTTCCTGCCCGAGGAAAACATTCTGATCGGCAACGTGGTGCTTTATGGCGCCACCAGCGGGGAAGCTTACTTCAACGGAATGGCCGGTGAGCGCTTTGCCGTTCGCAACTCCGGCGCAACGGCGGTAGTGGAGGGCTTGGGCGACCACGGTTGCGAATACATGACCAACGGCCTGGTGGTCGTGCTAGGTAAGACCGGCCGAAATTTTGCCGCGGGTATGAGCGGCGGCATCGCGTTCGTGCTGGATGAGAAAGGCGATTTCGCGGACAAGCGCTGCAACCCGGCGGGTGTGGATATCGAGCCGGTGGAGGGCGAAGACATAAACCTGCTTTATGAACTCATCGCTAAGCACGTAACGGCCACGGCTAGTCCGCGCGGTAAGTGGATCCTGGAGAAGTGGGACGAAATGCTCCCGCGCTTCCTGAAGGTGTTCCCGCACGAATACAAACGGGTGCTCGGAGTGCCGCGTTTGATGGCGACGGCCTCGGCGGCGGGGGACTAGCCATGGGCAAAGTCACCGGTTTCCTGGAGCACACGCGCGAAACGCCCGAGCGGCGTCCGCCCACGGAGCGCATCAAGGACTGGTTCGAGATCTACCTTCCCTTTCCCGAAGACAAGATCCGGACGCAAGGCGCGCGCTGTATGGATTGCGGCGTGCCGTTCTGCCATACCGGCTGCCCGCTGAATAACATCATTCCCGACTGGAACGACCTGGTGTACCGCGGTCGCTGGAAAGACGCCGCGCGCCAGTTGCACGCCACCAACAATTTCCCCGAGTTCACCGGGCGCATTTGCCCGGCGCCCTGCGAAGCCGCGTGTGTGCTGGGGATCAATGAGCCGCCCGTCACCATCAAGCAAATAGAGAAAACCATCATCGACCGCGCGTTTGAAGAAGGGTACATCAAACCAGAGTTGGCCGAAGCGCGCACCGGGAAGCGCGTGGCCGTGGTGGGGTCAGGACCTGCCGGCATGGCCGCCGCGCAGCAACTGGCGCGCGCGGGTCACGACGTGACACTTTTTGAAAAAGCCGATCGCATTGGCGGCCTGCTGCGCTACGGCATTCCCAATTTCAAAATGGAGAAGCACCTGATCGACCGCCGCATGGAACAGATGCGGGCCGAAGGCGTGCGCTTCCAGACCAACGCGCATGTAGGCGGGAATGTCCCGGTGGAAGACCTGCGTAAGCAGTTCGACGCCATCCTGCTGACCGGCGGCTCCGAGCAGCCGCGCAATCTGAACGTGCCCGGACGCGAGTTGAAGGGCATCCATTTTGCGATGGAGTTTCTGCCGCAGCAGAATCGACGCTGCGAGGGTGACGAGGTGGAGGCCCAGATTCTGGCCACCGGCAAGCGCGTAGTGATCATCGGCGGTGGCGACACCGGCGCCGACTGCCTGGGTACCAGCCACCGGCAGCTTGCGGCCCACATCACGCAATTCGAGTTGCTGCCCAAGCCGCCGGACGAGCGCTCACCGTCTACTCCGTGGCCGCTCTGGCCCATGCAACTACGTTCCGAGAGTTCACACGAAGAAGGCGGCATCCGGGATTGGAGCGTCAACACAGTGAAGTTCACGGGTGACGAGCAGGGCAACGTAAAACAGTTGCACGCCGTTCGTGTGGGACCGGCGCCGAAGTTCGAGCCGCTGCCGGGAACCGAATTCACAATCGAGGTGGACCTGGTGCTACTCGCCATGGGCTTCCTGGGTCCGGTGAAGAACGGCATGATTGAACAACTGGGTGTGAAGCTGGATCCGAGAAGCAACGTGGCCACCGACGAAAACTATATGTCGTCGGTGCCCGGTGTCTTCGCCGCCGGTGACATGCGCCGCGGCCAATCGCTGGTGGTGTGGGCGATCGCCGAGGGCCGCAAGGCGGCGCGCGGCGTGGACCTGTACCTCATGGGTGAGAGTAAGCTGGCGTAGCTCGATTTCACTGAAGACTGCGGTAAAATAGCGGCACCACCCGGTATGCCGCTCGCTAGTGGATTTCGCCTGGGGCCTTACGAAATCCTGTCTCCGCTTGGCGCCGGAGGTATGGGCGAAGTTTACCGCGCCCGGGACACTCGTCTGGGCCGGGAAGTTGCGATCAAAGTCCTGAGCACCCGCCAGGAAGTCACGCCCGAGCGCCGCGAACGGCTGTTGCAAGAGGCCCGCGCTGCTTCGGCCCTGAACCACCCGAATATTGTCGCCCTGTTTGATGTCGGCGCCGAGAACGGCAACGACTTCCTGGTGATGGAATTGGTCCGCGGCAAGACGCTGGACCAACTCCGGGGCAATCGAGGCTTCTCCCTACGCGACGCGGTCCAATACGCCATCCCCATCGCCGACGCGCTGGCGTGCGCCCACGCTGCCGGCATTCTTCACCGCGACCTCAAGCCGTCCAACATCATGGTTACGGACGACGGCATTCCCAAGGTTCTGGATTTCGGCCTTGCCAAACTCACCGATCGCGAGTCGGTGTCCGAAGACGATGCCACCCGGACGGCGCTACACGCTGGTCCGATATCCGAGCAAGGCACGATTGCCGGCACCGCGGCTTACATGTCGCCCGAGCAGGCCGAAGGCAAAAAGCTGGATCCCCGCTCCGACATCTTCAGCTTCGGCGCGCTGCTTTACGAGATGATCACGGGCCGCCGGGCTTTCCAAGGGGAGTCGACCGCCGCGACGCTGGCCGCAGTGTTGCGCGAGGCGCCTGAGCCTCCGTCTCGACTCGTTCCCGAGGTCCCGCGCGATCTGGAGCGAATCATCCAGCGCTGCCTGCGCAAGGACCCCAACCGCCGCTCCCATACGATGCACGATGTAAAGGTACAACTGGAGGAGGTCCGGGAAGAGTCCGAGTCCGGAGTGCAGCCGGCGCGGCCGCCTGCGCCACGCCGCAGCCGCGCGTGGATTTACGCCCTCGCCGCGGCCGCCATAGTAGGAATGGCCGGAGCGGCCTGGCTTTGGCGAAGGGACGCCGGACGGCTGCCACCTAGCCCGCCCATCCCGCTTACGGCTTATAACGGCGACGAGATGTGGCCAGATTTCTCCCCCGATGGCAATCAGGTGGTTTTCGCGTGGGACGGCGGGCAGGATGCGAAGTTTCACCTTTATGTCAAACTGGTCGGCGCGGCGAACCACCTGCAGCTTACCGGAGGCGACAGCGACGACTCTTTTCCCGCCTGGTCTCCGGATGGGCGGTGGATCGCTTTTCAGCGCGCCGACCACGCGGCAAGCCACACCTTGCTCATCTCGCCGCTGGGTGGCCCCGAGAGGACGATCGCTGACGGAATCTGCGAGGGACAGTTGGCAGGCGCGCCGGTGCCCGGCGTGGCCTCCTTCCACCTGTCGTGGTCCAACGACAGTCAATGGCTGGTATGCGCTGCGGCCAATCCTGATAGCGGCCTCATCGTTTTATCCGCCTTCGGTGGGGAAAAACGGCGACTTACTTCTCCACCCGCGGGCCAGAGAGACATCTTCCCGGCATTCTCACCGGATGGCCGCAACCTGCTGTTCGAGCGTTGCGCCGCACTGTTTGACTGCGATCTTTATTTACTCGACGAGAAACCCGACCTGCAGCCGCGCGGACCGCCCCGGAGGCTCACGAACCAACACACCCAACAGGGTGGAGTGACTTGGACGGCGGATGGCCGCGATGCAATCTGGGCTGCCCGTGGTCTCACCTACCGGGTTCCAGTCTTGCACGAAGGTCCCCTCCAGACCCTTTCCATTGAGCAAGCCAATGATCCAACCATCGCTCGGCAGCAAAATCGGCTGGTTTACGCACGCTTCGTGAATGAGGCTGATATTTGGCGGAGCGATGGCCATACCACAGAACGGCATCCCGTCTCGTCCACAGAGCTTGACGGGTTTGCCCATTTCTCACCGGATGGAAAGCGGATAGTGTTCGCGTCCGCTCGTTCGGGTCCGCTGGAGATTTGGGCGGCCAACGCCGACGGGACGCAACCTATCCCCCTCACGAGCTTGGGCGGGATTAGCGATTTCCCACGTTGGTCACCGGACGGCCACTGGATTGTCTTCCATCATGCGGGTGCCGGCGGCCGTGGAGGCGTTTGGCTGGTCGAGTCCAAGGGGGGAACACCACACCCCTTGGCGACCGGCGGCGCCAGCGAGGATGGTGTTCCCAGTTTTTCGCACGATGGCAGGTGGGTGTATTTCACGAGCACGCGCACGGGCCGTGCGGAGGTCTTTCGTGTTCCGTTCGCAGGCGGTTCGGGAGTTCCAGTGACGCATGCCGGTGGTTCATATGCTTTGGAATCCCCGGATGGAAAGGTGGTTTTTTACCTCAAGAACTGGGAGCTGTATCAAGTGCCTTTAGCGGGAGGGGAGGAACGCCGCTTGGGACTCAAAGTCATCCAGGATGATTTCGAGGTCATGCCGGATGGTATCTACTATGTCGCGCAGACGCATGACAATCGGTTTCGCGGTGGTGAGCTGAGGTTTTACGACCTCGCCACTCGCCGCCAGCGCATGGTAGAGGCGCTAGGCGACGAACAGTTCCTGTTCGGTTTGACCGTGTCGAGCGACCGCAAGACCTTTCTGTATTCAGTCCGGCAAGGCGGCACGAGCGACCTGATGTTGATCGAAAACTTCCGCTAGGCAGCTAGCTGTCGTCGGTTCGTGCCGGGGCGGTTGTATAACCGCTCTGCTACGATGACGTGTTATGAAGCTGACGCTTGCGTTCCTCTTTGCGGCTTCCATTCTCCTCGCGCAGTCCAACACGTACGTACTCCGCGCCGCCCGGCTTTTCGACGGCACAAGCGATGCGCTTATCGAACCGGGCATCATCGTGGTCGCAAATGGAACGATTCAGTCGGTGGGCAGCCGCTCCATTCCGTCCGGCGCCACGGTAATCGATCTCGGCGACGCGACGCTGCTCCCCGGCTTCATCGACGCCCATACCCATCTCTCCTACGATTTTCATCCCGACTACAACGCGTCCGCCCTGCTGGACCTGCAGCGCCCAGTCTCTGAGAAAGCCATCCGGGCGACCGTCAACGCGCGCAAGACCCTGATGGCCGGATTTACCACGGTTCGCGATGTAGGGTCGACTGATTTCCTCGATGTCGGCCTGCGCAATGCGATCAATGAGGGCCTCGTTCCCGGCCCGAGAATGCTCGTCGCGGTGCACGCGCTCGGATCGACCGGCGGCCACTGCGACGGCGGCGACAGCTTCAGTTACGGGACCTTGAATCATGAAAGCCGGCCCGAGGATGGTGTAATCAACTCGCCTGACGAGGCGCGCTACGCGGTCCGCTTCAATATCAAGTACGGCGCCGATGTGATCAAAACCTGCGCCAGCGGCGGCGTGCTCTCGCCTACCGACGACGTGGATGCACCCCAGTTAACGCAAGCCGAGCTGGATGCTTTGGTGGGCGAAGCGCACGCCCTGCGCCGCAAGACTGCCGCCCACGCGCACGGCGCCGAAGCCGCCAAGCGGGCGATCCGCGCGGGCATCGACTCGATTGAGCACGGCACATTCCTCGACGACGAAGCGATGCGTATGATGCACGACAAGGGTGTGTTCCTGGTGCCAACCCTGGCAACGCGAGTCGGCCTCCGGGAGTCGAAGTTCCCGCCACTGGTCGAGGCCAAAGCCCAGCGCGCGATGAAGCAGCAGGACGCGATGGTGAAGCGCGCGCTGGAGTTGGGCGTGAAGATCGCGCTCGGGACCGATGCGGCGGTTTATCCGCACGGCGATAATGCCCTCGAGTTCGTGCTGATGGCCGCCGACGGTATGACTCCGGCGCAATCGCTGAAGGCCGGAACCACCTCGGCCGCGGAACTGCTCGGGCTCTCGGACAAAATCGGCGCCCTCAAGCCGGGGCTGGCCGCCGATATCGTCGCCGTACCGGGCAATCCGATGACAGATATCAAAGTTGTCCAGAGCGTCCTGTTTGTGATGAAGGGTGGCAGCGTGTATAAGAACGAGCGGGCGGGCGCGAGTAAGTAGGGTGGGCCTGCACCAGATGGGCAAGAGCAAGCTGGAACTATAGTGGTAGGATGGCGACGGCGCGTTACGTTTACTGGCGTGATGGCAATCAGTGGCTCGGATATTTCGAGGAGTATCCGGATTATCAAACCCAGGGCGAGAGTCTCGAGGACCTGCAAGATCATCTGAAGGACTTGTTCCGCGGTCTCACAAGCGGAGAGATTCCAGGCGTCCGCCGAGTTGCCGAGCTGATTTGTACTTAATAGAGTCAGCGAGGAGGTATTGGTTTGGACCAGAATTTAATCGCGCGTTTCGAGCAGGAAATGATGCGACTCTACGAACATGAAAAACGCGAGGGCAGGAGGCACGCCCGGTTTTTACCAATGTTGAAGAAGTATGGCGCAATCAACGCTGCCGAGCGTTTGGTCGCGACGAAGTATACGGCTGGCCTTGGTGCTCTTCAGGAATCCGACAATTTGGATTTGTCTGTCGAGGCTCTTGTTGTGAAGTACAAGGAGCTGTTCCCCGCCAACGTGATCATGCGGGCGCAAGCGAAGTTGGATGCTATCAGGAGCGGCAGAGAGTTACCGGAAGAAGAGGCTAAGGTAGCCCTCAAGACCTTAAAGATCAGGGCGAAGGCCACGGGAATTTCTCCCAATGAATTGCTAGATCGGGTTACGACAACAGATTAGCCCCACCCTTTCTCTGCACCGCGTCTACGCACATCCGATTGTCGTCGTCCGTGCCGGTTGAAATGCGGATGCAATTCGGTAGCCCGAAGGCCTTCAGTGGGCGAACGATGACGCCTTGTGCCAGCAATCCCTCAAATAGCCGCTCGGCTTCCTGCTCGGATCGCAGCACGATCATCACAAAATTGGCCTCCGATGGGATCACCGTCAGTCCCGCGCTGGCCAATTCCTCGGTCAGGTAGCGCAGACCGCGTGCGTTCAGCTCCAGTGAGCGGTGCAGGAACTCTTTGTCGGCCAACGCCGCGATCCCGGCCGCCTGTGCGAGCGTTGAAGGTTCGAATGGCAGCTTCACTTTGAGCAGATTCCGAATCAGTTCTTCGTGCGCGAAGCCGTAGCCGATGCGCGCGCCCGCCAGTCCGTAGACTTTGGAAAACGTGCGCAGGGTGATCACGTTGTCGTAACGGTAGTACATGGAATCCGGGTAACGCGGATTGTCCTTGGCGTATTCGAAGTAGGCTTCGTCCAGAATGATCAGTACCCGCTCGGGTACGTGCTTGTAGAATTCGTCGAACTGATGCTTCGTGAAGATGGTGCCAGTCGGATTGTTAGGATTGGCCAGATAGATGATCTTGGTATGCGGATTGATGGCCTGCGCGATGGCCGGCAGGTCGTAGTGCCAGTCGCGGTACGGCACAGTGCGGTAAGCCACGCCGCGCGATCGGGCCAGCACTTGAAAGCCGATAAAGGCGGCATCGGTGGTGAGCACTTCGTCCTCATCGCCCAGAAAGGTGCGGATGATGTTCGACATGATGCCCTCGGATCCGCTGCCCGCAATCACGTTTTCCACCTTGACTTCGAACTCTTCGGCCAGCACGCGGCGCAGGTCGAGCCCTCCGTTGGGGTAGAGATTCAAGCCCTCGAGTGTGCGGGTGATGGCCTCCAACGCTTTGGGTGAAGCGCCAAGCGGGTTCTCGTTGGAAGCCAGCTTGGCAATATGGGTCAGGCCGTACTGCTGTTGGACCGACTCGATGGAGCGCCCGGCTTCGTAGGGGCGCAGCGATTCAATGTAGGGCGGGACCAGAGGCACGCGATTTCATTGTACGGGGCGCGAGGGTCCACCGGACAGTTTCGCCGGGCGAGAGTGCCTCTATTGTTAGACTGGAACGATACAACCATGAATGTGAGCGATCCCCTCCTAGCGTCCATGCAGGCTGACGAGCACCGTGAGGTTGGCGGTGTCCAGGTCGATGTCTTCCGCGCCGGCGCGTCGCGCGTGAAACGCATGATCTATCCTCCGGGGTTCAACTGGGCTACCCACCTGCAGCCCATTATCGGCACGGAACTGTGCATGCACGCGCACGTCGGCTTCATGGCGCGCGGCCAGATCAACGTCCGCTTTGCCGACGGCAGCGTCTTCGAGTTCAAAGCTCCACAATTCGTCGCCGTTGAACCGGGACACCAGGGGTGGGTGGTCGGCGATGAGCCCGCCGTGCTGATCGAATTCGATTTCGAGCAAGAGACCGTGCCGAAGCTCAGCCTGCCACCGGTGCATCACCGCTAGAGCGGCGCGTGGCGCGGCCTCACTGGTATACTGGCGGCCATGTTACGCCATGAATCTCGATCCATCGGGCGGCGCGAAGCGCTATCGATGCTCGGCGCGAGTGCATGGGCAGCCCGTTTGGCGGGCGCAGCATCGGACCCGGCGCTGCACTTCGGCGGGCTCGATCACATAGAGTTCACGGTTTCGGATGTTTCGAAATCGATAGCCTTCTACGCGCGCGTCTTCGGCAACACGGTGCTGAAAAACAATAAAACCACGCGGCGGTATCTGCAGCTAGGCCGTTGCTACATCGCCATGGAGCAGGCGCAGGAAGTCCATGTCGATCACTTCTGCGCTGGTATCGAAGCCTTCCAGATTGCCGGCCTGCACACCTACCTGGAGCAGCGCGGTATCGCTTACCGCGATTACCCCAGCGGCCACGATCTCTATGTTACGGACCCCGATGGCACGCGCCTGCAGCTCGGCGCCGATAGTTCCTGGAGCTCGCTCTTGGGTGGCACGGCCTCGCCGGAATCGCTTTCGAGCGGCGAGCCGGTCTTTCACGCCACGGGTTTCGATCACATTTTGGTGAATGTTTCGGACCCTGCAAAATCGGCCGCGTTCTACGAGAAGATCTTCGGCCCGGTGGCGCGCCGCAATAACAACCGTACCTGGTTTCAGGCGGGAAAGACGCAGATCGGTCTGCTCGAAACGCCCGCCGGGCAGCGCGCCGGAGTGAATCATTACTGCGTAGCGGCGGCTTCCTTCGATTACGCGGAGGCAATCAAGAAGCTGGAACAGGCCAGCGCTAGGCCGGTTGAACCGGAGGTACGGGGAGCCCCTGAGTTCCGCGATCCGGACGGCCTGCTGATCCAGGTGATGGGTCCCCGGACCCGTTGAGGCGGAGGCCGGTTAAGAGCGAGCGCTGGCTATCTTTCGGACCTTAACCAACAGGGTCACCCCGCATGCCGCTAAGAGTCCCCACAACATGGAGGGTTCGGGTACGGCCGCGGTGGGCGTGATCGGCTGATCGAAGATTTTAATGCTTTTTACGGTGCCGCTGGATACCTCGCACCCGCCGCAAAATGCGTTATCGTCCTGGAAGAACCACATGATATTGTTCGGGCCTGAGAAAGTCGCGTCGCCGCCCGTGTCGATGAAATCGGTCTCCAGGACTCCGTTCACGTAGCCTTTCACCTCATTAGTAGTGCTATTGCGGTTCACTAGCAGATCGACGAATGTTCCCGGGGTAAAGACGACATCGGCGCCCGTAGGCTGATTGAAGTACTGAAGATGTCCGTTAATGTCGTACCACTGCGTGTCCTCGGTGAGATTCTTTGTATCAACTAACTTGCGAAAACCGCTTGTGGTGTCGATTTCGAAGTTCATCTCAATCGAGTAGTTGCCAGGATTGGACAACAAAGAGTTACTGAGACTCAGTCCTTCACCGGTGCCATTGGTGTTTACCCCAAACACGTACCCCGTGCCGGGTGTCAGAGTACCTCCATTGGGCGTAAGGCTGGGACCGCCCAAAAGGTCGTTATACGAGCTCGTCAAGTTGTAAGAATCCACCAGGTTGGCGCTTGCCAATCCAGCCAGCATGACGGACGCGGCGCCGAGGGAAAAAAGACGGGAGATCAGGCTCATCGAACCTCCTACTTCTGCAGATTATCCGGATGGGTTGGGCAGGTCAAACCTTTTTCCCCTGGTTTCCGCGAAACCAGTTTTAGAACATTGGTACCGCTGCCACAGCGCACTGCGTAGCCGCGGCGAATCAGCCCGTACCCGGTACCCGATGTGATCAAAAGATAGGACAGCCGGTGCTAGGCCGGTTAATCCAGAGGTAGGGGGAGCGCCCGAGTTCCGCAATTCGAAGGGCCTGCATAATACAGGTGATGGGACCCGGGACACACTGAACCACTTAGACTTATCTTCCGCATAAGCAGTTGAATGGACAGGCTCTGTTGTGACACAATCGTGCGATCCTGGCTGTAGCGACATTTGCGCTGAGCGGTAATCTGGCGGAGCTGCAACGTCTGTCAACGGAAGTTGCCCAATTCTGCCGGGACCAGAGTCTGGATAATGACGTGGCTTTCGACCTGAACCTCGCCTTGGAAGAACTGTTCACCAACACCGTGCAACACGGGGGCTGCCAGGGCATGGCGGATGCGGTTCATATCCGGCTGGAGCGTGCCGGGGATGGCGTGCGCGTCGAGTTCGGCGACCGCGGCCGGGCTTTCGATCCGGTCTCAGCGCCGTCGCCCGATCTGGAATCGCCCCTGGAAGATCGCCACGCTGGTGGGCTGGGCATTCATCTGGTGCGGAAGATCATGAGTGACTTGCGCTATCGGCGCGCGGACGAATGGAACCTGATCACGATGCGGAAGTCGATATGATTCAAGTGACGCAGGAGTCGCGCTTCGGCTGGCACGTCGTGGGCGTGCGCGGCCGCGCCGATTCGGAAGCCGCGGATGAATTGGAGGGCACGCTGCGGGCTGCCGTGGAAGCGCATCCTAAAGTGGCCGCCGATTTTGCGGCGCTCGACTACATTTCCAGCGCCGGCCTGCGTGCCGTGTTGCAGGCCGCCCGGGCCGCCCAGGCGCGCAATGGCGAATTCGCGATTTGTTCACCCAGCGCCCGCGTGAAAAAAGTCTTCGACATGAGCGGTTTGCACCACGTCCTCCAGATATTCGGAGAGTTGCCTTGCTGACGATGCTCGAGGAGGTCGTTCTGCTGGCCGTGGACGAGAGGACTGGGGGGCTGCGGTCGGCGCGGGAGTTCGGAACCGCGTATGCGCTGGTGGGGGCCGTGCTCTTCGACCTGTCCTTAGCCGGAAAGATCGATACCGATACGGAGATCATCCATATCCTGAACACCACGCCAACCGGCAACGGAACCCTCGACCGGGTACTGGCCGAGATGTCGCGGCGGCCGGACCTGAACAGCGTCCAGGACTGGATAGAGCACATCTACCATCGCAAGGCCGACTTGGAAGGCGAGGCGCTGGCGTCGTTGATTGAACAGGGTATTCTCTATCACGAAAAATCGAAACGCATGTGGATTGTGGATGTGGAGCGGTTCCCCATGGTCAGCGACCGCCACCAGCAGCACGTTAAAGTGCGCCTGGGGGAGGCGATTCGGAACGACGGCATACCGGACACCCGGGACATCATGCTGGTGAGTATCGCAGAGCCATGCGGGCTGCTGGGCTATGTGCTGGAGGAGACGGAACTGGAGCGACGCCGGGATCGCGTTCAGACGCTCTGCAACCTCGAAACCATCAGCCGCAAAGTGGCCCGAGCGATCGCCCGCCTGGATGGCACGCTACGGCAGCGCATGGCGCCGAGGGTAATTTAACGTTTACCATGACTCCCGCCGATATCGTGCGCTGCGAATGGGCTCGCGATACGCTTTCCATCGACTACCACGATCGCGAGTGGGGTGTCCCGCTGCATGACGACCGAGCTCTGTTCGAGTTCCTGATTCTGGAAGGGGCGCAGGCGGGGCTGAGCTGGTCCACCATCTTGAAAAAGCGACCAGCCTACCGCGCCGCCTTCCACCGCTTCGACCCGCGCAAGGTGGCGCGCTACAACGAAGCGAACATCGCAGCGCTATTGGCCAATCCCGGAATCGTGCGAAACCGCTTGAAGGTCGCGGCGGCGGTCCGCAATGCGCGAGCATTCCTGGCAGTGCAGAAGGAATTTGGCACCTTCGATGCGTATGTATGGCGGTTCGTGGGCGGCCAGCCGCGGCAGAATCGCTGGCGCAGCTTCGGGGACGTCCCGGCACTCACGCCGGAATCCGATGCCATGAGCAAGGATCTGGCTAAGCGCGGGTTCACCTTCGTCGGCTCCACCATCTGTTATGCCTTCATGCAGGCCACCGGCATGGTGAACGATCACGCCGTCGGCTGTTTTCGATACGCGCAATTGAACCCGGCGGCGCGGCCGAAAACCAAAGCTAGAAGATAAACCGCGCTACCACTTGAAGCGTGTTGCGAATTGCTGGCAGGGCGCGTTCCATGCGGAGAGAAAGCAGCGCCACGGCATACAGAGGCCGCGCTGAAACGTGATAGGATGACCGCCATGCGTTGGCTGAAAGCTCTTCTTCCAATCCTCGCGACCGCGGCCGGGGTCGTCTTGCTGGTTGCTCAAACCGCTCCTCCGAATGCCGCTGGAATCTCGATGGGCCACGTTCACCTGGTGGTGCCCGATCCGCCGGCGATGCAGAAGGTTTGGGTGGACGTGATGGGCGGCACACCGCTTACGTCGGGTCCGTTGACCATGGTCAAACTGCGGAACGCCTTCATCATTATTACGAGCGGCGCCAATGCGGCCGGCCGCGAGGGCACCAACGGTTCCGTGGTGAACCACGTGGGATTCTCGGTGAAGAGCTATGCTGCGACCAAGGCGAAGGCCGAGACCGCCGGACTGGCAGTGCGCGAGCTGACGCCCGGTCAGCAGGCGTTCGTGACCTTCCCCAATAACGTAACGGTGGAAGTTCAGGAAGACACCGCCATCCAAGGGGAGTCTGAGTTCAGCCACTTCCACCTTTCGGTTCCCGATGCAAACGCCGCGCGTGAGTGGTACATCAAGACCTTCGGCGGCGAAGAAGGGCAGCGCCGAAAGGGAGTCAAGGGCGCCAAAATCCCGGGAGGGTTTGTCGACTTTCTAGCGGCCGGCGGCCCCGGCGGGCGCGGTGGTCAGGCCAAGGGTGGCGACGGTGCAGCGGCAACGCCTCCGCCTCCTCCGGCGCCGTCGATGGGCCGTGTCCTGGATCATATCGGATTCGAAGTGAAGGACCTCAAGGCGTTCACTGACCATCTGGCCGCCGACGGAGTGAAACTGGACAGGCCTTACACCGACGCAACCGCCAGGATCGGCCTCAAGATCGCGTTCATCACGGATCCCAACGGCACTTATATCGAGTTGACCGAGGGGCTGGCGGCGAAGTAGCCGGAGTGCCTGCCGGCGATACCGCAGGGGTCATGAAAGCCGTTACCAATTCTCTGGAACGGGCGCTCGCGATTCTGGAGATGATCGAACGCGCGCCCGGCGGTCTGCGGCACGCGGAGATCAGCCGCCAGATGCGTATGCCCAAGAGCACTTGCTCTTACATCGTGGCGCGGCTGGAACGCCGCGGCTACCTCGCGCGCGATGAGAATACGGGACAATACCGCATTGGGCTCTCCACACTCACGCTGGCCCACGGGGCACTACGTGAGGTGGGCCTGCGTGCCATCGCGGAGCCGGCGCTCTATAAGCTAGCCAGTGCCACGGGACTGTCGGCGGGTATGGGCGTCTTGGATCGCGGGCGCGTGCTGGTGATCGACCGGGTGGAAGGAGCGGAGTTTGTGCGGGATGCCGTGCAAGTTGCCGACGGCCTTCCGCTGCGCTGGGCGGGCCGGTCGCGCCGGTATCGTCTCCGGGCCGATCGCGACATTGGCAGGGAGTTGCCCGCGCATTCCTCCGCACTTGGAAAGGTGCTGCTGGCTTACCTTCCGAATCAACAGGTGCTCGGATTGATTGCCGAGCGAGGACTGGCGAGGCAGACGCGAAACACCATCACTTCGAAGGCTCGGCTGCTGCGCGAATTGGAAACGGTCCGCCAGCAGGGCTACGGAACCGCCGAGGAAGAGATGGCCGGCATACGAGCGATCGCGGCACCCATTTTCAACGCGGGCGACACGGTGAGCGCTGGCGTCTCGTTAAATGGAAGTCCGGCCGAGGCTGCCTGGGGCGATCCGGAGAAGCTGGTGGAACTGGTGAAGGCCGCTGCGCGAGAGATCTCGCGTAGGGTCCGGTTTCATTGAGTTCAATCTATTGCACACACGGTTGAAGAGTCCGCCGGGCATCGTGTAGACTCCAGTCCGGGGGATCACCAGGATGGAACTATGGAGACTGCTGGCTGCCTGTGCGGTGGCGGCGATGCCTGTCTGGGCGCATCACTCGTTTGGAGCGGAGTATGACGCCAGCAAGCCGATCACGCTCACGGGCGTGATCACCAAAGTCGAGTGGACCAACCCGCATATCCATTTCTATTTAGACGTGAAGGATAAAGATGGGAAGGTGGTCAATTGGAAGTTGGAAGGCTTTCCTCCCAATGTCCTGTACCGCACCGGATGGAAGCGCGAAGTCACCGTCAAGCCGGGCGACAGGGTTACGATCACCGGCTGGCGCGCGCGCGACGGCGGAAACTGGGCGCATTCGCGGGAAGTGACGTTCGCCGATGGCAAAAAGCTGTTCTCCGGACCTCCGCCCGGAACAGGCGATGGCGGCAATACACCGGCCGTGGACGAACGATGAGACGTCGGGAGGGGCAATCATGAAGCTCGCATGGTGGACGACACTGATTCTGCTGCCGGTCTCGCTCTTTGCGCAGAGCAAGGCCATCCCGCGCACGGCTGACGGTAAGCCGGACCTCACCGGCGTTTGGCAGGCCAACAGCAATCGCCGCGGCACGTGGGAGCAGGCCAATAGCAGCGGTGACCTCGGCGGAGGCGGCGCCGGGGTTCCTCCCCCGCGAGCGAATCCGCAGGTGGCACGGGAGCGCGCGCCCTATCAGCCCTGGGCGGCGAAGAAGGTTTTGGAGTCGTTTAATCGCCGCGGCATTGATGACCCGACGGCCTACTGCCTGCCACCCGGGGTACCGCGCGTGAGCTCGGTGGGACTGTTTCCCATGCAAATCGTCCAAACGCCGCAGACCATCGTGATGATGTATGAATACCTGAACACCTTCCGCAACATTCCGATCAATGCCAAACATCCGGACGACCTGGAACCCAGCTTCATGGGCGACTCGGTGGGCCACTGGGAGGGCGACACGCTGGTGGTAGATGTCACCAGCTTCAACGACAAGACCTGGCTGACCGCCACCGGGACATTCCACTCAGAGGCGTTGCACGTGACGGAGCGCTACACGCGCACCGACCAGGACACCATTCAGTACGAGGCGACGATGGAAGACCCCAGCGTATTGACGAAACCCTGGGTTTTTCGCAGCAACATCATGCGTCGCGAAGGAACCAGACTGCGGGAGTACGTGTGCGATGAAAACAATGTGGACCGCGCGCGCTATGACGAGCTATTGAAGGACGAGTCGGTGTTCCGGCGGAAGTAGCGGGCAGCTACAGTTTCCCACTCAATCGATCGAGGCGACCAGTGTTTCCGCGTCTCTTGACAACGAGTACTTTATAAATTAAAGTACTCTCATGAGCGAAGCTAAAGATCAGCCGTGGGTGCGTTCTCCCCGCCGCCGGTGGTGTCCGCCTGAAATGATCCGACCGCCGCAGCTCGATCCCAACATTCCCTCGGGACAGATACGGCTGCGGTACGCGCTCCTGATCAATCCGTTCTATCCGAAAGATCCAAATGCGAGCTTTGGAAAGCACGTGCTCACGCCGACACTCGCCTTAACCAGTTTCGCGGCGACGACACCAGAGCACTGGGAGGTTCGATATTGGGACGAGAACCTGCTAGACGGGCGGCCACCTTTTGCACCCATGCCCGAGGTGGTGGGGATCACGGTCCACCTGACGTTTGCGAAACGGGCCTTCGAACTCGCGCAATGGTACCGAAGCCGCGGCAGCAAAGTTGTGCTGGGCGGCCTGCATGTCCTCTCGTGCCCGGAGGAGTGCGCGCCCTACGCCGATGCCCTGGCTGTGGGCGACGGCGTGCAACTCTGGCCGAGGGTTCTGGCGGATGTGGAGTCCGGCTGCTTGCGGCCGAAATACGTGGCGACTTATGAGAGTGACTATCGCGAGGATCCCGCGCCCCGGCGATCGATTCTCCCACGAAACAGTTTTCTCACCACCACGAGTCTGATCGCCACTCGCGGCTGTCACAACCGGTGCGGGTTTTGCTACCTGGCAACGGATGGCTTGCGTATGCCGTATCGCATGCGAGATCGCCAGCAGATCGCCGCCGAATTCCTGGCGGACGGGCAACCCTACGGTGTCTTTATCGATAACAACCTGGGATCCAACCGGGAGTACCTGCGCGCATTGTGCCAGGCGCTGCGGCCGCTGAATAAGATCTGGAGCGCGGCGATATCTATTGACTTCACCGACGACCCGGCGCTGATTCGAGCCATGGCGCTGGCCGGATGCACGGGAGTATTCGTAGGATTCGAGTCACTCACCGATGAGAATCTCGCAGATGCAAGGAAGAAAACGCCGAAGACATCCGACTATGCGCGCCGGATTCGCTTGCTGCACGATATGGGCATCCAGGTAAATGGTTCTTTCGTGCTTGGATTCGATCACGACCGGAAAGACGTTTTCACACGGACCGCCGAATGGGTCGAGGAAAATCGTCTGGAGTGCGCGACGTTTCACATTCTGACTCCCTATCCGGCGACCCCGCTTTTCCGGCGCATGGAGGCGGAGGGCCGCCTGTTGCACCGCGATTGGGAGCGATACGACACGGCACACGCGGTGTTCCGGCCGAAGCATATGTCACCGGAAGAATTGGAGCGAGGTTACGCCTGGATTTATCAGCGCTTGTTCTCACATGCCTCGATCTGGCGGCGGTGCCCGGCCGATTGGCGCGCCGTTGCGCCGTACCTGGCGATGTCATACCTTTACAAGCGCTCCAACCGGTTCTGGCGTTTTCTCATCAAATACCACCTGGTGCATGCCGTGTGGCGGCCGCTCGTGGAACTGACGCGACTCCGACATCTGCGGTTTCGGGAGGAATTGTTAGCGACCGAAACGCCGAGCCGGGCGGCGGCCAATGTGGTGTCGGCGGGCGTCTAGCTCAGATCGGCGTCAAGGCCCACGCGGGTAAGCGCGTTGGCCGCCCTACCCTACTACCCGACCACTTCCGCCGGCTGGGGGGCGTCCTGCTTATGTTTACACTCGGGGTTGGGGCACTGCCACACGGGGCCGGCCTTGAGAAATTTCTCGATCATGTAGGGGCTGCTGCACTCGGGGCATTTCTCCGGTACCGGTTTGCCCCAGGCTACGAAGTTGCACTCGGGGTAGCGGCTGCAACCATAAAAGGTCTTGCCCTTCTTAGACCGCCGCTCCACTACTTCGCCCTCGGAGCATTCCGGGCACTTGACGCCAATGGTCTTCTGCTTGACAAACTTGCAACCCGGATAGTTGCTGCACGCCGTGAACTCGCCGTAGCGGCCAGTCTTCATTACCAGGTTGTTGCCGCATTGCGGGCACTTCTCATCTAGCGGCTGGTCGGCCTTCTTCTGTGTGCCGCCAATCTGTTTGGTGGTCTTGCAATCGGGGTATCCCGTGCAGGCCAAGAATGTGCCGAAGCGGCCCTTCTTCAAAACCATGGGGCGGCCGCAATTTTCGCAATACTCCTCGTCGCCTTGTTCGGAGAGATCGGCCTTATCGATATCGGGCAGGTCAACGGTCAGTTCGCGCGTGTAGGTGCAATCGGGATAGCCCGTGCATGCGATGAAGCTGCCGTGCTTGCCCCACTTGATCACCAGTTGCTTGTTACACTTCGGGCACATCTCGTCGATGGGTTTCTCCATCCGCTTGATGTCCGTCATGTGCTCTTCGGCATGCTTCAGGTCATGGTCGAACTTCTCGTAAAACTCGGCCATGGCGGCGCGCCAATCGACCTTGCCGTCTTCGATTTCGTCGAGCTCCTCTTCCATGCGCGCGGTGTACTTCACGTCAAATATGTCGTCGAAGCTCTCGAGCAGCAGGTCGGTTACCACCATGCCGAGCTCAGTGGGCGTGAAGCGGCCGCCTTCCTTCTTGACGTACTCGCGCTCTTGGATCGTCGAGAGAATCGAAGCGTATGTGGATGGCCGTCCCACGCCATCCGATTCCAGCTTCTTCACCAGCGTCGCTTCGTTATAGCGTGGCGGCGGTTCCGTGAAATGCTGCTCGGGCTTGATCCCGCGGAAGCGCAGTTTCTCGCCTTCGGTCACGGCAGGCAAGGAATGTTTCAGTTCTTCGTCGTCCTCGTCGATCTGGTCCTTGCCTTCCTGGTAGATCTTGAGGAAGCCTTCGAACTTTAGAACCGAACCAGTCGCGCGGAAGATATAGTCGACGCTGTTCTTGCCCTTGGCCGAGACGTCGATGGTGGTCTGGTCGAATACCGCCGGCATCATCTGCGAAGCGATGAAGCGATTCCAGATCAGCCGGTAGAGCTTCATTTCGTCTTCGGCCAGGTGCTTTTCGAGCAGCTCCGGCGTGTACGCCATGGAAGTGGGGCGTATGGCTTCGTGGGCGTCCTGCGCATCTTTCTTGGATTTGTAGACGTTGGCCGATGCGGGCAGGAATTCCTTCCCGTAGCGGTCCGTTATGTAGTCCCGCGCATCTTTTAGCGCGTCGTCGGAAACGCGCGTCGAATCGGTACGCATGTAGGTGATGAGGCCCACCGCGCCCTCTTTGCCCAGTTCGACGCCTTCATACAACCGCTGCGCCAGCATCATTGTGCGCTTCACGCTGAAGCGCAGCTTACGGGAGGATTCCTGCTGCAGGGTAGAGGTGATAAACGGGGCGACGGGGTTGCGCTTCTTCTCGCGCGTGCCAACGGATTTGACGATGTAGTCGGCGCCATCGAGCTGTGCCAACACGCCATCGGCGGTCTCCTGGTTGCCGATCTCGGGCGTCTCGTCATTCTGCTTGAAGAGCCGCGCCGTGAAATCGGGCCTCTTCTTAACGTTCGCCGACAGGTCGGCATCGATGGTCCAATATTCCTTCTTGAGGAACGCGCGGATTTCGCGTTCACGCTCCACAATCACGCGCAGCGCTACGGTCTGGACGCGCCCCGCGGAGAGGCCGCGCCGCACTTTGTCCCAGAGCAGCGGAGAGATCTTGTAGCCGACCAGTCGATCGAGCACGCGCCGCGCCTGTTGCGCATCCACCAGGTTGTTGTTGACCTGCCCCGGCTTCTCAAAGGCTTTTTCGATGGCCTTCTTGGTGATCTCGTTAAACATCACCCGGAAGATGTGCGCGCCTCCGTTTTTCTTGTCCTGCAGTTCTTCCTGGAGATGGAAGCAGATAGCTTCGCCTTCACGGTCCGGGTCAGCCGCCAGGTAGACGTTGTCGACCTTCTTGGCAGCCGCTTTCAGTTCCGCGACTAGCTTTTTCTTTCCTTCGATAACTTCGTACCGTGGCTCGAAGTTGTGCTCCACATCCACGGCGAGATCCTTCTTGGGGAGATCCTTAATGTGACCAATGCAAGCTTTGACGACATACTGCTTACCAAGGTATTTGTTGATGGTCTTCGCCTTAGTCGGCGATTCCACGATTACCAGAGCCTTTGCCATATCCTGTACTTACGAGGCGCCCCACGCCATTTACGATCACTCGAAACCCAGTTGACGTTACCACACTTTAACAAAGTTCTTGCCCGGCATCTGTTTTACCAAGCCCAACATCTCCAGCTCAAAGAGTGCGGCAATCAACTCCGAAGGCGACGTATCTCGTACAATTTCCAGAAGATCGTCCAGGTTGATGGCGGTGTCTACTTTGAGCGTTTCCAGTGTTCGCCGGGCAAGTGATCCGAACTCGGGACCAAGATTACTTAATAAGGATGCCGCTTCGCCTTCCGGAGTTGCAACCCCCCCGGCCGTCAGTATTTTTTGCTTCCCTTTGTTTATAAGATGCCGGCGGGATTCAGCGGGCAGCTCGGCCACCACGTCGTTCCAGTCCTGGATGAGCTTTGCGCCCTGTTTAATCAATAGGTTAGGGCCCCAGCTCAGCTTCGACGTAACATTTCCGGGAACGGCGAAGACCTCGCGTCCCTGGTCCATGGCGAGCTTGGCAGTGATGGCGGAGCCGCTATACTGCGCCCCCTCCACGACCAGCACGCCGATGCTCATGCCGCTGATAATCCGGTTGCGGATGGGGAAGTTTTGCGGAAAGGCGACGCTGCCCATGGGAAATTCGGAGAGGATCAGTCCCTTCATTGATAGTTCCGCAGCGAGCTTGCGATTCTCACTGGGATAAATGATGTCGACGCCGCAACCGAGGACGGCCACGGTATCGCCGTGGACCGCCAGCGTGCCCTTATGGGCTGCAGTATCGATACCGCGCGCCATGCCGCTGGCGATGGTGAGGCCGGCATTTGCCAGGTCGCTCGAGAGCCGCTCGGCAACCGCCAACCCGTACGGCGTGGGCCGTCGTGTTCCCACCACGCCCAACATGATCGATTCGAGCAGTTCCAGGCGGCCGCGCGCGAACAGCAGGATCGGTGGATCGTAGATCTCGCGCAGCAGCGGTGGATAGCGGGGGTCGCCGATCGTCACCAGCACAGCGCCCGATTCCTTGATCTTCTCGTGTTGTGCCGCCGCGTCTTCAAAAGCGCATCCGCTCGAGATGCTCTGCGCGACGGTCCCGCTTACGCCCGCGCCTTCCAGCTCGGTGCGCGATGCGCGAAAAATAGCCTGGGGGCTGTGGAAACGGTCCAGCAACCGCTTCGAGACGCGTGTTCCCAAACCGGGGACCAGCTTGAGAGCCAGCCAGTGAAGCTCCTCTTCCTGGCTGAGGACTTCGGACAGCATGAAGTTGATGCCCCGACTCTAACAGCCGGTGCGCTGGTTGGCAAGTTCGACTCGGCAAGTTCGACGACGCGGGGCGATGTGGAATTCATCGCGAGGCACCTGAGTCCTGTTGGATCGTGGTTGGCGCTGCGTCTTGCGTCCAAGAGGCTTCGTGAATCGGGGACTGTCACCACAGAAGACGGCGCCAGGAAGGGCGGCACCGGTCCAGAAGGTCCGACGATACTAGCGAGATGGAGGAACGAAGCCAATTCGGAGCTATCTGCTGTGTCCGGTTGGGATTGTGGCCCATCGGGATCGGTGCTCAGAGGGCCCCTGGCGCGCGTTAGACGCTCTAATTCCGCGAAGGCGTCCGTATAGGAACGCTCGGCCAGGGTGATGCGGCGCTGGAGGCGGCGGAAGACCTGGTCGGCGGCCATAAGGGCTGCGCCGAGGGGCGTTCCCTCAGACCGGTCCGCACGGATGACGTGGTATTCCCACAGGTGGGCTTCGGCGCGGAAGAGGCGGCGCAGGATCCACTCGTTGCGTATGAGCGTATCGACCTGGAAACGCTCCTCCGGAGTGAGGGGTTGGAAGCGGGTGATGTACTCGTTCTGGAGCGCGGCAAACTCGTCGCCGCTCTCGCCGATGACGAACTGAGAGTCGGCGTCGAGGCCGGATTTGAGGGCGTTCTGGGAGGAGACGGCCTTGCCTTCAGGAGTGCGCGTGCCGGTGGATTTTTGGGAATTGAGCCGGTTGGCTTCAATCTGACTTTGGGTAGCCATGGGTTTTTCTCATGTCCACGGTAGCAGTGAGAGGGCGGCGGAATGAGCTAACGGATGCGGGAGTTGTTGAAAGAGCTTGGGTTGTTGGCGGGAGAGTGAAGGGAACGCGCCGCGATCCGTTCTGAAGGGATCGCCGCCTACCTGCAGATGGTCCAGCGCGATATGTCCATCCCGCGGAATGGCGGTGGCCTCTCGCGGACCGCACCAGAGGGGGCGTTATGCGTCCCAGTGGCAAGTCCCAATGGGGCCGAGTTAACGTTTCCGATCCAGCCATTGAACGGCCGCTCTCTCCGAGTCGCCGACGTCCATGTAAGTCGTTTGTCAAGAGAAAACAGAATTCTCCTGAGCGCGCCGTTGAGGAGCGCGCAAAACCGAATATCTTCAGAACTCCCAGCCCGCATCTGTGCCTCTCGGCAGTGGGTTCCTGCGATTCGCAGA
>DASZIV010000188.1:0-19476 GCA_035948775.1 Bryobacteraceae bacterium
TCGTAGGAATAGATCCCGGTGTTGTGACCATCGCTCCAATTGATTCGGATAGCGTAGTTCCCGACGGGCTCCACTGCTAACATCGTCAACCTGGGCTTGTACATCTGAAACGGGTTTTGGTTTTCGGCTTCGGGTTGGCGCGGAGGGGTGCCGTGCGCGCCGGTGCAGGTGGCGCAGGGGCATTTGTCGCGCAGATAGGTTAAGCCATACTCGCTGTGATGGGAATCCTTCCAGTCGATCTTGATTCCCTTGGACTTGGAAATAGCGATGTGTTCCGGGTCGGTGGATACAGTCATCATCAGTTGAATTGCCGCTCCACATCGCGCACGCCGGAGATGCGGCGCATGGCGGCCACCAGTTTCTCAAGCTGCTTTTTGTCGCGCACGTCCACGGTCATTTCCACCAAGGCGCCATCCTTTTCGATATCGGTCTTGGCTTCGAGGCTGCGGATGTTGGTGTTCTCGTCCGACAGGACGGAGGTGAGCTGGTTCAGCATGCCCGGGCGGTCGTCTGTGTGGACCACGATCCGAACGGGAAACGCGTCTTCGGTGGAGCGGGCCCACTCGACTTCGATTTTGCGCTCCACGTCGTACATCAGGCTCTGGACGTTGTGGCACAGCTTGGAGTGGACCGCCACTCCCTTGCCGCGCGTCACATAGCCCACGATGGCTTCGCCGCGGATGGGGTTGCAACACTTGGCGCGGTACACCAGCAGGTCGTCCATGCCGCGGACCTTGATTACGGCATCGGCGTCGGCCTTGCGCTGGCCCGGCGACACGGGGGTAACGATATCGGTCGGAGCGGCGGGCCGGGTCTCCTCTTCTTCTTCTTTTACCGTGTCGGGCGCGACTTTGCTCAACACCTGGCGCGCGGAAAATCGGCCGTATCCCAGCCCGGCATAAAGGTCCTCGATCTTGCTGTAACCGTAGTCGCCGGCCACGCGATCGAGATCGCTGCGAGAGACTTTGCCGAGTTGTACCCCCAACCGGCGCGCTTCCTTGTCCAAATACTTCTGCCCGATGTCGATCGCCTTAATGCGCTCGCTGGCATTGATCAGGTGCTTGATCTTATTGCGTGCGCGGGCGGTTTTGACGAAGGCAAGCCAGTCTTTACTCGGCTGGTGGCCGGGCTGCGTCATGATTTCCACTACGTCGCCGTTGCGCAGGGACGAACGCAGCGGCACGATACGCCCGTTCACTTTGGCGCCGACACAGGTGCTGCCCACATCTGAGTGGATGGCGTAAGCGAAATCGATGGGAGTAGCCTCGCGCGGCAGCACGATCACTTTGCCGCGCGGCGTGAAGGTGTAGACTTCCTCCGGGTAGAGGTCCACTTTGAGCGTGGACATGAACTCGCCCGGATCCTGCATGTCGCGCTGCCATTCCACCAGATGACGCAGCCAGGCGATGCGCTGGTCGTCGGCCGCGGGGCCCTTGCGTCCTTCCTTATATTTCCAATGGGCCGCGATGCCTTCTTCCGCGATACGGTGCATCTCGTCGGTACGGATCTGCACTTCGAACGTCTGCCCGTGCGGCCCGACAACGGAAGTATGCAGCGACTGGTACAGGTTGGGGCGGGGAATCGCGATGAAGTCTTTAATGCGGCCGGGGATGGGACGCCACTTGTTGTGAATCACGCCTAGCGCCGCGTAGCAGTTCTTCACCGAGTCGGTGATGATACGCAGCGCCATGATGTCATATACCTGTTCGATGGAGATCTTCTGCCGGCGCAATTTCAGAAAAACCGAATACGGCCGCTTGATGCGGGCGTCCATACGTGCAGGGATCCCTTCGCGCCGGAGCTCGGCTTCGACGGTCTGCTTGATCTCGGCCAGGAATTCTTCATTGGAATGACGCCGCGATTCCATGGCCTCCACGATTTCGCGGTAGGCGTCGGGTTCCAGGTATTGGAAGGACAAGTCCTCCAACTCGCCGCGGATTTTGCCCATTCCCAGGCGGTGCGCGATGGGCGCGTAGATCTCGATGGTCTCGCGGGCAATGCGTTCGCGCCGCTCGGCGCTGAGGTAGCCCAGCGTCCGCATGTTGTGCATGCGGTCGGCCAGCTTGACCATCATGACGCGGATGTCTTCGACCATCGCTAGCAGCATCTTGCGGAAGCTCTCGGCCTGGCGGTCCTCGGCGGAGTAGAAGTCCAGCTTGCTTAGTTTGGTGACGCCGTCGACGCAACGCGCCACCTCGTCGCCGAACTCCTTGCGGACCTGATCGAGGGTGACGCTGGTGTCTTCGACGACATCATGCAAGAGCCCGGTTTCCATGGAGACGATGTCCATGCGCATATCCGCCAGGATGTGGGTCACCTTAAGCGGATGCACCATGTACGCTTCGCCCGAACTGCGCCTCTGGCCTTCGTGCCACTGGCGCGCGAAGCGAAAGGCTTTTTCGAGCGGGGCGAGGTCTTCCTTGGGGCGGTATTCGTGGATCTTAACTTCCAACTCGCGATAGAGCAACTCGATTGGATCGGGAGGAGGCGGCGGTACGACCGATTCCGGGGGGCTGAGAGACTCGGAGGGCACTATGAATCAATTGTAGAACAGGGGTGGAACGGGTGTTGCAGGTTCGCCGAACCAACACCCGCTAGTGTGCGTCAACGAGAAATCAGACTTAGCAGGAACCGGTATTGCGGGCCTTGCGGGTCCGGCCGAGCAAGAACCCTCCCAACAGAAATACGGTGAGCAATATGCTCCATTTCGGTTCGGGGACCGGAGTGAGGCTACCAGGTGACGTTTGATCCGGACCAGTGCCCCAATCAAACGTTACGCCCGTGATATTGGTAGGAGCCGTGGCGAAGTTAATTGTAAAGACCGTTGGACCGATCAGAAATGGATTGTGTTGATCGTTGCAAAGATCGCCATTGGCGCTCGGGCAGCTAGCGCCGGTGGTGCTATCGACGGTAGCCGCATTGATGATGCCGAACGGCTTAAATGAGCCGCCGCCGGCAAAAATACCGGTACCCGTGAGCCCCCATCCGAAAGGAGTGGTGGCACCCGCTTCGCCGTCATTGTCGGTCGCGCCCAGACAGGTACTACCCTTCTCGTGGCAGTCCGCAATACCCGCAGCATCACTGACATTTCCCAGGGTGAAGCCGCTGCCGCCAGTAAACGAAAAAACCAAGCCGGTCAGGACTTGATCAAGGTGGCCCACTGATGAGTTGTTGGTCAACGTGAGAGTGAGGCTGCTAGCGCCAATACTAAAATCGGCCGTGCCGGACACCGGATCGCCACCTCCCGTGCTACCCGTAAAAACCAAGTCGGCCCGTGCGGGAATAGATGACAGGCTAATAGCGCGAGAACAACCTGAACTGTTCGATTTCTTACCATACTGGGGATCCTGTATTCTCCTGAGTTCTGAGTACCTTATTCAAAATAGAGACAATCGGATGAAGAGGCAAGTACAGAACTTCAATTCGGTTACAGTACTTTGGTCCTGATTTGGGTTTGTCTTAACAATCGAACGAGTCTGATCACAGTCTGAGGCGACCTGCAGGATGGAATGCAGGTGGCAGCCCCAAAGCGCTGCCACCAGGCTACAAGATGTTATTTGGTTTCGGCGACAATGCCGCCGCCGGTTTTCTTTTCCTTGCGCTCGTTCTTGATCTTCTTGGTCTCGAGCGCCTTTTGGATCCAGCCGTCGGCGACCTTGACGTCCTTGTCGTACTCTTCCTTGCTGTCCGCCAAATCGGCACGCTCGCGAATCAGCAAGTTCTCATACGCCATGGCATCGTCGTACTCCGGATTGATCTGCAGCGCCTTGTCCAAAGATGCCAACCCGCCATTGATCACCGGCAGATACTTGTCTTTGAGTTCCTGCTTCACCTTTTTGTCTTTGAGGGGACCGGGATCATCCTGTCGCATGCCCAGGTCGGCACGGGCCGAGCCGTAGATCGGATACCACCGCGACCAGGCGATGAACCCCATGCTGTAGTAGGCATCGGCGTTGTTCGGATCGATGGCCACCAGCTTATCGAACCACTGCTGCGCTTCGTCCCACTTCTTCTCGTTCAGGTCGAGCGAGCCCAGGGAGTTGATGGCCACCGTGTTCTTGGGGTCGATTTCCAGCACCTTCATGAAGTTGTCGTTGGCCGCCTTGGCCATTTGTTTATTCTCTTCCGAATCGGCGCCCGGAATGTACTGCTGCATGTAAGCCGTGGCGAGATAAAGGCGGGCGGGAGGAAATCCGGGGTCCAGTTGCACGGCGGTCTTGAAGCGCTCCACCGCCTCCTGATACTGGGCATTGCGGAAGGCCTGCACACCGCGATTGAGCTGGTCGCGCGACTGCAGTTTCTGGCAACTCGCTCCCAGCAAGGCCAGTCCGGTGACCGCTACACACCAAACCAGGGTACGCATGTTATTGTCCCGCCTCCGATTTGGGCGTCATGAGGCCGACCTTGTCGATCCCAGCGCCGTGGGCGATGTCGATGGCTTTCGCCACGGATGCGAATTCCAAGTCCGGATCGCCCTTCACAAAAACCACGCGCTCGGCGCGGGTCTTGAAAATCTCTTCCAAGCGTGTCCCCAGGTTTGCTTCTTCAACGGGGTCCTGGTTGATCTTCATCGATTTGTCCTTCTCGATGACGATCACCACGGTTCGCAGGTCGGACTGGTTAGGTTTCGCGTTGGGCGGAGGGGGTTGCGGCACCAGGGCCTCAAGGCCGTGCGGGGTCAGGGGGGTGATGACCATGAAGATGATGATCAGAACCAGCAGGACGTCTATCATCGGCGTCATGTTGATGTCAGATTTCGGACCGTGTCCGGATCCGGTGGTCATTGCCATAAAATTGCTCCTTTTGAGTCCTTAAGAAAATCCTACTGCGCGGCCTTTGGAGCCGCGGTCTTCTTCTTGTCGTCGGCGGTTTGCTGCACCTGTTCCGTCAGTAATCCAACCTGATCTACCCCGGCCGCGCGCAGATTGTCCACTACATCAACCACCTTCTCGTACTTGGCACGCTGGTCCGCCTTGATGAACACGGTCTTGTCGAGGCGGTTGGTCAGGAGGTCCTTAACCTTGGGCGCCAAATCCTCCGCCTGCATTTGATTGGTGTTCAAAAAAACTCTGGCGTCACGCGTCACCGCGACGAGAATCGCATCGCTCTTGTCCGCGGCCTGCATGGCGATCGGGTTCTTGGTTTTTACCAGGGTGACCGGAACACCCTTGGAGAGGAGTGGTGTGATGACCATGAAGATGATCAGCAGCACCAGCATGACGTCGACCATGGGGGTGACGTTGATGTCGGAAACGGGGTGGCTCTCTTTAGCTTTCTTAAATATGACTTTCATCGGCTTTCTCCGTGGAACTCGGCAGGAGCGGGGGAGGAATCGGGACGCCCATGTCACGACGCCTCCCGCAAGAATCAACTCGCCGGATTCCGGCCTTGCCTTCTACAACCGAACACTACTTGCGGGCGCCAGCGCCCCGCTGTGTGCGCTTCAGGAAGTAGTCGATCAGCTCGGAGCTGGAGTTCCCCATCTCCACGTCAAAGGCTTCAATCTTATTCGTGAAATAGTTGAACATGACCACCGCCGGAATAGCCACGAACAATCCGATAGCCGTGGTAACCAGGGCTTCGGAAATACCGCCGGCCACAGCGCCCAAACCGGTGGACTTCTCGTTGGAGATTCCCTTGAACGCGTTGATGATACCGACCACCGTGCCGAACAGACCGACGAACGGGCCGGTGGAACCGATGGTCGCCAAGCCGCTGACGCCGCGCTTGAGTTCGGCGCGGACGATGGCCTCGGCGCGATCCAGAGCACGCTTGGAGGCGTCGATCTCCTCCCCCGGTATATCGGTGCTGATCTGGTGTGCCTGGAATTCCTGCAGACCGGCGACCACAACCTTAGCCAGGTGGCTCTTCTTGTAGCGGTCCGCGATCTTGATGGCTTCGTCCAGCTTGCCTTCACGCAGCGCGCCGGCCACCGCCGGAGCGAACTGGCGCGACTGCTTGCGGGCAGCGCTGTACGCCATGAAGCGGTCGATCATGACGCCGATGGAATAGGCGGACATGATGAACAGCAAGATGACGACGCACTTAGCGAGCGTTCCCATCTGATTCCACATGGAACGTGGATCAAAAGCGACTCCACCACTTTCCTGGAGCAAATAAAGTGACCAAACTTGCAATTGCAAAAGCATCGTTTTCTCTCTCTCCTGCGAGTTGATTTAACTTCGGTCCAACCTCAAGGGCCGGCCGTTACTGACTCAAAGTGAAATTGACGTCGATCTCCGTGTCCACGCCCACCGGCTCGCCGTTCAAAAGCGTCGGCTGGTAGACCCACTGCCGCACCGCTTCCAGAGCCGCCGGAATCAGCAATGGATGTCCGCTGATCGCCTTGAGATCCTCAATGGTGCCTTCCTTGGAAATCAGTGCGTGCAACTTCACCACGCCCTGAATGCGGGCCTGTTTCGCCAACTGCGGATAGACCGGTTTCGGCTGGCGGACCAACTTGGCCGCAGCCACCTGGCCGCCGACCTTAATTCTGCTCGGTACCGCGGCTTTCTCTTCCTTTTTCACCGGAGGGGGCGGTGGCGGTGCTGCGGAGGGCACGCCGCCCAGGATACCGCCGAGAACGCCGCCTGCTACGCCACCACCAATACCGCCGGACACGCCGGACGGGGGCGGCAGTTCGCTCTCGGTAATCATGGCGATCTGTTTGGGGACTTCCTTGGGCGCCATCAGCTTGCCGGCGTCGAACTGCCGAGGGATGACTTTGACGACCTTAGGCGCTTCGGGCGGAGGAGGCGGAGGAGGCGGAGGAGGCGGCGGTGGCGCCACCAGGAAACTCGTCAGCGTGCTCTTGGGCAACGCATCGAAATAGATCATCGGAAGGATCACCAGGACGATCGCGAAAAGGATCTGCGCGACGAACGATACGAATACCGTCCAGGTCTTGTTGGTCTTTCCGGTCGCTACGAATGTCTGTTCAAACATGCAAGCTTCCTTTCCTTCCGCGAGCGGCCTCTGCCCCCCGCGGCCTCTCTCTACTTAACCGCTTTGGTCGGGCTCGCCGCTGGCGGAGAACCCGGTGCCTTCTTCCGCGAAGTCGCAGCCGCAGCCGGCGGCGGACTCGGCGCTCTCTTTTTATGCCTGTCTGCGTAATTGTGCCACACCAGAACGATAGGGCTGGCTACGAATACCGAAGAATATGTTCCCACAATAATCCCGCACACCAGTGCGAACGAAAACCCGTGAAGGACCGGACCGCCCCAGATGAACAAGGCGATTACCGTGAGAAACGTCAGCCCCGACGTCATGATGGTGCGGCTCAGCGTCTGGTTGACGGCCTTGTTCATCACGGTCTCGAGCGACTCGCGGCGCATGAACTTCAAATTCTCGCGGATACGGTCGAAGATGACGATGGTATCATTCATCGAATAGCCGACGAGGGTCAAAAGGGCCGCGATGACCGTCATCGAGATCTCTTTATTGAAGAGAGAGAATAATCCAATCGTGATGATGGTGTCGTGGAAGCAGGCGATCACCGCGCCCAGGCCGTAGATCCACTCAAACCGGAACGCGATGTAGACCAACATACCGGCCAGCGCATACAGCGTGGCCAGCACGGCTTTATTGCGCAGCTCCGCCCCCACCCGCGGCCCGACCATCTCCACGTTGCGGATGTTGAAAGGCGACAAATAGCACTCTTGGCGAATGACGTTCAGGATAGCAGGAGTGACGCCCGGGACGGATGACGCTTGATTAAAATCCGTGATCAGACCCGATCGGGGCGGTGTGTTCCGAAAGTTTTGCAGGTCCTCCACCAGTTTTTGGAGCTGCTGCTCGTTCATCGGCACGCCGGCCTTCGCCAAGGGATCGCGCAGCCGGGCCGCCAGTTCGTCTTTGCTGGCGTTATTGAAATCCAGCTTTCCGCTTCCGGGCTGGCCAAAGGTCGTGGTCAAAACGTCCGCCATAGCCTGCCGGTTGATGTTCAACTGCCGCTCTTCTTCCAGCTCGGTGCCAATGATCACTTCATTGGAACCCTGGAAGTTCTGAACGCTGATGTCGCCCTTGATCTTCTGCGACAGAGCCGAGCGAATCTTGTCGATAGGCGGGGGAGTGGCGAATTTCACCGTCATCTGGGCGCCGCCCTTAAAATCGATCCCGTATTTGAGCCCGCCCTTCATCGCGATGCTGGCCAAACCAGCCACTGTCAACACCAGTGAGGCAATGATGAACGGCCACTTTTTGCCTAGAAAGTCGAAATCCGTGTTCTTGAATAATTGCATCGAACTTTGCCAGGCTGGTATCGACTAAATACCTTAGACACCAGCCTCTTAGAAATTGTTCCCGTGTAAAAGGTCGAGACCGCTCGAACTTGCTACTAAATGCTCAACTCCTGCATCTGGCGGCGTCCCTGGAGTTCCCAGATGAAAATCGTCCGCGAAACGAACACCGCGGTGAAAACATTGGCAGCCAAGCCAATTACCAGGGTTACGGCGAATCCGCGCACCGGGCCTTCGCCGAACAGAAAGAGGAAAGCGCACGACACCATGGTGGTTACATGTGTGTCGACGATGGTCCACCAAGCCTTGCCAAAGCCCGCGTCGACTGCCGCCACCACGGCTTTCCCGGCCCGCAATTCCTCGCGTATCCGCTCAAAAATCAGAACGTTAGAGTCCACCGCCATACCAATTGTGAGGATGATACCAGCGATGCCGGGCAGCGTCAAAACAGCGTGGAAGTAGGAAATCGCAGCTAGAAGTACTACGGTATTCAGGAGCAGTGCCAGCACAGCGTTAATGCCCGCCCGCTTATAGTACACGAGCATGACGATTACCACTGCCAGCAACCCGAAGATGCCGGCCAGGAAACCCTCGTGGATGGAATCCGCCCCCAAGGAGGGGCCCACCGAGCGCTCTTCCAGGTAATTAATTCCGGCGGGGAGAGAACCCGAGCGCAGATACCGGCTCAAGTCGACCGATTCCTCTTCGCTGCCGAGTCCCGTGATGCGGCCCGAATCCTCAATCCTGCTCTGGATCGTGGCCACGCTCACAATGCTGTTATCCAGGACGACCGCCAGGCGGTTCCCGACATTCTTTTCCGTGAAGGTGCCGAAACGCTTGCCGCCGTCCTGCGAGAGCGTGAAATTGGTCTCCCACTTGCGGAACTCATCCTGGCCGGGGCGTGCATTGCGCATGTCGCGGCCGGTGATCACCGGGCTTTTCGCCAGCAGGTACCACTGATCGCCTTCGCTGCCGCCGCGCGGGAGCATTTTCGCCAGCTTGGTATTTAGCGGCAGAATGCCGCCGTGTTGGGACATGGCGGCTTCACGGCTGGCAAAGGGGCCTTCTTTTACCTCATCGATTTCGAGAACGGCGGTGGTGCCGATCAGTTCCTTTACGCGGGCGGGATCGTCCACACCCGGCAACTGGACCAGAATCTGATATTGATCGCCCGCGCGGCCGTACTGTTGCACGGAAGGCTCGGTCAGCCCGAGTTGGTTGATGCGGTTGCTGATCGTCTGGATTTCGCGCTCGACGGTGTCACGTTTCAGCGCCACCAGTTCCGACGGCTTCATGCGCAGGCTGTAGTCGGTGGAATTTTGCGCGGTCAGCACCCAGTCGGTGTATTTTTCATTGATCAAAGTGCGGAACGCGCTGGTTTGCGTGGCCGGAATACCTTTGATTGTGATCTCGACGCTATCGGCGTCTTCCACGCGCTGCGGATCGTTGCGATCGATGCTGGCCCAACTGACATTCTGCTTCTTCAAATCTTCTTTGAGCCGCTCCATTACCTGATCGGCTTCGGCCTTAACCGCATCCTGCACTTGAACCTGCAGCACCAGGTGGCTGCCGCCCTTCAGATCCAGTCCCAGCCGGATATTGTTCTGCCAATTGCGTTGGAGGTCTGCTCCGGATTTCGGAAAACCGACGATTCCGATAATGCAGGCAACGACCACCACTACGATCACGATGGCCCGTGCCTTGAGGTTCTTTCCCATGGATTAGTCCGTCAAATAGGATACTACGCTCTACTTCTTAGCATCTCCCGCGACCAGGCTAGAAACGGCGCTTCGTACCACTTGAAGCTTTATATTGTCCGGCTTAACCCGTATCACCAAGGTATCGTCGCCTTCGATCGCCACGATGGTTCCCACAATTCCGCCGCTGGTCTGCACCACCTGGCCGTTCTGCAGACTGGACAGCATCTTCTGCTGCTGCTTCCGCTGGCGCTGCATGGGCATGAAGAGCAGGAAGTAAAAGATCCCAAAAATGAGGAGTATAGGAATTATGGTGCTGAAGGACCCCAGGGGGGATGAGGGCGGCGTCGATTGCAGCAGCAGGCTCAGCAACACGTTACTATCGCAAGGGGATCACTCCGCATCATCGGAAGCCAGGCGGACAGTCCTCAGGTAAGCTGGATATGAATCCGACAATATAGCCTGCCTGATCTCTCGCATAATGTCAAGGTACCGTTGAAGGTTGTGACGCGTAGCCAATACGGCGTACGAAATCTCCCCGGCCAGGAACAAATGCCGCAGGTACGCTCTTGAGTACGTGATACAAGTGTAGCAACGACAGTGCTCGTCCAGGGGGCCGGCATCATCTTTATAGCGGGCATTCTTGATGATGACGCGGCCGCGGGAAGTGAACAGGCATCCGTTGCGGGCGTTGCGTGAGGGCAGAACACAGTCCATCATGTCGACGCCGCGCGCCACATATTCCGGAAGCTCGGCCGGCATCCCGACACCCATGGCATAGCGTGGCCGGTCGCGGGGCAGGATGTCCTCGGTGGCTTCGACTACTTCCAGGCTAAGCGGCCGCGGTTCTCCCACGGAGAGACCGCCAATGGCATAGCCATCCGCATCCAGTTCCACCAAAGCTTGAGCGCAACTTCGCCGCAGGTCGGGAAACATGGATCCCTGAACGATCGGGAACAGGGCGTGCCGGGTGGGGGTTTCGGCGATGCGCCGGCGGTGGTGTTCGCTGGCCTGGTGCGCCCAGCGCACCGTGCGCTGCATGCTTTCGCGGGCGTATTCGTGGCTTACCGGATACTCGGGGCATTCATCGAGCACCATGAGAATGTCGCTGCCGAATGCGAGCTGGACGTCGACCGTGGATTCCGGGGTGAAGCGGTGGAGATCGCCATCCAGATGGGATTGGAAGACCACACCCTCGTCGGTGATCTTGCGCAGGCCGCTCAAGCTGAACACCTGGTAGCCCCCCGAATCCGTCAGGATGGCGTGAGGCCATGACATAAACCGATGCAAGCCGCCCAGGCGACGGATCTGCACGTGGCCGGGGCGGAGAAACAAATGATAGGTGTTAGCCAGCAAGATCCGCACGCCCAAGTCGTCGGCGAGATCCCGTTGGGTCAGTCCTTTGACCGTGGCTTGGGTGCCGACCGGCATGAAGGCGGGAGTCTCGATGGTGCCGTGGGGCGTATGGAGCAGGCCGGCGCGCGCACGAGTCGCACTGCACTGGGCGATTACTTCAAAGGAGATCTGGGGCAACTTCGATTGTACGCACGTAGGGACGGTCTTTCAGCCCGCGAGGGCTGGCCCCCACCGTGAAGACCACTTCCTGACGGTCGTGGCTCAGAAGAGACGGCCGTGGTTCAGAAGAGCTTGAGACGCAGAAATTTCTTGGGGTCCTTGCGGAGATCCTGCAGCCCGTCACGCATCTCTTTGGCCATTCCGGTCCAGCTCTCATATTGTTCCGACGTGGCAAGCATCGGACTGGCGGCTACCTCATCCGCGTTTTGCAGGAAGGAAGCGAGCATCCGGTTCCAGTCAGCATACTGCTGGTCGGACTGCAAAAACTGATTAGACTGCAGCGACGCCACTGTCTTGCGCAAGTCCGCTATCATGTCTCGCAACTGGGTATACTGCGCGTCGTCCCTTAGCAGACGTCCAATTTCGCTTTGCCCGGACTGCAGCTGTGCCAGACTGGCATCCAGTTCCGCTACCGGCTCCTGGATCTGCCGGTAGAGTTTGTCGGTGTAGACCATCGAGCCGATGCTGTTGCTGGGATTGGCGACGGCCCGCAAGCTCTTCTGAAAATCGCCGACATAGCGCAATAAATCTTTGTAAACATCGTCGTGGAGCACGAACTTTCCCAGTTCGCTTCTTCCCTGCTCAATGTCGTCGAGCGTGGCGTCGACCGTGCGCACCCGCTCCTCGAACTGCGCGATGTCGAGCGTCTTCAGCAATTCCGATTGTTCCTTGAATACGATCTCACTATTTCGCTGGATGGTTGCGGGGCTCCTGCCGCGCGTGATGTCGACATACTTGTCGCCGACCACGTTATCGGTGGAGATTTGTACGAACGAGTCCACGGGAATGTCCCGCAGGTGTTCCTCTTCGATCTGCATGGTGATCCGGACCACGCGGTTGGGCTCGTTGGATCCGGAGAGCGCGACGCCCTTAACCTTGCCAACGTCGACGCCGTTCACGCGCACCGGGGAGTCGGAGGTTAACGCGGTCGCGTCGGGAATGTACGTGAAGGCGGTCGCCTTCGGTGTCAGGAGGGTGCCGCCGGTAAGCAGATAGAGGAGGACCGAAAAGATAGCCACCGCCGCCATAACCGCCATCGCGACACGGAATTTAGCCCAAGTCACCTGGCGGGCAGACGGCATTTACTCGGATTGTACCGTAGCGCTGGCGATCTTGCCGCCGGTGCGCGATGGGCGTGAAGGGCACTGGCGGCAAAGACCCGGAACGGGCGTTTCCGCCGCCAGTGCTACTGAAAGTATCCGTGGGCGAGTTCGGGATTGGCTTCGATGGCCTTGCGCCAATGGACACGGGCCTCGGGCTCCCGTCCGAGGGCCTGGAGCGCGATGCCCAGATTGAGCAGGGCTTCGGGGAAGTCGGGTGAGCAGACCAGGGCCTCCTCATAGAGCGGCACCGCTTTCTCATCCTGCCCGCTCTTCTGCAGGAGCAGCCCGGTATTGTAGAGTAACTCCGAGGTGCGCTCACCCATGGCGATGAGCTTGCTGTGCAGCTCCAGCGCCTGCGAGAGAGCATTCCGTTCGACGGCGATACCAGCCAAACCGCGGAGCGCGGGGGCCCAATCGGACTTGAGCGCAACGGTTTTTTCAAAACCATCCCAGGCGCGGTCCAAATCACCCAGCTTCCAGTGCGCAATGGCTGCATTCAAGCGCGCTTCCGGCCAGTTCTCGCGTTTGCGCAGGCACGCCTCGAAGGCATCCGCGGCGCCCCGGTAGTCGGCCAGGTCCAAGCGCGTGCAGCCCAGTCGGAAGCGGGCGTCCTCCCAATCGGGGCTCTTCTCGGCGAGGCGGGAATACAGTTTCTGCGCCTCGGCGGTCTGGCCTTCCTTTTCGACCAGCAAGGCCAGGTTCCACAGCGCCGTCGTGGAGTCTGGCGCCAGTTGGAGTGCCTTCTGATAAGCCTCGCGGGAATGCGGCAGGTCGCCTGTTTCCTGATGCACGATTCCCAGGTTGATGTAGACTTGTGGCTCGTTGGGCCGCAGCCGCACGGCTTGCGCATAGGCATCGGCAGCTTGCGCGTGATGCTGCAGCGCCTGGCAGGCGATGCCCAGATTGAACCATCCTTCGAAGGAATCCGGCGCGGCCTTAACCAGCGCGGCACACCGCTCGGCCGCTTCGGCGTGGTTACGGGCCGCAAAGGCCGCGCCGGCCAACCCTTCAAGCGCCACGGTGGCGTCCGGCCTTATGGCCAGCAGCCGCGTGGCGAACTGTTTCACGGCCGCGTAGTCTTCGAGCTGGCTACTTACCGAGATGGCGTTGCTGAGGCACTCTTCGGAGCCAGGTTTCTTGTCCAGAATACGCTTGTAGGCTGCGGCCGCTTCGGCATACTTTTTCTGTAATTGGAGGGCGACCGCCTTACCGAACTGAGCTGCTTCCAGCTCCGGATCGTTTCGTAAGCAGCGCTCGTACGACTCGAGGGCCTGGCGCGTGGCCCCCAACTGGAGGTTGCAGGCGCCCAAGCCGAGGTGGGCCTCCTGCCGGTCGGGGTCAATAGCCAACGCCCGCTCAAATTGATCGGCGGCCAACTGCCAGCGGCCCAGAGCCTCCCAGCAAAGCGCCAGGTTAAAACAGGCGGAAGGATGCCTGGGGTTGATTTCCAGCAGTTTGCCGTAGGCTTCCGCCGCCTCCTCAAACTTCTCCAGTTCAAATCGAATGTAGCCAAGAGCGGAATGGATGTCGGCGAGCTGAGCGGCGTTCAGCCCTTCTTTCTGAGTCAAAGCTCCCGCCAGTTCGACGAGGGCCTCGTTGGGCTTACCTTCCAGGTGTAGCGCAACGGCTCGGGCATAGAATTGCGAACTGGGAGCGGAGGGGATGGCCGCTGCGGGCTGCTGTCTCGACGGTAATTTCGCGGTTGGTCTCATATTGGTCTTTCTCACTGCTCGGTGATGGCTTTCTTCGTTATGTCTGACGGCGCGAAGGCTGTCTTACGATCCGCCTGTTCGCTCACAAAATATGCGCACAGGCGCCCTAGAAAATCGTCTCGCTCCACTACTCGCACCCAGAGCACGCGCGAAGACTCATCCGGTCCGCTGAACAGGCCGACACCGCCCGAGGGATGACGCCGGTCGAAGAAGGTGTCGACCACCTGGCCATTGATTGAGGTGACGAAGCGGTCTTCGGTGGCGGACGTCTCCACGCGATACAGGGTGTCATTACGAATGCTGAGCGGTAGGGGCAGTTGCACGCGATCGACTGCCGCTCCATTCACCATGGTGTAGCGGACGATGGCGCCCAAAGGGACCGGACCTGGCCGGTCGATCGTGATCTTCATGGCGTAGTAGTTCTTGAGGTCGGTGGCCCGGAAGACCCAGCTCAGGCTTTTCTTTTCGATCTGGCCGAGAAATTCCAGGCGGTAGTCCGCCAATGGGAGCGAGGGCCTGAGCAGAGCCAGCGCTCTGGGCTGCACAGACCCGGCCGCGCCGTACGCCCAACTATGAGCCCATTCCGGGCCGCCATCCCAACTGGAAATGCCGGAGCGGAAATCGTCTTCGATCAAAAGCTCGGACCGCTCGCGCAGGAACGCGCGGACGCTTTCGATCGCGGTAGGCTTCTCGATGCGCGCCGGGTGCGCGACCGGTTTCGTAATCGCCGATAATGCAATGCCGAAGCCGATCAACGGTACCGCGAGGATGGCTGCTCGCGCCGGCGAGATCATCAAGTGCCAGTGCGGCAGGTAATCCCAGAAACGCGGTTTGGGTGTTGCGCGCCCCAGCGTCGTGTCGATGGTTTCGGTTCCGGTCCGTGGCCGAATCGGTGACTTCCAGGGCTCCCACTCCGGTCTCCAGATGACCAGCCGGACGCGCCAGCGAGCATCCCTAGCAAGGCGCGGCTGTCCGGCGGAGAGAGCTGCCGATACATAGGTTCCGCGGGCCTGGGCCAACTTGGGCCGAGCCGTTTTGGCGGGAGTGGGCGCTAGAGAAAGCTTAGGCAGCGACGGCGTATTCGCGAACGCCCACAGCTCCCCTGCGGCTACCGGAGCCGGAGCCGCTCCCCGATCCCAATTGGGTCCACCAGTCCACAGCCCGCTACGAATCGGGGTGCGGGCCGCCCGGGATGCTGTCCGCTTTCGAGCGATCCACAGGGCTCGCGCGGGAAAAGCAAGTGCGGCTGCGGTAACGGTCATCATCGTCGGCTCGGCGAGGTTCTCGGGCGCCACACGCAACCGCGGAAGCACCGCCGCGGCGCCAAGAAGGAATGAGGCGCCTCGAACCGGAATCGCCGGCGCACTGACTGTACTCGTAACGAGCGTGAGGAGGCCGGCAGTGCGCCGGGTGTCCTCAAAGCTCTGCGGTGGATCGATCCGTTGACGACGATATTCATCCGCTCTCGCGAAGAGAGCTTTTGCCGGTGCAAACAGCCGGGCGCTGTTGGCGCGGGCGGGTTCGGAGAGTATTTCCAGGGCCGTGGGGGCTAAGCGTGCGGTCGCGGCCGGCAGCAAGCCTTGGCGCCGTATGCTCGCGCCCCCGCGCGTGCTGCGAAGAGGAGGCGCGAATGACGTACAGGGAGTCGTCGCGGCCGGGGCCGGATCTCGCGGTCCATCGAGCTGCGTGGTTTGGACGGGGAACAGGGCGGCTAAGGGTGGGACTGCCGGCCCAGCCATCCGGCCGGCTGCAGGTTGGCAAGTGGTTGCGAGACTAAACGCCCAAGTCAGGCCGGGCAACGATTGTTCGGTCGCGCCGTGAGGCTGGACAATCCCGGGTACGAAACCAGCTACCGCGGGTGCTTGTTTCCGCGTTGGCGCAGGCGCTGCGGGTTCGTCGCCCGTCAAGCAGGCCATCATTTGTCGATGGTATTGTTCACGGTGCTCGTCGCCGCAGAATTTACTGTCCTGCAGCATCCTGAAAATGGGCACCGATTTTTCGCAAATAAGGCAGCGCACGACACACCGAACCTACTTTAAATGTTAGGCAACCGTAGTACCGATTCTCCAGTACGATTCGTACTTAGTTTGACGGCCCTACGTGAAGATACCTAGCGGGTTTCTGAGGGAAATGACTGAGTGGAGTTCACGCTAAGAAGACAAGGTCGATGGTGTTTTGCAGGCGGTGGTTGGTTGAGAACCTCGTGGTTCATGGGTACTCCAAAGGCACCGCTCCCTGACGGTCGCGGTTCCGTGTCGGGCGCGAACATCAGGGAGCAGCGGTGTGGGCTACAGGCTGTAACGCCCGGCTGACAATACGTGTCCGGCGATCTGCCTGCCGAGACCGATCGTGTTGGCTGGATCGTGTTTGGCCAGACGCCGCAGAATCGCCATCTGGGTGCGGAGCATGTCGCCTTCGGCAGCCGCGCCGATCACCTTGCGCGCCGACATCTCCACGCGCTCGATGGCGTTGGCTACGTAGAGCCGCGTCATGGCGATGGCCTGCTTCGCCGCAGCCTCGCCGCCGCTCGCCCGCAGTTTCTCGGCGCGCAGAAGGCACGACTCCATGGCGTAGACTTCCATGATGCAGTCGGCCAGGGCGCCCATCACTTCCTGCTGGTCGGCCATGGCCTGCATGTACTTCTGCGAAGCTGTGCCGGCTGCGAACAAGGTGAGTTTCTTAGCGCTGGCCAGCAGGTGGTGCTCAACCGACAGCGGGGATTCGCGCTCTTCAGCAGGCACTGGCCCCGACATCACCTCTTCCATGAGTTGCTTGATGGCCGGCAATAACGGTAATTGGCCCGACATGGCACGCTTCATCAGAAAGCCGGTGATGATTAATCGGTTGATCTCGTTGGTTCCTTCGAAGATGCGGTTGATTCGCGAATCGCGGTACGCCCGCTCGGCCGGGTACTCCTCCACGTAGCCGTAGCCCGCAAAAATCTGAAGAACGTGGTCCACTACCATGTCGAGCATCTCGGAGCCCCACACTTTGAGGATGGAGCACTCGACAGCGTACTCTTCGATGCGCTTCTGGATCTCGCGCGAGGCTCCTTCCTTACTGGTATCCAGCTCCGCCAACGCGGCGTCAATCATCCCGATAGTGCGATACACCAACGACTCGCCGGCATAGACGCCCACGGCGCATTGGGCGAGCTTCTCCTGAATCAAACCGAATTCGGAGATGGGCTTGCCGAACGCTTTTCGGTCCTTCGAATAACGAATGGCCTCCTGCAACTGGCTGCGGGCCGCGCCGACGCAGGCCGCCGCCAACTTAAAGCGCCCGATATTCAGAATGTTGAACGCGATGTGGTGCCCTTTGCCGGCTTCTCCCAGCAGATTTTCCACCGGCACCTGGCAATCGGCCAGAATCAGCGGGCAGGTCGAGGAACCGCGGATGCCGAGCTTGTGTTCCTCCGGACCGACCGAGAAGCCCGGCGTATTGCGCTCTACGATGAACCCGGAGAACTTTTCTCCATCGATCTTGGCAAACACGGTAAACACATCGGCAAACCCGCTGTTGGAAATCCACATTTTTTCGCCGTTGAGCACGTAGTGCTTGCCGTCGGGAGAGAGCACGGCGCGGGTGCGGCAATTCATGGCGTCCGACCCGGACGACGATTCCGACAGCGCGTACGCGGCAATCCACTCGCCGGAGGCCAGTTTGGGCAGATACTTGCGCTTCTGCGCGTCCGTGCCATACCAGACAATCGGCAGTGTGCCGATGCCCACGTGCGCGGAGAAAGCGACGGAGAAGCTGCCGAGCTTGCTAATCGATTCGGCGACGATGGCTGAAGTCACCTTATCCATCTCCAGCCCGCCATAAGCTTCGGGGACGTCCACGGCCATCAGGCCGAGCTCGCCCGTCTTACGGAGCAGACGCCGGGTTGTCTCGAAATTCTTGGCTTCGATCTCCGCGGCCACCGGCAAGACCTCGTTGATGGTGAACTCGGCTGCGGTCTTGGCGATTTGCCGGTGCTCTTCAGTAAGATCCTCGGGTGTGAAAATGTCTTGCGGTTGGCGCTCTTCGGTTAGAAAGCTGCCACCTTTGGCGGCCTTCGCGATTACTGGTGTCTTGACTGTTGGCATTGCTCTCTCCACTTAGTTCAGGTTTTCGAAGATCCCGGCGGCTCCCATGCCGCCACCCACGCACATGGTCACCATGCCGTACTTCGCGTTTCGACGCTTCATTTCCTGGAGCAGGCTGGCGGTCAGCTTGGCGCCCGTGCACCCTAGCGGATGCCCGAGGGCGATGGCGCCGCCGTTGACATTCACTTTGGTCATGTCGATGCCTAAGGTCTTGATCACGGCCAGCGATTGCGCGGCGAACGCTTCATTCAATTCGATGAGATCGATCTGGTCGAGGCTCAGACCAGCCAGCTTGAGCGCCTTTGGGATCGCGTAAACCGGTCCAACGCCCATTTCTTCGGGCAGGCATCCGGCATAGGCAAACGCCACGAAGCGTGCCAGCGGCTTCAGACCCAGAGCAGCCGCGCGTTCATTCGACATCACCACGGCTGCGGCTGCGCCGTCCGAGGTTTGTGAGGAATTACCTGCCGTCACGGTTCCCCGAGCATGGAATACCGGTTTGAGCTTAGCCAAGGCTTCGAACGATGTGTCGGCGCGCGGGCCCTCGTCGGCTTTAAAATCGATTTCCGTTTTTTGGGGTTTAGAACTTCCGTTGGGTGCGACAAAGGTCACGCGGACCGGAACGATCTCTGAAAATTTCCCCGCAGCCTGCGCCGCCAGGGCCTTTTGATGACTGGCCAGCGCAAACTGGTCGGCCTCCTCGCGAGAAATGCCGTAGTGCTGCGCTACTCGTTCCGCCGTCAGGCCCATTGAAAGATACGAATTCGGATAGTTCTCTTCGAGCCAGGGATTGATCGAGATTTTGTTGCCGCCGAAGGGGATCATGGACATGGATTCGGTCCCGCCGGCCACGATGACATCGGCCCCGCCCCCACGGATCCGGTCGGCGGCCAGCGCGATGGTTTGCAGGCCCGACGCGCAGTAACGGTTGACGGTCATGGCGGCCGATTCGATGGGCAAGCCCGCACGGAGCGAGCAGATCCGCGCTACGTTCTGGCCCTGCTCGGCTTCCGGCATGGCGCAGCCGATGATCACATCTTCTACTTCCCTCTTATCGAGGTTGG
>DASZIV010000189.1:0-6540 GCA_035948775.1 Bryobacteraceae bacterium
CTGAGCTGGGTGACGGGCCGGCACCAGTTCAAGTTCGGCTTGAGCGGCCGAGTTTTGCGCCTGAACGATTTCGACTTCAGCACCAACGTCACACCGCTGGTCACCTACACAACGCTGGCGCAGTTCACTTACGGCGTAGCGTCCACAGCCACGGCCTCATACCCGGTCGCCGCATCACAACCGTTCAACTACGTGAACCTCGACCTGTTCGCACTGGACACCATCAGACTCAGCTCCAGTCTGACCTGGACCATCGGCCTGCGTGCGGCCCACAATTCCAATCCGCAAAGCCCGCATCATCTCATCGCGCGGCTGGACGGCTCCTTTGAAAGCGCCTCCCACGATGCCAATCAGCCGCTAAACGCGATTGTTCACGCCGGTCTCGATCGACTTTTCCCCGCCACTCCGGAAATCCAATGGCAGCCCCGCACGGCAGTTGCATGGCAGTTCACGCCCAAGAGCGTGATCCGCGCGGGTTTCGGCGTATTCAGCGATATTTTGCCCGGCAGCGTGGCGGACCTGGTGGCATCCAATCCGCCGAACGTCAATACATTTCAGGGCGGGCTCCAAGGACAAGCCGGAGGGCTCTCCATCGCGCCCGGCGTTCCAAACAGCGCCATCGATGCCACCGCCGCCGCAAACCAGGCGTTCCTGGCAGGTTTCGCGAATGGCCAACTTTCCTGCGCGTCGCCGCAAGCGAATCCCGCGAACTGTCTCCCTCGCGTGGGACTCACCGCGGTACCAGATGGCACTCTGCGGATGCCCTATTTCCTGCAATGGAGTTTGGCGCTAGAGCAGCAACTCGGGAACACAGGCAGCCTGCGCGTGCAGTACGTCGGAACGCGCGCCGTGAACTTGCCTTATCAATTGCAGGTGAACGGATACCAAACGGTCTGCAATGGATGCTTCGCCCCATTCCCCTACGGCCAGCCCGATGATCCGCGCTTCGGAACAGTGACGCAGCTTGCGACGGGCGCGAACAGCCACTACAACGGGCTGCAGTTGACGGGCACGAAACGCGTAGGGCACGGCCTGCAACTGAATGCCAATTACACCTTCAGCCATTGCCTGTACACCATCTCGAATGGAGGCTTTCTTTCGTTCTCATCCAATGGCATTCTCTCTCCCTTGCCGGGCGACCTGCGCCGCCAGTACGGAGATTGCGATTACGACATCCGGCACAATTTCAACGCGTCGTACGTCTACGAGCTGCCAATCCACGCGAACGCGCGCTGGCTGGATCATGCGGTGGGCGGCTGGCAAGTTTCCGGAACCGCCTTCTGGCACACTGGCGTCCCCTTCACCGCCCTCAGCGCACCCTATACGGCAAACGGCAACGGGATTCTGCAAGGAGGCGGTCCACAATTTGCGAGTGTCGTTAAAGGCGTTCCCCTTTACACCACTCAAGCGGTTGCGGGAGTCACTCAACCCGGCACCGTCCAGTGGTTGAATCCGAACGCATTCGTATCGACAGTGGATCCCAGTACCGGCGCCTGCGCAGGTGGCGACACGCCGGCTCACTGCCAGTTCGGCGACCTGGGACGCAACACCCTCCGCGGCCCATGGTTCACCTGGAGCGATCTTTACCTGACCAAGAAAATCGCTCTAACCGAGCACATGTCGCTCCGTATCGAAGGACAGTTCTTCAACGTGTTCAATCACCCGAATTTCTCGTTGCCTTCAGTAGTGGCGGGGATCCCCGGCCACCCCGCAACACAAACCGGGTTTGGAGCCATCAGCCACACCACATCGCCCCCCACGGGACTGCTGGGCGTCGGCTTGGGCGGCGACAATTCCCCGCGCATGGTCGCGCTTCGGATGCGGCTGGAGTTTTGACCAGTGCCTGTGGCGGGTATATCACCGCCTACCACGCATGACCCTCCACAACGCCAGCGGCACAATTGCGACGAACCCAGCGATGGTCTTGGGCATCGCCGCCAGGTCCTTGAGAAGCGGTGTGTGCTCGCCATCCACCACCAGCACCCCGCGCCGCATCGCGTACAGATCGAACAGGACTGCCACTACCGTGAACCCAATCGATACGCTCACGCTCGTCAGCAGCCGAGGCGTTCCACGCAGAGAGTGGACCGTGAACTCCACCACGTGGGCGAACGCCGGCAATATCACGGACGCCGAAAGTGCGGCCGCCCAGTATGGCTTTGACGACCGCAAGGCCTGCGTGACCGACCCGACTACGCCGGAAAGCAGCGCGCGATAGCCGAATTCAGTCAGCATGGCGCTCACTGCCGCACTGCGCCCCGCGCTCAAGTTAGTGCAGAAAAAAATGGCGCCCCGCAGAATCGCACTGGTCACAGCCGACTTCCAGTTCCACCGCCGGACCAGGTAGTAGGACGGATGCTTGGCGATCTCCGCCCAGGCTTCCGCCACGCGCAGGGTAGTCACCGGCACGTTCCACCAGCCATCTCAACCGGTGGAGATGGTTGCGCCGGTACCGGCAGCACATCCTCGCGCCTCCGAAATAGAACGCGCGCTACCCATTTGATCTCCCGCGCGTAGCGCGCGAAAATCCTCCCGGCTTCATTCCACACGTTCGGCGCCGCCTTTTCCCAGGATGCCAGCTATGTATCGCCCACGCCGTTCCGGCCGCGGCCGCAAAGCGCGGTAACGCCAGTTCATCGCCATCGCGCCCCGCCACTCCGTGCCCGATCCAGCCGGCTAACGGCTGCCCGTGGCAGGCGCTCGAGCAAAGCATGACAGCGGCCATCCAGCGCGCCTTGAACGCGTTGTCGATGCTGAGAAAAAACACATCCCCTTCCTCTCCCGCGGGCCGCCCGATACCGGCAGGCGCCCAGCCCCGCGTTACAAACATTGTCACCACGAATTGTTTCAACGGAATGGAGATCGCGTGAAAATATGGACGGCAGTTGGGATAAGCTACCCGCCCGCCTCCCAATCCTGCCCGCTCACCGCGCCGTCTCGCTCGCTCATGATTCAGTAGCATCCCAGCGGGCGTCACTATAGCATACTGGGGTACAGTATCACCAATGTCGCACACCTCTCGAGACAAACAGAAATTATTGAACCGCATCCGCCGCATCCAGGGACAGCTCTACGCCGTCGAAAAGGCCCTTGAAGAAGAAAAGGAATGCTCGTTGGTCCTCCAAACCATTGCTGCTACCCGGGGCGCCATCAATGGCCTGTTGTCCGAAATCCTGGAAGGCCACATCCGGTTCCTGATGTATTCCGACGATCAATCACCCAAGAAAAAAGCCGAGTCGACCGACGAGTTGATCGACTTCGTACGTGCCTACGTGAAATAACCCAAGGAGCTTCCTTTATGCAACCTGCAACGGCTCAATCGCCTGTCGAGACAATGCCCGCGCCCGTCCACGCGTACGAATCCGAAGAAGGCCACCATTTCGAATGGATAGAATTCGCCCGCGTCGCGCTGGTCGGCATTGCCGCGGCCGTGACCTGGGCCCACGCCGTCCCGCAGTTCCATGGATTCGATTTCATTTCCCTCGCCGCGGCCTTGATCGGCGGCTACCCGGTTTTCGAAGAGGCCATCTCAAACCTGCTGGCGCGCCGCATGACCATGGAACTCTCGATGACTATCGCTCTCGTCTCCGCGCTGACCATCCGTGAATATTTCACAGCGCTCATTATTCTGCTCTTCGTCCTGGTGGCCGAAATGCTGGAGGAGCTGACTGTCGGCCGCGGCCGCCGCGCTATTCAAACCCTCCTTGATCTCATGCCCAAACAAGCCACCGTACGACGCGACGGCACGATCTTGGATCTGCCTATCGGAAAAGTAAATCCCGGCGACATTGTAGTGGTCAAGCCCGGCGCGGAAATTCCGGTGGATGGAACGGTAGTGAAGGGCTATTCGTTTGTCGATCAATCCAGCATCACCGGCGAATCTATGCGGGCCGAAAAAGTAGTTGGCACCACGGTCTTCGCCGGCACCACCAACCTCTCCGGATCGCTAGAAGTGACAACTGACAAGCTCGGCCGCGACACCGTCTTCGGCAAAATCGTGGAAGCCGTCGAGCACGCCGAGCAATCGCGCGCACCGGTGCAGAAAACAGCCGACCGCCTCTCGGGCTACCTAGTGTACTTCGCCCTCGGCGCCGCCGTAATCACCTTCCTGATCACGCACAACACCCGCTCCACCATCGCGGTCATCATCGTCGCCGGAGCTTGCGGCATCGCCGCCGGTACGCCGCTCGCGATACTTGGCGCAATCGGCCGCGCGGCCCATCAAGGCGCCATCGTGAAGGGCGGCTTGTATCTGGAAACGCTGAGCCAAGTGGACACCGTAATTCTCGACAAAACCGGAACGCTGACTTTCGGTGATCCCGAAGTAGCCGAGATAATCCCGGTTCCGGGCGAGAGCTCGAAAGATGTTGTTGAGGCCGCGGCCATCGCGGAGCGCCCTTCCGAACACCCGCTGGCCAAAGCGATTCTCAAGCGCGCATCGGAGCTTGGGCTGCCAGTCATCGAGCCCGAACATTTCGATTACTCGCCTGGAAAGGGAATCTTCAGCGCGTCGGCGCTAGGAGTGATCGCAGTCGGCAGCCGGGCCTTGTTGCTCGAAAAAGGAGTACCGCCGATTCAGTTTACGCTGCTTCCGGAAAACTGCGGCACCGTCATGGTGGCGCGCAACGGGCGTCTGCTAGGTGCTATCCGAACCGAGGATCGGCTTCGCCCTGAAGCCATCGCTGCCGTTCAGGCTCTGAAGAAAATGAACATGCGAGTGGAGCTGCTGACGGGCGACGCGCTCAATGTTGCCAACGCAGTCGCGAAAAAGCTAGGCGTAGATCAGGTCTCGGCTGAGCTGCTGCCGCACCAAAAATTGGAGCGCATCGACACGCTTATCCGCATGGGCAGCATCGTCGTTATGGTCGGCGACGGAGTGAACGATGCGCCCGCATTAGCCAAGGCCAATGTCGGCGTGGCCATGGGCTCAGGAACCGATGTCGCCCGCCAAAGCGCCAATGTCCTGCTGTTAGGGAACAATCTGCTGGATTTTGTCGAGACGCTGCGCATCGCCCGCCAGTGTCGGCGCGTCATCATGACCAACTTCATCGGCACGCTGGCGGTGGATACCGTCGGCGTAGGTCTGGCCGCTTTTGGGTTGCTGAATCCACTGCTGGCCGCTTTCATCCACGTTGCTTCTGAGATGACGTTCATCCTCAACTCGGCCCGGCTGGTGCCCGCGTTCTCAGGCAAGTACCGGCGCGCACACGTGGACGTTCAAGCTTAGGAATTGACCAATGGCTGGACTGCGAACTAAACGGATCAAGTTGGCCGACGTGCTGGTCTGCGCCGGTTGCTGCTGCGGGCACGTCGAGAAGGGACATCCCGAAGTCCCCGTGGCGTGGCTCAAGGAGGAGTGGCGCCGCAGAGGCCTGCTGAAATCGATCCAACTTACCATTGCCGGATGCATCGGCCCTTGCGACGTGCCGAACGTCCTTTGTATAACCACGGCCCGAGGCAGCACCTGGATCGGAAACATCGACCGGCACGATCATTACCAAGCCCTTTTGGCTTGGGCCGTGCAATCCAAAGCAGCCGGCGCGTTGGCGCCCCTGCCGGGCGAGTTCCGCGACAAGTTATTCTGCCCCTTCGAAGGTCAGTCCGTCCCTGCGGCTCTCTAACCTGAATGCAACCGCAGCCTGCGTCCGTTCATGGCGATTATTTGGCCATCCACGCGGGGTCTCATCCCGCTGACCAGTTTCTTGTCGGATTTCGCAGGGTTTGGTAGTAAACAAACTAAGATGGATCACCTCATCAAGACCCTGATCGCCGACGACGAACAGATCGCGCGCAGGGTCCTGCGGGAAGAACTGGAACTACTGCCCGATGTGTTCATAGTAGGCGAGGCCATGAGTGGCCCCCAGGTCCTGCAGCAGATCGTCGAGTTGCGGCCCGACCTGGTATTCCTCGATTTGCAAATGCCGGGAATGGGCGGCTTTGAGGTGGTGCGGAATCTCAGCGGGCCGCGCCTGCCGGTCATCGTTATCGTCACTGCGTTTCATCAGCACGCCATTGAAGCGTTCGAGGCCGGCGCCATCGACTATTTGCTGAAGCCTGTCAGCGAAGCCAGGCTCCGGCGAGCGGTAGAACGCGCTAAGAATCTCATTGGCAAGCCGCTCGAAATCGCACAAGACCTTGCCAAGATCGCCTCCGCGTCCGAAGCGCAGAACACCGCCCGCCGCAAGTTAGTCGGCCGCGCCGGCCGCGAGTATTACTTGCTGGATGCCGATGAAGTGCTGGCTCTGCAGGCCGAGGGAGAACTGGTTTGGATCGTTACGCCCAAGCGTCGCTTCATGGCCAGCCAGACTCTGCGCACCTTGGAGACCAGCCTTCAGCCGCTCCCGTTCCAACGCGTGCATCGCAACGCCATCGTGAACATCAACCACGTCCGCAAAGTCACCGCCCTTACCAGCCATCGCTGGATGCTGACTCTTTCGAACGAGCAGCAATTCGTGGTTAGCAAACGCCAGGCCCACAACATCCGTCGCCTGCTGGAACCGTAGCCTGACGCCGGTCCGCTCACCGCACGGAATGACCCGC
>DASZIV010000190.1:0-3483 GCA_035948775.1 Bryobacteraceae bacterium
AATCAGGATCTTTCGCAAGCGACGACCATGACGGGTGCCGAGACCCTCACAGGTCACATTCTCGGCACACCAGGGTACATGAGCCCGGAGCAGACGCGCGGCCAAGGTGTCGACGAGCGGACCGACATCTGGGCCTTCGGATGCCTTCTGTATGAGCTGCTCACCGGGAAGCGCGCTTTTCACGGCGATTCCAATCAGGCCACTATTGCAGCCGGGCTGGAACGCGACCCGGACTGGCAGGCTCTGCCCGCCAAGACTCCCGCGAAAATTCGCGATCTTTTGCGCCGGTGTCTTCAGAAGGACCCGGGCCGCCGGTTGCGCAGCATCGCGGAAGCCCGCCGAACAATCGAGAAAGCAGAGCGTGGATGGAACCGGCGGCACGTGGCGGCGCTTGCTGCCGCAGGGCTGGCGACGCTCGCCCTTGGCGCTGCCCTGTGGTTGCGCGGACCAGGTCGCTCCGCTGACCGCTCCCAGTGGGTTCAGCTCACGAACCTGCCCGATTCGGCGACCTCGCCGGCGCTTTCGCCGGACGGCCGGATGTGGACTGAACCCCAAAAATGAGACACGCGGAAAAGACGCACTTTGCAGCGAATGGAGGCAAAATGGCAAGAAGGGTCAGAATGGCAAAGTGGCGTCGGCACACGGTGGAGTTCAAGCGGCAGGTCGTGGAACGAATGAAGACCTGTGAAAACATTCACTCTTTGGCGCATGAGCTGAAGCTGGAACGGAAGCTGTTATATACGTGGAAATACCAACTGGAAGGGCGACCCGAACCGCGCCACGCAAATTTGGCGACAACCGCAGAAGAACGCAAAGATAAACAGCTGCGCGATGAGATCGCGAAGCTGAAATCGGCGCTGGCGGATAAAGCGATGGAAAGCGATTTTTTCGAAAGTGCCTTGCTCAAAATCAAGGAAGCACGCCAGCAGAGCATAAACAGTGGCGCTTCAGCGTCTACGACGTCATCCAGTCGCGGGCGCAAGAGCAAGGCAAGCTAGGCATCGAACGGATGTGCCAACTGGCCGGCGTCAGCCGGGCCAGTTACTACCGGCACTGGGAAGCAACGGCGCCGGACGAAGCGGAGATGGCGGCCAGGGCGGGCATCCAGAAGGTGGTATTAGCGCATCATCGCCGCTATGGCTACCGGCGGGTCACCGTGGATTTGCACCGCCAGGGCATGGCGGTCAATCACAAGCGAGTGCTGCGGATCATGCGGGAAGACAACTTGCTGGCGATTCGCTACCGCCAGTACGTGCTCACTTCCGATTCCCGGCATGAGTGTGAGGTGTACCTGAACCTGGCGGCGCGCATGACCCTGACCGGCATCAACCAACTCTGGGTGGCGGATATTACGTATATCCGCCTGCGGGTGGAGTTCGTGTTCCTGGCCGTGGTTATCGATCGGTTCTCGCGGAAAGCGGTGGGCTGGGCGCTGGATCGCACACTCACGGCGCGGGTGGCGGTCGCCGCGCTACGGCAGGCGGTCACGCAACGCCAGCCACCGCCGGGAGTTGTCCATCACTCCGACCAGGGTGTCCAATACGCCTGCGCCGATTACGTGGCCGAGCTCAAGGCCAACGGCATGATCCCGAGCATGAGCCGCCCGGCCAATCCCTACGACAACGCGTTCTGTGAAAGCTTCATGAAAACGCTGAAGCAGGAAGAGATCTACTGCAACCAATATGGGGATTTCCGGGAGCTGTCGGAACACATCGAGGAGTTCATCGGAAATTACTACAATCGCCAACGGATGCACTCGGCACTGGGTTATCGGTCGCCGGAGGACTTTGAGCGGGACTCGGCCTCTATCCCCGGCGCCGCGACCATGCGGTGCTTTACCGATCCACTCCGGTCGGGGGAAGTGGAGAAGGCGGATGTCTTCCACACAGGGGGCGCAGAGTGAATCAGGCCATTTCATCGCGGGGCACGCCCGGGAAAAGGCGAGCTTTCGAGTTCGGCCAGGGCGCGTGCGGCGGTGCGGCGCAGGTAATCGGCGGGGTCGCAATGACGGCGGGGAAAGCCAGGGCTGCCGAGTTGGAGGATGGCTTGAACTTGGGCCACTGGCGTTCTGCGCCACAGCAACTCCTTGGCGATCCACTTATCGGCGATACTCCAATCGGTCTGGGGGTAACGTTGGGGAATCCGCAGCCGGTTCAAGCAAGCCCGATAAATGGCTGCCGCGGCGTGAGCTGTGAGCGAGCGATCGAGCAAAAATGGTGTGGGCGCGCTGGCGCGATCGGTGAGTCGGCGTTGGGCCGCTGCCACCAACGCGGCGCCGTGTGTCGCCAAGCCAGCCTGGGTGTGAAGCAATCTCACCCAGGGAGCGTAAGAACTACCGGGCCGGCGGCGCTGCGGTTTTTGATTGGTGAAGCCGGCCAGTCTTCCCAAATGGCGCCAGTCGACGCTGGCCGGATCGCCTCGATAGAGACGCGCCAACTCTCTGCCGATTTCGGTGGCCAGGGCAGGTTCGAGCGGCGTGGGGCTGACGTGGACCCAGGCTTGGAGATTGCCGGGGCTAGTCTCGATCACGACGCAGGGCTCATGCCCATTGGCGTGCATGCGGTGGATGATCGGCGGATCGGCTCGATCCAGATCCACCAGAATGTAGCCGGCGTTGCGATCGGCGGCGAAAGGCAAAAGGTATATGTCGAATCCCTCGCGGTTGCGGGCGCGCAAGAACCCTACAGCCGGCCCCATCGTCAGCAGACCTGCCGACCACAGCCGTTCTCCGGCGCAGGGCCTTCCAGTAAGGCCATGAATGGGACGGACCAGGTACAGTTCGTTGGGCATCGCCGCCAGTTGCCGGCGAATGGTCGTCAAGGTAATAAAAAATCCGTTGCTCATACATACACCGGACTCGCCAGCAAAGACCGTATCTGCGCGTCAACCGGCACGACCATAATAAAACTCTTGACGAAATTCAAAAAGGAATTATCATTGAATGGTAACTGCGTCTTTTCCCTTGTGTCTCACTCAAGGGGTTAACCCCATTTATCCGCGTTCATCGGCGTTGATCCGCGTTCTAATCTTGCTCTCTTGGAAGTGTCCGATTTTGGGAATGGGACTGTTTGGTAAACGAGGAAATTTGGCTTTGATCGTAATTACGCAGTAACAGATGTCCACAAGGTGACCATGCAACGATGCGATAAAATTCGCAAAGCGACACCATGTCAAAGCGACTTGAACCAATTGGCTTTGCTCGTTATTCTTGTCGTTCTAGGCTGGGAATGGGACTGTTTGACAACCTCGCAATTTGAGTGCTAGAGTCGGCGCAGAATAGGGGCTTTGCCAAATGAAAAATCCAATCCGTGTTCTTGTAGTTCTTCTGGTTGCGGCAGCTTTCGCGCTGGCGCAGACATCGACATCGGAGCTGTCCGGCACCGTCCGCGATAACACGGGCGCGGTCGTGCCAGGCGCCGGCGTGACCCTCACCAACGAGGAGACGGGCGTCACCTACAAGCAACGCACCACCGACTCGGGCCT
>DASZIV010000191.1:0-2379 GCA_035948775.1 Bryobacteraceae bacterium
GAAATGCGCGCCCGGACAAGCGTCATGCGAAGTCGCACTTCGGTGGTCTTATTCCCCTTCCCGCGTACTGCACTCATGATGCGCGAGCGCTCCGGCGTTACCTCCGTGAACGCTCCTTTGGGCAATTTGCTCCGAAGCACAGCTTCCATAACATTTCAGTCTTCTAGCACATCGCAGAAATGACGCGCAAAGAAGAAGAACCATTCCAGCTGGCTCCACTGGAGCAAAGCCACGTTGAAATCCTGGGGAACAGATTTCATAGAAAGTACCGAGGCCAAATCGACGATTGTAAATTTATAGTCAGCTGGATCCACATCGCTAGGAGTGATGCAGGCTCGGATAATCGCGGTTGAAAGCTCCGTAAACATCGAACCCGCGCCACCTATGTAATTCCACAGATCCATGCCGATACGGATGGTTACGTTGACGGTAATGCCGCGCTTTTTGAATTTGCAGTCCCAGCGCCCATTAGGTGATACCCGAGCTATGCGCGGCGGTGAGCCTTCGCGTTGGGTGGGGAGCATAGCGGACCATTTGGGGACCCCATGAACATTGGGGTACAACGGAGAATTGCGAAGTTGGCGCTTCGCAAAACCGACCCCAAGGAGGTCACCCAAATGGTTACAGACAAGAAAAAGGATAGCCGCAAAACGCCCGGAAAACAAGGTCCGGGAGATGGTGCTCCGAGCCCCAATAAAATCAATGGTTCCACGCCCCATGATTTCTCCGGTAAGAATCTGACGCCCTACGGCGGGCTGTTGCCGGTGATCACCATGCTGGAGAAACTCGGATTCCAGTCGTTGGTGGAACAGACCCTGACATCCGAGCGGATTCCGCGTGCCATGGACCTGTACCGGTTCGTGTTGGGAATCGTGCTCGGCCTCTACATCGGCTTTCCACGCCTGAATCAATTGCGCTTCATCGCTCGCGACCCGATCCTGACAGGCATTCTCAAAGTCACCAAACTGCCGGTGCAGTCCACCTTCTGGAGATTCGTGAATGCGCTGCATCGGAATATCGCCGGCCAGGTTCTGGCCCTGATGCGGACCATGCGCGAGCGGGTCTGGGAGGCGGCCAACGTGAAATTGCAGGTCGTCACCATCGACACCGACACCACCGTGCACACGCTGTACGGAAAACAGATGGGCGGGCGCAAGAGCTACAACCCCAAGAACAAAGGCAAGAAGAGCTACCAACCGATGCTGACGTTCATCGCCGAAACGCGAGAATACGTCTGGGGCGGGTTGCGGAATGGCGACCGTCCCAGCGGCAAACAGATCGGCGATCATTTGCGAAGCGTATATGCGGCCCTGCCGCCGGGTGTACAGCAGATCTATGGCCGGGTCGATTCGGGGTTCTACTGCTGGGATGCCGTGGAAGCGTATGAGGGATTCCACGCTCAGTTTGTGATCTGTGCGCGCAAGACATCCCGGTTGGTCGAGGAACTACGCCAGGCCGAGTGGAAGCCGTCGCCCAAGACAGATGCCAATGAGGAGTGCGAATTCTATTACCAGCCGGACGGATGGAGCAAGCCATACCGGTTCGTAGGCCTGCGCCGTAAAAAAGAGCGCGAGGAACTGGAAGCGGAGGAAGCGGAGCAATACCAGTTGTTCGAAACCAGCCAGTACAAATACCGGGTCTTGGTGACCAACATGCGCGATCCGCTCTACTTCGTAGTCTGGTTTTACGGGCAGCGTGGCAGCGCGGAAAACCTGATCAAAGAGGCCAACAATGATGCCGGGCTGGCGGCGCATCCGTCGGGCCGCTTTGACGTGAACGGGAATCACTTCCAGTTGGCCATGCTGGCCTACAACCTGAACTGCTGGCTGATGCTGTTCAACCGCGAGCCACAAGCCGACGCCACCGAACTGCGGCACACGACACTGGCGACCTCGCGGCTGCGTTTCCTGTTCGTGGCGGCTAAGATCTGGCGGCACGCGGGCCGCACTGGAGTGAGCTACAGCGACCGCTACGAGGAGAAAGGTGTGTTTGATCGGCTGATGGATCGACTGCGCCGGATTGCCCCACGCGCGCAGGGCTACGCGCCGGTGATGCTGCCGGCATTGCGCTGAAAAGGATCCGCCAGCCCTCGGAGCGCCGTGCATAGAAATTTATGCACTGGCGGCAAGCGCAACGAAGGAAGTGACTTCGGTGTGGGATTAGGCGGAAAAGGACTTTCGGGAAGGGAGACCAGGCAGCGTAAACCGGACTGACTTACTCAACCACACGAGCTATCAGCCGAGCCAGACAAGCGCTCGGGACGCCAATCGTGTGCATAGTTCAGGTGGAACCTGCCGTAAGTCGCTTACTCGGTGAAGGGCAATGCGGTAGGGCCATCACTGACCTCAAGACGTCGTGCCTGGCGGCAGGCCGGCCGGA
>DASZIV010000192.1:0-3417 GCA_035948775.1 Bryobacteraceae bacterium
AATTTCTCCGGTCCGTGGAACCAGGGGCCAGCGCCGATGAATATGCCGCCAGTGAACCATTCCGGGCCGTAGTAGCCATCCGGAGCGCAGTTGTAAGGCGGAGCCTCGTAGTACCCGTACGGACAGACAGGCGGCACTCCAATGTCGACAGCAACCTGCGCGGCCGCCTTATGAGCGGGGGCCACCAGCAAGCCGGCGCCAATAGCCAAAAAAGCCAGGTGTCTCAGCGTTTTCATAGATTACCTTCCTTTTCGCCCATATGAGCTGAGCGTGAGTTTTCTTCTCCGCTTTGAGCTCTTGCATTTCTGATTCCAAAACCCGCCAGATTTTTGGAAGCTCTAAATCGAATGCCAACGCTCGACAACGGCGTCGTGCCGCATGAATCATCGTCCGGCTCTTCAAGCCCCGGCAGGCCCCGACCGTCCCGCGCGTGCCAACCTCGGGGGACACCCAAAACCGGCCATAGGTGGACACCTGAAAACCGGCCAACGAAATAGTTGAAATCGGGACATTGAACTTGGCGGGGAGTTACGCTCCGTCACGTGAGCAATGTCTTGAGCGAAGAAAAGAAACAGCAAGTCGTCGCGCTGGGACGGCTGGGATGGTCGTTGCGGCGCATTGAGAGAGCGGCGCACATTCGCCGCGAAACCGCTGGAGCATATCTCCGGGCTGCGGGAATCGCGGTGCGTCCACCTGGTGGATGGGGACGGAATGCAGCAAAACCGGCCATAGAGGTGTCCACCGACCCAGCGACCCAAAAGCCGCCTCTACAACCAGGCCGCAGCCCCTCGGCGAGCGCCTGCGAACCCCACCGAGAGGTCATTGAATCCGAGCTGGCAAAGGGTCGCAACGCGATGGCGATCTGGCAGGATCTGGTGGACGGCCACGGTTTCGCCGGGCGCTATGCCAGCGTCAAGCGCTTCGTCCACAAGCTCCGCGGATCGCCGGCGCCGGAGGCTCGCGTGGTGATTGAAACCGCTGCGGGCGAAGAGGCGCAGGTGGACTATGGCACCGGCCCCATGGTGCGCGATCCGCAGACCGGCAAGTACCGGCGCACGCGGCTGTTCGTGATGACGCTGGGTCATAGCCGGAAAGCCGTGCGGCTGCTGGTATTCCGCTCCAGCTCGCGGGTCTGGGCCGAGTTGCATGAGAAAGCTTTTCGCAGATTGGGCGGCGCAACGCGCGTGGTGGTGCTGGATAATCTGCGCGAGGGCGTACTGACGCCAGACATCTATGATCCCAAGATCAATCCGCTGTACGGCGATGTGTTGAAGCATTACGGCGCGGTCGCTTTGCCGTGCCGCGTGCGAGATCCGGACCGAAAAGGGAAGGTCGAATCCGGCGTCGGGCACGCGCAGAAAACGCCGTTGAAGGGGCAGCGCTTCGAGAGCCTGGAACAAGCGCAAGCCTATCTGGATCACTGGCAGGAGCGGTGGGCCGACACGCGGATTCACGGTACGACCAAGCGGCAAGTCGCGGCCATGTTCGCGGAAGAGAAACCGGCGCTGCTGCCTTTGCCGGTCGAGCCTTTTCGCTATTACCTCTATGGCGAGCGCACCGTGCATCTGGACGGCTGCGTCGAAGTCGAGGCCGCGTACTATGGCGCGCCTCCGGGCTGGATCGGACGTCGGGTTCACGTGCAGTGGAATGCCGCGCATGTGCGATTGATCGACCCGCTCAGCGGGCAACTGCTGCGGGAGCACTTGCGGCAACAGCGCGGACGCCACCGCATTCAAGAGCAAGATCGTCCCACCCGAACACCCTTGAGCACGCAACAGCTACTGCGCCGCGCCGAAATCGCCGGACCGCACATTGGTGCGTTGTGCCAGGCCATGCATCAAAACCTGGGCGAGGAAGCGGTGCGCCGCATCCTCGGCGTGCTGAACCTGACGAAGAAGTATGGCGTCGCCTCCACCGATGAGGCTTGCGCCCTGGGGCTGGAAACCAGAGCGAGCCATTATCACTTCGTGCGCCGCTACCTGGAACATAACCCGCAACTGCCACTGAGTCTGCGCCAGGTCGATCCACTGATTCGCCAGCTCACGCTCTATCGCGACCTCATCGAAAGCCGAACCCAAAACTCAAAACAGGAGAATCCATCATGAACCTCATCGAACTCGACCGCGCGTTGCGCCAACTGCGCCTGGGCGGCATGGCTGCGGTGCTCGAAACCCGCTTGCGTCAGGCCCAAGCCGACGCCATGGCGCCCATCGACTTGATCGCCTGTCTGGTTTCCGACGAACTCACTCTACGCACCGACCGTTTACTCCAACGCCGCCGGAAACAGGCCGCCTTTCGCGATGCCGACCGGACTCTGGATAACTTCGACTTCACCTTCAATCCGAAAATGAATCGCAGTCTGGTGTTCGACCTAGCCACCGCCGCATTCATCAACAAGCGCGAAGACGCGTTGTTTCTCGGCCCCGGCGGAACCGGCAAAAGCCACTTGGCGCAAGCGATCGGCCAGTGCGCCATCCATCAAGGCTACAAAGTGCTGTATCGGGAAACGCATATCCTGCTCGATGAACTGGCCGACGCAGTCGCCGGCGGCACACGGAAAGAGTATATGGAATCGGTGGCCACTGTGCCGCTGCTCATTATCGACGACTTCGGCATGCGCAAGCTGCCGCACACCGCCGCCGAGGATCTACTGGAAATCATCATGCGCCGCTACGAGCGCTTCAGCACGCTGCTCACATCCAACCGCCCGGTGGAGGACTGGGGCAAGCTGTTGGGTGATGTCGCCGCGGTCAGTGCCATGCTCGACCGTCTGCTCCATCACGGCCATGTGCTCAAGTGCGGTCCACGAAGTTGGCGCACGAAAACGGCACCAACATCATAAGGAAGAACGCTTATTCACTGCGAGGGCCAGCCCTCGCGCTCCCGGGATTTAGCGCATCCTGCCAGCCCATAAATGGAAACCGGGGAGAGCGCTTGCTCATCCCCGGCAGGTATGGTCTGGCCCGGAGTCGGCGCTCAGGTCGCATCCCTGCGTTGCCCTACCTTCCGCCCCGGCCCCAACAGTGTAAACCAAAATATCAATCCCGCTGCAGAAAATGTTTGCGGAATTAAGCATCACAAGGTATAACAGATCTTGTCCTGACTTCCGCTACTTCGTTGGCCGCTTTTGAAGTGTCCACGTATGGCCGGTTTTCAGGTGTCCACCAAGGCCAATGCCGGGCAGCGTGATCGTCAAAGAGTATCGCCGTAGGAAGATTTTCGTGCGCGTCCTCGCCACCGGGGGTTACCCGTGTCCACGGAGTGGCCGATGCAGGAGGAGGCCGGATAGCGCCGGAATCTTCCCGGGTTAACATGCCTCACATTTGGCAAGCGAACACCAACTACACGGAGCTGCCTTCGTCCGGGCATACCAGTAATCGCTGCGGCGTTAGGGAAACCTATGAGCTTGGGGTTGCA
>DASZIV010000193.1:0-2995 GCA_035948775.1 Bryobacteraceae bacterium
AAAGAGCTTCTACCAGAGGCACGAATCGGTTATCCTCGGCAACGGCGTCCTTTTGCTCATCCTCATTCTCTGGCAGGCACTCTGGTCCGCCCACAAGCTCTCGCCGCTATTCATGAGCGGCCCCTCGGCTATAGCGGTACGATTCTGGGACGATCTGCTTCACGGCCACCTTCTTCAGGATCTCGCCTACAGCGGCAAGAACTTCGCCATCGGATTCGTGCTCGCCGCAGTCGCTGGTGTCGTGCTCGGCGTGCTCATCGGCTGGTACAAGAAACTCGAAATGATCACGGCGCCCTTCACCAGCGCTCTCTACGCCACGCCGCGTGTGGCAATGGTTCCTCTGATCATCATCTGGTTTGGAATCGGCATGTGGTCGAAGGTCTTCATTGTCTTCATCTCCGCATTCTTCCCGATCCTCATCAACACGATCGGCGGCATACAGGCGGTCGACCGCGATCTGCTGAAATGCGCGCGCGCGTTCTGCGCCACAGACCGCCAGATCTTCATGACCGTCGCTATCCCCGGCGCGGTGCCGTTCATCCTCACCGGCCTCCGTCAGGGAGTCGCCCTGGGACTGATCGGCGTCGTTGTCGGCGAAATGTTCGGCGGCAGCCAGGGCATCGGATTCATGGTCGCGTACGGCGGACAAACCTTCGCAACCGATACCCTCTTCGTCGGCGTGCTGATCATCGCCTTCGCCGGAATCGTGCTGAGCGCCGCCGCCGAGCAGCTCGAAAAACGCTTCTCCCGCTGGCGCCCCGACCGCTAACATGCCAACCTCTGCCACCCGACCCTCCCTCCACACCCGTGGCGCGGGCACTCGTGCGCAATGCCACTTAGTTTTTTCGTGCTTGCGCATAAGCACAACATTGCATTCGAGTTATGTTTTGAACATGGATTCAGTGGCGATGTTTGGCTTATACCTGCAGTTGGCGCCGGCTGAGTTGTTTCGCCTGCTGCAACGGCAAATGGGAGTGAAAGTGCGCAACGGAATTTACTCGGCGCGCCTGGTGATCTGGATGATGATCAGCCAGCGGCTGCAAGCCCGAGGGACGCTGGCGAGCAGCGTGGAACAGTTGGTGCAAGGCCGATTCGATCCTTTGCTGAGCCAGTGTAAACGGGCACGGGAGAAGAAGATAGCCCTGTCGACGGGCGGCTATTGCCAGGCGCGCCAAAACCTGCCCAAACTGTTGGTGAATCGCAGCATGGACGAATTGGTGGAACGTCTCCGCAGCCACCTGCTGGAAGGAGGATCTCCGCTCCCCTATCGAGTGTACTTGCTGGACGGGTCTTCGCTGCAACTGGAACATGAGCCGGAACTGGTACAGGCATTTCCACCAGCGAGCAATCAGCATGGCAAGTCGCATTGGCCGGTGGTGCGGATCGTCGTGTTGCACGATCTGGAGACGGGCTTGGCAGAGCGGCCCTGCTGGGGTGCGCTCAATGATTCTCGTGCGGTGAGCGAACAGGCACTGGCCGAGCGTGCCCTGCAGCCTTTGCCAGCCGGGTCGGTGATTGTGGGGGACCGGAATTTCGGCATCTTTTCCACCGCGTATCACGCTCAGCAGCGTGAGCTGAAAGTGGTTTTGCGTTTGACCGTGGTGCGCGCCAAAGCCCTGATGGGCGGCCCTATCTCACAGCAGGGCGATTATCCGGTGGTTTGGCGGCCCAGTCGGTGGGATGGCAAGAAGGGGCAGCGACCCTGGCCGGCGGATGCGAGTCTCGAAGGACGCTTGATCGCCTGGCGGGTCGGTCGCGGCAAACACCAACAGTGGCTGTACCTGTTTACGACCTCGTGGCTGCCGGCTGAAGAGGTGGTGGAGTTGTATGGCCGTCGCTGGCGCATCGAAACCGACCTGCGCAGTTTGAAACAGACGGTACGCCTGCAGCGCATATCGGCGCACTCCGCCGACATGATGGAAAAAGAGCTGCTGGTGGCAGTCATGGCCTACAACCTGGTGCGTGCCATTATGTTCCAGGCCGCGCAGCGCGCCAGGATCGATCCGCGGCAGTTGAGTTTCACCTATGCCTGCAATATCGTGCTCGATGGCTATCCTAAAGCCCTCGCAGCACCATCAGCCCAACAGCAACAGCAGGAAATCGAACGTATTATCGACCTGGTGGCACGTTGCCGCCTCCCCAGACGCACCAAACGTCGCTCCTATCCGCGCCAGGTATGGGGGCGAGGCTATCGTTTTCCTATCAGGCGAAGGGAGAAAAACTAAGTGGCATTGCGCACGAGTGCGTGCGCCACGTTGCGGCGGGCCTGTTGGTGGTCTTGGGCGCGGCTTGGGCGTTCCAGCGGCCGTTCCGGCAATATCCGGGGCAGGAATACACCAACTTCGAGGTGCCGCCCGACGGCAACGAGAAGACCGAATTCGTCATGGGCCGGCTGATGTACCCCGCTTCCCCCTACGGCATGTTCGGCCGCCTCGATCGCTATTACGATTGGCGTACCGGCAACACCGGCTGGACTAACGATTATCCGCGCGCCGATCGGCACTTCGTGCAAGCGGTCCGGCGGCTGACCCGAATTCAAGTGCGCTCCACCGAGCAACCGGTCAATCTGGACGATGGCGACGACGTTTACGATTGGCCGTGGATCTTCGCCGTGGAGGCGTCTCCGATGGATCTCACGGATTCACAGTCGAAGAAGCTGCGCGAATATCTGCTGCGCGGCGGTTTCCTCATGTGCGCGGACACGTGGGGCGACCGCGACTGGGAGATCTTTGCCGCCACGATGAAACGCGTTTTCCCGGAGCGCGATCTTGTCGAAGTTCCCGATGGCGATCGGATTTTTCATGTGCTCTACGACTTGAAGGACCGCTATGGGATTCCCGGCGAATGGTCGCTGCGCTCGGGTGTGCCGTATTTGAACGGCGGGCGTGTGGGGCATTGGCGCGGGATTTACGACGACAAGCGGCGGCTGATGGTGATGGTCGATTTCAATTCGGATACGAGCGATTCGTGGGAGTGGGCCGACGAGCCCAGATAT
>DASZIV010000194.1:0-3225 GCA_035948775.1 Bryobacteraceae bacterium
CCAGCGCCATGGCTCCGTTCAGCGCGTGAATGGCGACGGCCGCCTGCGAATCGTCGGGCGGTTTCGTGGTGATTCGCTGGAGCCACAAGCCGGGTTTCGAGATCGCCGCGAACAACGTGCCCGGGTGCTTCGCCGCGAACCGGATCACTTCGTAACTCACGCCCGCCACCAGCGGCAGCAGCGCGATGCGGATCAGCAGCCGCGGCCAAAACCCATCGATCGGCAGCAGCGGATAGAACAGGAACGAGATCCCGATCACCACCGCCAGAAAATTCGTCCCGCAGCGCGGATGGAAAGTCGTAAACGCCTGCGCGTTTTCGATGTTCACCGGCTGCCCCGATTCGTAGTTGAAAACCACCTTGTGCTCTGCCCCGTGATATTGAAACACCCGTCGAATATCCTTCAGGCGCGAAAGCAGCAGCAGGTAGGTCAACAGGATCACCGCGCGAATCCCGCCATCCATAAGATTCGTCGACAAACGGCTGGAAAGGGACGGCACCGACCTGCCGATCCGGGTAGCCAGCGTGAGCGGCAGCCATTTGAAAACCAGCAGGAACACTCCCAGCATAAGGACGATCTGCACCGCCATCATGCCGGATGAAATCTCCATCGGCTTCTCGCCCGTCGACTTCGCGTCAGTTTCACTCAAAGCCGCATTGGCCGAGAACCGCAGCGCTTTCACGCCCAGCATCATGGCCTGTCCCAGCGTCCCTAACCCGCGCAGGATAGGCAACTTGAAAATCGGATACTTCTCCGACATGCGATGCACCGGCTGCTGTTCGGTGACCAGTTCGCCGTTGGCTTTGCGGACCGCCACGCAATAACTGTGCGGCGCGCGCATCATCACGCCCTCCATCACGGCCTGGCCGCCGATGAGGGTCTCCTCTCCGCTCTCAAGAAGCGGTAGTATCTGAAGGTGAGCCGAAAAGCGCAGAAATTGTGCGAGTAACAAAGTGGGTGTTTCCTGAATCAAGTATAACGCGTGGCACGACGCCCATTGCAACGTTCGGAAGATCTGGATCACGTTTATTTGGAGGATCTCAATACATGAAGAACAATCTTTTTCGACGGACTCTTTTGACCGTCCTGGCTCTCGCTGTTCCCATCACCGCTTGGGCCGACATCAGCGGCACAGCGACGCTGAACAGTGGTCAAGGCTTCAACTTGGACACCGGTACGATGACGAGCGGCACGGGGGGTGACATCGTATTCACCGGCTCCAGCATGACCTATGTGGGCAGCGCAAAAGGCGGTAGCCTGGCCGCCTTGGGCATCTCCGGCGCTTCAGGCTACGCCACAGTGACTCCGACGATTTTGCAAGCGTTGGTCTCCTTCGCGTCGAACGCGCCCATTTCAGCCGGCTCGCTGCCCGTCGGAACGGTCGTCGGTCTGCAAACCAACGGTGGAAATGGCTCGAAACTCCTGGTGACTGCCATAACCGGCTCGTCGCTCAGTTTCCAATACACCACCTACGAAACCACCGCGCCCACCGGTCCCACCATCACCAAGGTCCTTAACAATTACAGCTATATCCCCGCCGGCTTCGTGAATTCCGGCATCGCGCCCAGCACCATCTTTACGATTTTCGGCAATAACCTCGCCGCCCCCTCCACTGGCGCCGCCGCCGGACTCCAGGACAGCACCCACGGTATTCCCACCACCTGGAACGGCGCCACGGTCACGGTCTCAGCAGGTGGCAAGAACTTCACGCCCGGCCTGTACTACGCGCTTCCGACCCAGATCGCGGCCGTGATGCCTGCCGCTACCCCGGTCGGGCCGGCAACGGTCACGGTGAGCTACAACGGCACCAGCAACGCCTTCGCCATTCAAGTCGTCGCCAACGCGCTTGGCCTCGACTCCTACTATGGAACCGGAAGCGGTCTCATCACCGCCACCAACCCGACCTCGGGCGTTCTTTACAACTACACGAACTCCGCGCCGACGGGACAGCCAGTCGTTTTCTGGGGATCCGGGTCGGGCGCGAATGCGCTCGACAGCGACACCACCTACACCACCTCGCCCCATCCGGTGAACCAAAGCAACACCCAGTTCTATATCGGCAACCAGCAGGCAACCGTCCTCTACGCAGGGTCCTCGGGATATCCGGGATTGAATCAATATAACGTGGTGATCCCGTCGAATTCGCAGACAGGCTGCGGAGTTTCGGTAGTGGGCGTGGTCGGCGGCGTGACGGGTAATTTCGGGGCCCTGCCGATTGAGCCCGGCGGCGGCGTCTGCAGTGATCCAGCCCTGGGATATAACGGCACCCAGCTCTCGACCCAGGTCACGCAAACGAATTACAGCGCGGGAACGGTGGAACTCTTTCAATCCACTTCGCCGGCGACCAGCGGAACCGGCACCACTACCACTTCATTGGCGCTCGGGACCTTCGAGCAGAACACCGGCTCTACCACTGTCACGACCTCCGGATTCATCTCACTTGGAAGCTGCATCGTTACCGAGGTCGTGGTCGTGACCGGAACCACCACCGTCACAACCACCGGAATGGATGCCGGTACCATCACGGTCACTGGACCGGGCGGAACCGTCCCGCTGGTTTCTGAGGCCTCGCTTTTTCCGAGTATTCCGAGCTTTGCGGGGTTCTATGCGACCATCAGCTCAACAGGAACCTCGACCTTGCCCGCCGGGTTTATTACGCCAGGTGGAACCTATACGTTCCAGGGCACGGGAGGGACCACCCCTCCCACTGTCGGCCCATTCAAGACGCAGATCGTCTTCTCCAACCCGCTGTTTCAGTGGACCAACCAGGCCGCTGCTGCGACCGTCACCCGCTCGGCGGGCCAGCAAATCACCTGGACCGGCGGCTCGCCGGGCACATACGTTTACATGTCCGGAAGCTCGTCCAATGGGTCGATATCCGGCGGTTTCACGTGCTTTTCCCCGGTGGAAGCTCAGGCGTTCAACATACCTGGCTTCGTACTGGATACCCTGCCGGCCAGCACCACTGGTGCCGGCAACTTAGCAGTGGGAAATTCAACGGTTCCAGTGAATTTCTCGGCGACGGGGCTCACTTCCGGCGGCGCCGCGCTCGGGGGATTATCGTACTCGATCAACGCGACCTATAAATAGACCCTGTTCTGCTGCGCGTTCCAGCCCCACCCGTGAGGGTGGGGGCTTCTTCTCGCCTCTCGCCTTCGAGCCCCACCCCGTAAGGGTGGGGCTTCCGCAATGTGGGGCAGGCAATCTTGCCTGCAGCCGCCTTTC
>DASZIV010000195.1:0-106264 GCA_035948775.1 Bryobacteraceae bacterium
GCGCGCTGGAAGTGCTCCTCGATTTCGGTGAAGTAGTTGAAATAGTTGTAGACCCAGTCCTGGCTCTCGCTCACTGCGGGTGGTTCCGTTCCCAGATCATTTGCAGGCCTTCGAGCGTCAGGTGCTCGTCCACGTGTTTCAAAAAGCGCGAGCCGGAGGCGATCAGATGTGCCTGCCCGCCGGTGGCGATCACTTTGGTCTCGGGGCCGAGCTTTTCGATGATGCGTTCCAGAATGCCGTCGATCATGCCGACCGTGCCGAAGTACAAGCCCGACTGCATGCTGGCCACCGTGTTGGTGCCCACCACGTCCTTGGGCGGTCGGAAATCTACCATCGGCAGGCGCGCGGTTTTGGTGAAGAGCGCATCGATCGCGATCTTGATGCCCACGGCAATGGCGCCACCCAGGTATGCGCCGTCTTTCGAAACTACGTCGAAATTGATGGTGGTTCCGAAATCCACCACCACACACGGGCCGCCATATTTATTGAACGCGGCCACGCCATTCACCAGCCGGTCCGCACCCACTTCGTTGGGATTGTCGTAACGAATCTCGATTCCCAGGTTGGTGCGCGGCGTGACGAACATTGCCTCGGTGCGGAAGTAGCGCTGGGTCATGGCCGCGAGCGTGCTGTCGATGGTCGGCACCACGCTGGCAATGATGATGCCGTGGACGCTGTCGATATGCAGGCCGGCGGGCACGAACAGGTTGCTGAGCAGGATGCCCCACTCGTCCGCGGTCTGCTCGTGGACCGTGCGCAGCCGCCAGTGCGCCAGCAGACGGCCGCTCTCGAAAGCGCCGATGGTGATGTTACTATTGCCCGCATCAAGTGCCAGCAGCACGTACGCCTCCTGCAAGGATCAGGGTATCGGTTCCGTCGTCTTTGCGCACCACCAGATAACCGGAGGGGTCGAGGCCCGAGGTGGTTCCTTCAATCGTGGAGCCATCGGGTTGATCGACCGTGACGCGCCGGCCCGAAACGTAGCTGGAGGCCTGCTCGAAGTGGCGGAGGATGGTTTCGTTATCCAGCTCTACCCGGCGCTCGATGGCCGGAATCAGCGCCATTAGAATGTCCATGCGCGCAAACTCGCGGCCGGCGTGAAGCCGCAAAGAAGTCGCGAGGTGCGCCAGGTCGGCGGGGAACGCGGCGTGATTCACGTTGATGCCGATGCCCGCGATGGCGACGCCATCGACCAGCTTAGTCAGAACCCCCGCGACTTTCCGGCCATCCAGTAAGACATCGTTCGGCCAGCGGAGATCGCACGCCACTCCGGTGGCATTCGTGATGGCCTCGCCAGTAGCCAGACCCAGCGCGAGCGTTAGCAGCGGCGCGGGTTTGAGTACGATGGAGAAGTAGATGCCGCTGGCCGCTTCCGAATGCCAGGAATGGCCGTGGCGGCCCTGGCCGGCGGTCTGCTCTTCGGCGATGATCACGGTCCCCGGCGCGCGGCCCACGGCGGCATCCATGGTGGAGCCGATGCTGGTGTAGTAATCGATGGCGCGGCCGGGCCAGGAGCCGCGAAGACGGCCAGGATCGAGCGGCGTCATACCAGTTCCAGCTGAAAGCTGATATCCATGGCGCGCGCGGAATGGGTAATCGCTCCCGAGGAAACGAAATCGGCGCCGGTCTCGGCGTAGGCCCGCACGGTTTCCAGCGTGATACCGCCGGAAAGTTCGACTTTCGCTCGTCCGTCAATTTCGCGAATCCACCAGGCGGCTTCTTGCGGCCGTAAGTTGTCCAGCAAGAGGTGCGTCGCGCCATTGTCCAGCGCTTCCTGCAGCTCAGCCCACGTGCGCACTTCGATCTCGATGGGCAGACCGCTCTCACGCGCGCCTGCCAGGGCCTGGCTTACGCCGCCCGCGGCCGAGATGTGATTGTTCTTGATCAGCACTGCATCGTAGAGGCCCATGCGGTGGTTGACCACGCCTCCGGCGGCCGCGGCTTGCTTTTCGAGCGCGCGCATTCCGGGCGTGGTCTTGCGGGTATCCAGCACGCGGCATTTGGTTCCGGCGACGGCATCGGCGAACCGGCGCGCCATGGTCGCCACTCCGCTCAAATGCTGCAGAAAGTTCAACGCGACGCGCTCGCATTCGAGCAGAGTGCGGGCGCTGCCGCTCACCGTGGCAATCTCTTCGCCTTCGCCCAAGGGCGCCCCGTCGCGAGGCAGAAGGGTCAGTTCGTCGACGCCGCCCCGGCAGTTGTAGATTTCGAAGAGCAGATCGAGGCCGGCGACGATCAGCGGCTCTCGCGCGAGAAACCGGCCGCGCGCCTTCTGCGATGCGGGAACGCAGGACTGTGTGGTGACGTCGCCCGAGCCGATGTCTTCTTCGAGCGCCAGGCGGATCAGAGGGTTCATGCCGCCAGCCTGCTTTTAGTTCGCACAGCCGATCTTGCGAAATTGTTCTTCGTAATCCACCAGTTTCTTGCGAATGCTCTCGACCACTTGCGGCGGAGCTTTGCCCAGGAACGTTTCATCGCTCAGCTGGCGTTTGGAGTTCTCGATGTTCTTCTTGAGTTGCTCGCACTCTTTTTCGATTCGCTTGCGCTGGGCCTCTTCCTGCGCCTTGGGAAGTTGGAGGACCAGGTCGAACTGGGGCGTGGACCGGACCGAGGGCGCCTCGGGAGCGGCGTCCGATCGAAACTCGAGCTTCACCTTGGCCAGCTCCTGGATAGCCGCGGCGTGTTTCTGCGCCACCTCGAGCGCGCTGTTGCGCGAGTAGAGGGCACCCTCGATCAGCAGTTTCGGATCGATCTTGCTTTCGGCGCGGAGCGTGCGCGCCAGAGTTACCACCTCCTGCAGGGTCTCGATCTCGCGCTCGGCTTTGTAGTTGGTCTCTTCCGCGCGGTACTGCGGATAGGGCGCCAGCGCGATCGACACCGGCCGCTCCTGCCGGCCTCCGGCCAGGCGCTGCCAGAGTTCTTCGGTGAGGAACGGCATAGCTGGGTGCAGCAGCCGCAGCGCGGTTTCGAACGCAGCCAGAGTGTTGCGCCAGTCGGCATTGAGGCCGGTGTTTTCCCGGAAGCGCAGCTTCTTTAGCTCGATATACCAGTCGCAGAACTCGTGCCAGAAGAAATGCCACAGCACCTGGGCGGCTTCATGATAGCGATACTGTTCGATGGCGCGGTTGGCCTGCTCGCTGGCGCTGTTCAGGCGGCTGAAGATCCAGCGGTCCTCCACGGGCACCTCCAGCGTGTCGGTGCAAGCCTCGGGCTGGAACTTCTCGAGCGATTCGGGAACCCAAGGCTCCACGCCCGAAAACTCCATCTTCATAAAGAGGAACCGCGCCGCGTTCCAGATCTTGTTGGCGAAGGCGCGCGAGCTCTCCATGCGCTCTTCCGAGAGCACGATGTCGGTGCCGGGCGCCGCGCCTTGCAGCAGCGCCATGCGCACCGCGTCGGTGCCGTACTTCTCGGTGACCACCAGCGGGTCGACGACGTTACCTTTGGTCTTCGACATTTTCTGCCGCTCGGCATCGCGAACCAGGCCGTGGATATAGACCTGGCGGAACGGCACTTCGCCCATGAATTCCATCCCCATCATGACCATGCGGGCCACCCAGAAAAACAGGATGTCGAAGCCGGTAATGAGCAGCGATGTGGGATAGAAAGTGGCCAGGTCCTCAGTCATTTCGGGCCAGCCCAAAGTGGAAAACGGCCACAAGCCGGAGCTGAACCAGGTGTCGAGTACGTCGCCATCCTGCACCAGGTGGGTGGCGCCGCAGCGCGGGCAGGTAGTGGGAGCTTCGCGCGCCACGATGATCTCTCGGCATTCCTGGCAGTGCCAGGCGGGAATGCGGTGGCCCCACCAGAGCTGGCGCGAGATGCACCAGTCGCGGATGTTATACATCCACTCGAAATAGGTCTTAGTCCAGTTGGCGGGCACGAACTGGATGCGGCCGGATTCCACCACCGCGATGGCCTTCTCAGCCAGCGGCTTGGTGCGGACGAACCACTGCGTGGAAATGAGCGGCTCGACAATCGTGCCGCAGCGCGCGCACTTGCCCACGCTGAGCGGATAGTCTTCGATCTTGGCCAGCAGCCCGGCCGCCTCGAGATCGGCCACCACGCGTTTTCGGGCGTCGAAACGATCGAGCCCGGCATAAGGGCCGGCAGCCGGGGTCATGCGGGCATGTTCGTCGATGACTTGTATCTTGGGCAGACTGTGGCGGCGGCCGGCTTCGAAATCGTTGGGATCGTGCGCGGGGGTCACCTTCACCGCGCCGCTGCCGAACTCGGGGTCGGCCAGGTCGTCGAGGATGATGGGGATCTCACGGTTCATCAGCGGCAACTGTACGGTTCGGCCGTGCAGGTCGAGATAGCGTTCGTCCTTGGCATTGATCGCCACCGCGGTATCGCCGAGCATGGTCTCGGGGCGCGTGGTGGCCACCACCAGGAAGCGGCCGTTCATGCCGTTCACCGGGTAGCGTATGTGCCACAGGTGGCCGGACACATCGGCGTGCGTGGTTTCGAGATCGGAGATGGCCGTGAGGCAGTGCGGGCACCAGTTGACCATGTACTCGCCTCGGTAAATGAGGCCCTTCTCATACAGGCGCACGAAGACTTCGCGCACCGCGGCGGAGAGGCCGGGATCGAGCGTGAAGCGCTCGCGGCTCCAGTCACAGCTCGCGCCCAGCCGCACCATCTGGCGCTTGATGGTGTCGCCGTATTGCTCCTTGAATTCCCAAACGCGCGCTTCGAACTTCTCGCGCCCGAGAGAGCGATAGTTGATGCCTTCCTCGGCTAGCTTGCGGGCCACTACCATTTGGGTGGCGATGCCGGCGTGGTCGGTGCCTGGCAGCCACAGAGTGTTGTCGCCAAGCATGCGATGCCAGCGGATGGTGACATCGATTTCGGTGTGCTCGAGCATGTGGCCGATGTGCAGCGAGCCGGTGACGTTGGGAGGCGGGATCACGAGAGAGAATACGCGGCCGGCGGCGCGGCTGGAAACACGAAAGATATTGGAATCGATCCACCACTGCGCCCAGTGCGGTTCGAACCGCTGCGGCTCGTACACTTTCTCAATTTGCATGGGGAAAACTCCATGATAGCAGGCGAAAAAAGAAGACACTTCGGCTGACGGGGAGGTGGGAAGGGGAGCGTTGCGGGGCGGCCGGGCTTCGGATTTCTCCGCGGACTTTTCGCCGTGCGTTTCGGCCGCCCGATGGTTTGAGCCGGTTCTACGATGGTATTGGAATCGCTGGATGGCGTTACTTTTTTCCGCTCGTTTCGAACCTTGGCCCTCTGATATCCCGCGGGACGGCGATACGCGCTATCCGCTCACCGCAGGCGGTTATGGGATCGAGCCCAAAGTCTTCCGTCGACGTCCTGCCCGTAGGGGATCGCCGCAAGGCGTTGACGGCCTCCGGAAGTTCAGTACCACTCCACTGCAACGCTTCGCGCGCACGAAGAAACCTGATGACAGAGTAGCAGGCGCTTGGTTAGCATTTTCGGTAAGTTATTGGGAGTATTGAGAAGATCGTCTGTGACTGGTGACTGGAACCAATCAGCATTGTCGCAGACCTTCAATTCCGCCTCAGTGCCGCGTCACGCGATCCGCTGAACCCATTGGCCCCGCCAGGCTGGCGCCTCGAAAGGATCGGCAAAATACTGTGTCTCGTGCACAACCTTACCGTCGCGGAATTCCATAATACTCACTGTGTATGCTGGTCGCCCCTGATAGGTGATTGTGTATTCCGTGATCCAGAGATCACCTTTTCCGAGAATTCGCTTGACCTTAAAACCAGACGGCTTGCCTGGATGATGACTCCTCAAGGCCTGCAAATTGCTTCGCCCGAGAATTCGTTCACCTGACTGAGGATAATCACAAACGGCGTCGTCAGCGTAAATATCGTGTTCCGCGTTTGCATCGCCGGCTGCCGACGCGTCCCAGTGCTTATTGAGCGCTTCACGTATTTGTTCTTCTTGCATGGACTGCTCCAGGTACGGTTTGGATTTCATGATCATCTACCTTGTGGAATGAAACCCGGGCTGCCGGTGTTCACGACTTCATTTAACCGTTGTCTAGTCTGAATTCGATTGATTTCGTCAAGCGCGTCTTCCGGAAGGGCGGAGATGTTGAGATTCTCCCGCGCGCGGGCCGCAGTCCTGGGAGTGGTAAGTAAGGCCGTGCCACGCTGCACCGCCCAAGCCAACAGCACCTGTGCTGGCGTCTTTCCAACTCGCCCGGCAATTGCCGAGATGACTGGATCTTCGAGCGGCCCCGGCCTTATTCCGTGACCCAATGGCGCAAAAGCCAAAAACACAACGTCCTTCTCTTTGCAGAATTCCAGAAGCTCCGTTTCCGGCAGATACGGATGTGCTTCGACTTGAACCACAGCCGGCTTGATTCTCGCAGATTGGTAAACAGGCAACAGTTCGTTCAAGCTGATATCAGACAGTCCGATGGCCCGGCATCTGCCACTGTCCACGAGATTCTCCATCGCCTCCCAGGTCTCGGGCAAAGTCACGCCGCGGTCGTAAAGGATATTGCCATTTTGATCGCGCGGATCTTGGTCGTCCCCCGGTTGAAACGCAAATGGAGTGTGAATGAGATAGAGATCCAGATACTTGAGCCCGAGTCTGTCCAGACTCGCCTCGAAAGCCGGTTTGACCCGCTCGGGCCGATGATTGGAGTTCCACAACTTTGTAGTAACAAAGATGTCCTCACGCGCAATCCCTCCAACGGCGAGACCTGCCTGCAACGTTTCACCCACCTCACGCTCGTTCCGATATCGTTCCGCACAATCGAAGTGTCGAAATCCAGCTTTCAGCGCGTCTCCGGTAGCACTTATCGTCGCGGCTGCATCGGGAATCAGGGTGCCAAAGCCGAGTACGGGCATATGGCCGGCTCCATGCTTGAGCGGCATTCTTTTAGTCCGAAAATCAGAAGATTCGATCATGATGACACCTCGGTAGTATCTCGTTTTCAGAGAACCGCCGCCCCAGGGTCCAGATCCAGCGCGACCGTGACGGACAAACGCAGCTGCGCGATCTATGATGAATGAGAGCTGCCAACGGAGGTTTTGTTTGAAGAGACTTTATACAACTGTGATGGCGATATTTGCCGCGTTTGTGGTCACGGGTGCCGTGCACGCTCAGGCGTCCCTCGACTCGGTGCGCATTGAGGCGAAGGACACCATCGCTCTTGCCAGGTTTTACCAGGCGGTGTTCGGTATGCAGGAGGTCAGTCGGGTCGTAAACCCGGGAGGCACTGAGGTCTTCGTGAACTTCGGCGCCACAGTCGAAGCCGCTAAGGCCAACCAGAACCCGCGGATGATCCTCTTTCACCGCGATTCGGACGACGTGAAGGACCCCACAACCCACGTCATTTTTTCCGTGAAGGACATGACTGCGACCGTCACCGCCATCAAGGCCGCCGGCGGAACGATGACGCGCGATCCACGCCCGTTCGGGAATACCGGCACAATCCTCGGCTTTGCGGTCGATCCGGCGGGCAACCGCATTGAGCTGATTCAGCGGCCATGAGCCGAGCGCAAGGCAGATCAAATTGTCCCGTCTCGCTCAGTTCGACACGGACATGAGACCTCCCACATCGGCATCACGGTCGAGGAGGAAGCCGATATTAGGGGCCATCATTTCTTCCCAACTCTGAAATCCTTGATAGACCCACCGGTTGGGGTCGGGATTGGATTTGTTGTTCGCGGAGTTGTCGTAACGAAACTCAAAGTGCATGCGCGTGCCTTTGGGTAACTTCAGCGAAGTCGCGTACGAAAGCTGCCAATTGAAATCGTAGCGCGGCACATTGAGCACGATCTCTTCCCGTCCATCGGGATAGATCACTTTATATTGGGCACTTTTGCCGCGGACATGCGCGTGGGGCCGCAGCCGTACGATCTCCACGTCCTTGAGGAACGTGATGTCCATGGGAGGCGCCAGATAGTTACTTGCATTTGGCGGGATCGCAAATTCCGGATTGTACGCTGACGCGAACGCTGCCCGCGTGCTGGCCTTGCTGGGTGCGATGACCGGTGTATCTTCACCGGCTCCCTGCACCACGAACTTCTTCGAGGGCGGCGTCTTCGCCACCGTGAAACCAATTTTAGTGCGGTCCGTGACGGCTTTACCGTTGGTGGTGTAATGAAGGCTCACGATGATGTCGGATCCGGCAGGCACCTGCTTTCCGGCGTTCCAGGCGCGGTAATCGTCCGCAGCTACGCCGGGCAGGTAGCAAAAGTCGAGGTTCTCCTTTAAGGCCGGATGGCCCTGCCTGGTTTTCACTTCGCTGCTGCCCACGTCGCGGAAGGCGGTGATCATTCCAGGCAATTCGGCAAATCCGCTATTGCCAGGCGTGGGATTGCCGGACTCGTCGCGCGGCACCTGCACCCACTCGTACCGGTTGTACACCGTCGTGGGCTTATGCTTCTCGAAGCTGAAGCAAATGTGATGCACCACCGAAGGGTCGCCCGGCAGAATCTCCATGGAGGTGACCCAGGTGTCGCCCTGGAACGGAGCCGGAAACGCGATCAGCTCCCATTCCAGAACCCCTTTCGCCGGCACCTCATGGGGCGGCAGATTCATGACGACTTGCGGCTGGACGCTCCACCCGCCGGTGGGCCATTGAACCGGCGCGGGCGCATCCTTCGGGTTGCCTTCAGCGGCCCCGTCGTCCACCCACTTCGCCAGTGTGTCGATGTCGCCCTGTTTCAGAGAACGATCGTTCACCAAGTGCCCATAGTTCGGGTCGGCAAACCAGGGCGGCATTTTTTTCGTCATCACCGCCGTTTTGATTGCCTTGGCCCACGGACGCGCCTCGCCATAACTCAGCAGCGACATCGGAGCAACCTGTCCGGGCCGATGACAGCTCTGGCAGTTCTTCTGCAGAATTGGAAGGACGTCCTTCGTAAAGGTAATCGGAGCGGATTGATTGGATGCCATGGCGGCCGCAGCCACCGCCAACCCCGCAAACAGCACACGCATCATCACCATGCCTCCTGAGACAGGATGTTGGTTTGGCTCTCAGTCTATCCATCCAAGGCCTCGGGTGCAACCGCCGATCATGGAACTTCGACCCAGCCGAAGATGCTCGACGGGCTGCCTTCACCAGTCCCGAAGTGCGGATGTTGCAGGTCGCGTATGGAGGCCTTCTGCATGTACTACAGCGAATCACTTCGGGTCACTGACAGCCGGAAGCCAGTCGGTATTCCGAGGAACTCGCTGTCAGGCCAGGCTGTTTGACTTTCCAATCTCCGGCCATGTAACATCGACTTGCCTCGATGCCTACACCCGCCCAGATCAACGTTTCTGATGTCATCGATCGCAGCAGAGTAACGGGTTTTCACGTCGGCGTATTCGTGCTTTGCGCGCTGTGCCTGATCATGGACGGGTACGACGTGCAGGCAATTGGTTTTGTCGCGCCGGCACTGAGCCGCGATTGGCATATCGCCCCTGGGTTACTCGGTTCGGTCCTTAGCGCAGCGCTGATGGGCGTGCTGTTCGGATCGATCCTATTGAGCATGGCCGCGGACCGGCTGGGCCGGCGGCCGCTGTTGATTGCGGGCTGCCTCTTCTTTTCGGTCATCACACTGGCGACAGCAACTGCCCAAACCGTAACCCAGCTCATGGTGCTCCGCTTCATCGCCGGACTTGCCTTGGGCAGCATCATGCCGAACGCCATCTCGCTCGTTGGGGAGTATAGCCCGCGCAGCGTTCGCGTGCCCATGATGATCGTGGTAGGCACCGGTTTCACCGCTGGAGCGGCAATCGGCGGCTTCGTAGCATTTTGGTTGATTCCCAATTTCGGCTGGCGGTCGGTATTCCTCGTCGGCGGCGCGATACCACTGTTTATTGGCGCTTTGATGTACTTTTTGTTGCCGGAGTCAATTCAGTTTATGGTGCTCCATGATAAAGACCGGGCGACCATTGGAAAGTGGTTGCGCCGCGTGGACCCATCCGCGCCTGTCACGGCAAACACGCAATACGCGGTGCGGGAGCAACGGCTCAAAGGCGTGCCCGTCGTCAAACTGTTCCAGGATGGCCGGGCTGCCCGGACGATCCTGCAGTGGACCGTGTATTTCATGAACCTGCTGAACCTCTACTTCCTGTCCAGTTGGCTGCCGACTGTGACTGGGCCCATGGTCAAAGCGGCCGGAGTTTCTTCCACCTATTCGGTGCTGTTGGGCAGCACTCTCCAGATCGGTGGCGTGTTCGGAGCCTTTTTCCTGGGCTGGCTCGTCTTACGGCTCGGTTTCGTTCCCGTGCTGGCCACGTGCTTTGCGGTGGCTTCGGTAAATATTGCGCTGATCGGCCAGCCCGGTTTGTCATTGGTGTCCCTATTTGTGGTGGTTTTCCTGGCGGGCGTGGGCGTGGTCGGAGGTCAATCTTCGATGAATGCGTTCGTCGGCACACTATATCCGACGGACTTGCGTTCGACAGGAATCGGCTCCGGGCTGGGCGTCGGGCGTATCGGCTCCATCGTCGGGCCGATGGTGGCCGGTCAACTGATCAGTTTGCACTGGCAGCCGCGGCAACTTTTCCTGGCGGCCGCCGTGCCCGCAGCGGTTTCCGTAGTGGGGATGATCGCGATGCGATGGGCGATTGAACCGCAGGCCGTACGGGATAGCCAGGCCCAGGTCATGGTGCACTAGGAGCCGTCTGACCGGCGGCGAAGACCGCCGGCGCTACTGAGCAGGGCATGGCCCTGCTCCACCTATACTAAAAAGATGGGCTTTCGGCTGGCGGTGAACTATCGCCCTCGCGGCGACCAGGAGGCCGCCATCGCGGATCTCACTCGCGGCATCCGCGACGGCGAACAGCATCAGGTTTTGCTGGGAGTCACTGGCTCCGGCAAAACCTTCACCGTAGCCAAAGTCATCGAAGCAACGGGACGCCCTGCACTGGTGCTGGCCCACAACAAGACACTCGCCGCGCAACTCTATCACGAGTTCAAATCCTTCTTCCCCGACAACGCAGTGGAGTATTTCGTCAGCTATTACGATTACTACCAACCGGAAGCCTACATTGCTTCGAGCGACGTCTACATCGAAAAGGAATCTACCATCAACGATGAGCTGGACAAGCTGCGCCTCGCGGCCACCAAGTCGCTGTTCGAGCGCCGGGATTGCGTAATCGTCGCAAGCGTAAGCTGCATTTATGGACTGGGGTCGCCCGAGGCGTACTACGGCATGCTGCTCATGCTGGAGAAGGGGCAGAAGATCACGCGCAACCAGATCCTGTCCAAGCTGGTGGAGATTCTGTACGAACGCAATGACGCCGATTTCCGGCGCGGCACGTTCCGCGTGCGCGGTGATGTGATCGAAGTCTTCCCCACTTACGACGACTGCGCCTACCGCATCGAGCTTTGGGGGGATGAGGTGGAGAGCCTGGCCCAGATCGACCCGCTATTGGGCCAGGTGAAGCAGACCTACGTGCGCCTGCCGATTTATCCGAAGACGCACTACGTGATGTCCGAGGAGACCAGGCTCGACGCTATGGAGAGCATCCGCACGGAACTGGAGTCGTGGCACAAAGAACTGGAGCGGCAGGGGAAGACGATCGAGGCCCAGCGCCTCTTCCAGCGGACGATGTTCGATCTCGAAATGATCAAGGAGATCGGCTACTGCCACGGCATCGAAAACTACTCGCGTCACTTTTCGGGGCGGCTCCCGGGCGAAGCGCCGCCCACCCTGCTCGACTATTTGCCGCACGACTCCCTCATCTTCATCGACGAGAGCCATCAGACCGTTCCGCAGTTGCACGGCATGTATCACGGCGATCGCTCGCGCAAGGAGGTGCTGGTGTCGCACGGCTTCCGGCTTCCCAGCGCGCTCGACAACCGGCCCCTCACGTTCGAAGAATTCGAGCACCGCGTGAATCAGCTGGTATATGTCTCGGCGACTCCCGGGCCGTATGAATTGACTAAAACTGCCGGCGTTGTGGTGGAGCAGATTATCCGGCCCACCGGCCTGCTAGACCCCAGCGTCGAGATCCGTCCGGTGCGGGGCCAGGTGGACGATCTGCTGGGGCAGATCCGCGCGCGTGTGGAGGCTGGTCAACGTGTGCTGGTGACCACTCTTACCAAGCGGATGGCCGAAGATCTGGCGGAGTATTACTCAGAGGTCGGCGTGCGCTGCAACTACTTGCACTCGGAAGTGAGCACGCTGGACCGCATCAAAATCCTGCGCGATTTGCGGCGCGGCGAATTCGACGTGCTGATCGGCATCAACCTGCTGCGCGAAGGACTCGATCTGCCCGAGGTTTCGTTGGTAGCGATTCTGGACGCCGATAAAGAAGGGTTTCTGCGGTCGTCCGGGGCGCTGATTCAGACCATGGGGCGCGCGGCGCGCCACGTGGAAGGGCACGCGATTCTATATGCCGACGTGATGACAGACAGCATGAAGAGGGCGCTCGAAGAGACCGGCCGCCGCCGGCGCACCCAGGAAGAGTACAACGAGCGGAATGGCATCGTGCCGCAGTCGATCATCAAGCCCATCGACATGAGCCTGGTAGCGGTGGCCGAGGGCGACTACGTCACGGTGCCGCTGGAAAGCGATGAAGAAGTGGAGAGCCTCACGCCCCAGCAGCGCGAGACCTTTATGGGTGAGCTGGAAGAGAGGATGCGCGATGCCGCGCGGAAGTTTGAATTCGAAAAGGCGGCGCAGTTGCGCGACCGGTTGAAGGCGCTGAAGACGGTCGGGGTATAGTTGTATGGCGTTTGTTACCGAGCCATACAGGCTCATTTAGGCGAGAATAAAGGGTATGCGTAAAGCCATTCTCCCCCTGGCAGCGGCGCTGATACTTCTGGAAGGGGCCTGCGGCCGCGGCCCCGCCTATTACCTCGACAAAGGCGACAAGCTGTACGCCAGAGGCTCTTTTGCCGACGCCTCGCTGAACTATAGAAAGGCCATCCAGAAAGATCCTGCGTTTGGGCCGGCTTACTATCAACTCGGGCTGTCGGAGCTGCGTTTGGGGAAGACACCCGATGCTTATTCGGCTCTAATTCGCGCGGCCGATCTATTGCCCAATCGCGAAGACGTGAAGGTCACGCTGGCCGATCTGACCCTGGCGGCTTACCTGTCAGACCGACGCCGTCCCGCCCCACTGCAAAAGAGGATCATCACTCTTTCCGATCAACTGATCGCCAAAAACGCCAACTCCTACCCCGGCTTGCGAATCAAGGGCCACCTGGCTGCGGCCGACCGCGACTTTCCCAACGCGGAGGAGTTTTATCGAAAGGCCAACGATGTCAAGCCCATGCAGCCGGAAGTGATCATGGCCTGGACACAAGTGATGATGCTCGACGGCCATGCCCAGCAGGGCGAGGTACTCGCTACGCATTTCCTCGAACAGAATAAGACGTATCTTCCCGCCTACGATTTGTTGTACCGGTATTACGTGCAGTCCAACCGGCCCGCCGACGCGGAGAAGATTCTCAAGACCAGGGGCGACAACAACCCGAAAGATCCGGGTGCGCTGTTGGAGTTGGCCGCGCTTTACGCCTCCCGTTCGCGGGAAAGCGACATGAAGGCCGCCTTGCAGCGGTTGCTGGATGATCCCAAGACTTTTCCCGATGCGCATCTCCAGGTTGGGGATCTGTACCTCCGGATGCAGCGTTGGGACGATGCGCTCGAACAGTACAACGCCGGGGTGCAGGCGAACGGCAAAGACAAGGTGACCTACCTGAAGCGGGTCGCGGACGTCTGGCTGGCGCAGGGAAAAGGGGAACAGGCCAATCATGTGGTGGACGAAATCCTCACGGCGCAACCGGGAGATGAAGCGGCCAAGGGCGTCAGGGCCTCCTTGCTGCTGGCCAAGCCCAGGCCGGAAAACGTCGCTAAAGCAGTAACTCTGTTTCAGGACTTGGTCGACAAGAATCCCGACAATGCGGTATGGCGTTTCAACCTGGGCCGGGCGCTGGGCGCTAAGGGGGAAGCCGAAAAGGCGCGGGTCCAACTGGAGCAAGCCGTCAAGCTGCGCCGTGATTTCCTGCCGCCGCGACTGATCTTAGCGGAGTTGAGTCTATCCAAGCGCGATTTCCGGAGCACCTTGCAATACACCGATGAGATTCTGGCGGTGAATCCTCGAGTTACCCGTATGCGCTTACTGCATGCCGTCGCTCTGATGAACACAGGAGATCAGGTTCGGGGCCGATCGGAATTGCGGCTCTTGGAGCAGCAATTCCCGCAAGACACGGACGTTCAGCTAGAACTCGGCAGCATCGATTTAAATGATGACCGGCTGCCCGAGGCCGAGCGACGGTTTCGCAAGCTGGTCGCGGATGGCAAGGGTGACTTGCGGGCGATGGCCGGCCTGGCACGGGCACTGATTGCCCAGAACCACCCCGACGCGGCCTTGAGCTTCCTTGACGCGGAGGTTCGGAAGTCACCTCAGTCCACCCAATTGCGCGCGCTGCTCGCCTCGACCGAGATGCAGGTAGGCAAATATGATCAGGCGCTAGCCGAGTACCAGCGACTGGCCCAACAAGCTCCCAGCTCGCCGGGAGCACAAATGGTGCTGGCCGACGCCTACCGGTTGCACGGAGACTTCCCTAATGCGATTTTGTACTACCAAAAGGCCCGGGCCCTGGCTCCGAACGACCCCGCTCCTCTGGCGCTTCTGGGTGAGACTCTCGCACTTTCCGGGCAAAAGTCGCAGGCTTTGGAAACCTATCGGCGCGCGCTGCAAATGAAACCGGACAACGCGGCGTTGATGAACGCCACGGCGTATTTGATGGCCGAGACCGGCGGCAGCCTGGACGAAGCCCTCAAGCTGGCCCAAAAGGCGGTGGCGACGGACACGCAGCAGCCCAACTTTTCAGACACTTTGGGATGGATCTACTTTAAGAAGGACCTGAACGATAGCGCGGTGCAAGTCTTCCACGCTCTGACCTCGAAGAATCCCGACAACGCTACCTTTCACTATCATTACGGTATGGCCCTCTTGAAAAAGGGAGATAAGAAGACAGCCGAAACGGAATTGAAATCGGCCCTTTCCAAGAAGCCCAGCGGCGAGGTTCGGCAGGAGATCGAAACCGCGCTGCAAAAGATCGGCTAGTTGCCGCGCGAGCCGACACAGAAAAATCCGCTCCTTTTGGTCACGGCTGCCCTAGCGTGCCAAGCCTTATGACTCCGTACAATAGGTTAATCCGTGCTATGACTCTGGCGAGTAGAGTAGGCAGCCCGACTTCAGCGATAATGCAATAGCGCCCATGACCAGACAGCATTATCTCAACGAATTGGAATCGGTTCGCCAGAACTTGGTGCGCATGGGTGACACCACTATCGCACTTCTCAGCGAAGCGATTCGTACGATTTCCGGGAGTACCGATTCGGCCGCGCGCGCCAGCGAGCTGGAAGCGCAAACCGATCATCAACACCGATTGATCCATGATCAGTGTTTCAGTCTGATTACGTTACAAGCGCCCGTGGCCCGGGATGCGCGGCTCATCACCGGCATCCTGGATGCGATTGTCGACTTGGAACTGATCGGCGACTACGCTTACGAAATTGTGACTCTGAGTCATTCGATTAAACACCGCCCGCCCTTGCAGATCCTGAACCAGATCGCGGAGCTGGGTACGAAGATTCGCGATACGTTGTCGGGCGCCATTGACGTGTGGCGAGCCGGCGATGGTTCTCAGGCTCTCTCCGCTCGTCCCGTGGAGGCGTCGGTTCGCGCCGAATGCCAAACACTTTATGAGAAGCTTTCGACGCTCCTGGCTTCGCCGGTCGATGGCACGCCCTACGCGACGCTACTGATCATCTGCAGGCACTTTGAACGCATTCTGCGGCATGCGGTGTCAGTGGCCGAACAGGCTGTCGCCGCCGCCCCGGCGGTGTAGGCCGGGACACCGGCGTTACCGGCGCGCCAGGCGGTTAAAGCTAGCCAACCTCTTGCCGATCGTAACGAATCGCTTGCGGTGAATCGGCCGCCGGAGTTGCGGCGGTTCCACGGCTGCGGGCCCAGTCCGGTGAGAGAGCACGAAGTTCAGCCAGTCTACCGCTTCATAGACAGCGCGGTTCTGACAGGCTGCGGCGTTGGCTCGAAAGCGAGCATAGCGTTCCGGCTCGAGCAGCTCCGCGACCGCGTGGGCCACCTGATCGTAGTTGCTCACCACCAGCCCTACCTGCTGTTCCAGGATCCAGTCGGCGTTGTAGCGCTCGTGCGCCAGGGTGCGGATATTCCGTTCGACGATCACCGGAAGTTTCATGGCGAGCGCTTCGCTGATACTACCGGGGCCGGGCTTGCCAATGAAGAAATCCGCGAGCGTCATGTAGAACGGCACCTCGCGCGTGAAGCCTTCGATGAACATGGGAATTTCCGGCGCCATAGCCCGCACCAGCCGCGCCGATTCCTCGTGGCGCCCGCAGAGCAGAATGAGCTGCACGCCGGATTCAGGCCGATTCAATGCCCGCGCAACTTTGACGGTGTCGTTCGAGCCTTCGCCGCCAAACATGACCAGTCCCGTGGGGAGATCGGGCCGAAGACCCAGGCGCCGGCGAGCTTCGGCGCGGTCCACGGACGGCGCCTCATAAAACTTGGGGTGCAGAATCATGCCCGAAACCGGCAGAATCCGATCGGGCGCCAAACCCAATTCACGGGCCTGGTCCACCGCCCGCTCCGAACCGCACACGATGTACTGGTCCTGGCGCTCGATCCAGAAGTGCGGCGGATAGTCCGCGATGTCCGTCAGGATGGTCACAAACGGCCGCCCTGGGCAAACCCCTGCAAAGGCCTCGCGCATGGCGCGGTTGTAATGGGGAATGAGCGACACCACCATATCGGCCGGGTGGTTGCGCCAGTGCCGCTTGAGCACTTCGACTTGCTGGTGGTGGAACATGCGGATCAACAGATGCATCGCCGGGATCATCTGCGCGGTGCCCAGCGTCCAGCCGCGCCGCAGCATGATGTTGTAGATCTCCTGAAACGGGATCCCCGTGGCCTTGCGAATGAAGTCGATGGAGTTGAGCAGATCCTGAACGCAGTGCAGCCGCAGATCCCAGGGCCGTTGTTGCTCCCGCACCACTGCCTCGAGAGCCCGTGCCGCTGCCCGGTGACCACCGCCCGAATCGATATAGATCAGATCGATGGCCGGATTGCTCATTGCCCCGCTCCGGCCAGCAGCACGGAGGAGTGAAACGCCGCCTTGACGGGCCGGCCGGTCCAGCAGGAAGGCGTTTCCAGATTGAAGATCCAGGCCAGTGTGGCGGCCGTATCGTAGGTGTTCACAGGAGCCGTGATGCGTCCCGGCGCCACGCCAGGGCCTGCCAGAATCCACGGGATCTGGATCTCCGCCAGCGAGTTTTTCCCATGGCCGTGCCGGGTACCGCCGTGATCGGAGGTGACCAACACATAGGTTGTGTCCCACGCGGATGCGCGGTCGATCACGTCCAAAACCCGGCCGAGATAGCCGTCCGCTTCCGTCACTGCCTGATAGTACGTATTGGTATACCAGTTTGTTTCGTGCCCGGCGTGGTCGATGTTGTCGAGATGGATAAAAAGCAACGTTGGGCGGTACTCCTGCCAGTACGCCATGGCGGCATCCACCGTGTGGGACGTGCCCGATACGTGCTTCATTACATCCGGCGCGGCCGGCTCCACCAGCTCCGCAAAACCTCCCCATTCGTGGAACACGGCGATCCGGCTGGAGGCACTCTGCGCCCGCAACACGCCGAAGATGGTGGGGTACTTGCCATCAGCATCGTGGCACGCCGGTTCGAATTCGACGAGCCGCCGGAAGTAGCCATTCGAAGTAATGCCGTGCTGCTCGGGTGGCGCTCCGCCGATGGCCGACTCCCAGTTGGGACTGCTGAGCGTGGGCATTACGCCGCGCGCCTCCAGCGTCCAGGCTGCGTGAGCCATCAGGTCGTGGAGATGCGGCGACGGCGCCTTGTTGACTCCGTCGATGCTCAGGCCATCCAACCCGACAACGATGACGTGCGGCGCGTGCCCCGGCCCCGGCCGCAGCGGCTGCGCCAACAACGGGAAAGCGCCCAAAACCGCCAAAACAAAGCAAACAGATCTTGTAACGAAACTCCTCATAGTATCTGAGTATCATTCGAACACTGCGACTGCGTTACAAACCAGTGAAAGTTCGTACGTTTCCTTCAGAAAAACCTGGGACTTGCCAATGGGTATGAGGAGAGTTCCGGTGGGAGCGGTGCTTTTTGTTTTACCGCATGCTGCATGCAAAATTCGCAGCATCGTTAGTATCGCCGCTGCCTTTGTAGGTTGCCACCTGCGGGTACGGACACAAGGGACGCGTCTTGTCGATCGCGCCCTTCGTGCTGTGCGATGCCGGGATCTGGTCGGGCGCTCGGCCCTGGACCACCCACTGATCGAGCGCAGCCACGGAATCGAAGGTGTCCGTCCCGTCGCCCCCGCGGCAATGGCCCATTCCCGGAACCATGAACAGGCGAATCGAGTCTTTGGCCGCTCCGCCCAGCGTGTCCACCACGCTCGAGTAGTAGTGCACGCTGTTGAGCGGAGCTATCCCCGGGTCGGCCCAGCCGTGGTACATGAGGAGCTTTCCGCCGTGGCCGAAGAACGGTCGCAGATTGGGGTCAATCGCGTCCATGGTGGCGCCGATTACTTTTTCGGCTTGGGCCACATCGTGGTCAGCGTCAAACTTCCGGTAATCCCAACTGGCATCCTGAAACACCAGATACTGATACGTTTCGTTCGCCAGCAAGAGCGGGTCTTTTCCAGACAGTGTGTCCCATCCCATCTCACTGCCGGGCTCCAGTCCGGGAAACACGGACGCGCCGGTTCGCGGATTCATCGGGCCGGCGTAGATCTTCCTGGCGACCTGAGACTGCTCGGCCGTGAGCACCGCCGCGGGCTCGAAATGGCAGCGCGTAGGATCTTCGAGCACGCCATCCTTAACGCCATCGAGAGCGTCGCACGCCTCGAGTGCGGCCTTGTGCAGAAGCGCATATTTGCCCGGCGGGATGTAACCGGCTTCGTCCTGGTGAGACACCTTTGCCGTCCACACCTGAGCGCCCTGCAGGTGTGTTGGGTAGTTCGCGGCTGCGCCCGCAACGATGCCGTCATAGTCATTCGGGAAACGCTGGGCCTCGGTCAGAGCCTGTCTTCCGCCGGTGGAGCATCCGTTAAAGTAGGACCGCACAGGGCCGTTGCCATACAAGGACGCGGCAATGGCTTTGGCGGCGATGGTCATCTCGTGCACCGAACGGTACGCGAAGTCCACCAGCTTTTCCGGATGGCCCACCACGAAGGTCGCGCTGTTGCCGGTGTGACCCGTATCGGTGCTGGCGGCGGCATAACCGGCCGCCACAGCCGCGGCCATGGCGGAATAACTGATCGTGCCCGCCCACGCGCCGTTCCCCACCGACTGGAGTTTGCCGTTCCAGCCGGAGGCCGGCATCCAGACTTCAATGCGAATCGCGGAATCGGGCACCGGCTGGAGGGTGGCGGCGATTCGGCAAAAAGCCGGCAGCGCGCGGAACGCCGCTGCGCCTACGGGCCCGCCACTTCCCGGCGCCGCAAACTGCCCGGCTGCTACAGATTGTGCCAGCGTGATGCTGGCGTGTGGCAGCGACAGCGAGGCGAGGCGGTCACAGGACGCGGCCGCGGCGGGAACGGCGCTCAAAAGCATTGCGACGACAAAAGCGATCCATGCTTCGCAAGGGGCCATGTGGTTGGTCGCCTCCAGAAGGCGCTCCGTTTGGTGACGGTCCGGTAACGCAGCGCCTTTGCCTTTTCCGATATGATAGACCCTCAGGACAATAAGGAGTCTACAATGGCAACTGAAACGTGGCAAATCGATCCGGTCCATTCCGGCATCCATTTTTCGATCCCGCATTTCGTGGTCGGGCGGGTGCATGGCCGATTCACAAAATTGGGCGGGACCATTCAGCTTGACGAAGCATCGCCGGCCAATTCCAAAGTGCAGGTGCAGATCGACGCGGACAGTGTCGATACCAACGACGTCAAGCGCGACGGGCATCTGAAGACGGCCGATTTCTTCAATGTGGCCGAGCACCCCCAAATCACTTTCCAGAGCACGCGCGTGGAGGCCGCGGGCAAAAACAAGTTCCGAGTCAGCGGCGACTTGACTCTGCGCGGCGTAAGGAAGCCGGTCACCTTCGATGTGGCTCACGGCGGCAGCGTGAAAGATCCCTGGGGCAACAACCGCGGCGGGTTCAGCTTGAAAACGGAAATTAACCGCAAGGATTTCGGAATCACGTTTAATCAATTGTTGGAAGGCGGCGGCCCGGCGCTGGGGGACATGATCGACATCTCCATCGACGTGGAAGCTACCAAAGCCATGCAGGCCGCGGCCAACTGAGAGGAGCGAATCCGATGACGAAACGAACAGCTTGCTGGGCGCTGGTAGCGCTGTGGGGGCTCGCCGGCGCGCTCGCAGCCGCGAGTCTCGACCCCAACAACCCGACCGGGAAAAACGGCCTGGTGCTGATCGACAAGTTAGGCAACCATGTTCGTTTCGTCGACCCGGTCTCTTTTCAGGAGATCGCCAGCCTGCCGATGGAGACGGCTCCGCACGATCTGGCCTTCTCGCCCGATCACAAGACGGTCTACGTGCCGATTTACGGGGATGGCGTCTACGGCCGAAACCCGCATCCCGGCCACACCATCGCGATCATCGATCTGGTATCGCGGCAACTGACCGGCTCGATCGACGTCTCCCCCTACCAGGCGCCGCACGGGATCCAGGTGGATGCCGCGGGAACCTTGTATGTCACTTGCGATTTGAGCCGAAAACTTCTGGTGATCGATCCCAAAAAACGTAGCATTGTGGCGGCCATTGACACCGAGGGAACGGGCCACTGGGCAGCCGTTCTGCCCGACGGCAGCAAAGCCTACGTGGCGAACAAGAACGACCGGATGTTCGTCACCGTGATCGATCTGCACAGCCGAGAGATAATTGGCCGAGTGCCGGCGCCCAATGGGACCGAAGGAATTGTCGCCTCGCCCGACGGCAAGCGAGTGGCCGTGATGGACCACGCCGCACCGACAATAATCCTGATCGATACCGTCAATGATACGGTTGCCGATCGCATTCCTCTCGAGGGAAATACCAAGGGAGCATTTAAGCCGCGCTACACGCCGGACGGTTCGAAACTGGTGGTGTGCAATCTGTCGGAGCGCTCGGTCAACGTTCTGAATACAGCGGATTTGCATGGGAAGCAGACCACGTTCAAGGTGGGAAAAGATCCCATGGGATTTGCTGTTTCACCCGACGGCAAGACTCTGCTGGTGGCAAATCATGGCGATGGCACTGTCTCCGTGGTGAATCTGGCGGAAGGACGCGTGGTGTCCAGTTTCATGGCCGGCACCGGCATCGAGACGCTTTCCTATTACTGATTGCGAGATCGCAGCGGCAGGGCCTAATCATGCATACTCGTCCGGCTCTTTTACGACCTATAATTGTCAGGCAAGGGAGGTGACCCTATGCGACTTTTTTTGGCTCTGACCGGACTGCTGGCCGCGGTTCTGGTGATGAACGGGGCAGGCGGAGCACCAGCGGTCACGTACCTCGGCCATGACAAGGTAGCCGAAGCGTTGGCTAAAGGAGGAAATCTGGTCAAAGCACCCGACCTGACGGTTCTCGGCTCTTATCGCAACTCATCGGGGCAGGTGGAAGTGCACGACAAGGAGACCGACGTCTTCTACGTCATCGATGGCGGCGCGACCTTCGTTACAGGTGGAACCATGGTGGGTGGAAAGACGAGCGGCCCGGGCCAGATTCGAGGCACGGACATTCAGGGGGGACAAATCCATCACTTGATTAAAGGCGACGTAATTGTCATCCCCGCCGGGATTCCGCACTGGTTCAAGGAAGTGCCGGCGTCGATCAGTTATTACGTGGTGAAGGTTCTAAAGTAGAAGCGCCGATTTGGCGTATATCCCGGCTTAGCGTGGCCGGCGGATGAACCGCTTTGCTTGCTTCTAATTGATTGTCAAGAAATCAGTTGCATGCAAGAGAGAAGGGTTCCGTCGATTGCTAGATTTACATTGGCTAGTCTTGACACCCTCCCATTGTGTTAGTACAATCGATCCCCAAGAAGAAGTTTTGTTGTACTGATGGGGTCAACATCAGAGCCGCCTAGCGGGTTGCGTCATAGTAGCGCCAAGCTTGTTGGCTGAGGTCAATTGCATTTGACGATGTTTCAATCAAATGGAGGAATAGTCATTCAATGAAACGCTTGTTGTGTTTCGCCGGTTTATTTTTGTGCGCATGGGCGGCCTTGGCCCAGGATCGAGGCACGCTTACGGGAACCGTTAGCGACCCTGCTGGAGCGGTGGTCGGGAGCGCCAATATCGAGGCCAGAAATCTGGAGACCGGAGCAGTTTACCCGGCCGCCAGCACCGCGGCTGGTAATTACACGATTGCGCAGTTGCCCGTTGGCACCTACGAGGTCTCCGTGTCCGTTCCTGGCTTCAAGAAGTTCACGCGCACCGGAATCAAGGTGGATGTGGCGGCTGTCGAGCGAATCGACATCATGCTGGAGGTTGGCGCTGCGACCGAGTCGGTTACCGTTCAGGCGGATGCCACCCAATTGAAAACGGAGAGCGGCGACCTGGCGCACAATATCAGCGTCGATAGCCTCGACAACCTGCCGATTCTGGGAATCGGCGGCGCCAATGCCGGGAGCTCCGGCATCCGGAATCCGTATGGCCTTGTGCAGCTTATTCCGGGCACCAGTTATCAGCCCAATTTCGTAAATGTCGTCAACGGAGCGCCCAGCAACACCGGCGGATACCGGATTGAAGGGCAGGACATGACGAATCACTACGTCGCTTACGCTCTTCAAGAGGAGCAGCCCAGCGCGGATGCCATCCAGGAGGTTGCGGTGCAGACGAGCAACTTCGCGGCGGAATACGGCACGGCGGGCGGCGGCCTCTACAACATCACCATGAAGTCGGGAACCAACCAGTACCACGGCAGTGGCTACGATTATTTCGTCAACGAAGATCTAAACGCCGGCTATCCGTTCAGCATCGCGGACGGCGGCGGAAAATTTCAGCCACGCAATCGCCGCAACGACTTCGGCGGCACGTTGGGCGGCCCGGTCTGGATTCCGAAAGTCTACAACGGACACGACAAGACGTTCTTCTTCTTTAACTGGGAAGAATATATCGAAACACAGTCGCTTCCCTTTAACTTGACGGTTCCCAACGCAGCGTATCGCCTCGGTAATTTCTCGGCCATCAGCCCGAACGGCGGAGCCAATTTCAATCCGGGTCTGGGTGTTCCCTCGGCCGCGCTGCCTTCCGTAGATGCTCTGGGCCGGCCAATCTTCGCCAATACGATTTACGATCCCGCGAGCGAACGTGCTGCGCCGAACGGCGTGTTGGTGCGAGATCCGTTCCCCGGCAACATCATTCCCACGATGCGGCTCAACCAAACGGCGCTCGCGATCCAACAACTCTTCCCGCAGGCCGCCACCAGCAGTTTGGTTAACAATGCATCCGGCACCAATCCGGGGCAGCGATATACCACGATTCCGTCCCTAAAATTGGATGAGCTCATCGGGGCGAAGGGCCGTCTTTCCTTCTATTGGTCGCAGACCCAGACGGACAGCCAGTGGTCCAGTCCCAACGGAAATGCGGATGGCTTGCCCGCCGAAATCTCGCTGGCGCGCGGCACCTTCATTCACCACAAGATTTTCCGCCTCAACTACGATCACACTTTGACGCCTACCTTACTGGCGCACGTCGGCGCGGGCTATCAGCAACTCAACTTCTTCGATGATGCGCCGTACCTGAATTTCAACGAGAGTCAGATAACGGGCTTGACGGGATTCCAAGCTAATCGAAATTTCCCCAACATCGCCAACATGCAGGCGCCTCTCGGCAACGCTACGTATGCTTTGGGCGGCATGCAGAACGTCGGCACCACCGGGCAGATCCAGTCACACAGCTTTCAAGAAAAGCCCAGCGCCAATGCCAGTTTGACGTGGGTGCACGGAAGCCACACCTTCAAAGCCGGCGCGGAGGTATACTTCCAGGGAACCGTCTCGCAGCCCTATTCCGGCGTCATCATGAACGCCATGGGCACGGTGCCGTTCGTGAACACTATTATTAATGGGCAACAGGGCGCCACTGCGCTGCCGTTCAACCCGCCCAACGGCCTGGGAGGCCAGCAGATTGGGTTTGGCTACGCCAACTTTCTGTTAGGGGACTTCACCACCATCCAACAAAACACCAGCGCCGATTACCGGGTCGGGAAATCGCAGTGGGCGTTGTTTCTTCAGGACTCATGGAAGGTAACCCGCAAGCTGACCGTGGATTATGGCGTCCGCTGGGATTATGGCACATACCCTCGAGAACAATATGGGCGCGCTGCGAGTTTCGGGCTGATTCCCAATCCGAATGCCGGCGGGCGCGTCGGGGGAACGATCTATGAGGCCAACTGTAGCTGCACGTTCGCCAGCAACTATCCGTACGCTATAGGGCCGCGTGTCGGCTTTGCGTATCAGATCGCGCCCAAGACCGTAATTCGCGGCGGCTGGGGTTTCATTTACGGATTCACTCCCGACATCGCCGGTACCCCGGCAGCCTTGTCGCAGATCAACACGCCGCCCGGCGTAAACGAGTACCTCAACATCAACTCGCCAGGGGCGCTACCGCAACCGCAGTGGCCGGTATTCAACTCGGGGCTGTACCCCACCAATCCGGGAATCCCGGGCACTTCTCCGATTTTCCTGGATACGCAGGCGGGCCGTCCTCCGCGTCAGAACGAATATAGTATCGGCATCCAGCGCGAGGTTACGGCGAATCTCTTGGTGGAGGCTTCCTATGTCGCCAATCGGGGCGTTTGGTGGACGGCTATCACCAACTCAAACCTAGGTCTCGCCAATCAAATTTCGCCGGCGGTTTTTGCTCAGTACGGCCTGAATCCGTACACGAATCCTGCCGACAACCTGCTCCTGAATGCGTCCATCAGTTCACCCGCAGTGATCGCGCGGGTGGGCAACCTCATGCCTTATGCCGGTTTCCCGGCGGGCAGTTCTCTGCTCCAGGCACTGCGGCCGTATCCGCAGTTCACCGCGCTCACTGTGACGGACTCTCCCACGGGCAATACCTGGTACGATTCTCTTCAAGCCAAGATCAACAAGCGTTTCTCCCACGGACTGCAAGCCACCGGTACATTCACCTGGTCTAAAGCCCTCCAGTCGGTGGAGCAGAACCTCTATAACCCCCAGGGACTCGGGAAGACCTATCAACAGTGGGATCAGCCGTTCCTTTTTAACGCGAACATCGTATATACCGTCCAGAACTTCTTCCCGAACCAGAAGCTGGTCGGCACCATCACCAAGGACTGGCAGGTTGGCGCGTTCATTCAAGATGGCAGCGGTTTCCTGCTGGCGCCACCAAATGCCACTACGGCGAACCCTCTGTCGCAGGGAGTGAATTATCAACTTCGCGTGCCAGGCGTGCCGCTGTATTTAAAAACCCCCAACTGCGGCTGCATCAACCCGCAATACGACCAGATATTGAATCCCGCGGCCTGGACTAACCCCGTGAACGGAGCATTCGGCGGGGCTGCCTACTACGGTGATTTCCGCGCTCCGCGGCGGCCTGTCGAGAACTTCAACTTCGGCCGCAATTTCCGCATCAAGGAACGGATGAATCTTCAAGTGCGTGCGGAATTCCAGAACATCTTCAACCACACATACCTGGGTAATCCGAGCGTGACCGTGACGCCAGTCGGCCACAATGCGGCTGGACAGATCACGGGAGGTTTTGGAACCATCAACATGGTGGTAGCGCCCGGCACCACGCCCAGCCTGCCGTCTAATGGCAACTACAACACGCAACTCGGCGGGTACCCGAGAACGGGAACGCTCATCGCACGCTTCACGTTCTGATCCTGGGTACAGACCTAGAGAGTCGGCCGGCCGGCAGCAATGCCGTCCGGTTTTTTTGTGTGCCGAGCATGTTCGACAGCTTGGGGGTGAACGTTCCCTTCACAACCTGATGGAGGCGAAGTGATAGCGAAGCGCAGGGGCGTCAGCGTGAGGTGAGGTCCGGAGGGGGCGTGGAGCGAACATACTAGCCGATGTAATCTACTGCGCGTGGCGGAATCGTGACGGAAGGCATGCCTTTCGGATTGGTCGTCAGCCGTTAGTGGCCGGGCGGCGGGGGTGAAGGCGGAGGCGGTGGCGCGCTGCCCTTAGTTCCACCTTTATCGCCTTGCGCGCCGTCGCCCGTACCGCTACCAGTGGGCACTCCGCCGGCGACAGTTCCTGCAGGCCGGCGGTATAGCGCCTCATACGCCGCCTGCGCCGCAGCGCGCAGCGCCATCCGGGCCGCATTGCCTTTGTCCAGCCGTTTGGCCAGCGGTTGATTCCGGAAAACGTGGATCGCTTCGCCGGCACGCACTTCCGTCTCATTTCCAGGGAAGATCCTGTGCCGCACTGCGACGATTCCTTCGTCCACACTGACCGTGGTGGAGTCTTCGTCATCCACGCTGACGTCGAAGACGGTGCCGCGCACCGAGATCACCGCGGTTTGGGTCGTCACTCCCTGGTGGTTGGGTCCATCGCGATGCTGAATATAGACCTTCACGCGGCCTAGAAACACATCCAGTAGTTGGGACCAACCCTGCGCGGGCCGAAAGACCGCTCGCGAATTCTGAAAAACTTCGAAGGTGCTGCCGTCCTGGAGCTCGAACTTGGCATAGCCATCGGACCCGGTGATCACCACTTGCTGCGGCTGCACAAACTTACCGGGACTCAACGCCCACTCATTGCTATCTTGCAGAACCGAGACGCGTCCGCTCATCACCTGCACTTTGGCGGCACCGGTGAAATCCTGGGCAGTGAGCAAAGATGCAAACGACACCGCGACGGCTGCTGTTATCAACAACTTCCGCATCGTCCACGAATGTCTAACGCGTCCCCGCATGTTCCTTTATTCCAGACTCCGGTGTCTGAAACAGCCTCCGTGGTACTAACTTTTACAAGTCTAGCACCAAACATGCATGGCAAATGGTGGGCCGACCTTAACTTTTGCTAACAAACGTAGCAGTATCAGTACTTTAATAGGCGGCCTCCGTTGTGAAATGGGTTAGAATGAGACTCGGACGTGTGTCATAAGGGAACAATCCGCGGCGCAGCCACGGCGCTAGCGCTCGCACTGTTGGGAGCTTCGTTGTCCCAAGCACAAGTCCGCCCGCAATGGCGGAGAGTCGGAAGCGCTGCGGTGGAGCTGGATCTAGCTTCGCCGGCGACCGGCCCGGTAGAACAGGTTTGGTTCTCAGTGGATGGCTCGCGGCTCTTCGCGCGAACCCCTGCTGGACGGATCTTCTCGACCGTGGACTATGAGAACTGGGCCCCCGTTGAGTTGGCTCCCCAACCCCCGGCGATCCTCCCGGCCAGCGTCTCCCGCTTGCCGGATTTGAGCGCGCGCCTGGTGACGACAACTGCCAGTCCACAGCGGGTGTATGCACTTGGGCGAAACCTGTATGAGTCGGAGGACGGCGGGGCTTCGTGGGCCAACCTGACGCAATTCAAGACCGCCTCTATAGTAGGTGGGGGACAGCACAGCCTGGCGGTTTCGCCGGCCGATCCCGACCAACTCGTTCTGGCCAACGATTTCGGCGTTTGGCGATCGGTGGATGGAGGGCTCTCCTGGACGGGCCTCAATCGCTACCTGCCGAATCTGGGGGTACGCCGTATCGTGGCGACGCCCAACGGAACATCAGGCACGCGGGTGGAAACGGATGAATTGGGGCCGATCGAGTTGCCGCCGGGCGGTTCGGTATGGTTCCCGGACTCGAATAGCACGCAAAGCGACGAAGCCCTGTTGCTACGCCAATATTCGACGGCGACAGGAGCCCAGATTACAGCGGTAGGCGCCGGAGGCACTACGGTTTACGCGGGCGCAAGCGACGGGCAGATCTGGGTGTCGCTCGACAGCGGCGCAACTTTCCGGCTCTCGCGCACGGAGTTAGCGGGGCCGGTCGAGCGCATTTTCGTGGACGCGGTAGAGCCGCGCGTAGCGCTAGCCGCGCTCGGCGGCAGCGGCGCGCACGTGCTACGCACCACCAGCAGCGGCAGTATCTGGGACGATCTTACGGCGAACCTGCCGGATGCCGCAGCGCATGGCATTGCCGCGGATCGAGCTTCGGGCGCGGTCTACGTGGCCACGGACCGAGGCTTGTTCTACGCGCTCACGGATCTGGAGAATGCCACTTTCCCAATAGTCAATTGGACGAATCTCACGTCAGCGCTTCCGTCAGCTCCGGCTATGGATGTACGGCTCGATCCGGCAGGGGTACAGTTGTATGTCGCACTCGACGGGTACGGCGTATACGCCGCGGCGGCGCCGCACCGCTTGCGCAACCTGCGGCTCGTCAGCGCTGCGGATTTCAGCGCACGGCCGGCCGCGCCCGGCTCGCTGGTCAGTGTTATGGGCGGGCGGGTGAGCGCGGCCCGCGGAGGCACTCTCAACTTCCCGGTGCTCTCGGTGTCCGACAGCCAGTCGCAGATTCAGGTGCCGTTCGAAGCCGAGGGGCCGAATGTGTCGTTGTCGCTCGAGACCAATGCCGGCCCGCTCACCCTGGGGCTCCCGGTGCAACCAGTCTCGCCGGCCATCTTTGTGGGCAGCGACGGCGCTCCCATGATTTACGATGCCGATAGCGGCCTCTTGCTGGACACGCGCAACGCGGCGCGCTCCAACGGGCGAATCCAGATTCTGGCGACCGGACTGGGTAAGGTTAACCCCACGTGGCCGACCAATCTGGCCGCGCCTCAGGACAACGCGCCGGCAGTGGTCGCCACCGTCAAGGTTTTCCTGGACGGCGCGCCGCTCCAGGTGACTCGCGCCACGCTGGCGCCGGGATACATCGGTTTCTACCTGATCGAAGCGCAGCTTCCCGCGATTGCCAACCTCGGAACTTCCGCTCTCCACATTACGGCTGACGGGCAGGAGAGTAATCACGTGCAGATCGTGATGGAGCCGTAAGCTTCCGGCGCTTCAAGAACGGCCGCAGCACCGCCATCGCAATCAGCACGAGTGCAAACGTTTATAGAGCGCTGGCGGAGGCGACCCGAAGGACGACCGCTTGGGTGGCCCCTTCCACGGTCACGTCACCGGAGAATTTCGGCACGCCGTTGACCAGGATGGTGACGGGGCTATCACAGGCGATGCCGGTATCGATCACATCCCCGGTCTTCAGTTTCAGCAAGTCGCATAAACGAATGTTGGAACCCTGCAGGGTGCAATCGAGGTCGAGCTTCAGCCCCGTGGCCAGCTTTTCCAGGACGGCCTGTTCCTTGTCGCGCGAGGCCGGTTTGCGTGTTTCGGACCGAGACTCGAATTTCTGGCGCAACAGTTTAAGAGTGAACGCTGGAATCGCCACACTCACGCGGCCCTCATTTTCGCCAAGTCGGAGGTCGGCGGCGATCAGAATTACCGGATCGCCGGCCGCGAAACGCTGGGTCACCTGGGGAGTGGTCTCCACCGAAGCGAACTGGAAATCGATAGCGGAAACCGGTTTCCATACCTCCCGCAGTTCGTGCGCCAGGATGCCGAAGAACTCTTCCAGCATGGCTTGCTCGATATCGGTGATCTCGCGCTCGAGCGGGAAAACGATCTTCCCGTTGCCGCCTAAAACACAATCGAGAATGGGAGCCACCAGCGACGGGCTCACATCAACGAGCGTGCTCCCCTCCTGAGGCTGCATGGTGAAGTACAGCAGACAGGCCGGCGCGGCAAGGTTCTCGGCCAGTTCTCCGTAGGTGGTCTGTTCCAGCCCCGCGATCGTACCGGTGACTTCCACGCGCAGGGTCAGCGAAAGGCTCTCGCACAGGTGGTGGACGAAGGTCTCATGAAGAGCGCGAATGGCCTCGAGTTGCGTTTCAGGAATCTGGGAGGACTGCCGGAAATCGAAAGGAACTTCGGTCGATGGGTCCAGAGTCAGCGAGGTTACTTCGGGCATAGCTCGACCACCTTCAAGCCGTAGTTGCCCTGCACAGCCACCAGTTGTCCGCGGGCCAGGACTTTGCCATTCACCACCAGGTCGGCCGGTTGCGAAGCTGGCTGGCCGAATTCGATGAGCGTACCGACTGCCAACTGGCAGACCTCTTTCAGCGGCAGGGTGGTGCGGCCCAGGATTACGTGCGCGGCGAGCGGCATGCGCGCCACCGATTGGGGCAGGATTTCGCGATCCGCCGGTTTGGGAGATTTGGGATCCATGGTCTATTAAGCCGCCGCGCTGGTCTCCAGAGACGCCGGTAGAAAGATATCCGTAATCCGGATGCTGAGCCGGTCCGCAACGATTACCACCTCAGCCGAGCCCAGCAGCAGATCACCTGCGTACAGATCGAGCGGTTCTCCCGCAAGCCTGTCGAGTGTCAGGGTGGCCCCGTCTTGCAACCTGGCGACCTCGTGCAGAGTGATGCCGCGACAGCCGATACGCAGTTCGAGACCGATGGGAATGTCAAAGAACACGTCGAGACCGGGAAGCATCAGGCAGGTCCTAGCACGTTCGCTACCAGTTCGAGGGAACCAGCTTTCCAGCCTGCCGCCGCTTTTCAGGCGGTCGCTCTGCTGTGGCCTGCCCCACCCAGAACCCATGCGATGGTTGACGTGTCAAAAGTTTGACGGCGCGTATGGCATCAAAATCTGGAGCAACCACACGTGCTTGCGGGAACGGAACCGAATTTGCTTTGCTTTCGCACGGCATGCCGGCTACCGAAACTCAAACCGCGAATGGATACCGCAAAGCGGCCATCCTGTTGACGACTGTGGGTGACGAGGCGGGCGCCGCAATCCTGCGCCAACTCAGCGAAGACGAGGTACACGGAGTCACTCGCGAGATTAGCCTCCTCGGTAAATTGACCGAACGCGACCGCCACGACGTGCTCCAGGAATTCGTTACCGTAGCGGAGAACCCGTATACGTTGCAGAGGGGAGTCGGTTATGCAACGTCGGTGCTACTCACCGCGTTCGGGCCCAACGACGGGAAGCGGATGGCCGATCGCCTCCTACAATCGATCGAGGGCACCCTCCCCACTAACGATGACGCGCTGCGCAAAGCGGACCCGCAGCAACTGGCGAAAATCGTCATCCGCGAACACCCCCAGACCATCGCATTAATCCTCTGCCACGTGGGCACCGCGAACGCCTCGAAGCTGCTGGCCGGATTGCCGGAGGAGTTGCGGGCGCAAGTGGTCAGGCGCATGGCGTCGCTCGATCAAGTCTCTCCGGAGATTATCAATCGCCTGGTGAAGCTGATCGAAACCAAGCTCAGTATCGGCGGCAAAAGCAGTCTCCAGCCTTGCGGCGGCATCCGCGCGGTGGCGGATTTGCTGAATCGTGCAGAGGGGCCCATGACGGAGGCGATCCTCCAGGCATTGAGCGCGGACGACCCCGAACTGGGGCAGAACATTCGCCAGCTCATGTTCGTCTTCGAAGACTTGCTGAAGGTCAGCCAGGATGCGCTGCGCAAACTGCTGGCGCAGGTGGACCGCAAGATTCTCACACTGGCGCTCAAAGGCAGCAGCCCCCAATTGAAGCAGCACTTCACTTCGGTCATGTCCAGCCGCGCGGCCGAAATGCTGGTGGAAGACATGCAAGCGCTGGGACCGGTGCGTATCAAGGATGTCCAGGAAGCACAGACGGCCCTGATTACCATAGCGCGCGCGCTGCAAGAGAAGGGCGAGATCAGTCTTTCGGCCGGTGGCGCGGAAGAGTTCGTCGAGTAGGGGGCATTCCGTAACGCGACGGGCAACCGGGATATAATCGCCCAAGGATGCAAACGCTCCGCCATACGAGTGTGTGTCGCCTGTTCTCTGCAGCAGCATGGTATTTGCTAGCGGCCACTGCCCTCGATGCCCAATGGCTCAACTATCCGACGCCGGGGATCCCACGAACTAAGGACGACAAACCGAACCTGAATGCACCAGCGCCTCGTAAGGACGGCCACGTGGACATTCAAGGGATCTGGGAGCCCAGCGGGATGAAGTACCTGCTCAACATCGCAGCAGACCTGAAACCCGAAGAAGTACCCTTCCGGCCTGCGGCCAAAACCGAGTATCAGCGCCGCCTGGATACCAATGGCAAGGACGATCCAAACAACCTTTGCCTGCCATCCATCATTCCCGAGAAGGATGCCGTCCCTTCTCCGTACAAGGTCGTGGAAGTACCCGGCGAAGTGATCATCCTCTATGAGTCGCGCAGCATCTTCCGCCAGATCTTCACCGATGGACGGCCGCTGCCCAAGGATCCGCAGCCAACCTGGCAGGGCTATTCGGTGGGTAAGTGGGAGGGAGACACGTTCGTGGTGGAGACTGTCGGCTTCAACGGAAAAGGGTGGCTGGATACCAACGGGCATCCCACTTCCGACGCCTTGCACGTCATCGAGAAGTACCGGCGCAAGGACTTCGGACATATGGATATCGAAATCACCATCGACGACCCGAAGATGTATACGAAGCCGTGGACAGTCATCGAGAATCCGCACCTGGTGCCCGACACCGAGCTACTCGAGTACATCTGCGAAGAGAACAACCGGGACGTCGGACATTACGTGGGTAAGTAACAGTGCGTTTGGTTCATCCGTTAGGGCGCGAACACGAACCAGTCACTGGAGAAGCCGCGCAATTTCAGGTGAGACGCTCGGCGCGGTACAAGAGCACGGTGTGGCGCACTACCGCGGAGATCAACATCAGCGCCATTCCGGCGATTCCCACGATGCCGCCTACGTCGAATAGCTGGTAAGTATCGCCGAAGAGCCGAACCACGGGCCGATACAGCAACGCGATATTGCCGATCATCAGCAGGATGCGCAACTCCGTGGGGCTGAACTTCCAAAAAGACAGATGAAACGTGCCGATGGTGTAAGTGGCTAGATACACCTCGATGGAGAGCATGAAGTAAGCCACCAACAGGCCCGCGGCAATGCGCTCACTCATATATCCGGAAAGCGCCAGGCCGCTCAGAAGGAAGAAGGTCCCGAAGGCGTCCACCACGTGGTCCACGTAGAATCCGTAGCGCGGACGCTGCCGGTTACGGACGCGCGCAAGAGTGCCATCCAGACTGTCGCCGAGCCAGTTCAGCGCCAGGAATACGATCACCAACAGCAGACCGCGGTGATCCCACCGGGCGTACCAATAACTCAGCCCGGCGCCTGACAAGGCAATCAGCCCCAGAGCCGTCAGATGGTCCGAGTTGATCCAGCGCGGCGTGCGGTGCGCCAGCCAGACCAGGCAGCGCTTTTCGAGAGGCGCCAGAAAGCTAACCTGCGCGCGGCCAGCTTCCTGGAATCCGGATTTGTCCATGTGTGGGCGATCCTGCCTTCATGCTAACAGCGCGAGAATGGAGTTGTGTACACGTTTGTGTTGGGTGCCTGGATGTTCGCCGCGCTGGCCGGGGTCGCCCAGGTGGAACTACAGAAGCGGACGGCGGAGGCGTTCGACAGCTACACCCAAGCTTTCGAAAGGCGGTTCCAAAAGCAGTTGCACGAAGGGAGATTTCTTTGGCTGGACGGGGCCCCGGAGCGGATCGAGCGCGTGCATAGGGGAGAAGTGATCTCCGAACCGGCTGTAGGCAAGGGTGACACTGAGGTTCCGGACGGTCTCATTCACGATTGGGTCGGCGCAGTTTTTATCCCGGGAGTAACTCTGGCGAACACGCTTCGCTTTGTGGAAGACTATGACAATCACAAGCGATTCTATGGTCCCGAAGTCGTCGACTCAAAGCTATTGAGCCACAATGGCAGCGACTACCAGATTTTCATGCGCCTGGTAAAGAAGAAAATACTGACGGTGGTCTTGAACACTTACCATGACGTGCACTATACCCAACTCGACCAACGCCGGTGGTACAGCCGGTCGTCGACCACTCGCATTGCGGAACTGGATGGCGAACGCGAGTTGCCGCCCGGGCGTGACCACGGATTCCTGTGGCGACTCAACTCCTATTGGCGCTTTGAGGAACGCGACGGCGGAGTCTACGTCGAGTGTGAGGCGATTTCTCTGACTCGCAACGTACCGCTGGGACTAGGGTGGCTGGTTAACCCGATCATCCGCAGTTTGCCGCAAGAATCTCTATCGAACACGCTTCGCGCAACCCGAGTCGCGCTGCAAGGGGGCGGGAAGGAGTAGCCCCAAAAGAACCGCGACCGTTAGGAAGCGGTCAGTTACTCACGACAATGATATTCCGCGTGTGATCGCTACCGACGTCGTTGGAGACGGTCACGGTGATGGAATAAGTGCCTGGCTGGGTATAGGTGTGTGAGACAACTGCGCCGAAGCCGACGGAGTGATCCCCAAAATTCCATGAGTAAAAGAGATTGCCGCCAGTGGAAGCGGACGCATCGCCGGTCACGGTCAATGGCGCCGAACCGGATAGCGGAGTCACGGTAATAGCGGCCACCGGAGCGCTCGGCGGCAGCTGGGGCGAGATCGTCAAGGTCAAAAACGCCGAGCCCGTCCCTCCCGCATTGCTAGCGGTCATCGATATCTGGAAGACTCCGGTGGAAGCGGGTACGCCTGAGATCAAGCCATTCGCCGTATTGATGGATAGCCCGGATGGCAGCCCAATGGCGTTGTAACTCGTGGGATTGTTGGTGCCTGTGATGTTGTAGCTAAAACTTGCCCCCACGTTTCCGGAGGCCGACAAGGGACTGGTGATCGTTGGGGGCGGCGTGGAGCCCGGTTTGACAGTGAGCACGAGTGTGCCGGTTCCCGTACCGCCCGCGTTAGTTGCGCTGAGGTTGATGGTGTAGGTCCCCGCCGATTGTGGAGTCCCCGCAATCAATCCAGTGGCCGTATTGATCGTCAATTGCACGGGCAAACCCGTGGCGTTAAAGCTGGTGGGGTTGTTGCTGGCCGAAATCGCATAAGAGAACGCGCTGCCCGCCGTAGCTATCGCAGTCGATGGGCTAAGGATCACAGGGACCGGCGGCGGTGGCGCCCCAAGGCCCACGGCAAAGGCCAGATCGTCATGATCGTCGTAGCCCCCACTCGTGCAGGGATTCGGCTTTTGACTGAATCGGAAATTTCCCCTGACTGCCTGCAAAGAGCCATTGGGCAAAGCAAACGTCACAGACAACACCTGAGCTCCTGCCACAGTCGGTTTAATTGTTTCGATCAGTGTCCAAACCGGCGAATTCGCATTGGGCGCGGAGTAAAGATCGAGGGAGTCTGACCCAGGGTTCGTGTAGGCCCAGACCGTGGCATCCACGCGTACAGTCTTCCCCGGCGCAAACGGCTGGCCATCTAGCGTCGAAATGGTTAAATGATCGATGGATTCGTCGCTATGGTAAGTGCCGGAGGTCCCATCCGCGCAGGAATTAAAGAGCGTGTTGGGTTGGTTCGGCTCCGCGCCTCCGGCAAGGCTGTCGCGACCATTCAACAGAATTCCGGAATCGCAGGTAGGGCCAGTCAAACGGCACGCCGGCGCCAGTAAGACTGGATCGTACACCGCGATTCCCGCGATCGGTGCAGGCAAGGTGGATGGGAGCGTAGTGGCCTGAGCCGTCGGACTGTTCGTCGACACATTGCCTACGGCATCGTAAGCCCGCACTCGGGCGAAGTAAGTGGTGGATGGCGCGAGAGAGTTGATCACCGCCGACGTAGCAGTCTGGGCGTTGAAGTTTTGATACCCCGGAACAAAGCTCGAGAATTGCGCGGACGTCGAAAGATCCAACCGGTACCCGGCCACACCGAAATTGTCACTCGCGGCCGTCCAGGACAAATTCAGAGTAGTTGAGCTCTGCGCCGACAGATTGACTTGGGCCGGGGCCGTCGGAGGGGTGTTGTCCACATAGAGTGGAGTGATCGTCGCCGACGTCGTTTGGTTCGACGTATCCGTGACAGTTAAGCGGAGAGTGTAGATGCCCGAAGACAGTCCGGTAGTGTTCCAGGTCTCGAGAGCGCCAAAGGTCAAGGGCGAGTTATGAACGCTGCCAATGAGATTGAAGGCGGTGGGATTGGCGCCGGCGCCGTATTCCACGCGGTAACTAGCGAAGGCCGACGCGAAAGCGCTGCCCGAGATGGTCACCGGGCTCACCAGGTCCGTGCCTGCAGCGGGTGAATAGATGCCGACAGAGTTAGACGCCTGTGCCATCGCATTCAAAAGCGGCGCGCCGCGGAGAGAGCCCCAGCCAGTGACATTGTCGTAGCCAGGGCCCGCGGTATAGAGTCCATTATTCCCGGAGGTGATGTCACGATACAGGTTGTTGTATTGGCTGCTCGACGCCAACCGATAGAGCAGTGGGTTTGCAAATCCCGTAGGCGGCAGTCCGGAGGCCACTCGCTGCTGATTGACGATCGCCGTAAAGGCGGCCCAGACGGGCGCGGAAGCGCTCGTCCCACCAAAGTTGTGCCAGGATCCATCGACATACGTTGCATAGGGGGAGTTGGGATCCGCATTGAGAGCCACATCCGGCTCATTCCGAAATTGCTGGGATGCAGCGCCCGCCAAGCCTGCTTGGTAAACAGGCAGCGGCCAGAAGGCGTTGGGGCCGCCTCCTGACCCGTTCCAGGCCGTCTCCACAGGGGCTTGCACCGTCCCGGCTAGACTCGTGCCACCTACCGCAGTCACAAAAGGCTGTGCCGCTGGGTCCTCGACACTCGCCCCTCCCGGCCCGTATCCCCCGCTATCGCCAGAGGCCCCAAACAGCGTTTGTCCCTGGGCCGCCATGCGCTGGAAGATCTGGTTCTCTGCCTGTAGCATGGCTGACCCGGCGTATGCCTCGAACTCAAACCAGGAGGTGCTGACCACTTGGGCTAAATTATCCGTCGCGATCTGGTTGAAGACGTCGAAGAACCCCTGCTGAGTATTGGGACCGTCATAAACCAGGATTTGCGACAACCCAGGTGCCACGCCTGCGATTAGTTCCGTGTCGAGGTCCACTTCGGCGGTAGCCGGGTCGGTACAACTGCCGGGAGCGCAGATACTCGAAACGCCATCCACGCTAATGACGGTCAGGGGGACGTTGGGCAGATCGAACTCTTTAGAATAGATAGCTAAGTCGGCTGGGTTGAACTGCGCCAATTCAAATACGGCCACGGTCTGGCCCGCGCCGACCGTTGGAGCCGTGGGCAGTCCGTAAATCGTCTTGATGTCACTCGGGGCCAAGCCGCCGCCCGGACCGGTTCCCGAGAGCGTTAGGAGTCCTGACGAAGGTGCCACCGGGCCTGCGTGCAGGCCGGAACGGAAGACACCTTGAATATCGGAGAGGCCAAAAACTGCGTGGAGATCAGCTTGTAATACAGCGGGGATGATAGGGTCGCTTTCGTGCGCCCGGAACATCCGCCCCGCGGCATCCCGATACCGGTTCAGTTGTATGCCAAAGGCCTGCTCGATGGTTCCGGCATTCCCCGAGACACTAACCACCATGCTTTCCTCCTGGTCCTCCGCAGCGTTCACTGTCAGTCCATGAGCTTGCGCGAACCGTCTCAACCGGTCGCGCTTGGCAGAAAGTTCGAATTTCTGCGCGAATTCCGCGGAGGTCAAGTATCGCTTGCTGGCCGGTGTGTTCGGTCCGTAGATCGAATCGAGGGTTTCTTTCAGGAGCGCCTCATCCACACGAACCGCAAGAGTGAGCCGGATGGGTTCATCGGGCGCCACCCTGCCGAGCCGGTTCGCTCCCGAAACGCGGGGAGACACATGGCCGGCAAGGAAAACATTGGTTTGGGCGGAAGCAACCGGAAGCGCTAGCGCAACCAATAGGGAAGCGGCCAGGCGCTTCCGGCTGAGGTGGCTCTTCGAAGAGGAGAAGGAGAGTGACATGTCTAAGCCAACTAGCGAAACCTAACATGGAGTATTAGCCCGGTCAATTACTTAAATAGGCTAGCCCGAAGGTTTAGGCCATTTGGCTTAGTCCAAAGGATTAGTCGAGTAAGTGGTGATTCGTGGCAAGACCCCGCAGGCACTGATTCAACTTATTGACGAGACAGGGGCGGATAGGCAGTGCGAGTTATCGGGCGGTCACAATTCACAGCATCTCGCGGCGACGGAACTCTGGCTGGCATTTCGAGGAAAAGGGGGCGGCCGGCGGTCGCTCACTCACAACGCGTCGCGGGGACTAGCCTGGCTGGTTAGCCCAGTTCGTCCTTAGTCTGTAGCAGGGATCGTTGTGAATACGCTCTTGGGCACTGGGTGGATCGGGCAAGGGGTGTGGGGAGTAGCCCGTGGGTTTAAAAGTACCTCGGGTGACCGAGCGGCCACCCGAGGCAAGAGGATTCACCAGGAACCTACATCTGCTTGTTGGCGCCTATTGCGCCGGGCTTACAGGATCCGCAGATACCGAAGCTGCTGCCATCGGCCTTGATAAAACCGCATGTGGCGCTGAAGTTATTGAGGTCGGCAGTGGAGAGCGGGCCGTCGGAGAACTCGGTCTCGGTCATCGCATAGGTGACCGGTGTCGTCGGCAGAGCGTGAAGCGTCGTCCCCCATTCACGCAGTCCGCTCACGGAGGTAAGGCCCGGATTCGTCGCGTCACACGTGCCGGTGTCGAGGGTGGCATAAATGGCCACCGTGATCGACGTCGGAACCGCAGGCGTCAGCGTATTGTCGATCAGGTCGCCTTTGCCCGAGAGATGCGCCAGGCCGTGGGCAACAATCGGGCAAGCGCAGCATGCCACCAGTTCGGCCGGACTATTGGCATCGAACACATAAACGTTCGCACAGATAGTGCCGGTTGGGTCGGAGACATTACCGACATTCGCCCCGTTGTTCGTGATATTCACAGCCGTCCCGGCTTGGCCCGGGTTGGGAAAATAGTGGACTTGATAAGCGTCCGGTTGAGCCGAGGCGACTCCCGCAAAGACGAGAGTCGCCAGCAAAGTTGCAACAAGTTTTGACATGTCAAAAACCTCCTTGCGAAAACTAACATGGAGAAGTAGTCCGGTCAATTACTCAGATAGCCTAGTCGTCGGGCTTAGCCGATTCGGGTTAGACCAAAGGATTAGTCCGCTCGTAGCGACTCCAGCAGTAGCAGCTGGGTTACACACTCCGTCAATAAGCCGTGGATGTTTCGGACCGGATTAAGTGAGTTGGGCTGGGTTAAGAAAAGACGAATGAGCCGCCGACCGTTACCGCCGGCGGCCCAAGAGGGTAGGGACGCGACCTAAAACATATTCCAGAGGAACTGATTGTAGACTTCGTGGTGATACTGAACTTCCGGAACTTTGACCACGGTACCCAAAAGTCGCGGGCAACGGTCCGCAGCAGCCTTTTTCAAATCGGCATAGCGGCCCTTGACGTCATCGCCGAACAGCTTGGTGGTCCACTCGGCTTTTTCGAAGTACGTCAGGGCGTCGTAAATATTGTCCGGCAGGTAACGCTCGGCAGCGCGCAGGTTGTCATGCGGCAGGATGTCGCCTTCCAGGCCCGTCCGGAAGACCGAGTACAGAACCATGTATGGATTGGCGTCCGGCGCCACCGCACGCACTTCCACCCGCGCGCTCTTGGAATTGCCAATCGGCACACGAATCATAGAGCCGCGGTCCTTGGCGGAAGCCTTGAGCTGATTGGGGGCTTCGAAGTGGGGATCGAGACGCCGGTACGCATTCACGCTCGGATTCATCACCAGGCAGATGTCGAGGCCGTGCGACAGGATGCGGTCGATGAACTCCCAGGCGCAAGCGCTCATTTTCTCTTCGCCCTTGGGATCCCAGAATAGATTCTTGCCCTTCTGTGTAACCGAAACGTTGGTGTGCATACCGGTCCCATTGACGCCGACAATCGGCTTGGGCAGGAAGCACGCAGTCAACCCCATCTTCTTGGCGACCTGCCGGCAGATCAGCTTGTAGAGCTGAATCTGATCGGCGGCATTGACCACTTCGGAATAACTGTAGTTGATCTCGAATTGGGACGGCGCAACCTCGGGGTGGTCCTTCTCGTTCTCGAAGCCCATGGCGCGCTGCACTTCCGCGGAATGATCGATGAACAGGCGCAACGGGTCGCCCGGCAGGGAGTGATAGTAGCCGCCCGTGCTCACGTATTCGAACTTGCCGGTTTCGTGGTACCGCCGCTCGGCATCCATTCCATTGAAGACGAATCCTTCAATCTCGTTGGCGGCGTTGAGGGTGTAACCATCCTTTTCGTGGAGTCCTTTGGCGTAGGATTTGAGCACGCTGCGGAGGTCGGCGGCGTAGGGTGAGCCGTCCTTATCGATGACCTCGCCGAATACCATTACCTTTCCCGGGCCAAAAACGTCTGCGGGCGCCCAGTAGAACGAGGCCCAGTCCACGCCGAGCCGTAGGTCGCTTTCTTTCTGCGCCGTGAAGCCGCGGATGGAAGAGCCGTCGAACGTCATGTTGTCCCAGCTCTTCACCAGCCACTTCTTGTCGTAATCGAGCATGTGCAAGCGGCCTTCGAGATCGCTGAACAGCAGAGTTACGGCCTTGATTCGCTTCTCGTCAGTCAGGTATTTGAGCCGCTCCTCTTGAATCTTTTCCACCGGAACCCGGGAGAGCCGCTGCTCCTTCGACTGGAGGTTCAGAGCCTCCAGTTCGGAATACGAAAGGCTTAGAAAATCTTGTAGTCCGTTAGATCCGTTCACCATAAATATCTCCTTGAATTCTTGGCGCGGGAAGAGGAACAAAGACCGAGCCAAGCGTTTACGGGGGCTGGCCGCTTGTCGCAGAGGAAACGAGCTCTTTTTGTAGCGCCGAAAATTGATTGTCGGTTAAACTCGGCCATCCCGCAATCGTTTCAGGCTGAAAACACTCATAGATTCTCTTTATGTCCTCGTTTCAAAAATTTGATGCACGGCGGGGTCAGTTACGTGTAGTTAACTGTGGTCCCTTCAATCATGCGTACGTGGTATTCTGACGCACGGAAGCCATTTATCTTCATGCAGAAATATGACTTAATTGTAATTGGATCCGGTCCCGCCGGGCAGCGCGCGGCCGTGCAAGGCTCGAAATGCGGCCATCGTGTCGTGGTTGTGGAGAGGCGCGCCATCGTGGGCGGCACTTGCATCAATACCGGCACGATCCCCAGCAAAACCATGCGGGAAGCGGTGCTGCTGCTCTCAGGTTATTCTGCTCAGGGAATCTACGGCGCCAATTATCACATGAAAGAGAAAGTCACCATGTCCGACCTGGGATTGCGTGTGAACCAGGTGATTCAAATGGAATCTAGTGTGACGGAGGGCCAACTCGCCCGGAATGGCGTGGAAGTGGTGCGCGGGCAGGCCAGTTTCGTGGATGCCAACCATGTCCAGGTAGAAGGCGTCAATGCCACTTTTCAGCTGGAAGCTCCATTCACTCTGATTGCCACCGGAACCAAGCCTTCGGTTTCGCCGCTGGTGCCCATCAATGGCCGCAATATCATCAACAGCGATCAGGTCCTCAGCATGCCGGAGATTCCCCGGACCCTGATCGTCGTGGGGGGCGGCGTGATTGGCGTGGAATACACCTGCATGTTCGCCATTCTGGGCGTGCGCGTAATCCTGGTGGAAAAACGCCCGCGGCTGCTCGAGTTTGCCGATGCGGAAATGGTAGAGGCGCTTTCCTATCACCTGCGTGACCGGCGCGTGACCATGCGGTTGAATGAGGAAGTGGCCAGCGTGGAGGAGTCAGCGGATGGCAGCGTGGTGGCCAACCTGAAAAGCAACAAGCGCATTTCCGCTGACGCTTTACTGTACGCCGTGGGGCGCTCCGGCAATGTGGACGAGTTATGCCTGGCGAATGCTGGCCTGGAAGCGGATAACCGCGGCCGCATCCCCGTCGATTCCGAATATCGCACGAAGGTGCCGAACATCTACGCGGCAGGCGACGTCATCGGATTCCCCAGCCTGGCGTCGGTTTCCATGGAGCAGGGACGCATCGCGGCGGCCCACGCCTTCGGAGTCAAGATCCAGTCGAACCCTGCGACTTATCCGTACGGGATCTACACCATCCCCGAAATATCGTTCGCTGGAAAGACGGAAGAACAGTTGACCGACGAGGACGTGCCCTATGAAGTGGGGCTTGCCTACTATCGGGAAACCGCGCGCGGGCAGATCCGCGGCGATACCACCGGCCGCCTCAAGATCATCTTCCACAGAGACACACTGGAGATCCTAGGGGTACATATCATTGGCGAAGGGGCTTCGGAGTTGCTTCACATCGGACAGGCCGTGATGACGCTGAAGGGGACGGTCAACTATTTCGTCGAGACCGTCTTCAACTACCCCACGCTGGCCGAGTGTTACAAACAGGCGGCCTTCAATGGCGTGAACAAGCTAACCAAGTTTCACACGGCGCCGTGAGAATGACCAACGTTCATTTATCGCGTTGAAACACCTTGCGCCAAATACGCTAGCCACCCTCCGAAGCGCGTGATTTCGGGAGCGCCTGCTATGGCCCCCGGTTCGCAGATGAAGCACTTCACCTCTTCGCCGCTATCCAGCGTCGCGTTCCCGATTCCGAGGGGGGGCGGTACGGCGGCCACAAAACTGCCAAATTCGTCTTCGGGTATGGCCCAGACTTCCACCTCAATGCCTTGGCCCGAATAGCTCTCGTCGCGCACGAGCGCCGGTTTGGGTGGGACGGTACGCTCCAGAGCATAAAGCCGGTATCCGGCCGAGGTGCGGCAAGTCTTCACCTTCCGCGCGCCCCGCTCGGTAAGCTGCCAGTTAAGAGATTCTCCGGTCAGATGAGCGCCCACGACCGCCAGCGAAATGCAACCCGGAGCCTCTAGTCCCGGGTTCACGGCCGGGCCCGGCGGTTGCGAATGCCGGCGATGGTACCGGTCCGCTACCGCGAGCAGGGCCTCGTCGCTGAACGCCGGACCGATCAACGAGATGCCGAAGGGCAGGCCGGTCGAGCGAAAACCCGCCGGCACAGCTACTGCCGCCAGGTCCAGCAGGTTCACAAAATTGGTGTAGAACCCCAAACGGCTGTTCAAGCCGATAGGATCGGCGGCCACTTCCTCGTGGGTGTACATTGTAGCGGCCGTGGGAAGCAGCAGAAAATCCATGTGTGCCCACTGAGCTTCCGAGGCGCGGCGCAGTTCGCTCAGTCGGTACTCCGCTTCAAACGCCTGAGTTGCCGTAAAGCGCCGCGCGCCGCCGATGATTTCCCGCACAACCGGATCCATGCGGTCTCCATGCGCTTCCAGAAATGGTCCGATGGCGGCGTATCGCTCGGCCACCCACGGACCGGCGTAGAGGAGTTCGGCGGCGGCACGAAATGCCGAAAAATCGACGGTCATCCGGCGTCCGCCCAGCGCCTCCATATCGCGTACGGCGCGGTAGTAAAGGCCGGCCGCCTCTTCGTCGCCGAAGAACTCCAATTGATCGTCGTCCGGCACGCCGAACCGGAACGGGCCCACCGGCCAAGGCGCGGCGCCCTGACCAGGCTTGCGAGCCCGCGAAAACGGATCGGCGGCATCGAAGCCGCGCGCCACCTGCCACAGCGTGTGCGCGTCGTGACAGGTGTTGGTGAAAATGGAAACGCAGTCGAGGGTCCGGCATGCCGGAACCACGCCCAGCGTGCTGAGGAGGCCGCGCGTCGGCTTCAACCCGACCAGATTGTTGAACGCCGCCGGCACGCGCCCGGAACCGGCCGTGTCGGTTCCCAAAGCAAAACTCACCTGGCCGCTGGCCAGCGCCACCGCCGAACCCGAACTGGAACCGCCGGAGATGTACCGCTCATCGAACACGCAGGAACATGCTCCGTGCGGCGAACGCGTTCCGACCAAGCCGGTGGCGAACTGATCCATATTGGTTTTGCCGATGGGGATGGCTCCGGCGTCGACCAGGGCCTCGACCACTGTCGCGCTTCGTTCCGGCAAGTACGCATAATCCGGACAGCCCGCCGTAGTTGCAAGACCAGCCACATCGATGTTGTCTTTGACCGCGAACGGCATGCCGTAGAGCGGCCGCGCCGCAGCTAAAGGGTCACGCTCCAACGCGCGCGCCTGCGCCAGGGCCGTTTCGCGCGGCACCAGGGAGATCCAGATCGGCGCGAGCGGGCCGGACCGGATGCGGTCGTAGACTTCGGCTACCACATCGCTCGGCCCTGCCTTCCCGGACCGGTAGAGTTGGCGCACGGAGCCTAAATTCAACGCCAGATTCGATGTCATACGCCCACCTCGCGGCGTAAGATGAGCAGCATACTGTCCTGTCTCGCCCATTTCATAAAAACGATTTACGAAAGAGAGGGATCTATCGGCAGGATGGAGGACCGCAGCACACGTCCATGCGGGTCAAGCGCAACTGCACCCGCAACGAGATTCGCGGCCGGGTACTCCGCCCTGCCGGCTGGAGAGACATGCCGACAGTATGCCAGAATGTCCGCCGGGCGTATCACGAATAATTTCTATGGAGTTTATAATCATTTGAGGCTGTGTATTACCGAGTCGTGACCAAAGGGAGCGGTGCTTTTTGTAGACTTCGCCGCGTCGCCATCGTGCACTGCGTTGCGGCTGGCTCGGGCAGCAGCCGTCTGATAACTCCCATCCAAAAGATTTTATTGACACCTATCCCGCTGTTGCACATAATTCGGGAGAGGCTGCCAGGGGATAGCCCGCCGTTCCAGCCTTAGGCCTCTGTCCAGCCAAACTCTCCGTTCCGAGTCTCATCGAGTTGAAAAATGATCCAAGGTTTCCCCGAGCGTGACCCCGATCACATCCTTACCATTGAGGAAATTGCCGATCTGGCCGCGGAAGTCGGCAAACCCGCCGAGACCCTCATGCACGTGGTCGCGCTAATCGCACGGCGCTTTGAGACCAATGTCTGCTCCGCGTACCTGCTGGAGCCGGACCGCGCCAACCTGGTGCTGGCGGCCACTCTGGGACTCCGGCCGCAATCCATCGGCAACGTGCGCCTGGCGTTGCACGAAGGACTTGCCGGACTTGTGGCGGAGCAGGTACGGCCCGTGGCCGTGGATCAAGTCCACCATCATCCGCGCTTTAAGTATTTCAAAGAAGCGGGCGAGGATGCCTACCAGTCGTTTCTCGGCGTGCCGCTGATCGACAGGGGCGTTCTCCAGGGCGTGCTGGTGGTCCAAACCATCGAGGCCCGCGTTTTCCGCGAGGATGAGATTCGCGCGTTGGTGGCAGCCGCCGCGCAAGTGGCGCCGGTGGTGAGCGAGGCCCGCGCGCTCGATCGCTTCATCGCGCCCGCACAGGAAAAGCTCTGGGCGCTGGCCCGCAACCTGTGGTGGAGCTGGGACAACGATTCCACCAGCCTGTTCCGCGACCTCGATCCCGTGCGCTGGCGGCAGATTAACCACAATCCGATCTCGCTGCTCTCCGAGATTCCCTTGTCCAAGCTGGAACGCCGCGCTGGCGAACTGGTGCTGCACGGGCGGATCAACTATGCTTACCGTCGCCAGCAGGAATACCTGCAAGCCGACCGGACCTGGGGCGCGGGACATGCGGGCGTGCTGCGTCCGCGACCGGTGGCTTATTTCTCGGCTGAGTTCGGACTTCATGAATCCATTCCCGTGTATTCGGGTGGGTTGGGAGTTCTGGCGGGCGATCACATCAAGAGCGCATCCGACCTGGATATTCCATTGGTCGGGATCGGCCTCTTCTACGGACAAGGGTATTTCCGCCAGCGGCTCGACAGAAGCGGCTGGCAGCAGGAAGAGTACCTCCAGACCGATACGAACCTGTTGCCGATGGAACCCGCCATCGGCAAGACGGGTGAAGCTATCACCATCCAGATCGAAACGCGCAGCGGCACGATTCGAGCCAAGGTCTGGCGCGTAAAGGTTGGGCGCTGCGACCTGCTGCTGCTAGATTCCAATGTGGAAGGGAACGCTCCGGAGGATCGCGAGCTGACATCCCGGCTCTACGGCGGAGACGGACGTATTCGCGTCCGCCAGGAGTTATTGCTCGGCGTTGGGGGTTTCCGCGCGCTGCGGGCCATGGGGGTTACCCCGGGCGTCTTGCATTTGAACGAGGGCCACAGCGGATTTGCGGTGCTGGAAGCTCTCCGGGTACGAATGCAGGATGAGGGGATCGGATTTGATCAGGCCCTGTCGCGAGTCTCACGGGAAGTGGTCTTCACTACTCATACTCCGGTGCCGGCGGGTCACGATCGCTTTCATGCGGGTCTCATGGAGGAACACCTCGGTCCCCTGCGCGAGCAACTGGGCCTCTCGCACGACGGACTCATGTCGCTGGGGCGCGAGAACCCCGGCAATCCGCACGAAGAGTTCTGTATGACCGTATTGGGCCTGCGGCTTTCGCGCCGCGCGAATGCCGTTTCCGCGCTGCACGGCGAAGTGTCCCGCGCCATGTGGACGGGGCTCTATCCGGGCCGCCCGGAAGATGCCATACCGATCGGCCACATCACCAATGGCGTACACGTGCCCACCTGGCTCGCCCCACAGATGTTCCGCCTCTACGATCGCCACCTGAGCCCGGGCTGGCATTTGCGCAGCGGCGATGCCCACATCTGGGAAGGCATCGAGAACGTGGACGACGGTGAGCTCTGGGAAACGCACCTCAGCTTGAAATCGCGTCTTTTGGAGTTTGTGCGCCGCCGTGCCGTGGAACAGGCCGAACTTCGCGGAGATCCACCCGCCACTTTGCAAAAACTCAGCCGGGTCCTCAGCCCCGATGCGCTGACTATCGGATTCGCCCGGCGCTTTGCCACTTACAAGCGGGCCAATCTGATTCTGCGCGATATCGAAACCCTGGCTTCGATGGTGAACGATCCCAAGCGGCCCGTCCAATTCGTCTTCGCCGGCAAAGCCCACCCGCGCGACGATCCCGGCAAGCGTGTTCTGCAGCAGATCGCCGAATTAATGCGCGACCGGCAGTTCGCCGACAAATTCGTTTTCGTCGAAGACTACGACATCAATGTGGGCCGGCATTTCGTGCAGGGCGTTGACGTGTGGTTGAACAACCCGCGGCGGCCGCTCGAGGCCTCGGGTACCAGCGGCCAGAAAGTGGTCTTGAACGGCGGGCTGAATCTTTCCGTGCCGGACGGCTGGTGGGCGGAGGCATACGATGGCCTCAACGGCTTCACCATCGGCAACGGGCGGACACACACCAACATGGACGTTCACGACATCCGCGACGGAGAGGATCTGTACCGGGTGTTGCGCGAAGAAGTAATTCCGCTCTACTACCAGCGCGACCGCGATGGCCTGCCACGCGGTTGGATCAAACGCATGAAGCGCACCATACGTACTCTGGGCTGGCGTTTCAACGCCGACCGGATGGTAATGGACTACACGCTGAAATGCTATGTCCCGGCGGCCGGTGGGACCTCGAGCGATATGAGCGGGACGGGGTAGCACGACGGCTTGTGAGAATATTGCTCAGCCGCCGAGCGCGCCAATGACTAGATCGAGGCCCGCGGCATCGGCGTGTGGACGGGGATCATCGATCGGACTTCAACTCCGCAATCGTGCGCGCGAAGCGGACTTTGCCCCGCAGTTGCCGCAGCCGCGCGTAGGCGTGCGACGCTGCAACTAACTGGAGACCGGTGCGAACAGTCTGAGTAACGCCGCTGCCGGTAACTCGTTGAGCCTTTTCGAGAAGTTCCGGCGGCACCTCGACGGTGATTTTGCGCGCGGTTTCCATAACCCTCGATATACAAAATCCGACACCAGTATTCAGTATGGCCCAGCTAACTCGCAAAATCGGCGTCGGTCCTGGCCGCACCAGAAGCCGCCTCGGCCGATCTGATGCCGATCCGCCGAGTGATCGCAGCGCGACCAGAGGTGGGTCGACGGTAAGCGGCCGGCAATGCCGAGTACCTCGATATACTCGAAATATGGTGCGTCGATTTGTGATTCTTTTGACGGTTGCCTCTTTCCTTTTGGGAGCGGAGGTTGCGAAAACCGAATTCGCCAAGGAAGGCGCCCGCTGGTGGTCGCACATTCAGGTGCTGGCCGCCGACGGCATGGAAGGCCGCAACACAGGGTCCGAAGGTCATCGCCGCGCCGCGCAGTTCTTGGCCGGTGAGTTTGAAAAGGCCGGCCTCAAACCGGCTGGCGTCAGCGGATACATCCAGCCGGTGGCTTTCAATGTTGCGCAGATCATCGAAGAGCAATCGAGCCTCGCCGTCGTCAGCCAGGGAAAGGCTACACCGCTGCGACTGGGCCCCGACGCCACTCTGACCGTGCGCGCGGGACTCGCCGAGACAGTCGACGCCGAAGCGGTCTTCTGCGGCTACGGCCTCTCGATTCCAGAAAACCAATTCGATGACTTCGCCGGGCTGGACCTGAAGGGCAAGGTCGTGGTCTATATCGCGGGCGGTCCGTCCAGCGTCCCTGGGAATTTGCGGTCGCATTACTCGTTCCGTTCCGAGCGTTGGAAAGCCGTTCAAAAAACCGGGGCCATCGGGTTGGTGGCCATCCAGAACCCAAAATCCATGGACATTCCTTGGGAGCGCTCGATGCTCGCGCGCCTCAACCCGACCATGACGCTGGCTGGTGAAGGTTTCAGCGATTCGGCCGGCCAGCAGTTCGGGGCGACGCTCAATCCCGCTAGCGCCGGCATGATCTTCGCGGCTTCCGGTCACACGCTAGCCGAGCTGTTGGCCCTTGCCGATCAGGACAAGCCCCTCCCGCGCTTTCCCATGAATATTCGTTTTCGCGCCACCGAGCACATGAAGATCTCAAAAGTGGAATCGCAAAACGTGATCGCCATGCTGCCGGGTTCAGACGCCACGTTGAAAGATCAATATGTAGTCTTCGGCGCACACCTGGATCATCTGGGCGTGGGCGCGCCCATCAACGGCGATTCGATCTATAACGGAGCAATGGATGACGGCTCGGGCATCGCGTCCTTGATCGAAATAGCCACCATCGCCAAAACCGAACGATTGCGTCCCAGGCGCAGCCTCCTGTTTGTCGCTGTGACCGGCGAGGAAAAGGGGCTGCTTGGCTCCCAATACTTCACAGCCGCGCCGACTGTGCCTCTCCAAAACGTCGTTGCCGATATCAATATGGATATGTACCTGCCGCTCTTTCCGCTGAAGTTTTTGCAGGTGATGGGACTGGAAGAGTCCACTCTGGGCGCCGACATTCGCGCTGTTTGTCAACAGGCCGGCATCACCGTGCAACCCGACCCGGAGCCGCAGCGCAACCTGTTCATCCGCAGCGACCAGTACAACTTCATCCGTCACGGAATTCCCGCGCTGGCCTTCAAGTTCGGATACGTTGCCGGGTCTCCTGAACAGAAAATCGCCAAAGACTGGTTACGGGATCGTTATCATGCGCCTTCCGACGACTTGAATCAACCGGTGGACAAGGAAGCCGCCGCGCGCTACAACCGCGTCATGCTCGATCTGGGGATGCGGGTCGCCAATGCAAGCGAGCGGCCGCACTGGAATGCCGACAGCTTCTTTCAGAGATTCGCGAAGAAGTGACTGGCCACTCCCCGCGTGCAAGATTAGCGATTCCGCGATCAATCTGTTATTGATTCGTCACGAATCCGTAACCTGTCGACGTTAGTATAAAACGATCCAAAACAGCCGAAGGGGAGTTGTGCTCGTGAATACTATGTTGAATCGATGCCGTTGGTTTTTGTCTGTTGCCGCCATGCTCGTTCTAATGTGCGCCGTTGGGCCGCTCGGCTCACTGCAGGCGCAAAACGCTGGTCCGGGAACGATCACTGGCACTGTTGTCGATCAGGCTGGCAAGGTGATTCAGGGAGCAAGTGTACTTGTAAGGAGCGATGCCGCCACTGTTGCTCAAACGTTAACGGATGCCGAGGGCCATTTTGCAGCCGCCGGACTTCCGCTGGGAACCTATACGGTTGAAACGACGTCGCCTGGATTTGCACTGAACAGCCGCCGCGGAGTCGAGGTTTCCGCCGCCGGAACGCAGGATATCTCGATCACGCTGAATGTCGATTCGATTTCGCAGTCGATCAACGTAGAGGGGACGGTTTCCGTCGCGGCGGAGGTCGCGCCTTCTGGTAATACTCTCGATGCAGCCGCCCCCAAAACGGAGATCAGCTCCGTATTCATCCAGAATTTCATCTCCCCTGTCTCCGACTTCGCCGAAGTCATAAACTATGCGCCGGGCACATTCAGTCTCAACCCAAATGGAATCGGCCTCGGGCAGGGCAAAACCTACTTCCGCGGTTTCCAGGACGGCCAGTACACCATCACTTTCGACGGCATTCCCTTCGAAGACACGAATAGCCCGACCCACCATTCCTGGGCGAGCTTTCCTTCGCAGTGGATTAGTTCCGTGGATTTCGATCGCAGCCCGGGCCTGGTTTCCGAGTTCGGCCCCACCAACTTCGGCGGATCGATCAACCTCAAATCTCCCGAGTTGCAAGCCGACCCCGATATTCGTGGCACGTTCTCCTACGGATCGTTCAACACGCGTCTCTATCAACTGGACTTCGAGTCCGGGCTGTTTGGCCCTGGGAAAAAGGAAGCCGTCCTGCTCGACTTCAATCAGATGACATCGGACGGATATCAAACCTTTAACGACCAGAAGCGCGATTCCGGTTACGGTAAGTATCAACACCGGTTTTCTGACAGGACAAGTCTCAGTCTGTACGGCGGTGTGGTGGACATTTGGAACAATACGCCGAACACCACCAATCCTACGCGCGCTCAGGTTGCCCAGTACGGAGTGAACTTCCTGCTGGACGGCACGCCCTTCCTTTCGAGCGGGACGCCCGATCCCTACTACTACGGCTACAACACCTATCACGTACAGACCGATTTCGAGTATGCGAATTTCCATTCCGATCTGGGCAACGGATGGACTTTCGATACGAAGGCATATACGACCCGCTACTGGAACAAACAGTTCTATCAGAACGGCAGCACCGTCAATCTGAGCACCGCCACTCCCAGCGGAGTGGATAAACTCAACGGCTACCGGCATGCCGGCGATACCGCAATCTTGAGCTGGGCATCCAAATGGGGCGTGTTCCGAACCGGCGCCTGGTACGATTGGGCCTACACCGACCGGTATCAGGTTCCGTCCAACATTCTGAGTCAGTTGGATACCCCGCTCCCAAATTTCCATGAGCATTTCATCACGCAGTCGTTCCAACCCTTTGCCGAATTCGAATGGCATCCGCTCCCGAAACTGGTGATCACTGCCGGTATCAAGGCCGCCAACTACACGATGGCCTTGAACCAATACCAGGACAACCAGAATTTCAAGGGCAGCTCGGGCATTGTCGGTTGCCTTGGTGGAACACCGTCGACCTATCCTGCCGGCCCCGTTGGCGGCGCTCCCGCCTGTATCGGGGGAGCGGCTTTTGTGTCGCACAGCATCGACTACAACAATTGGCTGCCGAATGTCTCGGCCCGTTATCACGTGCGGGATAACTGGTCGGTTTATGCCCAGTTCGCCGAAGGCAGTGTCATTCCGCCGAGCGCCGTATTCGACGTGCCTGGCGGAAACGTCCTGGTTCCGCAGAAGCCCACGCTGGCAAAGAACTACCAGGCTGGTTCGGTGCTGAAATTTAACCGGTGGACCCTGGATATCGATGCCTATTACGTTCATTTCCAGAACGGCTTCGACTCATATATCGATCCGGCGACTAATGAAACAGTCTTTGCCCCGACTGGCCCGTCCAATACCAGGGGTATTGAATTCGAGAGCAACGTTGTGCTGGGTCATGGATTCCATCTGTATTTGAACGGTTCCAAGGGCTCCGCAAAGTATGCCGAGGGTCCGAGCTATCCCAATGGAGGCCTGTGGGTGGCGGATACCCCGAGAGACATCGAAACCATTTCGGCGTTCTGGCAAAGACGCAACTGGGACGTTGGTCTAATCAATAAGCGCGTCGGCGAGATGTATAACGACAACAAGACGCTAAACTACCTTATCAACGGACAGTCGCTTCCATTTCCGGTAGATCAGGCCGTCAGGATTGATCCTTTCGATCTGACCAACTTTTTCATCAATTACACCGTCAAGAACACATCGTTTTTACGCGGAACCAAGATACAGTTCGCTGTCAACAACCTTTTCAACAGCCACAATGTAGTTGGAGTAACGCCGGGCACAAAACCGACGTTTGCCGTGCCCTACGTGGAGAGTCCGTCCGACCAGATGAATCTTCTGCCCGGGCGCAGCTTTTCGATCACCATAACCGGGGGATACGCGCCGAGGCGGTAAATCCGGTCGAGGTTTCGGGCGACGCTCTGACCCTCGTTCCCGGACGGAGTGTCTCGCTGACCATGACGTTTGGCTACACGCCCAATCGGTAGTCGCCAGTCGCGTTGGCGTGAAGATGCCCCCGCAAGCGCCTGTAGTGTGCTTAGCCTCTGCTAATGGCCCCCTCTTGGTTTTTCAAGAGACGAACCAACCTAAAAGCTCACTGTAATCCCGAAGACTCCGCGAGTTTGCAGCGCCACTCAGTGTCTTGATTGTGCACAAAACACGCGTTGCCGTCGCGGATTACCAGAACAGGAGCCCTTATCGCATGAAGAATTACCTTGCAACCACAGGACTTGTCGCGCTGTTGGTTTTCATCTCGCAATCTTCGCTGGCTCGCGCGGGAACGCCGCTACCAGGAGCTATTTTCACCACCGTCGTAGACGGAAGCATTGTCAACGCGAATACGCAATACACTTCGAAGTGTGCCGTGTATCTCGACGGCGGCCCCGGTGCGAACGCGCCGGCTGGAGCAGCAGGCCTGCCCGAAGGTGACTACTTCTTTCAAGTGACCGACCCCAGCGGCCGAACGCTTCTCAGCACCGATGTGGTCAACAATCGTCGGTTTCACATCTCCACGAACGGCGTGATCGTTGCGTACACCGGCACCGGCGGCCCACCTCACCCGGTCGGAGTCGATCAGAAACATCCCGAATTGGGGACGATCACCATTAGCGTTGCCAACACCAGTTGTCCTACCGACTTCCTCGACACGTCAAACGGCGGCGGAGTATATAAGGTATGGGTGACCCCCGTTGCCAGCTTCATCGGCGACCCCACTCTAGTCGACAACACTTGCGGAAACGGCTGCTACCACGGATTCGCATCCTCCACATCCAAGACCGATAATTTCAAGGTCAAACCCAACCTCGCAACCTTCTGCCTTTCCCTGGCCAAGCAGCTGCTCCTCGATCCAAACGGCGCACCTTCTCCCGGACTGTTCTGGCCCATCGACGTGACAGACCCGAATGGGGTTACCAACAACTTCTTCACCAACGCCACGGATGGCACCTTGTCAGTTTGCGGCTTGGTGGCCGGCAGCTACACCGTGACAGAATCCCTGGAGGGATCTACGGTGCTTGGCTTGATCGTCAACGGTGTCAGCTTGCCCGCACAACCCGTCTATTCGTTCAGTTGGGTGGCCGGTCAGCCCGGTACTTCAGTGATCTTCCAGAACCTCTTGTCTCCGCCTCAGTAAGAACGGCGGGGCGGGTGCGTGAGTGCCCGCCTCTTTCGCTGCACTGACCGGCGATCCTTCACTCCTCCACCGCCGCCACTTTCACCGCGACGTTGATTACCTGCTCGCCGCCGCCCAGCGCGACACCATGTACCGGCGCCACGTCGGAATAGTCGCGGCCCCAGGCGAGTGTTACATGGTTGCCGTTCACCAGTGTGTCGTTCGTGGGGTCCAGGTCCAGCCAGCCAAAACCCGGACAAAACACCGAAATCCAGGCATGGCTCGCTTCACTGCCAATCCCTCCGCCGGTGCGCAGATAGCCGCTCACGTAGCGCGCCGCCAGGCCAGCCGACCGCAGACAGGCGATCATGAAGTGCGCGAAATCCTGGCACACGCCGCGGCGCGATTCCAGCAGCTCGGTGACCGGCGTCACCACCGTGGTGGCCTCCTTGTCGTAGTGGAATTCCTTGTAGATGCGGTGGCTCAGATCCACCGCGGCTTCCAGCAGAGGCCGGTCCGCGGTGAAGGAGGGCGCTGCATAGTCGGCGAATTCCGGCCCCAGCGTGATGCGCGGCGATTCGAATACGAACTGGTAAGCCTTCAGAGCGTGGAAGTCGGAGTTGCGCCACTCCGGGCCCAAGGCCTGTTCCCAGGCGGGTGTCAGCGCGGGTTCGAGAGGATCGGCTTGCGCGATTTCGATCACGCTCTCGGCCGTTATCGTCAATGTCGGGTGAGGCTCGTGGATCGAGAAATACATGACGTCGTTGCCGAAATAGTCCTTGTGTCCGAACATCATGTCGGGCATCGGATCGACCGTGAGACTGTGCTCCAGCACGTGCTGGTTCCGGTCGTCGCGCGGCGCCAGATGCACTTCCGTGTGACAGATCGAGACCTGATCGCTGTACAGATACGTGGTGGTGTGACTGGCGCGCAGCATCATGGAATGGCCTAGGGCATTGACAATTGCCGGGTGGGGCCCGCCTGGCTGAAGTACTCGCGCGTAAGCGCTTCCGACAGCAAGCGGAGATCGCCGGTGATCCGGTTCAGCAGGCTCTCCAGCTGGTCGCGCCGGCCTTCGGAGTTCACGCACATGAAGTCGCGGACTTCCGCCAGTTGCACGGCCGCAAGCAACGAGATCGCGGTACGCGCTTCTGCCGGGCGCCGGATGAGTGACCGGCTTGCCGGCAAGGCGTCGACGTGTTCCCGCAAACGGGCCAGTTGATAGGCCACCGAACGCGGGTTGGCTTCATCCAGAAGCAGCAAGTCGAGCACAAGGTCGGCCTGCATGGTGGTCAGATAGCGCGAACGATAAGTGATCGAGCTGTCCGCGATCTCCAGCAAAACTTCCAGTTGGCCGCTGTCGGTGCTGCACTCGTAGCCCAACCCATAGCGGATCAGGTCCACCATCTGGACAGCGCGCTCCAGGCGCCGCCCGATGTCGAGGAAGCGCCACCCATCGCCGCGCGTCATGCTTTCCATCACCAGCCCGCTGAAGGCCGAAAGTGTAGTGATGGATTGATCCAGCACAGCCTGCGCCCCACTGATGCGGAGCGGTTCGGGAGGCGGCGGCGACGACAGTTGCTGATCGAGTTGGTTCAGCACGCGCCAGGCGTCCCCGGAAATGCGGTCGCGCAGCAGCCAGGCCACGCGGCGCACCTGGCGGATGTGCGAAGGCAGATTATTGCGCGACCGGCTGTCATAGATCAACGCGAGCACTTCGTGTTCCAGCGAGCCGAAATGGTGATCCGCGGATTGTGTCTCCGTCCGAATCGAACCGAGTCCCGCGAGAACTCGCATGCCCGCGGCGACCGCGGCCGCTGCCGACAAATCCGATTCCTGGAACAACCGCGGCAGCACCGCACGCGCTACGCGCACCGCAGGCTCGATGCGCTCCACATAGCGGCCCAACCAGAATAAGTTGTCGGCCACGCGGCTGGGAAGGTCGAAAGTAGCGCGGCTGATGTCCATCCGCGAGGTAGCGGACGGCAACAGGCTCAACTGCGACGTCGGTGCTCCCGCAACCACCCAGGTGTCTTTACTGCCGCCGCCGCTCTGCATGGACACGACCAGATCGTCGAGCGAACTGGTGATCCGCGTAAGGCCGCCAGGCATCACGCTGTAAGAATCGCCGCAGGCCACAGCGTAGACCCGCAGCACTAGATGGCGCGGCCGGACCGGACCGTCTTCCCAAACCGGAACCGTGGAAAGGGCCACCTGCTCCTGCGCTACATACGATCCGGGCGATTTGCGAATCTTGGCGATCAGCGCCGCTCTTTCCTCTTCGCTCAGCCGCACGCCGAAAATAGGCTGCATGCCCGGCGACGGGAAGGCCGGCTTGATCACCAGTTTCGACAGGTGCTCCGCGACATAGGAAAGCGCGGGCTCTTCGCCGCACCACCATGTGGCCACGGCGGGCATCTTGATTTCTTCGCCGAGTATGTGACGGCACAGACCCGGCAGGAAACTCGCCGGGGCGGCCGATTCCACCAGGCCGGAGCCCAGGGCATTGGCCACGGTCACAGTGCCCGAGCGAACCGCCTGCATCAGGCCAGGCACCCCCAGCATCGAATCGCCGCGCAGTTCCAGGGGATCGCAATACGTGTCGTCCTGCCGCCGCACGATCAGATCTACCGGCAGGAGGCCGCGCAGCGTTTTAAGGAATACGCGGTTGTCGCGCACCGTCAGGTCGGCGCCCTCCACCAACGTGTAGCCCAGGTAGCGCGAGAGGAAAGCGTGCTCGAAATAGGTCTCGTTGTAAGGCCCGGGTGTCAAAAGCACGATGCGCGGGTTTTCCTTGTGGCCGGGGGCCAACGATCGCAGCGTCTCACGATACGTTTGAAAAAAAGTGGCCAGGCGGTGAATGTGAGCTGAGCGGAAAATATCCGGCAGCACGCGCGCCGAAACCAGGCGATTCTCCAGCGCATAGCCGGCTCCCGAGGGCGCTTGCGTGCGATCAGCAATGACCCACCAGCGGCCATCCGGAGCGCGGGCCAGGTCGGCCGCATAAATATGCAGGTAGACGCCGCCGGGCACAGGAATATGAGAGCAGGGCCGCAGAAACGCCGGATTGGGAAATACCAGCTCGGGTGGAACCAGGCCGTCGCGCAGCAGTCTCTGCGATCCGTAAAGGTCCGCCAGAATCGCGTTCAGCAGGGTAGCGCGCTGGATGATGGCGCTTTCGATGGCCGCCCACTCCAGGCGATCGAGCACCAGCGGAATGGGGTCCACGGGCCAGGGGCGGTCGGTGTTGCGCGGATCGCTGTAAACGTTGTAGGTGGTTCCGTTTTCATGGATGAGCCGCCGGCCTTCCTGCCAGCGCCGCGCGAAGCCTGCGCCGCCCATTGCGGCCAGCGGTTCAATGAGTTTCCGCCAATGCGGGCGCACCGTGCCATCGGCCGCCAGCATCTCATCATAAAAGCCCGGGTTCGGCTCATAGATCCATTCGTTGAGATGCTCCTCTGGCTGTGCGATCTCCTGGTTCATTCGCGAACGCTACCCCTATCCCCTCCCCCGCATTCTGACACAACAGGGGCTGGCTACGTGCGCCGAGCGGTACCAGACGGAGGCCTTCGTAAGTCCAGTGTTACGGGAAACTGCGGGTTTTCCTCGGCGGCCGGAATCGCCACTGGCCCGGTAGTCGACCCAAACGGCAGGAAACGAGCGGCGCGCCGGCATTCGGCGGCGTTGGCGTTAACCGGGAAAATATCGTACGCAACCCCGCCCGGATGCGAGACGTGATAGGTGCAGCCTCCCACCGATCGCCCCGCCCATGTGTCCATCAGGTCAAAGACCAGCGGCGAGTGGACCGGGATAGTGGGGTGCAGACAAGAGGGCGGCTGCCACGCTCGATAGCGCACACCCGCCACCCATTCGCCCTGCGTCCCGGTGGCATGCAGCGGCACCCGCCGGCCATTGCAGGACACCACATGGCGGTCCCCAAACAACCCGCTAACCAAAACCTGCAGGCGCTCGACCGACGAATCGACGTAGCGCGCGGTGGCCCCTGCCGCCGGCTCCTCGCCCAAAACGTACCAGGGCTCCGTGGCCTGCCGTAGTTCCACATCGACACCCTGATAGTTGACGCGGCCCAGGACCGGATAGCGGAATTCAACGTGGGGGGCGAACCAATCCAGTTCGAAAGCATAGCCGGCGCGATTCAGATCGTCCAGCACATCGGCGAAGTCGCGCCGGATAAAGTGAGGCAGCATGAAATGATCGTGGAGTTGCGTGCCCCAAGCCGCCGGTCGCCGCACGTACGGTTGCTTCCAGAACCAGGCGATGAGCGCGCGAACCAGCAACTGCTGCGTCAAGCTCATGCGCGCATGGGGCGGCATCTCGAAGCCGCGCAGCTCCAGCAGCCCGAGCCGCCCGGTGGCGGTGTCCGGCGAATAAAGCTTGTCGATGCAGAATTCGGCGCGGTGGGTGTTGCCGGTCCCATCCACCAGGATGTGCCGAAGAATGCGATCTACCAGCCAGGGCGGGCAGGCGCCATCCCCAGGCTGGGGAATCTGGCCGAACGCGATTTCGAGTTCGTATAAGCTGTCCTGCCGGGTTTCGTCGACGCGCGGCGCCTGGCTGGTGGGTCCGATGAACATTCCGGAAAACATATAGGACAGCGAGGGGTGCTGCAGCCAGTAGCCGATCATGCTGCGCAGCAGGTCGGGGCGTCGAAGGAAGGGGCTATCGGCGGGCGTGGCGCCGCCCAACACGAAGTGATTGCCGCCCCCGGTGCCGCTGTGGCGGCCGTCCAACATGAATTTCTCGGTCCCCAGCCGCGACAAACGCGCCTCTTCGTAGAGCGCCGTGGTGTTGGCCACCAGCTCCGCCCAGTTGTGCGACGGGTGGATGTTCACCTCGATGACGCCCGGATCAGGAGTGACTTTGATCTGGTGGATGCGGGCATCGTACGGCGGCGGATAGCCCTCGATCACCACCGGCATCTTTAAATGCGCAGCGGTGTCTTCGATGGCGGTGATCAAGTCGAGGTAGTCTTCGACCACCGTGAGCGGCGGCATGAAGACATATAGGTGACCGTTCCGTACCTCCACGCAGAGCGCGGTCCGCACGATCCACGGCGCCGACTCGCCAGTGGCCGGTTTGCGGTCGCGTTCGGCATAGCGGCGGCGCTGCAAAACCGGATCGGCCGGTGAGATGCGCTCGGGCATCGGCAGCCGTCCGCGGTTGACCATGGGGTCGACTTCGAGTTCCTCAGGCATGTCCGCTGCCGCGACCCATGGCAGGCTGGCCAAAGGAAGCCGCAAACCAACGGGCGAATCGCCCGGCACCAGAAAGAGGCGTTGGCCGCGCAACATCCACAACCCTGTTTGCCATTCTGGACCGCTCTTTCCCGAGCCGCGCTGCAGCGGAAGCACGAAGCCGACCGGCTGGTTCAGGCCGTGCTCAAACACGCGGCGCACGCGCTCGCGCTCGCCTGGGTCCTCCAGGTGGCTCTCCACCGGATCGACATTGATGGGAAGCAGGCGCTCCTTCTGCAGGTAGTAGAACGGGTCTTCAAATGCCGGACTGGTGTACTCGGGATCCACGCCCAGGCGGCGCGCCAGAGTCTCCGCAAAGCGCTGGGCGTCGAGGTGGCCGAAGTTGGATGCCGCCTCCTCGCGCGCCAGCAGATGACGGTCGTGCCACAGCGGCACTCCATCTTTTCGCCAGTAACAAGTGAATGCCCAGCGCGGCAGCGGTTCGCCCGGATACCATTTACCTTGCCCGTAATGCGGTAAGCCTCCCGGCGCGAAGCGATCGAGGAGGCGGTCGAGAAGACGCCATGCCAAAAGCCGCTTCTCCGGCCCTACCGCGGCGAAGTTCCACTCCTCGCCATCCATATTGTCGATGGAAACGAAAGTCGGCTCGCCTCCCATGGTCAGACGGACGTCGCCGGCGCGGATTTCCGCGTCGACCTGGTGGCCCAACGCCTCGATGCGCGCCCACTGCGAGTCACGATACGGAAGCGTGACGCGCGGGTCCTCATGAATGCGCGTCACTGACATCTCGTGAGTGAACTCGACCTCGCTTTGACTCACGCCGCCGCTGACTGGCGCGGCCGAAGCGGGTTCCGGCGTAGCGGACAGGGGTATGTGTCCTTCGGCCGCAAGCAGGCCGGAGGTCGGATCCAGGCCCACCCAGCCAGCGCCCGGCAGATAGACTTCCGCCCAGGCATGCAAGTCGGTGAAGTCCTCCCCGGGACCGACCGGCCCTTCCAGCGGCTTCACATCCGGCTTGAGCTGGATCATGTAACCGGAAACGAAGCGCGCCGCGAGACCCAGGTGGCGTAGAAGTTGGACCAGCAGCCAGGCGGAATCTCGACAGGAGCCCGTAGCCAGGTTCAAGGTCTCCTCGGGAGTCTGGATGCCGGGTTCGAGACGAATCAGGTATCCCACGATCCCCTGCAGACGCTGGTTAAGTCCCACCAGAAAATCCATGGACCGCTTTGGGGAAATGTCGACGTCGTCGAGCAGCTTTTGAAAGCACGGCCCGGCAGGCTGCCGCTCCAGGTACGGGGCGAGTTCCTTCAAAAGCCAGTCGGAGTACCGGAACGGGAACTTTTCCGCGTAGTCTTCCAGAAAGAAATCGAACGGATTGATTACCGACATCTCGGCCACCAGCCCGACCTCGATGGAGAGTGACTGCACGCGCTCGGGGAAAACCGCGCGCGCCACGTAGTTGCTTTGCGGATCCTGCTGCCAATTGAGGAAATGGCCGGCGGGCTCGATCTTGAGAGAGTACGACGCGATGGGCGTGCGGCAATGCGGCGCGGGCCGCAGTCGGATGAGTTGCGGCGAGAGGCTCACCAGTCGGTCATAGTGGTAGACGGTCTTGTGATGCAGCGCGACGCGAATCGGCATTCTCGGTTCTTTCTGGTGGAACCCTCAACGCAGTCGCCTGCGACGTGGAGGAAGGAGGAGAGCAGCCCAACCGTTACTATTATACGGTCGGGCTGTTTTGAGGCGTAAGGCCTGACGGGCGGGCGCCCCCGCTAGCCTGCCCAGGATTGAAAACGGCGGACGAGCCGGTGCTCGGCCCGATCAGCCTTGGCTGCCGTGGTGGAGCGCTCCTCACAGAAGGGCATCTGAGCTAAGCGCGCCATGGTAGCGGGCGAAAGCGACTCGGCTTCCCGCCGGAAGATCATCTCCTTGGAACCAGGATCGGCCTCAACCATAATGCAATCGCCGCCCCGCACCTGCTCGGACGCTACCAGATTGGAAATGGGTTGGACCAGCAGACGATCGATCGCGCGGCGCAGGTGGCGGGCGCCATACCGAGGATCCGTGCCATCTTCCAGCAGTTGGTCGACGGCTTCCTCCGTCAGACGGAACACGAACGCCGCGGCTTTACTGCTGAGGATCCTCTCCTGAACTCGCCGCAGCTCGATTTCAGCCACTTGTCGCAACTCGGCCTCTCCCAGGGCGTTGAATACCACCATCGCATCGAGCCGATTGACAAACTCGGGAACGAACTTCTTGCGGGCGGCCTGGGTTCCCACCTTGGTCAGCTTGTCGGAGAGTTGTGCCCCGCCGTCTTCCTGATCGAACGTCGGAGTCGTACCAAATCCCCATCGCGGGCGGACCAGCCCTTCCATCTCGGATGCCCCCAGGTTGCTGGTCATGAAGATAAACGAGTGGGAAAAGTCCGTCTGGCGGCCATCACCAAGCGTCAGGCTGGCTTTATCCAGAACGCCAAGTAGCAGATTCCAAAGAGCATCGCTGGCTTTTTCAATATCGTCAAAAAGCACCAGGCTGACTTTCAGAGTCTCCGTATGGGACTTGTTCAATGTCTCTTGACTGAACATGGGATGAGTCTCCCGATGTCCCAGGTATCCGGGAGGCGCTCCCAGCAGTTTGGCAATCTCATGGCTATGCTGAAATTCCGCGCAGTTTACCTTGATGATGCCGTCGGCACTGCCATACAGGCTTTCCGCCGTCGCTTCCACCAGCCGCGTCTTGCCGGATCCCGTCGGCCCCAGGAAGAGCACATTCCCGATCGGGCGGCCGGGCGAGTTCATACCAGTCACATACATCTGGTAAAGCTCCACGATCCGGCGGATCGCTTCGTCTTGTCCCACGACCAGCCTTTTCAGGTTGGCTTCGAGCGCTTCGGCCTGTCGACCGGGCTTATGCGGGTCTAAACGGTTGCTGGTGCTTGCCATAACGGCCTCCTGAGCCAAGTGGTGGAAATTCCTGCAATTTGTCGGCCACTAATCGGATGTTGCCACCCGATTATAGTTTTCGGCATTGTCACGGAAATGATTAGACCCAAAGTCGTAAGGCCTGAGATTTATTTCGCTTCTGAACCGCGCTCATGGGTAAAATCCCCCACCCTTAACAATTGAAATCGTTAAATATAATTTAAGGTCTTTTTAGTTCTTTAGCGCTAGAATGAAGTTGAAAGCAGCCAAACGGCCAAACCGATGAGGACTCAAGAACAGGCATTGCGAGTCTATTATGCCGCCATGTCCGACGGCGAATTGCAGGGCGCCGCGGCCAATCGAAATTCGTTTGTGCCTACCGCGCGAAGGCTCCTGGCCGAGGAGTTGCGGCGGCGAAATCTGGCGTCGGAACCATCGGCGCCCCCTCTACATCCAGCAGCTCGTCAAGGCTTAATGAGCGGCCTGCGTCAGGCTTTCCGGCACTGAAATGAGCGGATCTTTCCGCTACATCGAGCTGCGAGTGCCGGCCACGCGCTTCGATAGTTGGGACCATTTCACTGAGGTCGCGCCGGAATACTCCATCGGTCTGGAGGTGATCGACGACACGCCCGGCCACCGCGGCCACTTCGTGCACTTCGACCATCATGAAGGGGTAGTCCGGGAAGCCACCATGAGCGCTGCCATGCAAGCCTACATGGCGGTGCGACAGGGAAAGCTCATGCAGCGTTGGTTGCAGCATCGCTGTCCGATCCCCGTCTACGTGTGGAATGCGGACCAGGACGTTTGCCTGGCGGCCTTCATTCTCGAATACCATGAGCTGCTGGAGCGATTCCACAGCGATCCTATGCTGCGCTGGATCGTGCAGTTCAACAACAAGATTGATGTGTGCGGCGGCCTCTATCCGGTCGATCTTCCGGAACTGGTGCGCAATCACTTCACCTGGGTATTTGAGCCCTACCGCCAGCAGCGCATGCACGGCAAAACCCAAGGCGACGAAGCGCTGGTGAAGGAGACCATCCGCCAGGTTTGCGACCGTCTCAAGGATTTGCTGGAAGGCAAGGCCGGCGTCGCTCCCATCACGGCGGAGCCGGAGATCCTGTACACGTCGCCCAATGGCTTTGTGATCGCCGACGAGAAAGGCGATCCCAATTCACGGCTGGTCCTGGCATCGCAAGGTTTCACAAATCTGATCAGTCTGCTCTGCCAGCGCAAGAGCGGCCGATACACCTACAGCGTGATCCGTGGCTCCCCCTACGACGAGGATACGTTCCCGGTAACGATGTTGGTCCGTGCCTTTCAGGCCGCCGAGGACTTGCCCAGCGCCAAAATCTGGGGAGGTTCGAACATGGCGGCCGGGTCCGACAGCGAACTCGGGAGCAGCCTGCACTGGACCGTATTGCGCGACATCGCGGACACCATCGTGCGGGGCGCCGTCCGTGACAGCCGTCCGACGCCGGCACTGGTCTTGACGGTGGGTTGCCGCGAAATCGAAACCGCCTTGAAGCAGTGCCACGCCGAGGTATGTCGAGTGGTGTCTCTAGCCGAGGCGCGTAGCACCCTGGCATCGGGCGTCCCGGTGCAAGCAATGTTCTGCGCGCAGAAGTTGCCCGACGGCCGGGTCTCGGATCTAGTGGATCTCTCGCGTCAGTTTGCGAGTGGCGTGCCGGTCATCGTGTATCTGCCGGATATCGACGGCGGCTGGAGCGATCTGCTGGAAGCCGGCGCCGCGGATATGATCACAGGCCCGCATCTTCGCGATGAGGTTGCACGCGTTCTAAAGTCGTTGCCCCGCTACTGCGCGGTACGGCCACCGGCCCTGGCGAGCGTGTAAGCCTACGGGCAACTCCCCCTTGCTTTCCATCTAGCGCAGTCTTACTCTTAGACCACCCAATGCAGTAACAAAAACCCAACGAGGAGGACGATCCATGGCATTTGAAAAGAAGATCGCGTTGGCGGGTAGCCACCGCGAACCCGTGGCAGGCGCGTCAATCGCGCGAGCAATCGATAACAATGAAGTGGTTAATGTAACCGTGGTGCTGCGGCGTAGAACCCCGGCGGCCCCGCCGGAAGCGTTTGCATTTTCCGACCCGCAATCCGTTGCCCATCACCCTCGGGAGGAGTATGGCTTGGTCCACGGAGCCTTACCTGCCGATATTGCCGTTATCGAGGCCTTTGCCCACGAATTCGGCCTTACCGTAACCGAGCGCAGCCAGGCCAGGCGCAGCGTGGTGCTCTCCGGCACCGCTGAAAATATGCAGCGGGCGTTTGGAACCTCGCTGGCTTATTACAATTCGCCCAGCGGCATCTATCGTGGCCGCACCGGCCCCGTCATGATCCCGCAGGAGTTGCAGCCGATAGTCACCGCCGTGCTTGGCCTCGACAGCCGCCCTGTCGCTAAGCCCCACGTTCGCATTCATGCCACGCAACCTCCTGGTTCCTTGACTCCGGTACAAGTCGCCCAGCTATACAATTTTCCCGCGGGCGTGAACGGAGCCGGGCAAACCATTGGAATTATCGAGCTGGGCGGAGGGTACAAAACCTCAGATCTCAAAACCTATTTCGCCGCGTTGGGGATTAAACCCCCAGTGGTCACTGCAGTTTCGGTCGATCAGGGCGTGAATAAGCCCGGAGTCGACAAGAATTCCGATGGCGAAGTCATGCTCGATATTGAAGTTGCCGGAGCGGTGGCGCCTGGCGCTCACATCGTGGTGTACTTCGCGCCCAACACCGATCAGGGCTTTCACGACGCCATCACCAGCGCCGTGCACGATACCGCCAACAAGCCCAACGTAATCTCCATTAGTTGGGGCGGCCCTGAGGACACCTGGACCCAGCAGGCTGCCGACGCGATGCTGCAAGCGGTGACGGACGCCGCTGGCGTGGGTGTCACGGTCACGGCGGCTGCCGGCGATGACGGTGCTACCGACGGCGTGGCGGACAATAAGCTGCACGTGGATCTGCCCGCCTGCCTGCCGCCCGTGCTGGCCTGCGGCGGAACCCGTTTGAACACGTCTAATGGGGCGCTGACCAGCGAGGTGGTGTGGAACGAACTCGCCGCCAAAGAAGGCGCCACGGGAGGCGGCGTGAGTAAGATCTTCCCGATTCCAAGCTATCAAAGCTCGGCGGGCGTACCCAAACAACCCGAAACCAATTTCGCCGGCCGCGGCGTTCCCGATGTCGCGGGCGATGCCGATCCGGTCACCGGCTACATGGTCAGGGTGGACGGCAAGAATATGGTCATCGGTGGAACCAGCGCGGTAGCTCCCCTGTGGGCCGGTCTCACTGCTCTGATGAACCAGAAACTGGGCCGTCCACTCGGTTTCATGCAGCCGGCAATCTACCAAATCGGCAGCGTGGTGTTCCGGGACATCACCAGCGGCAACAATGGACACTATAATGCCGGGCCAAAGTGGGACGCATGCACCGGTTTTGGGAGTCCAAATGGAACTGCTCTGGTGCAGGCACTTACGGGACAAGCCACCGCCGCCGGCGGAGGCGCTTAACCGTCGATTCAAACCGCCGCTTCCTAACGTGCGCGGCTCGGCAGTGCGTTACCGAGCCGCGACCAAAGGGAGCGCCGCTTTTTCGGTCTTCCCTCAACTCTGATGCGCAAGGTGACCGGGCCCCGCCGCCGGATGGCATTGTAACAATGCGTCTCGCAGCCGCCCCAGTTCCAGCGGTTTGCCCAGAAATTCATCCATGCCCGCTTCTTTGCACTTCTCCTGGTCACTGGCGGACACATTGGCTGTCAAAGCGATTACTGTGGGCCGTCTCGCAGCGTCGAAGTCGCGCATGATGTGCCGCGACGCTTCCAGCCCGTCCATCTCCGGCATTTGCACATCCATCAGGATCACATCGTATGACTGGCGGCGGACCGCCTCCAGAACCTCGAGACCATTGGCCACCACATCTGCGTGATATCCCATGCGCTCCAGCAGCCGGGCAGCAACCTTCTGATTCACGACGTTATCTTCGGCAACCAGAATCCGCAGCGGATGTTGTCTCGCCACAGTCTTGTCGATCGCTGCGACCGATCGCCTGGCGAATCCTGCCGGCGTGCCGCTCAACAGCCGTCCGATGACTTCCCGTAAATGATCCGATCTTACCGGCTTGGTCACGAACGCGTGAAATGGCTGGTCGGACCCATCCGCCAGCACGTCTCTTCGAGTAATCCCGGATGAACTGGACAGGATGATGCGCATTTCAGGAGCAATGCCAATAGAAGCCACCCATTGCGCCAGTTCCAGGCCATTCATCTCGGGCATTTCGAAATCGACCAACGCGAGGTCGAATTTCTGCTGCCGCAAACATTGGATCGCCTCGTGCGGCGTCGCTACCGAAACGCTTTGCAGTCCCCAATGCCTCAGTTGCGACTCATAGATCCGCCGATTGGTCGCATTGTCATCCACAACCAGCACTCTTTTACTCAACCAACCGGCATCGGGCAAAGGCGCCGATTCCTGGGCAGAGGCGGCTTGCAGCGGAATGACGAATTGGAAAGTCGAGCCTTTCTCCGGCTCACTCTCCACCCAAATGCGTCCACCCATGATTTCGGAAAGGCTCTTGCTGATAGCGAGGCCCAACCCCGTACCGCCGTACTTCCGCGTGGTGGACGCATCCACCTGGCTGAAGGACCGGAACAAGCGGTCCATGGCCGCTTCCGGGATTCCGCAACCGGTGTCGCGAACGGCGAAATGAAGGAATGGTTTCTCGGAACTGCCGCCAAATGGTTTGACCGTGAGGTGGACTTCTCCGGCCGCCGTGAATTTGACCGCATTGCCCACAAGGTTTACCAGGATCTGCCGCAGTCGCGTAATGTCTCCGCGAATCCAGCGTGGCAGGTTTGGGTCGATTTCCACCGCCAGTTCCAGACCCTTCTCCGAAGCCCGGACGGCCAGCAAGTCGACGGATTCTTCGGCGCACCGTACCAGATCGAAGGGCTGGTCTTCCAAGTCAAGCTTGCCCGATTCGATCTTCGAAAAATCGAGGAGGTCGTTGATCACCGTGAGAAGAGCGTCGCAAGAGCTGCGAATGGTTTCGACAAACTCCGCCGTCTCATCATCGAGGTCCTTCTGCAGCAGAAGGCTGGTCATTCCGACGATGGCGTTCATGGGAGTGCGGATTTCGTGGCTCATGCTGGCCAGAAAATCGTTTTTGGCGCGGCTCGCTGCCTCCGCCGCCGCCACCATCTCTTTCTCGTTGGTGATGTCAATGGAGGCGCCGATCAACCGTGATGGCTTTCCATCCACGAACTGGACTTGCGCGGTACTGCGCCGCCATCGGATGATGCCTGGTTCGGGGACGATCCGGAATTCGACCGAGTACGGCTCGCCGGTAGCGAAGGCGCGATCCGAGCCTTCTGCTAGCATCCACCGATCGTCCGGATGCACAATCTGCCTCACCTCATCTACATGTCTTCCCGCATTCGCATCCGCCACGCTCTCGAGAGCCGCCCAGGCTTCCGTCCCCTTGACGATGCCGGTCGCCAAATCCATTTCCCAAATCCCGAACGAGGCCGCCATCTCCGCAAGGCGCATCCGCTCAGCGCTCCGATTCAGCCTCTCCAGAACCTCTCTCTCGCGGGTGATGTCCATGACTGCTCCCACCACACGCTTGGCAACATCCTCGGCCGATTCCACATGTCCGCGATTCCGATACCAACGCACCGAGCCGTCGGGAAACACTCGGCGATATTCGTTTTCATAGTCGCCGCCCTCCGCTAGGGCGCGTTCCCTGGCGGTCTTGGCGGCGGCCCGGTCGTCAGGGTGCACGGTGGCGTATAACGTGTCGGTATTGACTTGTATGCTCCGGGGACCCAGCCCGGATAGTTCGGCCGCGCCGGCGGAGAGCGTGAAGATATCGCTAACGGGGTCCCATTCCCAAGTGCCGAACGCAGCCGCCTGTTCCGCCGATCGGATGCGCTGGTCGATCAAACGGTAATTCTGCTCCCGAGCCTGCTCCTTTCGCCGCCAAACCGCGAGGCGCCGCAGGGCGTGCGCCCATCCTACAGCGCAAAGCGCGAGCAGGAGCCCGTAAACAATTGTCGAAGAGTGGATTTCGTTCACGAGAAAATCACCATGGATTCTCGCTTAGGTATTGCCTGTCATCTAATTGCAACACGGGGATTCCCCGTTGACAATGCTATCTTCAGCAACCAGAATCGACGCCACCGGTCTATGGGACGCTCTGGTCCCCCGGCCGCCGAAAACCGGCGCTTTCCACGCCATCAGGCCCGCCGGCGCGGAAGGCGCTCACATTCCACAACTGTGGCATTGTGCTATCTTTTTTGGCATGGCGAGAGCGCTAATGCCTTCCACATCCGCGATTGCTTGCGCCGCGTCTGCACTGCTGGCGCTCCCATTCCTCCACGCCCAGAATGCCCCGGCACCGCAGGGCGTCCCGGAAAACGCGGTCATGCGCGTCTCCGACCACGTCCATGCGATCCTCGGCTTTCCCAACATCGTGTTTGTAGTGGGCAGCCGCGGAACACTCGTCGTCGATACGGGCATGGGCGTGCCCAACGGAACCATCGTGGTGCGCGAAGCGCGGAAGCTGGCTAAGGGCCCGAACCTGTATCTCACCACCACGCATTTCCACCCCGAGCACGCTGCCGGAGAGCAGGCGTTTCCCGCGCAAACCGTGATCATCCGTCCCGCCGCGCAGCAGCAGGAACTGGAAAAGCACGGAGAGGAATTCCTCGAAATGTTCCGCGGCTTCAACCCCCAGTTCAAGAAAGAACTGCAAGATGTGAAGTTCCGCGCGCCCGACATCGTCTTCGATCGTGAAGTGAAGCTCGATCTCGGCGGCGTCACGGCACGTCTGTTCTGGCTGGGCGCCGCACATACCCTGGGTGACGAGCTCATCTTCGTGGAACCCGACAGCGCGCTGATCACCGGCGATATCGTGCAGAACAAGATTGTTCCCAACATGCCCAATGCGGACGCCACCGTGAAAGGCTGGCTCTCGATTCTGGACCAGCTCGGACCCTTGAAGCCGCGCTTCGTAGTGCCCGACCACGGCGCGCTCGGCGATGGCTCGCTCATCGGAAAGGAGCGTGCCTTCCTCGCCGATCTTCAGGGACGCGCCCTAGCCCTCAAACGGCAAGGCACGTCGGTGGACGATGCCGCCAAGATGCTCACCGCCGAATTCAAAACGAAATATCCCGATTGGCAAACCATGGGCCCGGTCGCCAACGTTGTCCGCCGCGTCTACGCTGAAGCGCCATGATGCGGGCGATTCTCTTTGATCTGGACGGCGTTCTTTACCATCACAACCAGCCCATCGCCCGAGCAGCCGAAACCGTCGCCTGGGTGAGGGAACAGGCCATCCCCCAACTGTTCGTAACCAACACCACCTCCCGGCCGCGCGCCGCGCTCGTTGAGAAACTCGGCTCGTTCGGTATTCAGGCAACGGAAGCTGAAATTCACACACCCGCGGCCGTCGCGGCCCAATGGTTGCGCGCCAACCCGCCGGGAGACATCGCATTGTTCCTGCGCCCCTCCACGCGTTCGGAGTTCGCCGGCCTGCCGATTCTCCCTGACACCGCGGAGCGCGGCGCCGCCTACGTGGTGATCGGCGACCTCGAAGATATGTGGGATTACCGAACGCTCAACCGCGCGTTCCGCCTGCTGCACCATAACCCTGAAGCCAGGCTCATCGCCCTCGGCATGACCCGCTACTGGCTCGCCTCCGACGGGCTTGCGCTCGATGTCGCGCCGTTTGTGGCCGCCCTGGAACACGCCACCGGACGCACGCCGCTGGTGCTCGGCAAGCCTGCCCCTGCATTCTTTCAGGGAGCTGTGGAACGGCTGGGGCTACCTGCCGAGGAGATCCTCATGATCGGCGACGATGTGAAAGCCGACGTCGGGGGCGCGCAAGCGGCCGGCCTGAAGGGCGCGCTCGTAAGGACCGGAAAGTTTCGCCCCGCGGATCTCGAAGTCGAAGTCAAGCCGTATGCTGTGCTCGATTCCATCGCCGACCTGCCGCGCTTTTGGCAAAGTGTTACGGCTCAGTCTCCATCAGAATACTCGAGCACGTAAGCCCCGCCTCCGCCTTCATCAACTCCGAGATATCCAAAGTCCGCACCTTCCAATCCATCTGTTCGAGCAATCCCGCCGTCTCCGGAAACGACGCCGGTACCAGAACCGTATCGCCGATCGCCAGTACGTTCGCGGCCCGTGGTTCCCTCTCGGGCACTTCGATGATGGGCAATCCCGCGAACTGCGCCGTGTCAATCCACTCGCGAGTCGCCAGGATCGCCCGATCCCCCAGGGAACAACACGCGGACTTAAGATGCAGACAGCCGCGCACCGCAACCGCCCGGACCGCATAACCGAAGGGGCGCAGTTCTTCCTCGAGTTGCCCGATACCGGCCCGATTGGTGCGCGTCGACAGTCCCACGTACAACGTCTTGCCGATCCGCAACACGTCGCCGCCCTCCAAGGTTGCCGGCTCACGCATCCACCGCAGCGGCCGGTACTGCGCCAGCGCCGCCGCCAGGCTCTCCGATTCCCCGCGCCGCGATTCCGCGCCCATCCGCGTCATCACCGCTACCTCATTCACTACGACCGCCGGGTCTTCCACGAACATCGAGTCCGGGAACTCCGGCTCGGCAGGCAACGATAGTACCGCGACACCCAACTCGCGCAAGCAGTCTTCATACCGCCGGTGCTGTTCGCTCGCTTTCGAAAAGTCGATCGGCTCTCGCGGCAGATAACCCAGTTCGCAGCGATGGATGGCCCGACTGACGGCGCGGGTAATGGCGGTGAGCAATGGTCGCTTACTTCCCGACGATGTGCTCCACGTCCTGGTTATTCTCGTTGCAGATGTATTCCTGAATCTCGCCCTTGACCATCAACGGGGAAGTCCGCTTGATCTTCCAAGGTTCGGTATAAGCGCCGGGATCTTCGATGGTGATGTCCATATCGAGATTGCCGTAATCGCGCCGCCGAAACCGCTCGATCACGTGCAACTGTTCGGTGTGCGGATGGCCGGCGAAATCGAACCAGAATTTATCGTTGAAGCCGATCGAGTCGATCACCAGCGTGTCGCCATCCCACTTGCCGATAGACTCGCCGTACCAGGTCGGGTCCAGGTCTTTCGAGTGCTCGCGATCCAGGAAGATTTGCCGGTACGTGTGAATGTTCCCCTCGAAGAGCATCACCACCAGCTTAGGCGTTTGCACAATCTTCCACGGGAAGGGATTCATCCGCGGTACACCCGCCGGCAGGCATTGCGATTCCGGGTCGCCCTTGGCGTGGTTCTCGGTGCGCTCCTTGGTGAGGGCGGCAGCCCAGGGAAGCATAGCGGGCTTGCCCGGGTCCACCGTCCGCGGCGAAAACCATACGCCTGAAAGGTCGGGCTTGCCGTCCGCCATCTTGGGCACCGGTCCCGCCGGACCGTCCTTCCGCGCGCTCATCGGATTTCCTTCGGGACCTAGAATGCTACCACCGGGCGGCGGTAGCGCAGGCCGAGTTTGCGCCGCAGCCGACACCGCGAACCCCACCAACACGGTAATCAAGCTCTTCATGCAATTTCCTCCAACCAGCCGGCCTTCCCGTTTCAGCCGCCGATCGCCTTCCAATTCTTCACCAGGTGATCCGCTGTCCGCCAAGCCAACGCCTGCAGTGTGAGTGTGGGATTGCGCGCGCCGTTGGTCCCCATCACCGATCCGCCCAGCAGGCCTAAATTCGGAGCTTCGTGCGAGAAGCCCCACTTGTCTGCCACGTTGGTTTCCCGATTGTCGCCCATGCGAGTCCCGCCGAAGGCATGCGTAGACAGGGCCGGCCCGCCGCCCACCGTTTTGATCACTTCAATTGCGCCGGCAGCGCGGAACCACTCTTCCATCTTGTCGACCGCGAATCGCGCCGCCGCCGGCTCATTCTGCTTGGTGCCGCTCGTGACGCGGCAAACCGGGTCGCCCAATGGATCGCGCACCTCGGGATCCAGATCCATGTACGTGTTCTCGTAAGGAAACGTGTTGCCTTGCAGGTAAGCCCCGGTAAATCGGCCGGCATTCTCGTGGACAAACGCTTTCCATTTCGAGCCCCAGGCCGGCGCTTTGCCGAACGTGGGCATGCCCCCCGACGCGATGGGGTGATGCTCGTGATACGCCTCCAGACAGTACCCGCCGATGAACCCGAGGCCCGCGTGGTCAAAGTTATCGTCGGCCCAATCGTTGACTGCCACGCCTTGCGCGATCGCCCCGTACCACGTGTTCAGATCGAACGGGAAGAGCGCCGTGACGCCGACGCCGGCCTGCGCGTCCCAATGCCCGAAATAGTGTTTACCCACCTGGCCGTGATTATTGGAAAGGCCGTTGGGATAGGCTTTGGATTTCGAGAGCAGCAGCAGCCGGGTGTTCTCGTAAGTGTACGAGCCCAACAGAACCACCTTGGCGGGCTGGAAGTATTCCTTCCCATCGCGGACGTACTGCACTCCGGTCACTTTCCCGTTGGCGTCCGATAGAATGCGCGTCACCTGCGCCCGGTCGAACACCGTGAGATTTCTGGTCTTCTGAGCCGCCGGAATGGTGGTGATGGCCGTCGAATTCTTCGCGTTCACATGACAACCGCCCCGATCGCAGTAGCCATGGTAGGCACAGGCGCCGCGACCTCGGTATGGCTGCGAATTGATCGCGGCCGGATTACGGAACGGGTGCCACCCGAGTTTCCTGGCAGCTGTCGTCATGAGATCGGTGAAGTCCGTGTCGCGGAGCGGGGGCATCGGATACTCCCGGCGGCGCGGCCCTTCAAAGATGTCGCCGCGCGGGTCTATCGTGCCCTGAAGGTTGCCCGCCTTGCCCGACACTCCCACCTCGTACTCGACCAGGTCGTAAAAGGGCTCCAGATCGTCGTACGTCAGCGGCCAGTCTTCCAAGGTAGTGCCTGCCGGAATGGAACCCGCGCCATACCGCTGAATCGCCCTGGAGCGCACCTGGAAATCCCACGGGTTCAAACGCCAGCTCTGCGCGTGGTAGTGGATCGAAGTGCCGCCCACGGCGTTCATCATAGGGTGCGCTCCCGCCTGCCGCGCTACGGCGGAATCATTGGTGCGAAACGTGGGAATCTCGCCCCGCACCTTAGACCCCGTGGTCACCAGGCCACGGACATTATTGTGGATCTCATCGGGCTTGAAGCTGTGCGGGTCCATCCAGGCGCCGGCTTCGATCCCCGCCACCTTAAGTCCGGCCTGCGCCAGCGGCAGCACAGCCACACCGCCGGCCGCGCCCATTCCGATCACCGCCACGTCCACAGGCTTCAGGCCAATCGCCATTCGTACCCCCGGTTCGCGTTAGTGTCCGATTATCTCACCGCCCGGTAACCCGCCGCGACGCTTTCCGCGCCGCTTGACCGACACCCGTCCACAGCGCGCCACGTGCTGGATATGCCTTGCTCTTGAGCAGACGTTGGAATCGCTGATGTTGTCGCAAGGGGTCCCAAACCGGCATGAGGGCCAGGTACATCGTCCAGAGGTCGCCGTCATGGCAGGCACGCTCCAGGTTTCGTATTGCCTCGGTAGTCCGCCCGCACGCCAAGTTGGCCAGCGCCAGCGCCACCCCGGGAACGTAGTAATCGCGCGCGCGGGTGGTCAGTTCCTGCAGCAGCGCGCGAGCTTCATCCGGTTCGCCGGCGGCCGATACCGCGTGCGCCATCGCCCCTAAAGCCAGCGTGTTGCGACCGCTGACCTCCACCAGGCGCCGAGCCGCGGCCACCGCCCGGGCAACGTCACCGATCGCCAGCAGGCTCAGCGGCAGCACCGCGCCGTTCACCACCGGAGCCGGGTCTGGCAATGCATCTCCGGCCTGCCGCGGTCCATAAAAGGAAGCGATGGCTTCCTCGAACTGACGGGCGTTGTAGTGGCAGAAAGCCAGGTCCGCCCAGAACATGGCGCCGTGCGGCTCCAGTTTGCGGGCGCGTTCCAAAGACGCGATCGCCATCTCCGCCTTGCCGCGCGCCGAGTTGATCAGGCCGAACCAATCGTGCGCCGCCGCGGACTCCGGGTTGAGCGCCATGGCCATTTGCAGGTGATGCGTGGCGGTTTCGAAATCCCCGTCGTGCATCCACAGAGCCAGGCCGAGCGAAGCGTGCGCCTCTGCGAGTTTGCCATCCAGTCTAATGGCGGTGCGCGCCGAATCGATCGCCGCGGCGAACGATTCCATGGGCGGCAGCAACCCCCATATCCCGAGCGCGATGTGATAGTCGGCGATTCCAGCGTGCGCGCGCGCGTACCCGGGGTCTACGGCCACCGCCTCCGTGAACTGCACCAGCGCGTGCGGTAGCGCCTCTTCCGTAAACCGGCTCCAATACCAGCGTCCTCTCAGGTAGGCTTCGTGCGCCTTGGGGTTAGCGGTCCCGCGCCGCGCCAGTTCACTTTTCTCCTCGCCCGTCATCTGCGGAATCAGCGCCTGAGCCACGCGCGCGGCAATGGAGTCTTCCACTTTTAGCAGGTCTTCAAACTGTTCGTCGAAATGATCTGCCCAAACCGGCGTCTGCGCCTGCACGTCCACCAGTTGCACCGTGACCCGCATGCGCTCCTTGGCTTTTTGGATGCGGCCTTCGAGCACGTACTGAACGTTGAGCTGGCGGCCCGCATCGAGCGCGCTCGCCGTGGACGAGAACCGCATCACCGCTCCCGTAGGCCGCACCGCAATCCGGCCCACGTTGCTCAGCCGCGTAATCAAGGCGTCGGTGATGCCCACCCCCAGGTAGTTTTCCGAGGTGTGATCCATCGCCAGAACCTGGAAGGGCAGGACCGCGATCGAGTTCGGCTGCGGGACCTCGGGCCCGCGCGAATGTTGTTCGGCCGGCCCGTACTCTGGAACCTCGCCGCCCGCCCTGACGATTTCCAGATCCGCGGCGAACGCCTCCACCGATTCATAACGCTCTCGCGGATCGGTCCTGACCGCCTTGAGCACCGCGTTCCGGACATTGCGCAAGAGCTGGCGCGAGAACTCATTCGTGTCCTCCGGCAACTCGAAAGACCGAATGCCGTCGGAGCGGCGCGAGCTCCGGCCCAAGATCAGCTCCCAAAGGACCAGCCCCAGGGAATACAAATCGCTGCGAACCGTTACCGGTTCTCCGCGGAACTGTTCCGGGCTCGCGTAGGCTGGCGTGATCAAGCGCATCTGCGTCAGCGTCTTCTCGTCTCCAGTGGCCGGCTCCGGGACTAACATTTTGGCAATGCCGAAATCCAGCAGTTTGGGTGTTCCGTCCGCGGTGACCAGAATGTTGCTCGGCTTCAGATCGCGGTGGATGATCATCCGCCGGTGCGCGTAGTGTACCGCTGCGCACACTTGCAGGAAAATGCCAATCCTCTCGCGCAAACCCAATGAGCGCGACTGGCAATGCGTAAGCAGCGGCTGCCCCTCCACGTATTCCATGACGAAGTAGGGGAAGCCTTGCGTGGTGGCGCCGCCGTCCAGCAGCCGCGCGATATTGGGGTGTTCCAGCCTGGCCAGAATCTCCCGCTCGTTGCGAAAGCGGCGGATAGCGAAATCGCTCTCCATGCCCTCCCGGATCAGCTTGACCGCGACCGGTTGCCCCGACTCGTCCTCGGCGCGAATGCCGAGGTACACCGTACCCATGCCCCCGCGGCCGATTTCGCGAATCAAGCGGTAGGCCCCGACCTGCTCGCCCGCCAGGCTAGCTTCGGTCTCCACCACTTGTTCCGGCGCCGTAATCCGCACCGGCGGCGACTCCAGGAAATCCCCGGCGTCCTCGTGCGATGCGAGCAGGGACATTACCTCGGCACGCAGTTCCTCGTCCTCTCGGGCCTGCTCACCGACAAACTCGGCGCGCTCGGAGAGGCTTACGCGCAGCGCCGCGTCCATCAAATCCTTGACAGTTTGCCAGCGATCGGAGGTCACGGAATATCCCAGCGGACAAGGGGGTCCCCCGCTTGTCCCCTGATCTTACACCAAACCCGCCGTTGTTTTTACCGAGAGGAAACTGTGACCAAAAGGGAGTGGGGCCCTTCCTGATTTCCTACACGCCGAATTAACGCAAATCGCCGCCAGCCCCCGTTATCTTTCGATCAATGCGATTTAAAGTTCGCGCGGTCGCGCTGAGAATTGCAGGGTGGGGTACCTCCGGCGCCCTGGGCCACTTCGGGTGTGTGGGGACACCCTTAGGCCAAGGCGCCGGAAGAAAGAAAGCCGCCAATTCCAGGATTCTCCTCCGGATACCCTGCTCGACGGATCGGCGGCCGGCCGGGCAGGCGCCGTAACTGTCTGGCTCCTACCCCCTCCGAAAGGCCGGTTTCGCTTCCATCGGTTAACGCGTACTGGTCCATAATTTCGGCTCACCGTAACAAAAAAAAATGCCGACTCGGTATAATTCGAAAGGGCAGTCCATGTCTCCCAAATCCACGGCCGATGTTACGCAGCTATTAGTGAGCTGGAGTACCGGAAACCAGGCCGCACTCGAAGAATTGATGCCGCTGGTGTATGGGGAACTCCGCCGCCTGGCCTCCGCATACCTGCGCCGGGAGCGCCCCGACCACACCTTGCAAAGCACAGCGCTGGTGCACGAAGCGTTCCTGAAACTGGTGAACCAGCGGGATGTGGAGTGGCGTAACCGCGCGCATTTCTATGGGATTGCCGCCCAGATCATCCGCCGGATTCTGGTGGATTATGCGCGCTCCCACCACGCTGAGAAACGTGGCTCGGGCGCGGTGAAGCTGGCTCTGGACGAAGCTCTGGCGGTTGCCAATCGGACCGACCTGGACCTGGTGGATCTCAACGAAGCGCTCGAACAGCTTGCCCTCATGGATCCGCGCCAGAACCGCATTGTCGAACTGCGTTTTTTTGCTGGCCTTTCCATTGAGGAAACCGCTGAGGTAATGCAGCTTTCGCCGGCTACCGTTAAGCGGGAATGGAATTCGGCGCGGGCCTGGCTGTTTCGCGAACTCTCGCGGGCTCCGGCAAGCGAAGCGTAATCGGAAATACGTTGTTGGGACGCTCGATTTCGGTCGCGTTTTCGAAGCTCACCCGGTATTGGCGGAGACAGACCGCGCACCGGTATTGACCTTTTACTGGCCACATTGCCGACCGGTGCACGTTAATGCACCACCATTCACCGATTCTCTCCAGTAGGCGCTTCATTCTCCCTCTTTAATTAGGAACGCGCAAACCGGCGAAAATCGGCTCAAAGATGGTTCTGAGCCGAATGCCGGCAGTTCCGCGCGGTACATAGTATGGAAGCGCTAGTCATTGTTGGCACCTTGGCCGGCAGCGCCGGTGTGGCGTTGGTGTTGCAAAAGACGGCTCTGAAGCTCTTCTTCCGTGCGTTAGAGCACCGTAACTAAACGGTTATCCCGCGCGAAGCTGCACAGCACCGGCGCTCGTAACGCCGGCGGTCTTGGCTGCCGGTGCTTTGGCTCGGGATGCGGTGTGTTACCAAACCGTGACCAAAGGGAGTCCTCCCGCCCAATTGGCTCTTGGGCAGGTGTGTGTCCCGGTAGCCAGCAGAGCGCCGAACATGACCACAGTTGCCGCTCCCCCAAAGGGAATCGATTCTTGCGTCGCATCCTAAACCACAGCGCAAGCGGCCGTCAAAAAGAAGGGTTCCCATTCGCAGTTTGGATACCCCCGCTGCCCTGCGATATGCTGTCTGCTTCCGATGACTCAACGAGCCGTAGTTTTGGGAGCCGCGGGCCAGCTCGGCGTCGAACTAGTGCGCGAGCTGCAAGCACGCCGGTACGACGTCACCACATGGGAGCGAGCGCAGCTCGACATCACCGATGCCAGGCGTGTGGAGGCGGCGCTGGCGGCTGCCAACCCGGACATCGTTTTCAATTCCGCCGCCTACAACCAGGTGGATGTAGCCGAAGCCGAGCCTCTCGCGGCTCTACAGGTAAACGCTTTGTCGGTGCGGAACCTTGCCTTGGCGTGCCGCCAGAATGATGCCCGGCTGGTGCATTTTTCTACCGACTACGTGTTCGATGGCCAGGCCACTCAGCCGTATACCGAGGAGCACTCCACTCACCCGCTCAGCGCCTATGCCGTCTCCAAGCTGGCGGGCGAGCTCTACGCGCAGGCCTACCTGGACAGGGTCCTGATCGTGCGCACCTGCGGTGTGTTCGGCCCCGGCGGCCTGCACACCGCACGCGGCAATTTCGTCGAGTTGATGCTGCGCCTGGCGGGTTCCAGCCGTCCCATCCGGGTGGTCGAGGACCACGTCGCCTCTCCTACCTTCGCCCCCCTCCTGGCCTCGCGCACCGTGGACTTGGTGGATCGCGGTCAGTCCGGCATCTTCCACGTGGGCGGCGACACGCCCATATCGTGGTTCCTTTTTGCCCGGATGATTTTTGAAGTGGCCGGTCTCACGCCGGAGCTGTTACCGACCAATGAGAGAGAGTACCGCACCGCTGCGCGCCGGCCGAAGTATTCGGTGCTTTCCAATTCCAAGATGCAACGGGTCGGCCTCGCTCCGATGCCGCCGCTACGCGAAGCGGTGGAGAGCTACTTCGCCCTCCGCCGCCCTGAGCTCACTGGCTCCCGGGCTTGATCGCGTAATACCCTTTGCGCGCCTGGGCTTTCAGATCCTTGTTCGCCATCCGGACCTCGAGACGACGATAGGAGCCGTCTTTTGTCTCGTTGGTGGGTGTGTAGCCGATGGCGTATTGGCTGCGCATTTCGTCCTGCAATTCCTGGAAAGCTTCATCCAAGGGGTGTTTGCGATCCACCTTGAAGACCCTGCCGCCGGTCTCGTCCGACATCCGACGTAGCTCAGCTTCGCCGCCTCCACCGCCGCCGAAGGGGCCGTACGCGGTGGGGTCTACGTAATAGATGCTATAGATTACGGCATCGGATTTCTGGGCTGCTTCGATCGCCTGGCTCCGGGTCAGCCGACTCCCCTGGTCTACTCCGTCGGTAATGATAACGATGGCCTTGCGGCCCACCTCGCTACGTAGTTTTTCTTGGCCTGCGAGATAGACTGCATCATAAAGCACCGTGCCGCGCGGCTGGCCGGCCGTCGGCACAGGACCCGGATGCAGTCCGGTCACCCCAGAGCTTACGCGCAACTGGTTCAATCCCTCCTTCAGCAGGCGGGCAGAGCCAGTGTAATCCTGCAGCAGTTCGGCTTCCTCGCCAAACATGATCAGAAAGGCTTCGTCCTTCTTGCGCAGCACCTTGGAAAAGAACTGGCTGGCGGCATCGCGTTCGATCCCGATCAGGTTAGCCTGGCTGCCGCTCACATCCACTAACAACCCGATAGTGAGCGGGATGTCCGTCTCGCGAGTGAAGTACTTGATGGTTTGCGGTTGGCCATTCTCCAGGACCGTGAAATCGTCCTTGTTCAGATTGCCCACCAGGCTCCCGCGTTTGTCGTGGACGGAAGTGAGGATGTTCACAACATCCACAGTCACCTCAATCGGCGCCGGCAAATCCTCCGTAGCAGGTTTCTTCGGCGGCGTCTGGGCCAGCAGCGCCGTGCCGAGTGCAAATACGACTAGCCGTCTCATCCCGATACAATGATATGACGCATTCGCGCTCGCGTGTGTTTCGATCATGCAACAAGCTATCCTCCACCTACGCCGGTCCGACCCCGTAATGGGCGGCATTATCGACCTGGTAGGCGATTACCGCATCGAATTCCGCGAGCCGGAGTTCGAAACGCTAGTTAGGTCCATCGTGTACCAGCAGTTGAGCGGCCGTGTGGCGAGTGTTATCTTCGGCCGCCTGGCGAAGGCCGCTGGCGGACGGCTCACGCCCGCGAACATCCTCAAGCTACGGCCGGCGCGTATGCGGGCGCAAGGGCTTTCGGCCCAGAAGACCGCATACATCCGCGACCTGGCGCGCCACACGCGCGACGGGCATGTCGTGTTCGAAGAGCTCGACGGGTTGGCGGACGAAGAAGTGATCGAGCGGCTCACCAAGGTGAAGGGCATTGGCGTGTGGACGGCGCACATGTTCCTGATCTTCGCTCTCCGCCGAACCAACGTTCTGCCCAGCGGCGATCTGGGAATCCGCGCCGCCATCCGCAAGGCCTACGGCTTAAGCGACCTGCCCAAACCGCAGGAAATCGAAAACCTTGCCGAGCGCTGGCACCCCTACTGCACCGTAGCCAGCTGGTATCTCTGGCGCAGCCTTGACCCGACCGCCAATCTGTGACCATTAGCCAGGTCCGCGTCAAGGAGCGGACGCTCTACAATAGCCACATGTCCGATCCTTCGCACGGCTCGGACACGCAGTACTAGCTTTGATGCCCAACGCCGATTCAGCCGTAGTTTTGGAAATCCGCAATCTCTCGTGCCGGATCGGCGAGCGGTGGATTCTCCGCGACATCAACCTCGAAGTGAGGCAGGGAGAAGCGGTCGTGCTGCTGGGCCGCAGCGGTTGCGGCAAGACCACGCTGCTCAAATGCGTCAACGGCCTCATCGAACCGGCCGGTGGCGAGATCCGGTTTCAAGGAAAACCCGCCTCCGAATGGGATCCCATCCAACTGCGCCGCCGCATGGGCTATGTGATCCAGGAGGGCGGCCTGTTCCCGCATTGGACCGTCAGCGCGAATGTCGGCTTGGTTCCGGAGCTCGAGAATTGGGAGCCGCCGGTAATCGAAGAGCGCGTGCGGCTGTTGCTCGATATGGTCGGCCTGCCCGCGTCGGAGTTCGGCCCGCGCTATCCACGGCAGCTTTCCGGAGGCCAGAAGCAGCGCGTAGGAATAGCGCGCGCCCTCGCCGCCGATCCGCCCCTCCTGCTGCTCGACGAGCCTTTCGCAGCGCTTGACCCCATCACCCGTCTGGAGCTGCAAAAACAGTTTCTCTCGTTGCGGTCGGCGGTGGGCAAGGCCGCGCTGTTCGTTACGCATGACGTACGCGAGGCGTTGATGCTGGGCACGCGCATCGTGCTCTTGAAAGACGGCGCCATCGATGTGATTGCCGATCCCGTCGGCTTTCTGGCCGCACGAACGGAGGAGGCCCGATTGTTTCTCGCAGGATTGGAAGAGGATTGGAGAAGACAGAATGAACCAACGCCTGGCCGGTGAGATCCTTTCTCTTTCGGGGGAACATCTGCTGCTGGTGCTCATCGCCATCGGGGTAGCCGGTTCGCTGGCGGTTCCCGGCGCTATCGCACTCACTCGCTTCGCCAGCCTGCGCCGCTGGATGCTCGGCTTCGCCAACGTGGTGCAAACCATCCCTAGTTTGGCGTTGTTCGGCTTCCTGCTGCCTCTGCCGTTCATCGGCGGCATCGGCCAGCATACCGCCATCATTGCCCTGTGCCTCTATGCACTGTTGCCGATTCTGCGGAATACTCTGCTAGGAATTCTTGGTGTGGATCGGGCGGTGCGTGAGTCGGCCGTTGCCATGGGCATGACCCGCAACCAGATTCTGTGGCACGTGGAATTCCCCCTGGCGGTTCCCGCGATTCTCGCGGGTTTGCGGATTGCCACGGTGGCCACCATCGGAACCGCCACCATCGCCGCGGCCATCGGCGCGGGCGGCTTGGGGGTCTTTATTTTTCGCGGCATCGCCACGGTAGATAACACCACCATACTGGCGGGCGCGGTTCCCGCCGCTGTCATGGCGCTTGTGGCGGACGAAGGATTGGAATGGATCGAAAAGCGATTGTCGCGTGCCTGAGTCTTCTGCTGGCGTCTTGTTCCAACCGGAACACCATCGTCGTAGGGTCCAAGAATTTCACCGAGCAAGTGCTGCTGGGAGAGATCTTCGCGCAGCAGATTGAGACGAAGTTGGGCGCGCGGGTGGTCCGTAAGCTGGATCTGGGCGGGACCATGCTGGCCCATGAGGCGCTCAAGGGAGGCTCCATCGACCTGTATCCCGAATACACCGGCACGGCGCTGACCGAGGTTCTGAAGCAGTCGATCTTGCCCGAACCGCGCGCAGTCTTCGATGCCGTCCGCGACGCCTACCACCGCCAATGGCAGATGGCGTGGCTTGCGCCGCTCGGCTTCAACAACACGTTCGCCATGGTGGTGCGCCGTGACGAAAAGGTAGCGGCTCTTTCCGAGGCCGCCAGCGCCCACCCGTGGCGGCTCGGCATGGGTTACGAATTTAGCCAGCGCCCCGATGGATTGGACGGCCTGCTCGCCACTTATCATCTGCGCTTGAACGGCGACCCGGTCACCATGGACTTGGGGTTGCTTTACGCCGCCCTCCAAAGCCGTAAAGTCGACATGGTGGCAGCAAATTCAACCGATGGACTCATCTCCGTCCTCGATGTCGCCGTACTACGAGATGACCGCCGCTATTTCCCGCCGTATGAATGTGCGGCTGTCGTCCGCGAGGCCACGCTCGATCACTATCCCGGCTTGCGCGGAGCCCTCGACCAACTCTCCGGCCGCCTGTCGGACACCCGTATGCGCGAGCTCAATTATCAGGTCGATGGCAAACACCGTCCGCCCGCCGAAGTAGCAGCGGAATTCTTAAAGAGCCTGCCCCGGTAGGCCAGGCTTTCCGGCCTGCCGTCGCCCTTCCGGGCGGCGTCATCGGCGTAGGAAGCGCGTTCGGGCCTGCGCGGCGCCGGCTGCAGAACCGTAACTAAAAGCAGCGGTAGTGTGCCCCGATATTTTGCGGTAGGCTATTTGCTGTTAGTCTCCTTGCCTCAAGGGTATGTCTGGGCCGCGAAGATTGTTGTACTTGGTGGCGGCGTCGTTCGCCTGCGCATCTGCACCGGCTGAAGATGCGCCCATCGTCCCCTTCACCGTTTGCGAAGTCCTGCATGACCTGCCGGCCCACGAGGGCAAGGCGGAGGCCGTGATGGGCCGCTACTCGTTCCGGCAAGATGGCAGTTGGCTCGCCGAACAAGCGTGCGATGCCCCATCGGCAACTCCTCCTGCGCTGTGGCTCGCCGAAGATGCCAAGGATGGTCCCCGGGCGCCCGGCAGTTTCCAACTGGACGGCATTGCCATAACTCGCAAGCTCACCGAAATGCGCAAGCACACCACGCTTGGCAAATTCCGCTTCGGCAGCAGTGACTATGATCGCTGGGCCGTTGTTTTTGGACGCGTAGAGAGCCGTAAAGACGCTGCCGGGAAAAAGGCTGCGGCCGACTTGGTGTTTCGCGGTGACGGCGTGGTAGTGTTCATAAATCCCTAGCGGCCACTCTCTTTTTCCAAACGCCGCAGTTCCCGAACTGTGAACGCCGAGCCGCCGGCGAGTGCAATGGCAACAAGAATAGCCACGACACTCTCTTCCCAGCTCAGCATCGCCACAAGACCGAACACGAATGCGGCGTCTGTCGCGGCAATAACCGCAACGACCGGTCCGAAAGTCATTCGCTTCACTTCTTCGGTCTCTTGCCGTGATGTTTTCAGTGCGTATGTCATGTCTCTCTGCCCTCCACTAACTAGACTGACGAAGAGCGCAAGCGGAGGTAAAAGTCTTGTAAAGATATCGTGTGAAGTGCGGCTTGACACCCATCCGCGGGCAGCGATAGCATTGCCCACATTGTGAAACGCTTACTATTCACCGCCCTCATGTTCGCGGCAGCAACATCGATGCTGATAGCCGCGGTCCCGCCTCCAAAGTCCGTACGACTGTACGTATTCGATTGCGGCAGCTTGAACATTCCCGACACCTCACCCTACCAACTCAAAAAGGAGCAATTAACCACGAGCGTGATGTCCGTGGCCTGCTTCCTGGTGGTTCATCCCAGGGGAACCATGATTTGGGACACAGGTGCGGTTCCAGATAGCAGCTTCAAACCCGGCGTTCCCGGTACATTGCGATACGCAACCTCCACCAGGACTCTGACCTCCCAACTGTCCGAGGCCGGTTACGCGCCGGGTGAAATCACCTATCTGACGCTATCCCACTTTCACTGGGACCACGTTGGCAACTCCAACCTGTTCGCCAGCGCCACCTGGCTGGTGCGAAAGTCCGAACGGGACACGATGTTTGCCGACCCGCCATCGCCAAGAACGGAGCCGGCCAACTTCAGCGCCCTCAAGAACAGCAAGACCATACTCATTACCAAGGATGATCACGACGTCTTCGGCGACGGAACCGTGGTGATTAAAGCCGCTCCCGGACATTCGCCCGGTCATCAAGTTTTGTATGTAAAGCTGGCGAAAACCGGGCCCGTCGTGCTGAGCGGCGATCTTTACCACTATCCGGAAGAGCGGAAGCTAAACCTGATCCCTCTCACCGAATTCAACCGCGATCAAACCGCGGCATCCCGGGCGGCAATTGAGGCGTTCTTGAAGCAAACCGGCGCCCAGTTCTGGATTCAGCACGATTTCACCGCCAACGCCAAGCTCAAAAAGTCCCCCGCATTTTACGAATAGCTTTACTGAGATGTGGCCGAAGGGAGCGGGCTTTTGCATGATTAACGAAATGACCGGATCAGTCTACTAGCCACTCCGGGCTATACGCCCTAATTAACCCCCGCTGGTATACTGCTCTCCGTACTGTCTCTGAGGGACACCCCAGTATGTGGATCGTTCGCCTCGCTCTCCGCCGCCCCTACACGTTCGTCGTCATGGCGATTCTCATCGCCATTTTAGGTGTCACGGCCATCGTTACCATGCCGGTGGACATCTTCCCGTACATCGACATTCCGATTGTGAGCGTGGTGTGGCAATATACCGGCCTGCTGCCGGAGGAGATGGAAAAGCGCGTCGTCACGAATTTCGAGCGTGGCCTCACCTCGAACGTAAACGACATTGAGCACATCGAATCGCAGTCGTACAACGGCATCGCGGTGGTGCGCGTCTACTTCCATCCCAACGTTCACGTGGATATGGCCGTGGCGCAGGTAACCTCCCAAGCGCAGAGCGCTGTTCGTAGTATGCCGCCCGGAATGTTTCCGGCCAACGTCTTCAAATACGACGCGGCAAGCGTGCCAATCCTGCAGCTCGGCCTGTCGAGTAAAACCCTGCGCGAACAGGATCTGTTCGACCTGGGCAATAACTTCATCCGAACTCCTCTCGCAACCGTCCAGGGCGCCAACATCTCTTATCCGTTCGGCGGTAAGAGCCGCTCGGTCATGGTCGATCTGAATCTCGACGAACTCTACGCCAAACAGCTCGCGCCCATCGATGTCTCGAACGCCTTGAATCTGCAGAACCTCATTCTGCCGGCAGGTACCGCCAAGCTGGCCGCGAAGGAGTATCAGATCCGAGTCAACAGCAGCCCGGAAATTTTGGATGACTTAAATAACCTACCGATCAAGACAGTAAATGGCGCAACCGTATTTATCAAGGACGTGGCGCAGGTGCGCGATGGTTTTTCCGTTCAAACCAACATCGTCCGCACCAACGGATCGCGCGGCGTCATGATGACGGTGAACCGCACCGGCCAGGCCTCCACGCTGGCAATCGTCAACTCCGTCAAGCGTGAGCTGAAGCGGGTCCTTTTGACAGTTCCGGAAGAACTAAAGGTGACTGCTCTTGGCGACCAGTCGGTGTTCGTACTGGCTTCGATCCAAGGTGTCGAGCGCGAAGCTTTGATTGCCGCCGGTCTCACGGCCTTGATGATCCTGATGTTCCTGGGAAGTTGGCGCAGCACTCTCATTGTCTGCATTTCAATCCCGCTCTCGATCCTCTCCTCGCTGTGCATTCTAAGCCTGATGGGACAGACCATCAACGTCATGACGCTCGGCGGCCTGGCGCTGGCCGTCGGCATCCTGGTGGACGATGCCACGGTAGCCATCGAGAATATCCACCGGAACATCGGCATGGGTAAACCGCTGGTGCGCGCGGTCATCGATGGGACGGCGCAGATCGCGATTCCGACCTTTGTTTCCACGCTGGCGATTTGCATCGTGTTCGTCCCAGTATTGCTGTTGACTGGAACGGCGCGCTACTTATTCACGCCTCTAGCCATGGCGGTAGTTTTCGCCATGGCGGCTTCCTATCTTTTGTCGCGCACTCTGGTTCCCACCATGGTGGCTTATCTGCTCGAGTCCGAAGCCGACTTGTACCAGCAGGGCGATGAAGGAGAAACACACGGCGGCAAAGGATTGATCTGGCGTCTCCACTACCTGTTCAACGCGTTATTTGAGAAACTCCGTTTTCGGTACATCGGCCTGCTGGATTGGTCATTGCGGCACCGCGGACCGGTGCTCGCCGCCTTCATGGCATTCTCGGTGGTTTCGCTGGGCTTGGTCTGGTTGGTGGGCGAGGATTTTTTCCCGGATGTGGATTCCGGACAAATGCGGCTTCATCTTCGGGCGCCGGCCGGCACGCGCATCGAAGAAACCGAACTGCGGTTCGCGGCTGTCGATCGCGAAATCCGCGAGGTTATCCCGCCCAATGAAATACAAATGGTCCTGGACAACATTGGAGTTCCCAATAGTTGGACCAGCCTGGCACAGGGAGATGTTCCCACCATCTCCAGCGCCGATGGCGAGCTGTTGATTTCGCTCAATAAAGAGAAGCACGGCTCGGTTCGCGATTACGAAGTCTTGCTGCGGAAGCGCCTGCGCGACAAGTTTCCCGACATGACCTTCTTCTTCCAGCCGGCCAATATCACCACGCAAATTCTCAACTTCGGCCTTCCGGCGCCCATCGACCTGCAGGTGGTCGGGCGCGACGCCGAAGCCAATTACAAGATTGCCCAAACGCTGGCCGCGAAGATTGCGTGCATCCCCGGCGCCGCCGACGTGCACGTGCACCAGGTGATCGATCAACCCGAAATCCGTTTGAACGTCGACCGCGTGAAAGCTTCCCAGTTCGGTATGACTCAGCGCGACGTCACCAGCAGCCTGCTGATCTCTCTGAGTGGCAACGGCTCGATAGCGCCGAATTTTTGGGTGAACTGGAACAACGGCGTCAGTTACAACGTGGGCGTGCAGACCCCACAATACCGTGTCGATACTCTGGACGCCCTGCTCCGCACGCCGATTTCAGCAGCGACCACGGCAGTCAACAGCACTACGCCAGGGTCGCTCGCCGGCACTTCCGGAGGGGGAAACGCTTCCGTGGGCGCATCGCCGAATGGTGCCTCACCCGCGTACGCCAATCCGGGCGCGATTGGGGGCAGCGCGCAACTGCTTTCCAACCTCGTAACCATGCAACGCGACTATGCCCCCGTGATTGTCAACCATTACAACGTGTGGCCGGTGTTTGATGTTTATGCCAACGTCGACCGGCGCGATCTTGGCGGTGTCGGCGCGGAGGTGGAAAAAATCATGCGCGAGGCCGAGCCGCATTTGCCCCGAGGCACTACCTTCTCGCTACGCGGCCAGGTCGATACAATGAAATCGTCGTTTTTCCGCCTGGGCTTGGGCATGGCCTTCGCCGTGGTTCTGGTATATCTGCTGATGACCGTGAATTTCCAATCGTGGCTCGACCCGTTCATCATCCTTACCGCGCTGCCGGGCGCACTCGCCGGAATCCTTTGGATGTTATTTGTCACCGGAACCACGTTGAGCGTACCCTCGTTGATGGGCTCTATCATGTGCATCGGCGTGGCCACCGCCAACAGCATCCTCATGGTGACGTTCGCCAACGACGAGCGAATGGTGGTCGATTCGGCGCGTGAAGCGATGCTTTCCGCCGGATACGCGCGCATCCGCCCGGTGTTGATGACGGCGACCGCCATGGTGCTGGGCATGCTTCCCATGTCTCTGGGCCTGGGCGAAGGCGGAGAGCAGAACGCGCCGCTGGGACGCGCCGTGATCGGTGGCCTGATGTTCGCCACCGTTACCACCCTGTTTGTTGTCCCCATCATTTATAGCTATTTGCGCAGCAGACCTCCCATCGATCACGAGCGCCGGCTCGCTGAAAAGGAGCAGCAAGGCTCGCTCGAACCGCGTTGGAATGGCAGCGTCGAGGGCTTCTGATACCCATGCGACCCCTGAATCCGAATCCCTCCGAACCCGGCGATATCGACCTCGCGCACAGTGCCGAAGAACGCCTCCTCCGGGAGAACGAAGACCTCCGCCGGCAGCTTCGGGAGCAGCAGACTCGCGCGCACAGCGTCTCTCCCACGGAGCTCTGGCGTCCATCCGGCCTTACCATCACGGTAATCGTACTGGGGTTAACTATCCTCACCGTGGCCGCTTTCTTCGCTGGCTATATTCCGCTTCGCAAACGTCAGGCCCTCATACAGGGCGAGGCGCAACAGTTCGAGCAGTCTCTTCCGCGTGTCGAAGTCATCCAGGTGGAGCGCCCCTCACAACGCAGCGAATTAGTGCTTCCCGGCAACATTGAAGCAGTGGCGGAAGCTCCCATCCTGGCGCGCGCCGACGGCTACATTAAGCGGCGTCTCGTCGACATAGGCGATCGCGTCCGCGCCGGCCAACCGCTAGCCGAAATTGAAGCGCCCGAACTCGACGACCAGGTTCGCCAGGCGAAGGCGGCCGTCGACCAGTCTCAGGCGGTGCTCCAACAGGCACTGGCGAATCTCGATCAGGGGAAGGCCAACATGGGCATTGCCAAAGTAACAGCAGACCGGTGGAAGCAGTTGTCTTCCCAAGGTGTCGTCTCTCGACAGGACAATGACAACTACCAGGCCCAATACCAGGCGCAAGTAGCCAACGTGCAGGCACTGGAGAAAGCCATCGCCGCGCAACGCAGTAACATCGCGGCTGCTGAGGCCAATGTGTCGCGGTTGAATGAAATGCAGGGCTACCGCGTAGTGAAGGCGCCTTTCGATGGAGTGATCACAGTTCGCAATGTGGATGCCGGCGCTCTGGTAACTACCGGTAGCACGCTGCTATTCCGCATCGCGCAGACGAACACGCTGCGGACCTACATTAATGTTCCGCAGACGAACGCCAGCTCCATCCGCCCCGGCCAGCCGGCGCACCTAAGTGTCACCAACAGGCCCGGCCGCACGTTCGCCGGCACGGTTACAAGGACCTCCAACGCGCTCGATCCCAACAGCCGTACCCTGCTGGTGGAAGTTCAGGTGCCCAATTCCGACGGCGCACTTCTGCCCGGTATGTACGCGCAGGTCGACTTCAGCAGCTCCCGGGAAGACCCGCCAGTGTTGATCCCCAGTGACACCCTAATCGTCCGCGCCGATGGTACTCAGGTGGCCGTGGTGCGCCCCGACCACACGGTCCACATGCAAAAGATCGCGGTCGGCCGGGATTACGGCGACCGGATCGAGGTACTGAGCGGCCTTCACGAAGGCGACTCGATCATGACCAATCCTGGCGACACGGCGCGCGAAGGAGTTCAAGTGACTCCAGTTGCAACACCAAAGAAACCGTAACGCCGGTGTTTTACCGAGCCGTGCCAAAGGGAGCGGTGCTTTCCGTCACCTATACTGTGCACTCCGTCGGAACGCAAAATAGACCGGCACGCCGACCAGCACAATCCCGAGTCCCGGCAACGTCGTAGCCGAACGATAAATGAACAAGACAACCAAAATAACGGCAGCGCTCAATATATATAGCGACGGTATTACCGGATATCCAAACGCCCGATAAGGCCGCTCCGCGTCCGGGCGAATCGACCGGAGCCGAAACACCCCAGCAATCGTAAGGACATAAAACACGAGCGCAGAAAAAATCACATAATTCAGTAAGTCGCTGTATAAGTTCCCATAAGACCGTTCGGAAGGTCTATAAGTTCGCATCAAGACCAGAAATGCCGCCCACCCTCCTTGCATCGCCAACGAAGCCCCCGGCACATGCGCGCGATTCACCTTAGCGGCGCGGCGAAAGAACAAGCCGTCGCGTGCCATGGCATAATAAGCACGCGCGCCGGCGAGTAACATGCCGTTGATACATCCGAATGCCGAGACCATGATCGCCGCAGCCATGATGGCAGCGCCCGCCGACGGAAATATTGCTTCCAGCATAGCCGCCGCCACTCGATCCGACGACGCGTGTTGCACCCGCTCCAACGGCAAGACCACGACGTAAGCCAGGTTGGCGCAGGTATACAGTCCGATCACGATCATCGTTCCGACGGCCAGCGAGAGGGGAACGTTGCGCCGCGGATTCTTGACCTCACCGGCGGTGAACGTGATATTGTTCCAGGCGTCTGCCGAAAAGAGCGAACCCACTTGGGCCACACAGATGGCGATGATCAGTCCCATGAGTGTCTCCGGCGTAATCCCCGGCGCCACGGCAGTAAATCCTTGCGGCGTCCACGGGTGGCTGAAGTTGGCCCTGACGGCATCGGCGCTCCAGCCGATCAGAAGACCGACAAGAACCACGCCTATTAGAGACCCAATCTTCGCCGAAGTGAAAACATTTTGTACGATCTTACCGTACTGGATGCCGCGGGCGTTGCTCCACGTAAGTAACCCTATGAGCAATATCCCAACTAACTGGGCAGTAGACAGCGAAACGGCGTAAGTGGTCGAAATATGGATCGGCGCAATCAGATAGTTGCTCTCCGAGATGCGCGGCCACAGCACGCCGAGATAGCGCGCGAAGGCAACGGCCACAGCCGCCACCGTGCCAGTCTGGATCACCAGGAATAGCGTCCAGCCATACAAGAACCCCCAGAGCGGCGACCAGGCCTCGCGCAAGTAGACATACTGGCCGCCCGCCTGGGGCATCATGGCGGCCAATTCGCCATATGACAGCGCCGCCGCGATGGTAAGCAGGCCAGTAATAACCCACGACATCAGTAGCCACCCGGCGCTCCCGACTTGTCGCGACATCTCCGCTGCGACGATAAAGATTCCCGACCCGATCATGGACCCCGCCACAATCATGGTCGAGTCGAACAGCCCAAGACTACGGTTGAGTTCGGTGCCTTCCTTGATTGGCTGCATGACTTACGCGTTTCTGGCTGCTAAGAGGCGGACAAAATCCGGCAGTTCGTACATTGAGACTATCCCTCCCGCAGGGTCGTGCATAGCAAGTCGCTTCGCCTCGTCCGGATCGTTCATCATCAGAATCGAGTGAACGCCGACGCTGTTCGCGACCTTCAGGCCCTCTGCCGTATCCGTGAGAAACATCGTCCGTTCCGGGTCGAGAGAGCCGCAATCGAGAGCGCATCGCAGAGGCAAGCCTTTGATGCCTCCTGCAGTATCTCGACTCCAAACCGCCGTAAAGATGTCGCGCGGCATCCAGCGCTCCAAAAAGTGCGTGATCGCCGCGCTCGAAAGCGACGATGCCAGCAACAGGCGGGTCCCCATCGCCTTAAGTTCCGAGAGAGCAGGCACGACATCGTCATATACGCTAGCACCGTCGACACACTGAACTTCGAGCGCCTCAACTGTTTCCCATTCGGATCGACTTAGTTCCCGACTCGCCTGTTCAATTAGATTGAGCAAGTGCCAATAAGTCCGGCTGCCCGACTTGCTAGCTTTCTTCCTCCCACCGAACAGTCGAACCGCAATCTCATGAAACGGTTCCGCTGGAAACTCCGCAAGGCACCCGACAGGCTCCAACAGTATGCCCTCAATGCATCGCATAGGTCGCTGGTTTTACCGCGCCGCGGCGAATCGCCTACGCAACCGCACTCAGTTTCCCCAGTCCAGAAGCCAACAGCCCCTTGGCCATATCGATCTTGGTCGAGTTGTACTTAAGCGGCGCAGCATTCGCCAGCGCAATCGAAACCGCTTTATCGCTCAGATCCGCAGCCAGCGTCTTCCCGCTGAGAAAACTCTCCACATTGCTTTCGCGTAGCGGCTTCCCCGATATCCCCCCAAACACCACGCGCGCATCTTCAATGGTTCCGCTGCGAACCTGAAGACTCATCGCCAGCGAAGCCATCGCAAAGTCCCAGACCCCCCGCGGCCTCAGCTTCTCAAACGACGCCCGCACCCCCGCTTTAGGCGACGGAATCACCACCTCAGTAAGAATTTCATTGAACCGCACCACATGCGATTGAATTCGACCATCCACCATCATGTCGCCGGGCACCAGTTGCTCCACCGACAACTCTTTCACCCCGCCAGGCGTCGCCAGCTTGACTCTCGCGTCGAACGCAATCAGCGCGGTCGCAGCGTCGCCGGGATACACCGCGTAACACAAACGCCCTCCCATCGCGGAGTGGTAATAACTGTTGTCGCCGATAGCCCCATAACAGATGTATCCGCCATTCCTCCAGCAGGAATAGCCCCCGCGCAGATACTGGCACCAAACCTCCTGCAACAGATCCCCACCCAGTGTCGACGCGTTGCGCAGTTCTGGCGATGAAATCATGTTAATGGCCTGCACCAGCATCGGATATTTCTTCTGCAGTAACTCGGACTCCGCCAGTTCCGACAACTTAGTCGCCGTACCGATCGCCACGCCCCCCTGCGCATCTTCCTTGATGTAGCGGAGGTTGTCGATCTTCTTGATATCGACCAAATACGTCGGCGCCTGCTTGAGCCGGTTCTTGAGTCGAATGAGGAGGTCGGTCCCGCCGGCATAGACCCCGGCTTCCGTTCCATGCTTCGACAGTAGCTGGATCGCTTCATCCACTGTCGTGGGCCGGTAAATGGAGATTTCTTTCATGCCCGCCTCCCCTGGGCCCGCAGCCCGGCCATAATCTTCTCCCTGGTGATCGGATGCTCTCGAATTCGTACGCCGCACGCGTTGTAGATGGCGTTGGCGAGCGCGCCTGGCACGGCCCCGATGCTGGTCTCACTGAAACTTTTCACGCCGTAGAACCAGCGAGGCTCCAGACTATCGATGTAGAGCTGCGTCTGTTTGGGGACGTCCATGATGGTCGGAAGCCGGTAGGACAGATACCCGACGCTATAATGCCGCGTTCCCGGAAACTCGCGGTCCCACGGAATCGCTTCCGTAGCCACTTGAGTGCTCTCTACCAGTGACCCGACCATATCGGCCTCTGCCACCAGGGGGTTAATGACCAGGCCTGTGTCATGCGGATATACAGCCCGGATAAATCGCCAGTCACCCGTCCAGGTGTCTACTTCGACCTCGACGAAGCAGGCGCCTACGCCCTTGTTCTGTCCGGTTCGTTCCCCGCCGGCAACGCCCCGGCCCGTCATCTGGATCGCGCCGCCGTTGGTTTTCACGAGCGCGGCAAAGGTCGTAGTCTTCTTGGAATCCTCAGTCGAAGAGATGACCCCATCCCGTACCTGCAGCTTACCCGAATCGACTTTTAAGACACCGGCCGCGCGTTGCAGCAGGTCTTTCCGAAGCTTGTCGGCGGCGCTGCAGATGGCCGCTCCTTGCAGCGTTATGGTTCTGCCGCCGAACCATTCATCGCTCGAAGGTGCCATGTCGGTGTCGCCCCAAATCAGCCGGATGCGGTCTCTTGTCGTGAAGCCCAGCATCTCTGCCACGAGATGCGCCAGCGCCGTAGCGGCATTCGATCCGCTGTCCGGAAGCGCCACCTTCATGGTCACAAAACCGTCGGCGGTCAATTCCAGTTCCGTGCCGAAAACCGCCGCGCCTCTGGCCGCCGCCAATCTCGGGAAGGCTTCTTCGCCCTCGTGATACCCCATCAAGCCGCCGTGGTGTTGCGACATGCCTACGCCGAATCCGCGCTTGAATCTTCCGGACATGCCGCCTGGCACGGGATTCCGCTTCTCCCATCCGAATGCCTTCGCGCCCTCTTCCAGCACCTCCACCGATGGAAATGAATCGTATGGATAGCGCGGGTTCCCCGGCTTGGGCCGTGTAATGTGCATGAGCCGGAACTGCACCGGATCGATGCCCACCGCCTCGGCCATTTCATCCATCATGTTTTCCCACGACCACTTGGTCTCCTGCTGGTAGTAACTGCGCGAAGGCCCCGGCCGCGGCGCGTTCGTACGGTAGGCGCACCACAGCGATCGCCAGTGCGGCACCAGCGACGTGTACAGCTCCAACTGATTCGTGGCATTGCCGGGAGTCGACGCATGGCCGCCCGATTCCAAGTCGCCCACGCTCACATACACCACGTGTTCGATGGCGGTGATGTGGCCGTCCTTCTTGGCGCCAACTTTGAACTTAGTGATGGTCTCCGGCTTGATTTGGAGCTGTGCCAGTTCCTGGTCTTTGGGCAGCATCACCTTGACTGGCCGTCCGGTCTCTTTCGCGAGTTGCGCGATCAGCGGATAGAACCTCTCCGCGGCCAGCCGCGCCGACCCGAAAGTCGAGCCATTCCATTTATTGATGAACCGGATCTTTGACTCATCCATCCCAAGCGCCGCGGCCAGCACCGCGCGCACCGGGTAGATACCTTGACCCATGCCCCAAAAAGTCAGCTTGTCGCCATCCCACTTGGCCACGCTACCGCTGGGTTGCATGGGAACAGACACGCCTCCCACAAAGCGATAGGTGAACTCCTTGACCACGTCTGCCTCGGCGAATCCCTTTTCCAGGTCACCCTGGTGATCTGCCCACGTGGCTTCTGGAAAATCCTTGGGCGAATTCGCTTCCCGCAAAAGATTGCCTTTCCCGCCGCGCAGGTCGGGCGCATCGGCAGCCATCGCGTCCTGCAGCATCGACGCGAAGGGGAGCACTTCGTAATCCACCTGGATCGCGTCCAGCGCGTCCTCGGCCAGGTCTTCGGTTTCCGCCGCCACGATGGCCACCACCTCACCTTGCAGGTTCAGTTCTTGCGGCAGGGCCTGGGGCACCGCCCGAAATCCCGTGGGCGCAGGACCGCTGCTCAAGATTCTGCCGACCGTGGACACGGAAGCCGAGGAAGTCTGCTTCGGCGCATTCTTATAAGTGAGGATGTATCGAACGCCGGGCATCTTCTCAGCCGCCGCCGTTTCGATGTTCTTGATTCGCGCGTGAGGATGCGGGCATGTCAGAAACTTCGCGTACAACATGTCCGGGAACCACACCCGGCTCGCGTAAAGAGCTTTGCCCGTGAACCTAGGGATCGATACCTCCGGCAGAGGCGGTAGCGGTTTTCCCAGCACATTCAAGTTCTCGGGAGGGTACCCCTGCCATTTTCTGGTTACTGTCTTTCGCGCGCCTTCGATCAGCTCGTCACCCGGCAAATGCCCGCCATTGGTGGAGAAGTTCCGCACCATCGGCTGTTTGATCTGAATGATCGATTCCGGCTCGGCCTCGATTTTGATCTTTTCGCCGCGCATTACGGCTGCTGAATCCAGCACCGTCCGTATGATCCCCGGGTAGGATGCGCACCGGCAGATGTGGCCGGCCAGCGCTGCTTTGACTTGATCGGCCGTTGGATTGCGATTCTTATCCAACAGCGCTTTCGCCGTGACCACCCATCCCGCCGTACAAAAACCGCAATCGGCGGCCACGCGCGTGTGACCGATCCTCTGCAGAGGATGCAGATTCTTCTCGTCGCCGACGCCTTCGATGGTGAAAATCTTCTTGCCCACCGCTTCTGTCGCCAGCGTGTGGCAGGAATAAATCGGTACGCCGTCCACCAGCACGCTGCAGGCGCCGCAGCTGGCGCGGTTGCAACTGCGGTTCGTTCCCGTGAGACCCAACTTCACCGCGATGACTTCCCATAAGGTGGTTCGCGCTTCATACTCCGCGGCGTGAACCTTCCCATTGATGACGAACGCCGCCTTCTCCTTGGTCATGGCCGCAGGCAGTGAAGTAGTTGCGGCCGTGAGTAAAGCCGTCTCCCCTCCCACCGCGGTAAGCACGATGCCCGACCCGGCAGCCTTCAAAAAGTTTCTGCGGGAGTAACTCATTTCGACCCTCCTTCATGCGGAAACACATTAGGCCGATATTGTTTGTGGCAAGTGGTGCAGGCTGCGTCGATCTGGTCCGCAAGGGCCGCAAGCGCTTTCCAGTCTTTCGCCTGGGCAGCCTTGTAGGCGGCGGCCCCGACGTCCGCCAGCATCCGCGCGTCCTTCATCCACTCGCCCTGATCTCTGGCGCGCCCGCGCAGCATCAGTAAATTTCCGGATTCCGCAAGAGTCACCGCGCCACGCCGAACCGCAGCCCATTCCCTCTCGTCATTAGGCGTTCCGCGATTCACAAATAACAGGATGTCATTGGAAGCCGGGTAAACGAGATCGACCATAAGCTGCTTCATGGTTGCCGTTGCCGGAAATGATTCGGGAGCCTGCGCGGAAGCCAATGGTCCAATCACCATAAGCGCCGCGATCCACCCTAGCCTCATGTTCTGATCAGAATATCAGCTTCGCTCAGCCTTAGTTTGCCGCGGTGCTGGCCAGCGGTCACCGCGCTAGTTCGCCACCCTCCACGGCGAAAATTCCTTCCACGTCTTCAGCGCTGCCATCGCCCAGTCCGCCTTTTTGTCGGTATGACAACTTGTGCACGAATCCGGCATCTTGTTCCGCTCCGCTTCAGCTGGCGAAATGAACTTAAAGGTGTGGCTGCGGACGTTCACCGCCGCGATCGTCTGCTCGATTTTGGGCATGTGACAGCCTACGCACTCGTTGCCACTCGAACCTTCGCGATGGTGTGTATGCTGCTCGATGGTCGCGGTGTGTGGGCCGTTAGGTGATTTCGGCCCGTGACATTCCAGACACATTACTTGCGCGGGCTTGAGCAAGTCAGCATTGTTGGCCGTCCCGTGAACGTCGTGGCAGCTGTAACAGGCGATGCCGCGCGTATACATCACGCTTTGCACGAAATCGTTGCCCTGCATACGGTTCTTATGACCGGTGCCGTCGGGAAAGTGCGTGAACGTGGTCTCGCCTGCTTTATGATCCTCGAGTGCCACAAAGTCTTCCAGGTTCATGCCCGGCTGGAAGCCGACCGGCCCGTCGTAATATCTTCCTTCGATGGGATTCTTCAGAGGACGGGATTGGGAATGGCATTGGATGCAAACATCATTGCCCCGAAAGGCGGTCAGACGCGCCGGGTTAACGATGTTCGCGCGCGCCGGTCCCGCGGCGTGTATGCTGCCCGGTCCGTGACACTTCTCGCAACCGACATTCCATTCTGTCGGCGTCTTCGTCTGGACGTTGTAGTTCACCGAGTGACAGCCATCGCAGGTCGGGCCCGTCGGCCGCTGCATATTGTCGGCGGGATAGTGGGAGACCCACCAGTCCGTCCCTTCCCGAACGAAATAGGTGCGCCAGACCTTGGCGGCAATGTCCCACTGGGCTGGCAGCGGATAGTAGTCGTCGCCGACTTTTTTGAAGTAGCGCTGCTTCCACTTACTGCCGTAAACCAGCGCGATGTCATTCTTGTTAAATGTCAGGAGCGGGTCCGCTTTCGACAAATCGGGAATGATGGCTTCGGGATGTTCCTTCGGGTCCTGGACTACATTGGCCATGCGCGTTTTCTTCCAACGGTCGTAGATCCCGGCGTGGCAGGCCTTGCAGGTTGCCGAGCCCACGAACTGCGCCGTTTGGCTGAATAACGGAAGAGCGAGAAACCCAAGACACCCAAGAAGTCGCATGTTGCCAGTATCCCCCAGTTGGTTTACCGGTCGAAACAACATATCTTAGTCAAATTGTTTTGAAGCTGTAACGGTTCGCGGGACATAAACAGGTATGCGTTGCGACCTGCACGTGCACACCGACCGCAGCGGTATGTGCACCGTCCCCGTGGCCGATCGCTTTTGCAAAGAGAGTTACAACGACCCCCTCGAAGTTTACAAATTACTGAAGCGGCGCGGCATGGATCTGGTGACAGTCACCGATCATGACTCCATCGATGCCGTCGAGTGCTTGCGCCGGTATCCCGATTTCTTCTTAAGTGAAGAAGTCACCTGCACTCTGCCCTCGGGTACCGAACTGCACGTCGGGGTGTATGACATTGCCGATCGCGACCACGTGGAGATTCAGCGACGGCGCGGCAATATGCCCGCGCTGATCGCTTACCTTTCCGAGCACCAGATCCTCTTCGCGGTGAACCATGTTTTCTCCGCACTCACTGGGAGGCGCACCCTTGCTGATTTCGCCTTATTCCAAGACTTTTTCCCGGCTATGGAGACGGTCAACGGCCAGCTCCTTCCGGCCTGTAATCGTGAGGCGCAGGCGTTATGCGCCCGTTGGGGGAAGATTCCGCTGGGGGGCAGCGATTCGCACACCCTGGCGGAACTGGGACGCGCCTTTACCGAAGCTCCGGGGGCGCGCAGCAAACAGGAGTTCCTCGCGCGCCTGAAAACCGGCCGCGTGCGCGCGTGCGGCCGTTCGGGCGGCTACTGGCAGTTGACGCGCGCAGTGTGGAGCATTGGCGCCAACCTACCCCGCGAATACGCGTGGGGCTTTCTCTTGCTTCCGCTCGCCGCTGTCATTCCCATGGTGACCCTGGGGAGTATCGCGCAAGACCGGATCTTTGCCGAAGTCTGGAGCCGGCGTCTCGACTCACTTCAAACTGACCACCGGGAAGTACAGCCCGCGGTCTTCCCGCCGCCACCAACCCTTCTCGCCGAACCGCGTGAATTCGTATAAGAAAACTCGCGCGCGAACATACTTTGGCGGCGCCTTCGGGAACGGATTGTATTCCAGCAGCCGCAGCACCGCAGGCTGGCCCTCCAGAAGCCTGGTCATGAAATTCACAAACCAGCGATTTTGCTGGTAGCTACCCAGGGCTGCGAACCACATCTGCCAGTCGAGCCGCGGTTGGTGCGGCTCCACGATCGGAGGAGCCCGCAGTAAATTCCCCGGCTTATATCGGAATTCGTAAGCGCGCCAATTGTCTCCGTCGTCCGAGCCTTCCACTATGATCTCGGGCCGCTCCGTGCTCATCACCGTGAACAAGCCGTAGTAATTCACGATCTCGAGCCGTGCAGTCAGGTGCAGAAGAGCGGCGCCGCCCGGCGGAAGGCCGACACCAAACAGTTCCAGAAAGAGAAGCCCGCTCGCGGCGCCGATGAAGCACACCAGGAGCACGCTGACTGCAGCGTGCGCTCGCGTGCGCGGCCCACGCTTCGGTTCCATGAACAGGAACAGGCACAGCGCGATCGTCAGGAAATTGAAGAACGTGTAATTGCCGCTGAGCAGGATGAGCAGTTGCAGCGCGATCGTGATCCACGCGCCGGCGTGCCGCCACCGGCGCGGCGCGAAGAATAGCAGCGGTACCAGGATCTCCGCCGCCAGCGTGAAGGCAGTCGAGAGTTTGTGAAGGGAAAACGGCAACTGGTGCAGATACCAGGCCAGCGGCGTCGGCAGCGGCTGCGTCTGGTAGTGATAGCTGAGCGCCGTCAGATTTCTCCAGGTAGGATCGCCGCTCAGCAGCTTCCCGAGACCCGAGAACACCAGCAGTCGGAAAATCAGCCAGCGGAAGAGCCAGATGCGCACGGGAGAATCGTCCAGGAAGACGGCCAGAAAACCGGCTTCGAGCAGCAGCGTGTCCCATTGGAACGAGAGAAAATCCTGGCCGACAGTGCACAGCGAAAGCCACGACAGCAGGCAGACAGCCAATGCGGTACGCTGCCGATAGCCCGCCATCGAGGCCACCGCGCACATTGCGCCGATCATCCAGGCAGCCGCGAGCGCCGCGTCGCTCGAATTGAGCCAGAAGATCGTCGGGACATTCCAGAATGCCGCGCGGCCCAGGGCCTGCCGCACGCTGCTCAGGTACGGCGCATAAGGGAGGATGCCATTCGATCCGATGAGTCCCGACGCCTGCACGCCCAATGAGGTGAACGCGATGAAGTAGATGGCTCCAAGAACCCGCAGGAATGTCCGAATCACTAGTCCAGTCTACGCTGTAGGATCAGGCCTTCCGGGCTGCCGCCGCCTAGCTTCGGCCCCGAGCTCGCTCTGTCGCTACAATGTGTCTCATAAGACTGGATGTGAACCGTGCATTCTCCGCGACTCGCCTTACTATTGGCCGCCGCATCATTTCTGGCCGCCGCGCAAAGCGCGAGCCCTCCCGACAAACCGCCGGCCGAACTGCCGAAACTCGAGCGCTTCAGCGCCACCGTAACGGATCCCGCGTTGAATCCCTGCGACGATTTCTACCAATACGTTTGCGCCAAGTGGATCGCGGCGAACCCCATTCCCGCCGATCAACCGGCGTGGAGCACGGTCGGTCCACTCGCGCTTTGGAATGAAACCCTGTTGGCGGAAACGTTGGAAAAGCTTGCAGTGAATGATCCCAAGCGAACACCCAACGAGCAGAAGGTAGGCGATTACTATTTCGCATGCATGGATGCAAGCGGCATTGAGCAGCATGCGCGCGAGTGGTTGAAGCCCGAACTGGACCGGATCGCCTCCATGAAGAACAAGCGCGACCTGGCGCGCGAGATTGCTCATCTGCACCAGACCATTCCCGGCGCATGGCTCGGAGGAGACAATCAGACCAACGCGCCGCTGTTCGGTTTCGCAGGAGGCGCAGACTATGACGACGCCTCCCGCAATGTGGCGCAGATCGATCAGGGCGGCATGGGTTTGCCGGCCCGCAGTTTCTATCTCGACCAGGATGAGAAATCAAAGCAGATCCGCGCCCAATACCAGCAACACGTGGAGCGAATGCTGGCGCTGGCGGGAGTGGCGCCGGCGCAGGCGAAGTTGGATGCGGCGGCCGTAATAGAAATCGAAACCGCGCTGGCCAATGGCGCGATGGACCCCGTGCGCCGGCGCGACCCCAAGAACCTGAACAACAAAATGACTCTGCCGCAGGTGAAAGCGCTCACGCCCTCCTTCGATTGGGACCGGTACCTGGCACTGGTCAACGCACCCGCGTCGCCCGATTACCTCGTTAGCGCGCCCGACTTTTTCAAAAACCTGGAAACCATTCTCCAGCGCGAGCCCCTGGACCATTGGAAAGCATACCTGCGCTGGCAGATGCTGCAAGGCTCCGCCAACGTATTAAGCGAAGCGTTCGTCAAAGAGAATTTCGATTTCAACAGCCACACTCTGCTGGGGACCGAAAAGCAGCTGCCCCGCTGGAGACGCTGCACCCGGGCGGTCGATAGCCTGCTCGGCGAGGCGCTGGGACAGGTCTACGTGTCGCGCGCCTTCCCGCCGGAGAGCAAGGGCCGCGTTTTGCAAATGGTGCACGACGTGGAGGCGGAGATGGCCAAAGACATTCAGGCGCAGAACTGGATGGCGGCCGAGACCAAGCGGCGGGCGATTGAAAAACTCAATGCAGTTCTGAACAAGATCGGTTACCCCGATCGATGGCGCGACTACTCGAACGTTCGCATTGGTCGTGCCAGCTACCTTCGAAACCGTCAGGCCGCCGGCGCCTTCGAGTTCGAGCGCTGGGTTGCCAAAATCGGTACGCCGGTCAACCGCGCCGAATGGCAGATGACGCCGCCCACCGTGGATGCCTACGAAGATCCGCAAACCAATACTATCAATTTCCCCGCGGGCATTTTGCAGCCGCCGCTCTTCGGGGCCGAGAACGATGCCGTCAACTATGGCGCCATCGGCGCGGTGATCGGGCACGAGCTCATTCACAGCTTCGATGATCAAGGCCGCAAATTCGATGATCAGGGAAACTTGCGCGACTGGTGGCAGCCATCCGATGCCGCGTCCTATGAGCAGCGCGGCGCGTGTATCGCCAACGAGTACACCCAAACGGTTCCGGAAGCCGGCGTGAAACAGGATGGCAAGATGACACAAGGCGAAGATACCGCCGACAATGGCGGCCTGCACCTGTCGTTCCTCGCGTTTCAGGATGTGCTCACGCGGCAAGGGAGACAGATGGATGCTAAAGAGGCAGATGGTCTCACGCCCCGACAGCGATTCTTTGAGGCATTTGCATTTGTCTGGTGCGGCCATGTCAGGCCCGAGCTGATGCGTACCCAGGTGCTGACGAATCCGCATTCGCTCCCCCGCTACCGCGTCAACAACGTCGTTTCCAACATGCCGGAGTTCTGGCAGGCCTTCAGTTGTCAGAAGGGCCAAAAGATGGTGCGCGAGAACGCCTGTCGGGTCTGGTAGTAGAATCGGGAAGATGAAACCGCTCTTAGGAGTGCTGTGCCTTATGTCGACTGCTTTCGGCGCGTCCAACGTCCATGAGTTTACGTTGAACGCGCTCAACGGAACGCCCACGCCGCTCGCCAACTTCAAGGGCAAGGTGATGCTTGTGGTGAACGTAGCCAGCCAGTGCGGCTACACCCCGCAGTATGAGGGCCTGCAAGCGCTGTATGCCAAATACAAAGACCAGGGCTTCGTGATTGCGGGATTCCCGGCCAACAACTTCGGCGCGCAGGAGCCCGGCACCAACGAAGAGATCGGCGCATTCTGCAAATCGAAATATGGCGTAACGTTTCCCATGTTCTCCAAGATCTCGGTGAAGGGCAGCGACAAAGCTCCGCTCTACCAGTTCCTCACCGACAAAAGTGCGAACCCGAAAACCGGCGGCGAGATTCAGTGGAACTTCACCAAATTCCTGGTGGACCGCAACGGCCGGGTCATCCAGCGGTTCGAACCCGCCGTGGAACCGCAGTCTGGCGAGTTGGTTTCGGCGGTCGAAACGGCCCTGAAGCAGTGACACAAACGTCTAGATCGTAACAGTTTCAGTAATTTAAGGCAGTGGGTTTTTGTTCCGGGGGGCCGGATTTGCCTTCCGCTCAACCCCTGGTTTCACCCATTCCGAAGGCCAAGTCGCCATTCGATGGATAGCGGTTTCCTTTCAATTGGTTAACCGGCAAGATGGCCTCAAAATAGGATTTCTATGAGCACTCAGCCCGTACAACCGAAAGCTACCCCTCCCGCTGGTCTGGTACAGATCGGCTCGACCGTGGAAGAGATTATCCAGCAACGGCTTGCCGAGGAGCGGGCACGCCTGGAGCAGGAAGCCGGGCTCCCCAAAAAGGAACTCCACCACTTCAAAAAGCCGACCGAAAAGCCTTTCACCAAGGAGCAGCGCGGCCAGACCACACTGTTGTTCGGCGGCCTGACGTGGAAGCACGAAAAGCTCGTGCACGGCGCTCTGGAAGGCTTGGGCTATCGGGCCGAAGCCGTGCCGACGCCCAACGTGCGCGCGTTCCAAACGGGGAAGGAGTACGGCAATAACGGGCAGTGCAACCCCACTTACTTCACCGTCGGCAATCTCGTTCAGTATCTACAGACGCTGGAAGAGCAGGGGCTCACCAAGCAGGAGATCCTCGACCGCTATGTGTTCTTCACAGCCGGCGCTTGCGGTCCCTGCCGCTTTGGCATGTATGAAGCGGAATATCGCCTGGCACTGCGCAACGCCGGGTTCGATGGGTTCCGAGTGCTATTGTTCCAGCAATCCGGCGGGCTGAGCCAGTCCGACGCCGAAGCCGGGCTTGAGATGAATCTGGATTTCTTCCTGGGCATCCTCAACGCTCTCAACTGCGGCGACGTGATGAACGAAGTGGCCTACGCGTTGCGGCCTTACGAAATGAACGCCGGAGAAACCGACATCGTTCTCGACGGCACCATGGATTATCTGCACGAGGTGTTCCGCAAGAAACGGCCGTGGAAGCTCGAAGGTGGGCTCGCCAAGTACCTGGGCGGCTTCTCCGATACCGCGGAGTACATCGGCAAATTCGTCAACCAGTTGAAGGGCGACGATTACGTGCCGGCGCTGGAACGCTGCCGCGACCGCTTCAACGGAGTCGACATCGACCGCCTGCGCGTGAAGCCCATCGTGAAGATCACGGGCGAATTCTGGGCGCAGACCACCGAGGGCGACGGCAATTTCAACATGTTCAATTTCCTGCAGCGCGAGGGCGCGCAGGTGCTGGTGGAGCCGATTGGCACCTGGATCATGTACATGATCCACCAGGTGGTGCAGAAGTACAAAGACTTCAAGGGTCTCGAAGAAGGCGCCGCAATGCCGCCGCTTTGGAAGTTGGGCACACGTGCCAAGATTGAAATCGACTATCGCCAGCGGCTGGCTAAGTTGAAACTCGCCGAAGTGATTTTCAAGAGCGAATATCACAAGATCGTGGATGCGCTGGGCGGGATCGCGCATCACCTGGCCGACCAGTACGAATTACAGCGGCTCGGCCATCCCTTCTACAACTCGCGCGCCGGCGGCGGCGAGGGCCACCTGGAAGTAGCCAAGAACATCTACTACTCAAATAAAGATCTGGCGCACATGGTACTGTCGCTGAAGCCGTTCGGATGCATGCCTTCCACGCAGTCCGATGGCGCGCAATCGGCCGTGGTTTCGAATTACAAGGACATGATCTACCTGCCGGTCGAAACTTCCGGCGAGGGCGAGATCAACGCGCATAGCCGTGTGCAGATGGCGCTGGGTGAGGCCAAGACCAAGGCCAAGAAGGAATTCGCGGAGTGCCTGGAGCGTACGGGCCTGACGCTCGACCAATGCAAGGCTTTCGTGGAAGCGCATCCGGAAACCAAGCGGCCTATGTACCAGGTTCCGCACAGCAAGGGCGTGGTGGGACAGGCGGCGAATTTCGTGTTGCACATTTCGGAGAGGATGAAGGCGGAACAGGTTCGGGCCAACTAACATGGAAAGAAACTTCCTGATCGGAATGGACGTTGGCTCGACCACGGTGAAATCCGTGGTGATCGACGCCGCAACCGACAAGATCCTCTGGCAGGACTATCAGCGCCACGACACCAAGCAGCCGGAAAAGGTGTTGGAGTTCCTGAAACGCTTCGAGACCGAAGTCGACGACTTTTCAGCTAAGAACAGCCGCATGTTCATTACCGGCTCGGGCGGCAACGGCATGACGAAATTCCTGGGCGCCAAGTTTGTTCAGGAAGTCAACGCGGTATCGCTGGCCGTCGAGCGCATGTACCCCGAGTGCGGCTCGGTGATCGAGCTGGGCGGCCAGGACGCGAAGATCATCATCTTCAAGAAAGACCCGGAAACCGGACGCAAGAAGAAGATCCCGTCGATGAACGACAAGTGCGCTGGCGGTACCGGCGCGGTCATCGACAAGATCAACGCCAAGCTTCGCATTCCCCCCGACCAACTTTGCCAGATGGGCTACAAAGGGGTCAAACTACACCCCGTAGCCGGTAAGTGCGGCGTGTTCGCCGAAACCGATATCAACGGCCTGCAGAAGATGGGCGTGCCGCCGGACGAGTTGATGGCCTCGCTGTTTGAAGCCATCGTGATGCAGAACCTTTCGGTGTTGACGCGAGGCAACACGCTGCAGCCGGTGGTGCTGTTGCTGGGCGGCCCGAACTGCTACATAACGGGCATGCGCGATTGCTGGAAGAGCAATATCCCGCGGATTTGGGCAGAGCGCAACACGCCGCTTCCCGAGGGTGTGCCGCCGGAAGATCTGATCAAGACGCCAGACAACGCGCAGTATTTCGCCGCGATCGGCGCCGTGGAGTTCGGCAAGTCGGAAGACGACGGCGTTGGCCAATATGTGGGCTTGGATAAGCTCGAATGGTATGTCAACGTAGGCCGCGAGGAAGAGAAGACCAAGCGCGGCGGCGGTTGCGGTCTGGCGAAAGACGATGCGGATCTGGCAGCGTTCAAGGAAAAGTACCGCACCAAGAAGTTCACGCCCGTAGCCTTCCAGCCGGGTGAGTTGGTGGAAGGCTTCGTCGGAATCGACGGCGGATCCACTTCCACCAAGGCTGTGCTGCTTTCGAAAGATGGCGAGCGGCGCATCCTGGCAAAAACCTATCAGCTCTCCAAGGGCAACCCGATCGAAGACACGATCGAAGTGCTGCAGAAGCTCGACCAGCAAATTCGCGATCAAGGCGCCGAGCTGAAGATTCTGGGCGTCGGCACCACCGGTTATGCTAAAGACATTCTGAAGGATGTGGTGGGCGCGGATGCAGCGCTGGTCGAAACCGTGGCGCATACCGAGGCCGGTCTGCACTTCTACGACGACGTGGATGTGATCTGCGACGTTGGCGGTCAGGACATCAAGATCATCATTCTGAAAAATGGACGCGTCAAAGATTTCAAGCTGAACACGCAGTGTTCGGCGGGCAACGGCTACTTCCTGCAATCCACCGCGCAGGGCTTCAATGTGCCGGTAGAGCAATATGCCGACACCGCTTTCGGCGCGAAGGGATTCCCGTCGTTCGGCTACGGCTGTGCGGTGTTCATGCAGAGCGACATCGTCGACTTCCAACGCCAGGGATGGAAGCCGGAAGAGATCATGGCGGGGTTATGCAACGTGCTGCCCAAGAATATCTGGCTGTACGTTTCGCAAATTCCGAACCTCTCGGCGATCGGCACGCGCTTCCTGTTGCAGGGCGGTACGCAGTACAACCTTGCGGCGGTGAAGGCCCAGGTGGATTTCATCGAGTCTCGCTTCAAAGGTAAGGAAACGCCGGCCGACGTGATCGTGCACGAGCATTGCGGCGAAGCCGGCGCCATCGGCGGAGCTCTCGAAGCCGGACGTCTCTACGACAACGGCCGCAAGTCCACGTTCATCGGACTCGATGCCGCGGCGCACATTGAATACAAAACCACCCGCAACGAAGCTACGCGCTGCTACTTCTGCAAAAACAAGTGCCTGCGCACATTTATCGATGTGAAGACCAACATCGTCAACATCGATTACAAGCCGCCGGTGAAGACCAAAGTTCCGCTCGAAGCGGGCGCGCAGCGGCTGATTATCGCCACCTGCGAGAAGGGCACGGTCGAGAACATCGACGAGATGAGGGGCATCAAGGGCAACCTCGACAAGATCAAGAAGGAGAATCCCAACTTCGTCGAGATCGCCGCCAAGGGCGTGTTCCGCGTGCAGGACGTGCCGCTGGTGGCGGACGCGCCGCCCAAATTCCAGATCACATCCGCGCAGAAGAAGCGCGCCGAACTCATGAAGAAGCGCGCCACAATGCGCATCGGTATGCCGCGCGTGCTCAACATGTACTCGCAGACGCCGGTGTTCACGGGCTATTTCGCATCCTTGGGAATCAAGGCCGAGAACATCGTCTACTCCGATTTCACCAGCGAGGAACTCTATAAGGAAGGCGCCAAGCGCGGCGCCATCGACCCGTGCTTCCCCTCCAAGCTCGGCATTCCGCACGTGCACAACCTGCTCTACAAGGTGCATGCCAAGAAGCCGCTGGACATCATATTCTTCCCCATGATCGATTGCCTCACCAGCGAGCTGCACGGCACGCAAGCCAGCCGCTCGTGTCCCACCGTGGCCACAACGCCCGAAGCAGTGAAGGCAGCGTTCATCAAAGAGGGCGACCTCTTTAAAGAAAAAGGCGTTTTGTTCCTGGACACTTTCGTCAACATCTCGAAGCCCGACCTCCTCGAGCGTCAACTCTTTGAGCAGTTCAAAGACATCTTTGGGTTGACGCCCGAGGAGAATAAACGAGCGGTTGAGGAAGGCTTCCGTGCGCTCGATTACTTCAACAACCACACCATGCGCG
>DASZIV010000196.1:0-2957 GCA_035948775.1 Bryobacteraceae bacterium
TGCGATCGTCGACACAGTTTCAATGGGCCGGGTCGAACAGAAGCTGTCTATTCACGATGCCGTCGGCCGGAAATTATTGCCGAAAATCTCCAGCGGCGCCAGCCCCGCCTATGAGCATTGGGGACCGGCGCTTCGCGGCGATTGGTTCGACGACAAAGACCGCCGTGGCCGCGCCAATGCCCAAACGAGAGTACCCGCCACAACCATGGCCGGCACAGTTCCGGGTTCCGATGCGGGGCGGGTACCGACGTTAGAGCAAAGCCGGAACCGCGGAGTCGACATGTTTGTTCGCGACGTGAACCGCAAGCGCCACGCCGAAGCTGATGATTATTACGACGACCTGGACACGCGAAACTTACTCTTTGGCGCTGGCATCTCCGGTACCACCGGGAGTCTCCTGCAGGCCGCGATCGCCTTCGGCGGGCTGGGCCCTGGCGAGATGCTGAAAGAGTACACACTCGCGATTATCGGCTATCTAGTCGGCGGCGGCATGCACAGTTATCACGAATCAATGGTGATTGCTCAGAAGGCAGGTGTTCCGTATAACCCGGGTGCCTTCAAAGATTCACTGCCGGCTTCGTTCAGTAGTTCCGGTGACTTCAAGGCATGGGGCGTGCAGTATTACGACGTCGTCTACTTAGGGGCGATCCATTGGCGCTATAACCCCGGCGTTGTGCCCTCCCATTTGAATAAACAACTGCGCGCGTAGAGAACTCGCGTCGAAGGCACCTTCTACTCCTTCTGAGCCCTTTTCCGGCTGCGTTAAGTATCATTGTCGGAAGCCAAACCGCCAACGGTCCGAGGCACAATATGTATATGCCCATGACCGTTTTCGATTGCGAAGGAATACCGACCACCCGGCGTGAGCGAATCGAAGCGGCTGTGGAAGCTGGCGGCCCAACCACGTGGCGGAATCCTATGAGGGCTGGATAGCAGCCGATCCATTTCGCGGGGGCGTGCGGGTGCTCATCACCGGGCCGCGAGGGTTCGAGCGATCGGTGGCGTTCGCCATTGACGAGGATTCGGGAGTCATCGCCCAACAAGTCAGGGAGACGATCGACGAATAACTCAGGCGTACCGCGAAGGCGGCGGATCCGCGTTAGATAACTTCCGACTGGCCGACCTCCATTCCCACGAACAGGCAAGTGCCTTGCCTTACTCTCAGCGTTAACGGAAAATCGATTCTGTGGCACGCATGGATCAAACAAAACTGTATTTGATTGTTGTTTCTCTGGGACTCCTCGCTCAGGCGGGGCTCTCGCAATCCGTCGAATGGCCTTCCTACAACGGCGACCTCAGTGCAACCCGTTTCTCGCCTCTCAGCGAGATCAACCCTGGCAACGTGAACAACCTGCGCGCCGCCTGCACTTACGATACCGGTGAAACCACTGCTTTCCAGAGCGGCCTCCTGATGGTGCAAGACGTGATTTACTTCAGCACCTATGCCACAACGTACGCGGTGGATGCGTCCACTTGCGCGCTGAAGTGGAAGTACAGCCGGCCGGGTCCCACGCGCAGGCTCGGCGTCAATCGCGGAGTCGCTTACCTCGACGGCAAATTATTCCGTGGTTCGGGCGACGCACATATCTTCGCACTCGATGCCGAGACGGGCCAACTTGGATGGGAAGCCACTCTTGGCGATCCTGCCGATGCGGAATCCGTTCCGATGGCACCCATCGCCTGGAATGGAATCGTATTTGCGGGCAACGCGGGCGGCGACAATTTCGGGGTCACCGGTCGCATCTACGCCTTTAGCGCCGCCGATGGCCACGAACTCTGGCGCTTTCATGTAGTGCCCGATTCCGGCCCCGCACGGGCCACGTGGAAAAACCTGACCGACCGCAATCCTCCGACCGGCGGAGCCACTTGGACCACCTACAGTCTGGATCCCGGAGCGGAGGTGCTGTGGGTTTCCACCGGCAACGTAGCTCCCGATTTTCTGCTGACTCTGCATCCTGGCGATAACCTCTATACGACATCCGTCGTTGCGTTGGACGCCAAAACCGGGAAACTGCTGCGCTATGTTCAGCCCGTCAAAAAGGATTTCCACGATTGGGACATGACGTCGCCGCCCGCGCTGATTCGAACCAGCGGCGGACGCCAGATCGCCGCCGCGGCCGGTAAAGACGGACTGCTCTACGGCATCGATCGCTCCGGTGTAGCCGCGGGAGGCAAGTCCTCGCAGAGGCAGCTCAAAATCCTTTACGCGACACCGGTCACCACGCGCGCCAACGTCCAAACGCCTCTAAACGCAAACACGGAAACACATTTTTGCCCGGGAACGCAAGGCGGTACCGAATGGAACGGCCCGGCGTTCCATCCCATGTTAAATCTGCTGTTCGTCAATGCCGTGGATTGGTGCGCTTCGGTGAAAATTGCCGATGCTGCCACAGTCACAGGCAAGCGCGGCTCCGCCTGGGCTGGCTCGGGCGATCCACAACATGCGTTCGGCCGCGCCGATCCAAAAGAAAGCTGGGGCGGCTGGCTCACTGCCGTTGATGCCGATACTGGACGCGTGCGCTGGAAGTACAAATCGCCCACGCCCATGCTGGCGGCCGTCACGCCCACCGCGGGTGGCGTGGTCTTCACCGGGGATTTGAACGGCGATGTGCTGGCCCTAGACGCCAGCAGCGGATCGGTGCTGTGGCGCAACGCCACTGGCGCAGCCCTGGGGGGCGGTGTCATTTCTTATCAGACAGGCGGACACCAACGGGTAGCTGTGGTTGCCGGCATGAGCCCGGCAAACTGGCCCGTGCCGAGAGTCACCGGGCGCGTGATCGTGTACGCTCTCCCGTAGCATACGCAAAATGGATCGCCGGCTGACGTGGCGCTGAAGACCAGGCTGAGGGACCTCCTGAGCGACGTGGTATGGCTGATGGTAAACCTCGTTCCCTGGTGAAGCCTGGCATGTCAAGGCGCATGCGCGCTCGGGCCGGGCCCCTGCTCGATGCGGCTAG
>DASZIV010000197.1:0-145278 GCA_035948775.1 Bryobacteraceae bacterium
CATTCCAGGCTTCCGCACGGATCTCACACCGGAGGAAGTCCAGAAGCAGCTCGCGGAAGTGGGCCTCTGCTTCATGGGACAAACGGAGCGGCTGGCGCCGGCAGATGGCAAGTTCTACGCGCTGCGCGACGTGACGGCGACGATTGAATCCATTCCGCTGATTTCCGCTTCCATCATGTCGAAGAAGCTGGCTGAGGGCCTGGACGCCTTGGTGCTGGATGTCAAGGTCGGTAACGGCGCATTCATGAAGAAGCAGGTCGACGCCCGCCGCCTGGCGCAAATGATGGTGGGGATCGGCCGCCGCATGGACAAGCGGGTGCAGGCGCTCATCACCGACATGAATCAGCCGCTGGGCTATGCGGTGGGCAACGCGCTCGAAGTGATGGAGGCATCGCAAACCCTGCAAAATGCCGGACCCACCGACCTGACCAAACTCTCCATCGAGCTCGCGGCCCGCATGATTCATCTCGGCAAGAAAACTGAATCCCTGGATGAAGCGCGCCGCGCCGCCGAGCAGAGACTGGTGGATGGCTCGGGCTACAAGAAATTCAAGCAGGCGGTGGCAGCGCAAGGCGGGAATCCGCAGGCGCTTGATAAGTTCGAACTGCTGCCGAACGCGACGGGAATGCGCGAGGTGACGTCGCCTCGCGGCGGCTATGTGAGCGTGATCGACGCCGAGGATATCGGTGTGGCATCCAATATGATCGGCGCGGGACGCGAACGCAAGGAAGACGCAATCGATCCCGCAGTAGGGATCATTTTGGAAGTCAAAGTGGGAGAAAAGGTGGAGGCCGGTTCGGTGCTCTGCCGGCTCTACTATACCCATGAGGACCGCGTGGAAGAAGCCGCCGAAATGGTGGAAGATGCGTTCCGCATCTCCGCGCAAAAGCCAGACGAGCGTGAACTGATCCTGGAAGTCGTGGGATAGATGGGCCGGTTCACCGGACTACTGGGCCTGGTAGTCATCATGGGAGCCGCCTGGCTCTTGTCCGTGCACAAGGGCGCCATTAAGTTGCGAATCATCGCCTGGGGACTCGGCCTGCAATTCGCCTTCGCTCTGCTGGTGCTCAAAACCGATTTCGGGAAAATCTTCCAAGCCATCAGCCGCGGAGTGACCGCGGCAATTGGATATGTCGAAGACGGCAGCACCTTCGTCTTCGGACCCCTCGGCTCTGCTACGGGCCCCTTCGGGGTGGTGTTCGCTTTTCAGGTTCTGCCGATCGTCATCTTCATCGCATCGTTCTTTTCGATCCTGTATTACGTGGGTCTCATGCAGTGGGTGGTGCACTGGATGGCGGTCGGGATGCAGAAAGTGATGGCCATCAGCGGGGCGGAATCGCTCAACGTGGCGGCCAGTATTTTCATGGGTCAAACGGAAGCGCCGCTCACCATCAAACCGTTCATCGCGGGGCTCACGGAATCGGAGCTGTTCACGGTGATGGCCAGCGGGATGGCGCACGTTTCGGGGGCCGTGATGGCGGCCTATGTACTGGTGGCGCACGTGGAGATCCAGCATCTTCTGACGGCAGTCATCATGACCGCGCCGGCCACCATCATGCTTTCCAAAATTTTCATTCCGGAAACTGGGAAACCGGCAACCGCGGGGCGGGTAGAGGTCCAGGTAGAAAAAACGACGGTAAACGTAATCGACGCGGCCGCCCAGGGCGCGGGTGACGGGCTGCGCCTGGCCCTCAACATCGGCGCGATGCTGATTGCATTCATTGCGCTCATCGCCATGGTCAACGGGATTTTGGGTGGCATCCACAACTTGCCCCACATGGGCTGGCTGCCAAACACTCTGCAGAAGATTTTCGGTCTGATTTTCTCGCCGATCGCGTGGATCATGGGGGTGTCCTGGAAGGATGCTGCCGACATCGGCAACCTGCTGGGAACGCGGTTGGTGCTCAACGAATTCGTGGCCTTCACCCAGCTCGGACCGATGAAAGCGCATCTCGACCCGCGCTCGTTTACGATCGCGACATACGCCTTGTGCGGATTTGCCAACTTCAGTTCAATCGCCATCCAGATCGGCGGCATCGGCGCGCTGGCGCCGAATCGCAAGTCGGACCTGGCGCGCCTGGGGATCCGCGCGGTGGCAGCGGGGACGATGGCCAACTTCATGTCGGCGTGCATCGCGGGGATGCTGCTGTGATCGAGGCCGCCAGGAAGTACATCGAAAGAAGCAGTGATGTACGGCCTACTCTCGGAGTGGTTCTGGGCAGCGGTTTGGGCGGATTTGCCGCGGAACTGGAAGACCGCGTGGACCTGCCGTATTCCGATCTTCCCGGTTGGCCCGGATCGACGGCTGTCGGTCACTCCGGCAAACTGATCCTGGGAAAGGTGGGCGATCTGGATGTTGCGGTGATGGCCGGGCGCGTCCACCTCTATGAGGGCTATTCGCCGGCGCAGGTGACTTACGGTGTCCGCGTGCTGGGATCGCTCGGTGTACGCTCCATGGTGTTCACCAACGCGGCCGGCGCCATTAACCTTTCGCTGGCCCGCGGGGCGCTCATGCTGATCTCCGATCACATCAACCTGCAAGGATGTAACCCCTTGGTCGGACCGAACGACGACCGCCTAGGCCCGCGGTTTCCCGACATGTCAGAGGCCTACCACCCGCGATACCGCCAGACGGCCAAACAGGTGGCTGCGGAGTTGAACATCCCCCTGACGGAGGGCGTGTACGCCGCGGTGCTGGGACCATCGTATGAGACGCCGGCGGAAATTCGGTTTCTGCGCACGATCGGCGCCGACGTGGTGGGTATGTCGACCGTACCTGAGGTCATCGTGGCGAATCATATGGGGATGAAGGTGCTGGGTCTTTCGTGCGTCACCAACATGGCGGCGGGTATTCTGGCGCAGAAGATCGACCACGAGGAAGTGCTCGAGACCGGCGCCATGGTGCGGGAACTCCTGGTGCGCTTTCTAAAGGCGCTGCTGCCGCGGCTGGAGGCGTAACGCGTGGATCCTCTTCTAGACGCCGCGCTGGCAGCGCGCGAACATGCTTTCGCGCCATTTTCCAAGTTCAAAGTCGGAGCCGCTGTCGAGGATGAAGGCGGGCGAGTCCACACCGGCTGCAACGTGGAGAATGCCACCTACGGGCTTACCGTGTGCGCCGAACGCGTGGCGGTGTTCAAAGCGATCTCCGAGGGTGCGCGGCAATTCCGGCGCGTCGCCGTTGCCGCCGATACAGACACGCTGACGCCCCCTTGCGGCGCCTGCCGTCAAATCCTCTGGGAGTTTTGTGGGGATGTGGAGATCCTGCTGGTCAATCCTCGCGGTAAAATCGAAACCTATCGCCTGAAAGAACTCTTCCCGAAGCCATTCGATGTTTCGTATCTGTAGCATTCTTCTTTTCGCCGGAGCATTAGCTGCCGAGCCTGCCGACTGGATCTGGAGCGGCCGCTACGTGATCACCATGGACGCGCGGCATCGCGTCATCGAGAACGGCGCCGTGGCCGTCCGAGCAGACCGTATTGTTGGGGTCGGGACGAAGACGGAAATCGACGCGCGCTTTCAAGCTAGCCAGCGGCTGGACCGGCCAGACGCGATCCTCGCGCCGGGCCTCATCAACACCCACACGCATGCCGCCATGTCGCTGTTCCGGGGGATCGCCGACGACTTAAGGCTGCAAGACTGGCTGAACAAGTTCATCTTTCCCGCCGAAGCCAAGAACCTTTCGCCTGATTTTGTGCGCTGGGGCACGCGCCTCGGCATCCTCGAGATGCTGCTGGGAGGGACCACTACCTTCACCGATATGTACTACTTCGAGGACGTGGTGGCGGAGACGGCCAAGGAAGCCGGCATGCGCGGCGTGCTGGGTGAATCCGTGATCGGCTTCCCGGTGGCAGATGCCAAGACTCCGGCCGACGCGCTGCGTTTCACGGAGGGATATCTACAGCGGTTCCGGAACGACCCGCTGGTGACTCCGGCGGTGGCGCCGCACTCGATTTATACCAACTCCGATGAGACGTTGAAGGCTGCCCGGGCCCTGGCGAACAAGTACCATGCGCCGCTACTCATCCACGTCTCGGAGACGAAGAAAGAGAACGACGACGAGTTCGCTAAGCGCCACATGACGCCGACCAAGGCCCTGGATGGCCTGGGGGTGTTCAGCGGCCGGACCGTTGCCGCCCATTGCGTTTGGCTCAACGAAGCGGATATGGCCATCCTCAAGTTACGAGGCGTGGGCGTGGCTCATTGCCCTTCGAGCAATATGATGCTCGGAAGCGGCGTGGCGCCTGTGTTGAAAATGCGCGCGACGGGCATTGCGGTGGGTTTGGGGCCGGACGGTCCCGCCGGCAGCAACAATGATTTCAGCCTGTTCGAAGAGATGGACGTAGCGGCCAAGCTGCAAAAGGTAACTACGCTCGATCCGCAGGCGCTGTCAGCTTCGGCGGTTTTGGAAATGGCTACCATGGGCGGAGCGCGCGCCCTGGGGCTCGAAAAGGAGATTGGTTCGCTCGAAACAGGAAAGCGTGCGGACATGATCGAGGTGAGGCTCGACCGTGCAAACGCGGTTCCGGTTTACGATCCGGTCTCGCAGATGGTCTACGCGCTGAAGGCCGAGGATGTGCGCGACGTAATGGTGAACGGTAAGCCCGTGGTGCGCGACGCCAAGATTCTGACTTTGGATGAAAGGCAGATTCTTGCGAAAGCGGCGGAGTACGGGGTCAAGGTGCGCCTATCATTGCACTAGCGTAGGGTGCCGAGCGTCACCCGAGAACCGAAAAGGGAGACCGGGCTCGGTCGGGAACCAAGGCTAATTTCTAATTGCAATATAATGGCCTGAATAAGAAATAGCCCATGACCGAGGGACAACGTCGCAAGGTGTTGGAGATGTCGGAGGTTCCCGGTGGTCGCTATCCCGGAGTATATGTTCTCGGGTCTTTTGCGAAGTATGTGACGCTGTGCTCCCAGCAGGTGCGGGCGCTGAACCTCGTCGCGGCGCTGTGCGATGAGGGGAGGATCAAGGAAAACACGGAAGTCGCGGTGATTGGTGGCGGGGCAGCCGGGTTGACCGCTGCCGCGGCTGCGGCAGTGTGCAAAGCCAAAGTCTTGCTCCTGGACGAGCTCGATGGCTTTATGGAGTTGCAACGAAATAACCGCCAGCGGTGGTTGCATCCCCACATCTATGATTGGCCGGATATGGAATTCGACAGCGAAGACGCTAAACTCCCGCTGCTGAATTGGAAAGCCGGATACGCAGAAAACGTGGTTCGCCAGATCGAAAACGGATGGGAATCGGTCCGCGCAACGACCTCGATTGATGCCCGCACCCAGGCGCGTTACGTTCGACTGACCGCGGGAACCAACGCGACTACTCTTACGTGGGACGGCGGCAAGGGTAAGTTTCCAGTCATCATCGTGGCCGTGGGGTTCGGACTCGAACCGAAGACCGAAGTGCAGGACAGCTACTGGACCGAAGACGATATCGATGGCAGTTTTCGAAAATCGGCGCATGGCCAAAGATGGTTGATCTCGGGATCAGGCGACGGCGCTTTCACGGATCTCATGCGTCTTTGCATTCGCCGCTTCCGGCACGCCGAGATCAAAGACGTGTTCGCCTCCGAACCAGGCTACCTGGGTGTGATCGACGACCTACGTGAGATTCACAGGAACTCGGACATTTCCGACGAGGAGCTTTCCCAGAAATTCGAGAGCCTCTCGGTTGACAAATTGCAAAGTAAGCTGGCTACGCGTCTGCGTACTGATGGGCCGGAGGTTCTTCTCACAAGCAAGACCATACATCTGTACGGCCATGGGGCGTCGATTCTCAATCGCCTGATCGTGCTCCTGCTTTCACCCGCGCGTTTGGGAGCGTTCACTTTCCTTCCGGGACCTTACGTCGACTACAGGCGAGTAGACTCGGTGTACGAGGTGCGCCTCGGTGAGCGGGACGCGACCGAAGACCGCACCTATACCGAAACTGTTCACCGAGTGATTTTGCGGCATGGGCCTGAGCCGAGCTTGCGCCAGGGACTGCTGCCGTTGCGGAAAGCCTGTAACAATCTGGTCGACCGGTGGGGGAAGCTGCGACGTCAGGAGGACTTCACGCGCGCGCGGCTATGGCCGGCGACCATGTTCCCCGAGCGGCGGGTGGCTGAGGTCACTGACACTTCCGCGAGGGAGTTTGAAGAGGCGGTGCAGGAGGTTGGGGTTCGAGCAGCAGCTCTAACCATTCGCAAGGAACTCCGTGGCGACAACAGTTGCACAGTGAGCCTGGAGATCGATCGGCTGTCTGTGGAGCACGGCGAATTGCGGGGACTACGGGTTTATTACGAGTCCACGGTGGGCCACGTTAGTCCGGTCGAATTGGACTCTTCCGCGATCCGGCTCGGGATCGTGCCGCAAGACGATTACAAGCCTCCCGAAGGCCTCGTCGATCCGCTCGGACTGATGCGCGACCGCGCCAGGAAGCTGGCCGTGATCCTCAGCCTTCCGTGGTCATGGACTCACTCCGACCCGCCGCTCCGGTTTGGTTTGAGCTTCACGGTGCTGAATGGAGACGCGCTATCCGACTGGGAGTTCGAACAAATGTATGCTCCCAAGGATCGCGTTCACATTAACGACAGGCGCTTGGAGCCACCGACGGAATTCCTGGCGCGCATTGTTTGGTTCCCGATCGAGCACCTGCGGATTCGCATCACGCTACCAGATCGCCCGCCAAAGGATGTCTTACCGAGTGTGTTCGTGGCTGAGAACGCGGGCAACCTTGCGACCGAAGAAATCATTCGGGACGGAATTCTGCTGTTGTACCCGGCGGCGGACTCGCGGTACAGCGCCCCGGCGGCGTGGCAAGAGCAGCCGAGCACGCCCTTGATCGAGGCGGGTAGGCTTGCACGGCCATCCCCTCAAACCTGGGAGCTCACCGTTTACCGTCCTCCGGTCGGTTCGTGCTACTCGCTGGACTGGGTATTACCCGCCAGCCGCACGGACGAGCGGTGCCAGGCTTTGGACCGGGCAGCGGGGGAGATGCGTAAGCGGCTACTGGCTTATGGAAACGCGCGCCGAACAGATGCCAGTTCCGCCGCCATCGGGAAATGTCGCCTGATCGTGCAGCGTCTCTATGAGGCTTTGCATAAGATTCATGCCACCGACGATCCCAACGAGCGCTTTGCCGTAACTCTGCTGACCTACCAGGCATCCGAGCGCCAACTCGTGGTGGTCGATGGGTTGGTGAATGGCGAGGAACTGACCCAAGCGCTTTGGGACTTCCGCCTGCCTTTTGGGTTGGGCCTGGCGGGCGCCTGCTTCAAGCAAGGAAACAACCCCTATATGTACATCCGGCCCTCGTCCGAGACGCCGCCCTTCGGCTCCAGCTATTATCTTCCGGTTCCTGGCACCGAATATCAGGAAGTCCTGCTGGCCATACCGCTACGGATACCGGGCGCGTCGAATCCACCGCAAGGCTGCGAGGCGAGCCGGCAATGCGCCGCTATTCTAGACATCGGATCATCCAGCGAAATGAGTAAGTTACGTAGCTTAGTGGAGAACCGTAACGAACTGTACGTCTTGGCGGCACAGTGTCAGGACGTATTTGACGCCTTTTGCGGAGCCTTGCCAGACTTGATATAATCGGTTTGAAATGTTGACACCGCAGGGATGGACCAAGCACGCACCAGGGACATATTCGCTGGAGTTGCCTCAGCAGCCGCCAAGGGGCTATCCTGCCCTCATCGACACGCATGATCTGGGTGATCAATCCCCCAAACCGCAAACCAACAAGTAAATCCTGCTGACTCCAACATCAATATGTTTTCGGTAGTCCGAAAACCAGTAACGACTGATTGTTGGCGCGGTCACCCGGCCCCGCCGCGACTACCGCGACGTACTGCTTGCCGTTCTTTCCTTGGTAGCTAATAGGCACGGCGGTGGCGGCGTAATCGAGTTTGGCGGCCCAAAGTTCTTTGCCCGTTCTCGTGTCGAACGCTCGGAAACGGCGGTCGCTGGTAGCGCCGATGAATACCAGGCCTCCCGCGGTGACGATGGGACCGGCGAACGCGCCCGAGCGTCCTGTATTCTGCTTACCTTCGGGCAAGCCTTCCGTGATCCCTAGCGGCACCTGCCATGCGATTTCGCCGGTGTTGGCGTTGACAGCGAAGAGCCGTTCCCATGGTGGTTTGACGCACGGAAGGTTGCCAATCGAATTGCCATTCGCATCTTTGGCGGGAGCGCTGAAGTTTCTGAACCCTGGCGCCATGTCGTAGGCGAGGTGGCCTTCCTTGCCAAAATCCGGGTCCTTGCGTAGCCAACCGATGCCAGGGCTGTCCTGTGAGTTCACCACAACATAGCCTAGCGTCGGATCGGCGGCGGCCCCACCCCAGTTGGTTCCGCCAGTCGGCCCGGGGAAACTGATCGTCACATGTCGGGGCGTGCCCGTGTCCTGGTAGGTCCACGGGGTGAACGGACCGGAGGTTTCAAAACCGTACTTGTCCCAGAGTTCCTGGCAGGCTTTGGCATGCTCCGCAGTGGTATCTTCAGCGGTGACGATGTCGTCCCGGCTGACGCTGACGCGCGCGAGCGGCCGCGGCTTCAGAGGGAACGGCTGCGTCTTCGCGTACCATTCGCCGGGTACGATACCCTGCGGAACCGGCCGCTCCTCGACACCAAACACGGGCTTTCCGGTGGTACGGTCGAGGATGAACATGTAGCCGGACTTGCCGGTCTGTACCAGCGCGGGAATCTTCTTTCCATCTTTGGCGATATCGAGCAGCACCGGGTCGGGAGGGAGGTCGTAATCCCAGAGCTCGTGGTGTACGGTCTGAAAATGCCATTTCAACTTGCCGGTGTTGGCATCGAGCGCGACCACGGTATTGGCGAGGAGGTTGTCGCCTTTGCGATCGCCACCGTAATAATTGGCGGCCGGTCCACCCATCGGCATGTACACGATTCCCCGTTGTTCATCAATGGTGGTGGAGTACGACCACATGTTGTTGCCGGCGCGTCCCTTCCAGGCGTCTTGTGGCCAGGTGTCATATCCGGTCTCGCCACGGTGCGGAATGGCGTGGAAATCCCAGAGCTTCTTGCCGGTGCGCGCGTCATAGGCGCGGGAATCACCAGGCAATCCATTGGGTACCTCGTCTTGCTGGTGGGCGTGCTCCTCGCCTGGGCCGAACACATTCATGCCGACTAAGATCAGGTTCTTGTAAATCGTGGGCACTCCGGCATAAGGGACGTCCATGATCAATTCGCCTTCCTGACCGAAACCCGGATCGAGCTTTCCGGAGTTGGCGTTCAGGCCGATCATCTTGTGGCCCGCGGTGAACAGGATGCGCGGCGGGTTGTTTCGATCGCCCGGCCAATACGCTAAGCCGCGTTGGGAAGCGATCTCGGTCTTTAGCTCGTAGCGCCAAATTTCCTTGCCGGTTTCGGGCTCGAGCGCCACCACGCGATTGCCCGCGGGCAGGTACATTACGCCGTTGACAACTATGGGGGTCACTTGATTCAACGTTCCGGCAGCGGGGCTGTTGGCATCGGGGCGCAGACGGTAAGACCAGGCCTGCGTAAGCCGTTGCACATTCCCGGAATTGATTTCGGCTAGAGGTGAGTAGCGGGTAGACGCCAGATCGCGGTTATAGTTGGGCCAGTCGGCATTGGGCTTGCCGGATTGTGCCAGCAGCGTGGGAAGCAGGGCGAATGCTGCCAGAAGCGTGCTCCATATCAAGCGCATCGTCTGGCAGTATACCAACCCGAGTTCAGGGCGTATCGCTGCGGATGTAGCTCGTGCGGGGCATTCCCCGGCTGCGCGCCAGCTTCAGAAAACGTTGGGCTTCGTCACGATTCAGGGGGCCGCCCAAAGCTACGAGATACGCTGCCCGCTTGGCGCTAGCGGGTCCGAGGACCTCGGCTTGCGCGGCAGACCATTTCCGGTTGATACTCTGCGCTCTCTTTTCCGCCTCTGCACGGCGGGAATAGGTATAGGCGATGACTCGCCAGTTTCGCGAGGGCGCGGCCTTCGGCGCAACTGAAGCGTGGGCGACCGGAGCCGGCGGCGGCGGAGGCGTTTCCGCTTTCGGCTTGATTGCCCGAAAGAGCAAAACCAGCGCCACTAAAAATAACGGAGTCGCCACGAAGATCCACTTGGGAAAGGGACGGGACGAAACAGCCGGAGTCTTTTTGGCAGGCTTCGCCGGAGCGACGGTTGGCGGCGGCGGCGAATTCAGGGCGGCGGCGATTTCCGCAAGCGACCACCGTTGGTTTGGATCGTGCGCCAGACAATGCTGGCAGACGGATCGGAACGGTTCGGGGATGGACAGGAGATCAGAACTGGATGCGGCCGCGAGGGGCCGCCGCCCGGTGATGAGCTGATGAACCAGCGCGCCCAGCGCGCGGATGTCCTCCGCGGTGGTGGCATCACGCGAAGGCAGTCGAAGGGTGTCGGTGGACAGCTTGATTTGATTGCCGACGGCCACGACGTGCTTTGGGTCGACTGCGCCATGCACAAGACCTTGCGAGTGAATATGGCGCAACCCATCGAGCGCAGCCACAAGCACATCGCGTGTCTCTTCGGGGGTCAGAGGTCCGCGGCCGAGGGCACTGGCCAGTGAATCATCGGGGAATTCGAATACCGCATACAAGAAAGCGTTGCCCTCGATTTCAGTGCGTCCGTAATCGAGCAGCCGGAGCACATTGGGATGGGAGATCTGGGCCGCAATGCGCCACAGCCTCAGTTGTTCCTCGCTCGCCGCGTGAGAACTTTCCGAGATGAGCTTCAACGCGGCGGTCTGCCCCTCGGGACCGAAGGACGTCCGGAAGAAGGCGCCGTCCTCCGATTCTCCCAACACTTCGAGGAGGCCATACTTTCCAGCGACCGAGATATCGTGCAACCAACTCCAGATTGATGTCATAGAACAACCGGCGGCATGGGGGGAGGTTTTGCGGCGCCGCTATTTTTCTCTATGGTAAAGCATTCTCGGGAAACTGCATCACGTAAAAGTTACGCGAAGACCGCGGAGCCGACGAGTACATTCTACGCCAGAAATGTTTTGGACCGTTTCTTTGCAAATCTGGCCCCTGGAGTGCAGAGGGATCAGGTTTTCCAAACAAACATAGCTGCTGGAAGGGAGAAAAAACCAAGTATGTGGAATAAACGCACTGATGAACCGCAGGGAGAAGCAAACCGGAGTACCACACCGTTACCCGCGGCGAATCCGGAACCGGCACCGAGGCCGACACCGACACCGATGCCGTCCAGGCAAGCCGCCACCATCGGAGCGTCCATGAACATCAAAGGCGAGATTCGAACTCGCGAAGAACTGTTCGTGGACGGCGAGGTCGAAGGGCTGGTGGAATCGCACAGCCTGTTAACGGTAGGTCCGAACGGAAAAGTGCGGGCCAATATCAAAGCGCGGGAGGTGATCGTTTATGGCTCGGTTCGCGGGAACGTGGATGTGACCGAGAAGATCGCCATTCGCGACAAAGGCAGCGTGATCGGGGATATCAAGACGGCGGGCATTGGCATTGACGACGGGGCTTACTTCAAAGGGAGCATTGATATTATCCGGCCGGAGCCGAAGGTATCCACAAAGCCGGTTAAATCGGATGCTCCTATAGCCGTGGCCGCCGGCTAAGCGATTGGCTGACCGACCGGAATTCTCACGAATTTTCCCACATTCGCGAGCAATATGTTATAGTCCTCACAAACCATCGAAAGATGGATCTCAGCAAGAGTCGCCATCATATGGCGCGGGGATTGGCTTTTAATGTGCGGAATCGCGGGTTTCACGCGCCTGGGAAAGGCGCGCGGGCGGGCTGTTGCCTGTCGAATCAATGAGTTTTTGGCGCATCGCGGCCCGGATCAACAGGGCGTGTTCGAAGGCAGTGCGGCGACGTTGTGCGCCGTGCGCCTGAAAATCATCGACCTCGAAGACGGGAATCAACCGTTTTTCAGCGACGATGGCGACACGACTGTTGTCTTTAACGGCGAAATCTACAATCATCGGGAAATTCGGGCGGAACTTGAGGACCGCGGTCATCGTTTCCGGTCGCAGTGTGACACCGAGACTCTGCTGACCGCTTTCCTGGAGTGGGATACCGCCTGTTTTTCGCGTCTGCGCGGGATGTTCGCGGTGGGGCTATGGAGCGAATCCCGCCGACGACTGGTTTTGGCGAGGGATCGCCTGGGGATTAAACCGCTCTACTACTACTGTCAGGGAAACGATCTCTACTTCGGTTCAGAACTGAAGGCCATTCTGGCGCATGGGGATGTGCCACGACAATTGGATCTCGCGGCGCTCGGTTCCTACCTCGCGGTCAACTATGTGCCGGGGCCGGGTACGCTCATCGAAGGCATACGCAAAGTACCACCGGGGCACCTGATCGACTGGTGCGATGGCCGCTGGCGGTTGGAATCGTGGTGGAGCATCCCGGCGCAAAGTCCCCGCAAGACATCGCTGGGAGAGTCGAAAGAAGAACTGGATTCCCTGCTTCGCCAAGCGGTTCGTGAGCAACTGGTGGCGGACGTGCCCCTGGGCATCTGGGCCTCCGGCGGATTGGATTCCTCAACCATTCTGCACTATGCGGCATCGGAGAGTTCCGCCCGGCTGAAAACGTTTTCGGTTTCGTTCGCGGGGCGCAGCTTTGACGAAAGCCGCTATTTCCGGGAAATAGCACGGGCCTACGGAACGGATCATCATGAGCTGGATCTGACCCCCGCTTTGGATCTGGCGGGGGCCATCGAAGACCTTGCCTACTATTCTGACGAGCCGAGCGCGGACGCCGGCGCATTGCCGGTCTGGTATCTTTCGCGACTGAGCCGCGACCACGTGACGGTGGCGCTCTCTGGTGAGGGTGCGGACGAGTTATTCGGGGGCTATGAGACGTATCTGGCGGACCGGACCGTCAAGCCGTTGCAGCTCATCCCAAGGTCCTCCAGGCAGTTAATGCGATGGGCAGCGGACCGGTGTCTGCCTGTTTCAGACGAGAAGATCGGCCTGGAGTATAAAGTGAAGCGCTGGCTGGAGGGGAGTTGCCTCCATCCGGATGAGGCGCACTTCTTCTGGAACGGCACATTCTCCAATGCCCAGCGCAAGCGGATTTGCCCCTCCTCGAACGGGAACGGACTGCGGGCTATGGTGAAAGCGCTGCCCGCGGCAAGAGCTGGTTTGAACCGCTATTTGCTGGTGGACCAGAGCTACTATCTTCCCGACGACATTCTTTACAAAACCGACCGCATGAGCATGGCCCACTCGCTGGAAGTTCGGCCACCGTTTCTGGATCACCGCCTGGTGGAATTCGCGGCCTCACTACCCGTGAGATTCAAAATTTGGGGATGGCAGCAGAAGTACTTACTCAAGCAATTGATGCGCGGCAAGCTGCCGCCAGCCGTGATTAACCGTAAGAAGACGGGATTCGATATTCCGACACACGATTGGTTTCGGGGACCATTGCGCGAGATCCTGCTTGACACGCTTTCCACGGACGCGGTGGAGGCAACCGGGATCTTCGACGCACGCGCAATCCGCAGCCTGATACGCGATCATATGGAGAGGCGCATCAATGTCGGATATCACCTATGGGGTCTGTTGACCCTCTTCCTGTGGATGAAGCGATGGAAGGTCGAAGCCCTTCCGCTCGTCGAGGCCGTTCAACAGACGGCGGTCCGAGTGCTCGAATCCAGATAATCGTTGTTTTGATCGCGTTTCTGATTTTTGGGGCCTCGATCGTGAGTCCGCCGTCATTGATGGACGACGTGGATGCCGTGCAGGCGCAAATCGCACGGAACATGTTGCAGTCCGGTGATTGGGTTACGGCCCGCCTGGATGGCATAGCCTACCTGGAAAAATCCCCACTGAAATATTGGATGATCGCCATCTCGTACGAGATTTTCGGGGTACATGACTGGGCGGCGCGCATCCCGCTTGCCCTGGCGACGGTGCTGCTGTGTTGGGTTACGGCGCAGCTTGGCGCCTGGGCCTTTGGACAGCGAGCGGGTATGTATGCGGGGATTGTCCTCGCGACCAGCGTTGGTTTGTTTCTCTTTACGAGAATCCTGATCCCGGATGTGATACTCACGCTAACCATCACGCTGGCGCTGTGGGGCCTGTTACGGGCGTTGGAAGCGGCTGAGCCACATCCCACGCGCTGGGCCCTGGTGATGTGGGCTTCCATGGGAACAGGACTCTTGTTGAAGGGACTGATCGCGGCCGTATTCCCCATAGGTGTGGCGCTTTTGTACCTGGGGCTGACGCGACAGTTGTTTCTGCGAAGGACCTGGAGGCAGCTACGGCCGGTCTCTGGAATCGCCTTGTTTCTGGCGATCGCGGCGCCGTGGCACGTGTTGGCAACGCTGCGGAATCCGCCCTACTTCGACTTCACGATGCATAGCGAGAGTGGCTCGTATCACGGCTTTTTTTGGTTCTATTTCATCAATGAGCATGTGCTGCGGTTTTTGAATCTGCGATATCCGCGTGACTACAACACGGTGCCGCGGTTATATTTTTGGCTGTTTCATCTGCTCTGGCTATTTCCGTGGAGCGTGTATTTTCCGGCAACGGTGAAGCTTTCGTATCGAGGAGCCGACCGCGCCAGCCGGGTGCGACTGCTGGCGCTCTGCTGGGCAGGGGTGATCCTGCTATTCTTCACGTTCTCCACCACCCAGGAGTATTACTCGATGCCCTGCTATCCGGCCCTGGCGCTGCTACTGGGAGCCGCCATGCATGGCGAAGACGGAGTTTTGCGATTTGGCACGAAAGCCCTGGCAGTGGTATCGACACTGGCGCTGATAGCGATTGTGGCTATTCTCTGGATGGTACGCAGCGCGCCTACGCCGGGTGACATCTCGGTAGCACTCAGTCAGAATCCTGAGCTATATACTCTATCGCTTGGTCACATGGCAGACTTGACTCTTGCCGCGTTTGCGTATCTGCGACTACCGCTAGCCTTAGCGGGTGTGGCATTCGCAGTCGGGGCGATCGCCGCCTGGAAACGGGCGGCTCCGGTGGCAGCGCTGGCCGTGATGATGATACTGTTCTTTCATGCCGCCCGGCTGGCGCTAGTGGTTTTCGATCCCTACCTTTCGTCACGACCTTTGGCGGACGCGGTCCTTCGCCAGCCACCGGGCCGCCTAATCATGGGTGATCAGTATTACACCTTTTCCTCGGTGTTCTTCTACACCAATCGGCGAGCATTGCTGCTGAACGGAAGAGTGAACAACCTGGAGTACGGTTCTTACGCACCGGATGCGCCCCAAGACGTGTTCATCAACGATAGTGACTTAGCTCGCCTTTGGCCGCAATCTACGAGGTACTACCTACTGTTGGAAGGCCCCGCCATCCCACACCTCGAGCAACTCATAGGCAAAAACACACTGCATCAGCTGGCCGAGAGCGGCGGCAAATATTTGTTCACCAACCACTGAAAAACTTTCGTATTCCTGTTTTCAAGGATTTGAGTGCCCGAACGGGCCTCGTACTAAGTGGGCCGATGCTACTCTCAGGTCGGGAAGAGGGCGCGGCCTTACGGGTAACCGGGCCATCTGTTTTATGACACGGGCCAAAAAGAGCAGGAAGAAACAAGAGCCGCAGCCGCAATTAGCTGCCACTGCTCTTACACATACTGACTTGGCTGGAAAGATATGCCAGGAGTGTCCCGAGTGGCACACGATGAAGCAGAGGCTTCGGGTTTCCGAGCTTCTGATAAAAGCGATCGAAGGGTTCGAAAGCCGACTGAATGCACAGGACTTCAAGCCAACCGTGTCGGAGTATCTTAAGTTACTCCAGTTACAGCAGGAATTGGATGCGACCGAGGAGCGGCCGAAGGAGATCAAGGTGACATGGGTCGATCCGGTTTCGACGTCCGAATCCGAGAAATAGCCTATGACCCTCTTCCTTCTCAGAAACGGTTTCATGCATCACAAGCACGGTTCAAGGGATTTTCTGGGCCCATCGGTAGCGGCAAGAGCCAAGCGCTCTGCCAAGAAGCCATCAAACTGAGTTATCTGAATCCGGGGCGACTAGGCCTGCTGGGCGCTCCGACTTATCCCATGCTCCGGGACGCCACGCAGGCAACCCTTTTCGAGATTTTGGATGCGAACGGTGTTCCTTTCGACCACAACAAGGCTGAAACACGTTGTTGATGGAAGAGACAGGTTCGCGAATTCTGTTTCGACCGGTAGATGAGTTCGAGCGCTTGCGCGGGACGAATCTAGCGTGGTTCGGATTGGACGAGCTGACTTACACGCAGGAGGCGGCCTGGCTGCGACTGGAGGGTCGGCTGCGTGACCCGAAGGCAACTCGCCTCGGGGGGTTCGCTGTGTGGACGCCCAAGGGATACGACTGGGTCTATCGAAAGTTCGTGGCGGATCGTGTGGATGGGTACGACGTAGTGATAGGCAAACCGTTCGAGAACAGGTTTTTACTCGAACAGATTCCCGATTTCTATACGCGACTACAGCTCAGTTACGACGAGAACTTCTTCAAGCAGGAAGTGCTCGGGTCGTACCTGAGTCTGACCGGGGGCCGAGTGTATGGCTCGTTTTCACGAGATCAGAATGTCGAGGAGCTCAAGCCCGAACCGTATTTGCCGCTGCTGTGGACGCTGGATTTCAACGTGGACCCGATGAGCTCGATAATCGCGCAGATCGCCGGCGGGAAGGTACGAGTCCTGGACGAAATCGTGATCCGTCGTGGCACGACTCAACAAGCCTGTGAGGAATTTCTGAAGAGATTTCCTGGGCACCCAGCCGGACTCGTAGTGTATGGAGACTCGTCTGGATTTCAAAGCCAAACGACCGGAGCCTCCGATTACGAAATCGTACGGGAACATCTTCTGGTCCATACGAGCATGCCGGTGCAGTATCGCGTCCCACGGTCTAACCCGAGCGTTCGGGACCGGGTCAATCTAATGAACTCCAGGTTGCGATCGGCATCCGGAGAGATTCGCGTGCTGGTAGATCCGAAGTGCAGGGAATTGATCAAGGACTTCGAGCAGGTCTGCTTCAAGGAGGACAGCACGCACATCGATAAAGAACGGGACCGGCTACGAACCCATCTGTCGGACGCGCTGGGCTACCTTCTCTGGCAGGAATGCAGGCCTCTCGCCAGCATCGGTGAGCGCAGGGAGCGACTGATTTGAAAACGCCAAACATCGACCGCGAGCATCCGGAGTACGTCGCGCGAAAGGCGATGTGGAAGCAATACAAGGATCTTTACGCCGGAGGTGAACGGCTGCGAGAGAGGGCGGCACAATACCTAGTACGGCGCCACAAAGAACCGAACGAAGTATACGGCGAGAGGCTGAGCCGAATGTTCTACGAGAATTACATCGGCTCCATTGTGGATTGGTACGCGGCGACACTGCTGCGGCGTGAGCCGATGCTGGTATTCGAGGGTAGCGACAACACCGCAAGAGAATTCTATAACCAGTTTTCAGAAGACTGTGACTTGAAGGGCACGGGCTTGAGCGAATTCTTCCGACAACGGTTTGCGGAAGCACTGGTGTGCGGTTCTAGTTACATCGTAGTTGATTTTCCACGAGCCGACGGCGCCGCCTTGACACGTGCGGATGAGGATGCTTCCGGCAGGTCCCGCGCGTACTTAGTGAACTATGAGTCCGATGAGGTGATTAATTGGAACTTCAACGAGACGGGTGGATTGGATTGGGCCGTAGTTCGCACCACTTGCCTCCAACAGTCCAAGGTCACCGACGTAAAATGGGAGAAGGAAACGCGGTGGATCTACTACGATAGGGAGTTGTTTCAAATCTATCGTAAGGCCGGTGACTCCAGTCCAATTGAGCTGATTGATGAAGGCCAGCACGCACTGGCGTCCGTGTGTCGCGTCCCGATCTTCCAACTGCAAGTGAGTGAAGGCTTGTGGCTAATGAACAAAGCCGCCCTGCTGCAATTGGAGCACTTTAACAAATCCAATGCTCTTGCATGGGCGCTGACCATGAGTCTGTTCGCGACCCCCGTAGTGTATTCCGATCGGGAGTGGAACCAGATCGTTGGGGAATCGTATTACATTCAGCTCGGGCCACAAGACCGCTTCGGGTGGACAGAGCCCGAAGGCAAGGTTTATCAGATCGCCGCCGACAACCTGGTCCGCCTGAAGAATGAGATCTACCGTGTCTGTTACGTAACGAACCAGGCCGGCGAATCGGGTTCGGGCTACCAAAACCAATCGGGGCTCAGCAAGCAATTGGACTTCAGCACAACGCAGGACGTGTTACGCGGATACGGCGACGCGGTAAAAGACACCATGAAACAAGTCCTGCGGGCGATTGCAGTTGCTCGAGAAGACGAGGTATCAGTCGATGTCACTGGGATGGATCAGTTTGACATAAACGATTTCGGAAACGAACTCGACGACGCTAAGAAGCTGCTGGACCTCGGGATCGGATCAGAGACGCTGACGAAACAGGTCTTTAAGAAGCTCGCCTTCAAATACCTTTGCGATGTGCGGCAGGAGGTTAAGAACCAAGTGGCCGAGGAGATCGACGCGAAGGCGTACTTCACATAGGAGGGTTATGGAAGGAATCGATATCCAAGCGATTGTACGAAGCACATTGCAGGAATTCATGAGCCAGCAGCAGGCGAGAACCGAGCCCGCCTATAAAGCGGAACTCCAGGAGGAACGTAAGCGGAGAGAACAACTGGAAAGGCGGTTGAACGAAGTAGTAGAGGAAAACAAACACAATCGGAAAGCCGCGGAAGAAGCAGAGCGGAACTCAGCAATCCGAGCCGAACTGCAGCGGTTGGGTGTCACCAAGGTCGATCTAGCCTTCAAGGCGGTGCAGGACGGCATCGTGAGAACGGATGACGGCCGGTTGGTAGCGCGCGTGGAGGGAGGCGAAGTGCCAGTGAAGGAGCATCTCACTTCGTTCGTGAAGGAGAATCCGGAGTTTCTCCCAGCACGAATCGCCGGTGGTACCGGTATGACGGCCAATTCCAAGGCACCCACGGGAGGCAAGGACACAGTTGACTTGGAGCGGATCCGCCCAGGTATGAGCCCGGAGGAGATGCAGCGGGTACGAGAGGAGATAGTGCGTGTCGCGTCGCAGACTCTTAAGGGGATGTAGTCAACCAAACCGGCTCAACGGCCGGCAATACAAAAGGAGAGTGAATGGCAGCTATTACTTCAGCTAATGTTGCAAGCGCGATTGTGAAACTGGTGGCGGCGGACGCCTTGCCGGTACTAGTGAGCAATCTTGTGATGGGAAACCTGGTAAACCGCGATTACGAACCCGTGCTTGCGCAGGCCGGCGACACGGTCAACGTGCCAATTGCACCTACGCTCGTGGCGAATAACATCGCCGAGGGCGGGACGGTGCAAACGCAAAACCCCAATTTGGGAAATGCGCAAATTGTGCTGAACACGCACGCCGAATCCACTTTTTTGATACCAGACGTGACGAGAGTGCTAGCGGTGCCGGATTTGCTGAAGGTCTACATGGAGCCGGCAGTGGTAGCGATCGCTGAGCGCGTAGAAAGCGATCTGCTCAACCTATACGCGGGCTTCACGGCAAACGCGCCGGTGTGGACGGCAGGTACGCCTATAACAGAAGCGGTGATCGACGCAGCAGAGACTGCGCTCTTTCTCGCGAAAATACCACCCACCGACCAGAAATACTTTGTGGTGGACGGGTCGACCTATTCGGCTTGGCGCCAAATCCCGCGCTTTAGCGAATTCCAGACCGCAGGGGACGCTGGACTGCAAGCGCTTGTAGGCGGCACGGTGGGAAAGATCAAGGATTTTTTCGTATTCCGTTCACAACTGGTTCAAAAAACCGGCACAAGTCCGGTTACCACTCACAACTTGGCATTTACTAAGAGCGCGATCGGTTTAGTAATGCGACGGCTTCCTCAGCCTCTGCCTGGCACGGGAGCTATCGCAGAGTACGCTGAACTGGGCAACTTTGGCATGCGAGTAGTAATGAGCTATCAGCCGAACACACTAGCGCAGCAATTCACAGTGGACGTTTTGTACGGGTGCGGTGTTTTGCGCAATGCAGCGGGCGTCCAGGTAAACACTTAGTTGGACGCTCCTGGGGCGAGGCGCCGGGTTTTCGACCGGGGCCTCGCCGCAACACGAAAAGGAGGGACGAATGGATCTGAGGACCTACTACCAAAAGATTCGAGATATCGAAACGAAAATCGAGGAAGCGTTCGCCATTGTGGTGAGCCTGGAAACTCCGGACGGAGGGAAAGTGGGCACATTTACAGAAGTACCGGCAGCGATAGCCGCAAAGATGTTGGTGGATGGCAGCGCGCGCCTTGCTCTCTCCGAGGAAGCGGTCGAGTTTCGAGCCCAACAGGCCGAGGCGGCGCGGGCAGCGGAGCAGGAAGCGGCGGCGGGCCGCGTGCACCTTTCCGTGGTGCCTACCAGCGAGCTGAACCAACTGAAATCAGCAGTGCGGACGCTGCAAGGATAAGCTACTTCATGGCCTTGTTTACGGATGGTTGCATTTCCGATTTAGAGGACCTGATCGCACTGGACTCCCAATTGCTCGATGTGGCTACCGTCGAAGGAATCGACGTCACTCGGAAACTTGTGTCGGCGCAAGACGAAATTGGTTTGGAACTCATCACTCTACTGGATAGGTTGCACTTCACAGATCAGCCCTTTTGGATGCCACCACAGCCTCGACTGAGTGATGTCGTCGTTACGAAACCCCTGAAGCTCTGGCACACCTATCGCGCTTTAGAGATGGTTTATAGCGATGCGTACAGCAGCCAACTGAACGACAGGTACGGCGCCAAACGGGATCAGTTTCACAAGGCTGCGCAGGGAGCGTTAGAAAAGCTGATCCGAATTGGAGTGGGCGTCGCTTCCTATCCTGTGCCGCGAGCACAACCGCCGCAAGTTACCCCAATACCCGGAGGCCTTGCAGATGGAGTCTACTACGTGACGATGGCATGGGTAAACAGCGCCGGCGAAGAAGGAGCGAGCGCCATACCAGTGGTCACCACACTGTCAGCGAGCACGATACAAGTGCAACCGACGCCACCCCCACCGACGGTAGCCGGCTGGAATTTGTACGCCGGACACGCGCCCGATAGAATGGTCTTACAAAACAGCTCTCCGATTCCAACCGGTGAGATGTGGATACAAACAGGTGCGCTTGCCCAGGCAGGCAACGCACCCGGAGCGGGACAAGAGCCAAACTATTTGAAACCCATTCCGCGGATTTTACAGAGGGGTTGATGGCTGGAAAACTGGGCAGTGCGGCCACGGCGACAGTCATTCAGCTCATCACCGCGCCGGGCGGGATGAACTTCAGTCTGGCCGCACTTAGCGCGCCAGACAATTTGCTTGCTAAGCCGGTAGATGCTGGTAGTGTTCTCCCACAAAATATCGCATCGGACCTGGCTGAGAAGAGTCGCCCTTTAAGCTATCCTTCGATCAGCGTATATTGCGAAAAGATCTCGAACGACCTCACAGAAAAGTTCCGCAGCTTCTCTGGAACAACGCAGGTCGCGATTGAAGTAAGACATTCGCAGGACCGCCTGGACGGGCTTCAAGAAGCGCTGGAACTCTATGTCGACTCGATCACACAGGTTTTAGACGCGAATCGCGGCGACTGGGGAAACGGCATGTTTTTTACCGGCGAGTACGAAATTGCGCTCGGCCCCGTCAAGCATGGCGGCAAGAACTTCATTCAGTCGGCGAAGATCAGTCTTTCGATCGGAGTAAGCAGAAGCTAATATGGCATCGTACATCTCCTCGAATGCGAACCGGTTCTATACCGCACTTGAAAGTTCCTACGGCAGCGCCGCAACGGTGAATTCGCAGAACCGAATCCCAGCATTGAAGCTGACCGTTCGCAACCAATTAGAAGTCACGCAGAGGAAGGACAAGACGGGGAGCCGGACGTTTCCCGGACTTCCCCCAGGCGGCCGGCGCCGGACCGATTTCGAGTTGCATACCTACCTGACCAGTTGGCAAGACACTACGGCCGGACCGAGTTACGGCCCCCTATTTCAGGCAGCCCTTGGTGGACCGCCGATCGCATTCGCCGGTGGAACCCTCAACGCCAGCGACTCCAGCGGGAGACTTACCTTCAGTGCTCCTCACGGTTTAAATGCCGGCCAGGCAGTCGCATCTGGAGGAGAAATCCGCTTCGCGGCCGCCATAGTCGATTTGAACACGGTACAACTGAATGCTCCCTTTACTTTGACTCCTGCGACCGGCGCACCCATCACGGGCACCATGACTTATAGGCTCGCGACAGAATTACCGAGTGTGAGCGTCTATGATTACTGGAGCCCAAACACGGCGATTCAACGGATGTTGTGCGGAGCGGCGATAGACCAGATGGAAATTCTCATCAACGGCGATTACCACGAGTTGCGCTTCAGCGGCGTGGCGCAAGACGTTGTTGACACGAGCAGCTTTTCCTCGGGCGCGGCGCAACTTACAAGCTTTCCTGTGGAGCCAGTACTGGAAGCATTCGACTATTCGATAGTACCCGGAAATCTGGGGCAGGCATGGCTCGGAACCTCACCGGCCCAGTTCTTCACGATCACCAGCGCATCGGTTCAGCTCACGAACGGACTGGACACGCGCCACAAAGAATTCGGGTCTAATCTTCCACGCGCGATCTCTCCCGGAGAGCGGTCAGTCAGCGCAACATTCAATCTACACGGACTGGATGATGACGCCACCAAAGGGCTTTACCAGGCGGCGAGACAGCAATCTCCAATCACAGTTATGTTTCAGATGGGCGAGGTGGAGGGGCAAGTCATGGCAGTGAATTTGAAAAGCGTCATTCCGGTGGTGCCGGAGTTCGACGATAGTCAGAATCGCCTCCAATGGAGGTTTCGGTCCTCGCGAGCGCAGGGAACAGTTGACGATGAAGTGGCGGTGGCATTCGGATAACCATGACTTACGAAAGCTCGGAGCTGATTGAGTCTCAGTTGGCGCAGGGCGTTACTTTTACGATTGCAAAAATGTCCTATGGACGGCGCGTGGAGCTGATGCGCAGAATACGGGAACTGTCCCGCAGGTTTGAATTTCTTAGTGCCGGCTCAGAGCCAGGCGACAAGATGGATGCGGCGCTACTTGAAACCGAAATCAATCGCATGCACCTCACTTGGGGGCTGCTAGCGGTGTCAGGGTTGACATTGGACGGCACGCAGGCAACTCCGGACTTACTGGCGGAGAGCGGACCAGAGGATCTCTTTCACGAGGCTCTCGCCGCAGTTCAAAAGCAGACGGGCTTGACTGAGGCGGAACGAAAAAACTGATTGTCGCCTTTCACTTTCACCTGTCCAACCAAGCCGGTTGGAAGTGCGACATTTGCCGACGATCCGGCTTGGAGCAGAAAAGGCACTGTGGTTGGCTGAACTTGGACCACCATGACTCAGCCAAGCCAGTCTGGGCACGACAACAGGTATCTCTCACCACCTGCCCCAAGTCATACATTACCGGCGAAAGCATGGCGCTCCTGGAAGATTTTCTCGTTCGATACCGCTTTGGAAGAGCGAACCTGGAACACATGACGGCACGCGAAGCAGATGCATTCCTAATTTTGGAAGAAGCAGTGGCGACGGAAATCAAAGATGGCAGGCACAACTCAAGATAAACTATTTGAGCATTTTCGCGCGATTGCCGCGGGCTCAATGGCAAGTACCAGCGGCCCAATTCAATCGAAGAGCGACGATCGGGTTGGGATAAGCGGCTCGGACACGAGCATACCCATCATTGGAAGCCCCTTGCCACCCGCAACCTCGAGCCGAACTTCTTCCGGTGGCGGTACATCGGGTTTCGCCCTGGCTTCGGGATTGATCGGAAGCGGCCTTGGGCTAGTTCCGTTGGTCACGGGGCTGATGGGTTTATTCAGCGGTGGCACATCAGCACCTCCTCCGTTAACTAAATATGCGATGCCGCAAAGACTTGACTTCATGGGGGCAGACACGGGCAGCGGTATCGCCGAGATGGGCTACGACCAGGTAGGCATGCCGCGGCTGTCCGGCACAGCAGTAGACAGCTCGAATGGAGCGCCATCGACTGCGGCAAGTGCAGGCGGGTCTGGGAACGCCGCAGCACCTCAGATCAGCGTAACGGTACAAGCCATGGATTCACAGTCCTTTATGGATCACAGCAACGACATTGCGCAAGCCGTGCGCCAAGCGATGCTGAACCTAGGCTCCATTAACGACGTTATTGGCGAACTCTGAGATGGCAACGTTTCCAACACTGAAGACCGGGGCTGTTGCTCAATATCCGGCTTCAAAAAGCTTGCGTTTTCAAAATCAAGTGCTGCGGTTTTTAGACGGCACAAGTCAACGCTACCGAGACTCCGCGGGGATGTTACATAGCTGGGATATTCTACTGAGCCAAATGGATGAGCAAGAAATGGCGGAGATTGAGCAATTCTTTGTCGATAATCAGGGGTGCTTCGCCAACTTCACATTTACAGATCCTTGGGACAGCCAAGTTTATCCAAGCTGTAGTATCGCGAATGACGGGCTCGGCCTGACTTTCGCGGGAGAACTGCGAGGAGCCGCTCGCTTGAGAATAGTCGAAAACAGGGCGTGAGCCATGCTGGTGTACCCACAACTAGCGAGCGGAGCCTTAGCTCAATTTCCGATCGTAAAACACCGACGCCAACGAACGGTTGTGAATGCGCTGGCGGATTCGACTACGATCAAGCTGGCAGATCCTGATGGCGCCGTCATCGAATGGAAGCTAACATATGCCGCCCTGTCGGATAGCGAGGTCGCTGTCTTGCAGCAGTTCTTCATAGTAGCCGAGGGAAGCCTGAACGGTTTCACTTTTCTAGATCCTGCAGCAAACCTGCTCTCCCGGAGTGAGCAACTAACAGATTCGGTCTGGACAAAGGATCCCTTCCTTGCCGTTGCAGCCGGAGTAACAGACCCAAACGGGAGTAGCAATGGGTCGCGAATCAGCAACTCCGGCGCGGGACCCCAGACCATCGCGCAGACATTGTCGGCACCCGGAGGGTATTTGTACTGTTTTAGCGTTTACGCGCAATCCAGTCAGGCCGCGACTGTTACTCTTCATTGTGGAACGGCCCGCATCGGTTGGAAACTGGGCACGTCCTGGAACCGGCTGTCACTGACGGGATCCGGAGACCCCGTCTCTCAATCGATTGTGTTCGGCGTAGAACTGCCAGCGGGGGCGGTAGCAGACATTTTCGGCTTGCAAGTTGAACCACAGCCTTCTGTTTCAGAGTACAAAGCGAGTGAAGCTGGCGGCGTCTACGAAAATGCGAACTTCCGGGACGATGTGTTTTCGTTCACGACAACGGGTGTCAATAGGCACTCCGCGATCGTAAATATTATTCATGCAAACAGTCTTTGAGCTGAAGGAACAACCGGTCACTGACACTCCCATTCTAGTGTTCGATTGCCTTTTGCCCAATGGCCAAGTTGAACACTGGTGCACTCATGGGTTGACGGTGGGCACGACGACGTACTCCGCCCGCGTTCTGCAGCACAGCGCATTTGACATTCAGACTGCTTCCGATCAAGATGTGGACGGGAGCCCCCGCATATCGGTGCTGCTTGCCAATGCCGACTCCCATTTCTCGGAAATCCAACAATCGTGCGGTTGGAAGGGCGCCACGCTGACTGTCGGCTTCGTTTTCTACGATCTTCGAAATAAAACACCGCTTACCGACGCGGCCGTGATCTTTCAGGGAATCTGCAATCCCCCGGATGAGATTCGAGAATCGACATTCCGGCTAACCGCTTCGAACCGGATGAATCTGCAGCGCCTTTTCTTGCCGCCCATACGCATTCAAAGAAGATGTCCGTGGCAATTTCCCACCACACTGGCCCAGCGAACCGAAGCCGTAGCTGGCGGGGCCAATGGCAAATACTCTCTATATTATCGCTGCGGATACTCTCCGGATGTTTCCGGCGGCACGGGTACCCTAAACAATGGACAGCCATTCACCTCGTGCGGATACACGCGACAAGACTGTCAGGCACGAGGTATGCTGACGCGGTTCGGCGGAATTGAGTTTGTTCCTCCCACAATTGCAGTTCGACCTTACGGAAAAAACTGGCAGGACTCAGCTCTTTCGGTGAACCAGGCTCGCTATAACGATTTCGTGCCGATGGTATACGGCACGGCTTGGATGACGCCACCCGTCGTCTTTGCCCGCAATGATGGCAACCTCACCAGAATGGAAGTTCTGTTGGGAATCGGTGAAATACAAGGCGTGATCACCGTATTGGTCAACGACGTCGAGATCCCGCTGGGAGTCTCCGGAAAGGACATGACGGGAACCGGGTGGTACAACGTTCTCACTTTGGGGAGTCGCGACGGAGCCTTTGATCTGAATTTCGTGGACTCAAGCGGAAAGCCGACTAGCGACCCCTATGGCAGTATGGCATACCTGTCCGTCGTCGTCCCGACGAGGCTGAGTAGCGGCACGTCATTACCGTCCGTGAAGGTTTTGGCGCAAGGCTTGACCTTGCCAACCTACTCTGCCGATGGCAGCTACTCGAGCGATCAGTTTTCGAGCAATCCGGCTTGGATTCTACTGGACATTCTCCGGAGGAGCGGATGGTCGGCGGCCGAAATCGACATTCCAAGCTTCGCCGCGGCGGCGGCGTTTTGCGATGAGCAAATCAACGCGATCGATTTGAACGGTAACGCGATCACTCTCCCACGGTTTCAATGCAACCTGGTTCTGCAATCCCGACGCAGCGGCGGAGACGTCGCGCGGGGAATCCGCAACACCGCTCGACTCTACCTGACATACGGGCCGGGCGGCTTACTGCAGTTGCGGACGGAGAATTCAGTAGCGCTGCAGCAGCCCGCGAAGCCGGTAAACTCGAACAGCACGGAACCGTTGAATGAGGGCTGGCCTAGCTACGAGTTTGGCGATGGCTCGACCGGGGTCTCTGGAATTCTTCGAGGACAGAATGGGGAGCCGAGTGTCATCGTATCGTCGAGAAGCATCGCAGATACGCCGAACCGAATTAGCGTGGAATTCCAAGACTCACTGAATGGCTACCAGCAGGACAGTTATGAGTTGGTAGACCCAGCCGACATCGCACTGGCCAGTCAGGAGGTCTCTAGTACTCTACAGGCGCTAGGAGTTCCGAACTACGATCAGGCGGCACGGATTTTGCAATTTAACCTTGATAAGTCCATCCACGGAAACAGTTACATTCGTTTCGACACAAGTGTGAAGGCGATGGGAATTCAGCCGGGCGATCTTATTACAGTTACGTACCTAAAGGAAGGCTTTCAGCGGCAACCGTTTCGCGTCCTGAAGATTTCACCCTCTACGAACTACCGGACGGCCACTATTACTGCGCAGATCCACGACGACGCCTGGTACCTGGACACCAGCGGGCAATCGAGTTCTGCTGCCGGCAACACCTATCAAGGCGTCGCGGGAATTGGGATGCCTAAACCGCTCCTGGGGAATGTGCTGGATAGTAACGGCAACATTCAGTTTGGAGTGGTGGAGTCGACAGCGAACAGCAGCGATGGCACGCCGCAAATAAGTGTGTCGGTTAGCTTCGTTCCCCCTACTACCGCTACGGCCACTGGACCAGGGATACCGCTCATTAGCCTGATCGCGGCTGTGGGCGAAGGCGGGACACTCGCGGGCAGCGAGATCTTCTACTATGCCGTTTCGGGTGTTGATGCATTGTCACAAGAGAGCGCTCTTTCATTTAATGTGCGGGCGGTGATTGCGAACGATGGAAGCAGCGTAACACTATCCGGCCTTAGCTTCGCGCCGGGAACGAGCACGTTTAATGTATACCGTGGTGTATCTCCAGCACAGGTTTTTCGAATTGCTTCCAACCAAGCGCTCGCTGCTCAGTTCACGGATAACGGGCTTGCGAATCAGTTGATTGCTCCGCCCGATCCTAATTATGACCATGCGAACTTTTACTGGCGCATGGAACTCCAGCCGGAGACCGCCGTCACCGTTCACTCTCCGACTACGGTAGGAAATACTGCGTTGGGAATGGCCGTCAACCGCTATCAGGGCATGAGCCTCCGAATCACTCGAGGTACAGGGCAAGGTCAAGAACGCGTAATCACATCGAATGACGCGGCAAGCCTGACCATTTCACCGATTTGGGCTGTTGAGCCAGATGCGACCAGCTTCTTCGTAGTGGCTGCGGCTGGCTGGTGTCTCGGCTCGAAAACGCAGAGCAGTCCGGTGCAGTTCACAATACCGAACCTATCTGGAGAGATGGTTCAACTAACGGGGCGTTCCGCGAATGTAAATGATATCGAGTGTGCTCCGGAGTTGTCGATCGTGACGCGCTGGCAGATTGGCGGGGCGGGTGTGGCCGATCGCGCGGTGCCCGCAGCACCGTTCTTTGGTCTCGCGGCTAACCAGACCGGCGGTGGCATAGTCGTTAGCGGTCTTTCCTTTACAGACTTAACGAATACCCGGTCGATATCGTCGGCCACACTGACCCTCAATTACTGGGACGAACTGCAGGGGTCATCGCTCCCACTCGGGGGCAACGTCGGCCCTGCCGACCAGCTTCTGAGTTTCAATTCTGCCGGGTCCGCCCAACTGAATAGCCTGCTTCAGATTGAAGCAGAAATTCTCCGCGTCGCAGCTGTTCAAAACAGTGGCCTGCAATATCACGTCACGCGGGCGGCGGCAGGTAGCCAGGCTGCAGCCCATACGGCCGGTGCGACGGTGTATCTCCTTACGAGCCAAACTGTGATAACACCCTTCCCACCGGAATTCTTTGGCAGTCCTTACAGCGGGAATTGGAGCTGTCCGCTTCCATTAGCTGATGCGCGCGTCGCCAGCGCTGATCTTTTTGTCACGAACGGCATGGGAAACAGCCCCACCACTAGCATCTGCTTGACCGGAACCACGGACAACGGGATTCGCACTCTTTCGGGCGGACAGTACTCGATTCAAGTGGAAGGTTACCTAGCCGTTAATCAGGCTGCTGCTCCGGTTTTGATTGTGGAACGAGCCCATTCGGTGCGAGATGCGTTTGCCGTTCTGGGGAGGGCGGCTGATGCGCCCGTACAGTTGCAGTTGAATTTGAACGGGTCCGCATATTGTCAGCTCGCGTTTTCGACGGGCGCCATCATTTCCAGCACGGTTGACGGGAAAACGCTGGCTCCTTTGACTGCGGGAGCACAGCTGACTCTGTCTGTTCTTACTGTGGGGCAAACCTATCCCGGATCTGATCTCACTGTCCTCATCCGACTCTGATGGGAGAGCAACTTCTCAAATTGTGCCCTAGCCGGGACCTGCAATGCTATTTTTTACTTCCTTCCGCGGTTGCCGCGCTCAGCGAAGCCAGCGAAAGTGGATTCACCGTTTCGGGTTGCTGGCGGCAGCAATTCGATTGGGCTGTCGTTGAATGGAATCGCGACAACGTCTTCGAGCATCCGGCGCTTCGGAATTTTCCGGACGGGGACCTGAGCGGCATTCACCTTACCTATGAAGAAACCCGCACTAACTGCATCGCGATGGATTCGACGTGGTATCCCACGGTTGATTGGCCGTACTTGCGAATCTGGGCGGAAGCAGGCAGTTCCGAGACCGTCTATCAGGTACCGCTGTTTAACTATGCCACCCCGGTTGCAGGCAACTACACACCAGCAGCGGTCAGTTTTCAATTGCAAGGTACACCCACGGCAGGGGACTATGTAGAACTCGCCTGGCTGGACCAACACTTCAACTATAAGTTAACGACGAATGACACGATCGCAATGGCGCTCGCGGCCTTGTCCAGCGCAATCAACCAAGCACCGGGAGCGGGGGTCATAGCAACGGCAAGCGACGCTCAAATCACTTTGACCTCTACCGGCGCCAGCGGGGCGAACGGGAATCGAGAGTCGGTGTCTATGGGACGGTCCATGGTACGGGGACCGAGTCCTGGGTGCCATCCTCAAGCCTGTTCGGCGGAGGCACCTCCCCTACACGATGGAGAGTAGATCTCGATTTCAGCAACCTGAAGGACCTCAAAGGGACTCCGGTACCAACCTCGAATGTGCGGAAAATGCGATGGACCTGGGCGGCGGATGTCCAATCCGGCAGATATATGAGAAGCGAGTTTTCAGTTGCAGTCAGCAACTGGACAGTGGCGGGCACGAATCTTCAATACACTGTAGCTGGGCCGGGCAGCCGACGGATCGAGGACGACGCTCCTGAAGTGAAGTTTCAGGGCAACTGGACCGAGGCGCGGGGTAATTACTCAGGTGGGTCGATTCAATCAGCCGCGACACCCGGATCGCAAGTGTCTTGCACGTACTTGGCCCAATCCGCGCACTCACTTTACTTGGGTACCAGACGCGCCGACTCCGGTGCGCAGATCACCGCCAGCGTGGACGGTTCGTCTTCCCAGGCGATCAACCTTCAGCTTGCCGGCGAAGATGTGCTGGCGCGAATTCCACTGGGCCAATTTCCGGCGGGCGCTAACACTATTACGCTGACACACACCGGCGCTGCGGGCACGTACTTCTACTTCGATTTCCTTGAGATTGCCGTTCCCGCTCTGACCCTGCCCACTTTCCCGACCAATCCAAGCACCACGTTGGCTACTGATTGGGATACAAGCCATTCCCTGGCCCTTGCACCGGAGCGGACTGCCTGGCTAATTCAAACGCTCGGCTTCCAGGGCCGCGCTAATCACTACGCAGGGGCCTTGTGGTTCTACGAACTGTACCAACCCGGGATGGTTTATGCTTCTGCAACCGTACAATTTGCTGGTACACCAGAGTGGAGCACACTCACGCAGATCGCTTTGGGTGCCACAGTTCTTACCCATCAGAACCTGATCGGCGACACGACGGCCAGTATCGCTACCTGCTTTGCACTGCTGATCAATACCGGGTCTACGGGTGTATGGGCCCAAGCGAATGGCGCGACGCTTACGATCACTGCGCGTGCCATGGGCAGCGCGGGAAACACCATCACCCTTACCGTTACTACAAACAGCACGCAGTTCACAGCACAAACCAGCAGTGCTGCCCTAGCGGGTGGTATGGATGGCCTTCCCGAGGGGCCAGACGGCACACCGTGGCGAACGGATCTGAACTCTTCACCTCGGCTTAACCGGGCGGCGCGCGATTGGAATCGAGGCTTTCTTGGGGCTTTGAAGTCATACGGCATCGACGCGGCGGTTTCGTTCAGTATGGAGTTGCAGCACGGCGATGACAGCCTGACGACCGCCATCGCGCAGCGGTATCCGGATGGCGCTCCCACCTGGGTGAATACTCCGGCTTTGCAAACCAACTTCGGACCCACCAGCACGGCGTTTTGGCAACAGGTCTACCTCGACATGGCAGACGTCATGGCGGAAGCTGGAATAGTTCCGTACTTGCAGTTTGGCGAAGTCCAGTGGTGGTACTTCGCGGCTGCGTCCGGAATGCCCTTTTACGATGATTACGCAAAGAGTGCGTTCCAGAACGCCTACGGCCAAGCTATGCAGGTAATACCAAGTCAGAACTCCGCGCCCGGAAGTTTTCCGAATGAGTGTGCTTTCTTGCCTGGACTCATCGGACAGTTTACGGACACGATCATGGCGTTCGTTCGCGAATCGCACCCGAACGCGCGATTCGAAGTACTTTATCCCCCAGACGTAAATGACACCCCGCTTAACCAGATCATCAACCTTCCTCGCAACTCCTGGACGCCGGCAAAGCTCAACTGCTTTAAGACCGAGAATTTTACTTTCACGGGAAATCGGGACTTGAACAATGCGCTCGCGTCGATCGAGTTGCCGATGTCAATGGGATTCGCGCGGTCGCAGGCGAGTCATCTAGTCGGCATTAGCGATCACACGACGCCCTGGGAGAAAGAGTGGAACCTGAGTTTCGGCCAGGGGGTGGAATCAGTGGTGCTCTTCGCGCTGGACCAGTTCTGTCTGATCGGCTACAACCCCAGTTTTGGGACTGGATCTGCGAGAGCCTTGTACATGGGCGGGTAGCGCCCAGAAGACCGATTCCTTTGGTTACGGCTCAGTAAAACCTCAAGCCGCAGCGAGTTCCTTTTCGAGGGAAAGATACCCGCAAGCCACCGTCACCAGGAACATGGTCAGCACTTCGCTGTCGCCCAGGTTCACCTCGAAGAACCCGGCCACCATCGTGGCCACAACGACGGCAATGCCCCCGTGGAGAAGAAATTTTCGGTCGCTCCTGCCGGGCGGCAGACCTCGCAAGCCGCGTCCGAAATCGAAAAGGATTTTGAGAAGCAGCCACATTAACACCAGTGCCGTGGGGATGCCGCGCTCGGCAGCATATTGCAGATAGATATTGTGGAGATGTCCGTACCATCCTGAGGGCAACGGCTTGGGAATATCGGCCGGCACGTAGTCCATGAAGTGCAGCTTGATGCCTTCCGGCCCGAGTCCCAGCAGGGGGTGCTCGCGGATCATCTGCACTCCGGTGCGTCGTGTGACGTTTCGAAACTCGTTGGAATCGACACCCTGCTTGGGCCGGAGAATCGATGTGAACCGTTCGCGAACCGAGGATGGCGAAAATAGAAAGACGAGTGCAGCGGCCAAGGGTACCAGCGCCACCAACCAGCGGCGCAAAAACCAGACCAGATATACGCCGCTGACGGCTGAGGCCAGCCAGATGCTGCGAGTGAAGCCCAGCAGTAATGCCAGCGACATCAGGCCCGCACACAAGACCCAAACCCAACCTCTTCGGAACGCATTTGGAGCGAAGAACAGGAACGACAGCAGCAAGAGCAGTACGAACATCTCCTGGCCGGAGAAGGTCATCCAGTGGCTCATGAAACCGCTGATGCGTTCGGCCGGCGCATAGTAATCGTAAAAATTGCGCCCGAGCGCGCGAGCTTCCTGAACCTTGCCAGCGAATTGAACGAGCCCGCGAATGGCAATCAGGCCGCCGACCGCCGCCCAACTGAGCACCAGGCCTCGGATCAACTCCACCTTCCGCAGAGTAGAGAAGACGACGAGCAGTTCCAGAAACACAAAAAACTTTCGGATCTGCGGCAGGCCCGCCGCCGGTTGCGCCGAAAAGGCCAGGGAAATCACGGTCCCCGCCATGAAGAGGGCCAGGGGCAGCTTGATCGGCGGCAACCGAAGTTTTTCTCCGGACATCAGCAGTGCTGCCACCGCAAGCGCCAGGAGAATCTGAGAAATCGCAATCGAAAGCAGGATCGCCACGGCCGACCCGAAGGTCAGCCAGCGCGCGCTGCGCAGCAGTATCGGCTCCGGTTGGTTCATTCCGATGGAAACTTCAGTATGACACCTGGCCGGAGATCCAGTTGATAATGACTTCGTCCAACCAGAAGCGGTGCGGCCTGCGGCCGAGGAAACCCAAGTGTCCGCCGTGTTCTGTGGCAACCAGCGTGATTCGCCGATTCGCGCGAGCGGCTTCGCATTCGCAGCTCTCGAACGGCGCCATCGTATCGTCCTTGGCGTGAATCAGAAGCGCCGGCACTCGAATTCCCTCCAGGTAAGCAAGCGCCGATTGGGTCCGATAATAAGTGGCAGCGTCTCCAAAGCCAAACGACGGCGCCGTAATCCGGTCGTCGATCTCCATCACCGACCGCATGCCGGAAAAATCGTCCTTGTGGTATCGCCCGGTCGCGGAAAGACGCTCCGACATGCGCCGCACGAATCGGCGTTCGTAGAAGCGATTTTCCGGGCGGGCAATGCGGCGGGCGCATTTTGCCAGATCGAGGGGCGCCGAGACAGCGCAAACGCCGGCGAGCAGCAAGCGCGCCTCTTCCCTCAACTCCCCAGCCAGTTTCATCACGACATTTCCGCCCAAAGAAAAACCAACCAAAAAAGCCGGCGCGGCGCCACTCCGCTGAAACTCTCGCAGCACGTAATAGAGGTCGCTGGTCAAGCCGGCATGGTATAGCGTGTTGCACAGGCGTTCCGTGCCTCCACACGTTCGCATGTGGAATCGGTGAGCAGCGAAACCGGCGCGCAATGCGACCCCGCCCAGACTACGCACGTATCCCGCCTGGCCGGAACCCTCGAGCCCATGGACCATCACCACATTGCCATGTGGAGACTCCTTGGGATATTGCGACTGCACCAGCACCGAAACCTCAGGCTCAGTTTGGTAGATTCTCGATTGGAGCGGAAAGCGGTCTTCGGCGCCATCCCTCGCCCAGAGATGCGCCGCGATCGTCTGGAGGTGCGGGCTCCGGAATAGCGGGTCGAACGGAATCATGGGGCGCACCGAGCCTGTAGTATAGGATAATGCCTGTTATCTCAGATACCCGCCCTGGCTACCTGGTCCCACCATCAGCGCCGGATTGCTGTGGCAAATCGCTTATGTCATTAGTTGAGCCAGAGGGCATGAAATAAAGCCTGCGGAGAAATTGCTTGGTGTAAGCACCCCTGTCGATCGCGTCCAATAACCGCCCATAGTCTGCGGCAGACAGCTTAAATGCCGTGGAGTTGATAGTTCTACACTGGGAACCATCGAATAGCGTGTATGTCTGGAAGTACGCTCCTCCTGCGCTTCTGTTTCCGGCAAGAAATTCCTGCAAAATGCCGAATGGTGTGGGCTGTAAAGAGTTAAGGCCCTGCGCGTCAAATCGGCCAGGATTGTCCCACTTGAAATTGGTGTCGCTGGGGACAGGACGCTCATCCGGGAGGGGAAAAGGGGAGAATGGCATGTACTCTTTGTGCTCGAGTCCAATAATTCGCCACATCCTGAGGTTGTCCACAGTAGCGCCAGGTAGAGGCTGAATATCCCATGTTCGGACCAACCGCCGTGACATCGATACCCTTCGGCCCTTATCGTCAAAGAGACGCACTTCGACGTTCGCATGGCACATCGGAGTAGCTGGCTGGCCTCGGCCTCCCGGCTTCATCGAAAGGTTCTTGGTAATTGGCCTGGCGCCTTTATACCTTGCTGTCCCGATCGAGAAATCCTTTTTCTCGAATTCCACTTCTACACGACCATCCCCGGGCTTGTCCACCACCGGGATCGGAGCGTTTTCGTCCATGTCGACCTCCTGACAGAAAGCGGGCGATTCTGCGAAGACGTGCACCGCTACTTGTCAAGAGACGCTGAAAACGATCACAGATTGCCGACCCAGTACTAGTTGGGTGCAGCCACAAACAACAGGCGGTTCCGTGAGGTATTAACGGGTTACCGTCTGTGACTATAATGTCTGGTATGCGTACGATCCTCGTTACCATCCTTGGCGCAGTCCTGGCGTTAACAGCTTTCGCGGTTGAGGTCGGCAAGCCGTCTCCGGCGTTAACGATTCAACGGCTCAGCGGTCCGCCGCTGCAGCTCAGCCAGTACAAAGGCAAAGTGGTCGCGCTGGCGCTCATCGATACCAACTGCCCGCATTGCCAGAACCTGACCAGGCTGCTGAGCACCATTTCCAAGGAATACTCAGCCAAAGGCGTTCAAGTAGTTGGTTGCGCGTTCAACGACGGTGTGAAGGATCTGCTGGCGGAATTCCTCAAGAAGTTCGAACCCGCCTTCCCGGTGGGCTACTGTGATCGCGACTCGGTGATGGTGTACGTGCAGTATTCGGTGCTGAAGCCTTTCTATGTGCCGCACATGGTGTTTCTGGATCGCCGCGGCGTGGTGCGAGGCGATTTCGCCGGCGAAAGCGACTTCATGACGCAACCGGAAGTCAACATACGCACCGAACTGGATCAGTTGCTCAAAGCCGGAACCAGCACCTCGGCGGCTGCGCACAAGCAGTAACCGCTACTGCTTAGGTGCAGCTCGCACTTCAGTAACGTAGTACTTCAAATCGTTCACTACCACCGTGGCCTGGATCTTGTCCCCAACGTGAAGCTTGGCGAACTCGGCTTCTGGTTTGATGGGGTATTCCATTGTCATGGCTTCCATCCAGTCGCCAATTTTGCCGGCGTTGATGGTGGCCGTCTTAGCCGCGGGGTCCAGCGCTTTGACTTCGCCCTGCATGGTGTAGCGTTTAGGTGGGACCTGTTGGCTGGCAGAGCAGGCGGCCAAGAGCAAGGCCAGCATAGCTAAGGTGATTCGTCTGCGCATTACAACCATGATCGCAGAGAACACCGAAAAGCATGGTTCCCTTTGGTCACGGCTCGAAAAGGTTGCAAATAAGGTTTCTAGACTTCTGCGCCCTTTTTCTTTTCCAGGTCGTCAGCTAGAATCACGGCCTCGGCGAGGTCGCGCATAGGGCGACGGAGGCGACGGCTCTCGTTGCGCAGACGCAAATAAGCCTCCTCTTCCGTGAGCCCATATTTCTGTTGCAGAATGCCCTTGGCGCGTTCGATGAGCTTACGCGCCTCAAGAGTACGCTTCATCTCGAGCGTCTCGGACATCAGGCGCGCGTTTTCGATGGCGATGGCGGCTTGCCCGGCCACCACCTTCACGAAGCCGATTTCGTCTTCGGAGAACTGGCGCACCTCGCGCGTGTAAATGTTAATGGTGCCGATCACCTTTTCACGCGTAAGTAATGGAACCGAAAGGAGCGAGGCGAGCCCGGTCTTGCGCGCTAATTCGGGGTAGCGGTACTGCTTCTCTTCCACCACGTTCGGAACCATCACGGGGCGGCCTTCTCGCACCACGCGGCCGATCAGCGAGTCCTCGATTTTCAGCGGCATCTTGTGCAGATAATCGGGCGACGAGCAGCGCGCCGCCGAGATCACCAGCTCGCGGCGGTCTTCGTCCACCAGCATGAGCGAGCAGACCGGCGATTCGAGCGTCTCTGCCACCATCTCCGAGATGGCTTGCAGAATGCGGTCCAGATAGTTCTCTTCCGAAATCGTGCGCGCGAGGCCGGCCAGCGCCTCCATACGGCGGGTTGCGCTCTCGGAGCGCTCCATGAGCTTGGACTTGGCGATCGCGCCACCCATCTGCTCGCCGATGAAGCTGACCAGCGCGATCTCCTCAGGAGTGTGCGTGTGTCTCGGCCGGTGGTGGATGTTGATGACACCGATCAGATCGCCGTCGCTGATCAGGGGCACGGAGAGGAATGCCTCATAGGTATCTTCCGGCAGAGTCCGAAAAGTTTTGAACCTCGCGTCGGCTGAGGCGTTGCTACCCAGGGCGGCCACCGATTTGTGCTGTGCGACCCACCCCGTGATGCCCTCACCCATTTTCAACCGGATCTTTCCAATTTCCGCCGTGTGCGGAAGTTGGGAGGCGCGCAGGACGATCTCATTGGTCGTGTGGTCCACCAGGTAGACCAGGCAAGCGTCGCAACTGGTCACGTCCACGGCCAAGCCGATCAACTCCTGAAGCATTTTTTCCAGTGTGGCATTAGAACTGACAATATTACTGATCTGATGCAGTAATTCGACTTGGCTTTTTGCCTCCGATGGTGCCACCTTTTTTTCCTCCACGTAGGTCAATCTCAGTGTAAGAGCAGGGTTTTCATGCAGTCCAATTCAAAAATTCTATGGATGGCATGGTCGGCTTTGGTGTAATCCGCAGCACAGTGGATGCCCGACTGCTTTAAGCCTTAGGAATGAACGCGGCACGGTCCGTTGTCGGTGGTTGTTTGCTCGTCCTGTCACTAGTCGGAGTGGTTTGGCTGCTTACTCCAAAGGCGCGAAACGTACCAGTATCGACGGTCAGCGGCGACCTCGCCCTCGACCTCCGACGGGAAGGCCGCTCTCTGCGCGTTTCCTGGAAACGTAACTCGGAAGCGATCCGGCATTCCAATCACGCGACACTTAATGTTATTGATGGTATCCATAACACTAAGCTAGAGTTGAATGCCATGGAAATTCGAGCGGGAAAGCTTGTTTACTGGCCCGAGACCGACGAGGTAACCGTGCGGCTTCAGGTGAATTCGCTTACAGGCACGACTGCTGGAACCATGCAGTCTCCTGGTGTGCCAATGCCGCCCCAAGCCGCGGCCGAGAGCGAAGGCCCCGTAGAACAAAAGCCGTCACCTTTCGACGCGCCAAGACGACACCCGGTACAACCTATACAAAAGGTTTCGGTTCCACCGGCCGCCGAGCGGGTAGTTCAATCGAATGAGAATGCCGCGGCTCCGAAATCGGCCGGGTTCTTCGGACGGCTTTTGCACAAGATACCCGTCGTGCGGCGTTTCCAGAAGTCCGGTTACCGACCCACGACAAGCCCCGACTGAGAGATCAAGGCTTGGCAGAGATTGTCCGACGTAATTTTCCGTATTTGAACCAGATAATCTCCCATCCGCTCTCCTTTGGGCTGGTGCCGGAGGGCATCCTCGAGTTCGGTGGCTGTAATGAAATCTAAATGAATTAACACCTCGCCCAAACGGGGCCTTCGCGAAATCGGCAGCAAATCGCCGGGATAAACATGCGCGGTCTTTTGCCAGGCAAGCGAGCGGCGCTTGCGTTGCGCCATGAAGAACTGGCCGAGCGCCTGCAGCGTGGCTGCGCCGTTGATCCAGTTTCCCCAGAGGATGCGGGCAGGGGCGGCCGCCGCGAACCAGACGCCGTACAGCCGTGCGCTGAAATGGACCCGCAAGCCCATTTGCAGTACGGATATCGCCGCCGACACAGCGCAGAGGCGCGGCAGCCAAGCTGGAACGCCTCGGAAGAGGTGCCAAGCCTCGGCCGAAAGTTGGCCCGCGGCAAGCGTGCTAACGGCCCAAAAGAGGAATAGAAGATTGGCGGGAGGGGAAAGCAGGTTGCCGATTAGACCCTTTCGGTCGCGCCAGAACCAGTAGAGTTGGCCCACCGATCCACGCCAGCCGTGGCGCTGCCAGCCTTGCAAGGCGATCCCTGTCACCCATCGGCTTCGCTGCCGGATGGCCGCGCGCCACCGACGCGGAAAATATTCGCGCGTGACCATTGGTTCGCCGGCTGTGAAGCGGATCGGAACGAAGATCTGCCGGTAACCCGCCGCGTGGATTCGAAAACCATTTTCGTAGTCCTCCGTCAGGCAGTCCGGATCGAATATCAAGCCGTTGTGCCGGCGGCGGAGAGTTTCCAGAGCGGAACGCTCAAAGCCGGTTCCCACGCCGTTGGAGGGAAGAAAGCCGCCGAGCCACTGGCGCACGGGGATGTCTTTGAACTGGTATTCGGCGAATTCATCGCAGTAAAGGCCATGCGTCCATTCGCGGTTCTTCGTCTGCAGCGGGACTACGGGGATCTGGACCATCTGATGGTCGCGCATGAACCAATTGATCCAGTGCAGGGACTCCGCGTGAATCAGGTCCTCGGCGTCGTGAGTTACCAGGATTTCGAAATCAATGCCGCGCCGAACTTCGTATTCCGACATGGCTTTGTAGGTCCAATTCAGACAGTCGCCTTTGGAAGTTGGCCCATCGTGGGGACAGACGCAGAGATGCACCCGCGCATCGTTACTCATCACCTGCTCCACAACCGCACGCGTCAAAGGATCGTTGGGGTAGACCCCCACGAAAAAATCGTAGTTGCCGTAGCGGATGGCCGACAGGTTGTGGCAGAGCATCTGTCCAATCACTTCGTGTTCATGCCACAGAGGCACCAGAATGGCGATACGGCGTTGGGGAGCCTCGGTCAGATCGGTCATTGAGGGCCACGGAAAGTTTTGGTGGCGTCTCAGAAAGTAAGCCAGGTCAATAAAGAGGTCATCCAAGCCGCTGAGCAGGATCCATCCTGCGAGGGGCACCAGACACACCACCACCCAATGGTCGAGCAATGTTTGTAGAAACACTTGGAAACGGGTAGTAGGTAATAGGACACCAACATCTCAAATTGTTTGGCGCTGAGCCCTTCCGGGGCTAGGCGACAAGTGTAACTTTGGTGTAAGCCACCTGAAAGCCGGCGCGCGTGTAGTTGCGTTGGGATTGGCTTCCCGGCAAAGTGGACGCCGTGGCGAGGTCGCAGCCGAGCGCGACGGCGTCATTGACACGGGCTGCGATCAATTCGGCGTGTAGTCCCTGGCGGCGGAAGCTCTTGGTGACGCCATCAGCGAACAGTACCGCCAGACCGTCGCGCACCACCATGGCCGATCCCCCGGCGATTTCGCCCGTCTGAGCGGCAGCAAGATAGCAATGTGAACCTTCCATGGCGAACACCGCGTGGCCGACTTGCACCTCTTCGCTCGTGAGCTCGGCTTGCTCAAAGAAACCCTGGCCCACGGTACGGGACCACAGCTCGCTTTCTTCGGGCAATGCGCGCCTCACTCGAGGTGCGACGGTGACACCGGAACCTGCGAGCGGTTTGATCAAGACGTTGTTGAATTCCGTCGGCCGATAGTGCCGCTTTGCCAACCTCTCCAGAAGACCGGAATCGGCAAGCGGGCAGAAGTCGATGGTTACACGCGCCCCGCGGCATTGGAAAAAGGTCTCGATGATCTCAATTTCGGTTTCACGCACCGGACCGTCCAAGCCGATCCCCACTACCTGAGTCAGGGGCGATTCGGTCCCGGCGAATACGGCCAGCCCGCCGGCGACCTCGATACACGTGGCGCCGGGCTGCCCCTCCTGGCAGCCACGGGCATTAGCCGCCTCGGCAGCTTCGAGGCGGCGAGCGAGTTGGATGCCGGAAAACATGGGGCTGGAAGCGTTTACCGTTGCGGAGGCATCATATAAGCATGGCAACCGAGACCCTCCATCTTACTGTGCGCGGGATGACCTGTGACAACTGCGCCCGCTCCATCCAGCGGAAGCTCGCTTTCACGCCCGGAGTGATCAGCGCAAGTGTTAACTTGCAGGCTTCCGAGGCCACGGTGGAGTACGACGACAAGTTGGTCCAGTCGGAAAAGCTGGCCGGCGCGGTTCGCCAGTTGGGGTACGAAGTCCCGGCATGAGCGTCGCCACGCCAGATCGGGTAGATTTGCCAGTCTCGGGGATGACGTGCGCGGCTTGCGCGCGCGCGATTGAACGCACGTTGTCGAACACCCCGGGCGTGGAGCGTGCGCGCGTTAATTTTGCGACGGCTACCGCGACCGTGGAGTACGATGCGGGTCGTGCTCACGTCGGCGACTTGATCGGCGCCATCGAAGACTTGGGATACGGAGTTCCCGAAGCCGAGGCCGCAGGAGACTCGGAAGCGGCGCGATACCGGCTGCGTTTGATTGTGGCGCTGATCCTGGCGGCCCCGGTGCTGGTGCTGGGCATGACCCACCACGCGAATTGGATCCAGCTTTTGCTGACGCTCCCGATCGTTTTGTATTCGGGATTGCCGTTCTACACGGGGGCCTGGAGCGCTCTGCGGCACCGCTCGGCCAACATGAATACTCTGATCGCGTTGGGCACCGGCGCGGCGTTCCTGTATTCGGTCTACGAAACCGTGCGCGGCGGCCACCAGGTTTACTTTGAAGCCGCGGCCGTGATTATCGCTTTGATCCTGCTAGGGCGAAATCTGGAAGCGCGCGCGCGGGCCAAGGCGTCGGAGGCCATCCGCCGTTTGATAGAGCTGCAGCCGGCTACGGCGCGCGTGCTCCGCGGTGACCTGGAAACGGAGGTTCCGCTGGCCGACGTTCACCCGGGCGACATTATTGTGGTTCGCCCCGGTGAGCGCATTCCGGTGGATGGCGCGGTCCTCGCGGGCGAATCAGCGGTGGACGAATCCATGCTCACCGGGGAAAGCATACCGGTGGAAAAACGGCGCGGGGCAACGGTTTATGCCGGAACCATGAACGGCCCGGGGGCTTTTCGGTTCGAGGCTAAGAAGGTGGGACGCGGCACGATGCTGCGCCAGATCATCGAGATGGTGAAGCAGGCGCAGGGGGCGCGAGCCCCCGTGGCGCGGCTGGCGGATATCGTGAGCGGCTGGTTCACCGTGGGGGTGCTAATCGCCGCGACCGGTACCTTCGTCGGTTGGCTCTTCTTCGCGCCCTTCGCCACTGCCATGGTCAATGCGGTTGCAGTCTTGATCATCGCGTGTCCGTGCGCTTTGGGGTTGGCCACTCCCACCGCCATCATGGTCGGCACCGGCCGCGGGGCACAGCGCGGCATCTTGATCAAAGGCGGCGAGGCCCTGGAGATGGCGCACCGAATCGATACGGTAGTGCTCGACAAAACGGGAACGCTCACTACTGGCCAGCTTCGCGTCACGGTCATCGCGCCGGCAGGCGGCTGGTCCGAAAGCGAACTGCTGCGCATGGCGGCCTCCGCGGAGCGCTACTCGGAACATCCTCTGGCCAGAGCGATAGTTCAGGCCGCCGCGGAGCGTGGCGCCGTTCTGGAAGACCCAAGCGCCTTCACGGCGGAGACCGGGCATGGTGTTCGGGCCGTGATCGGCGGCCGGGACGTGGTGGTTGGCCGGCCCGGCGTCACGGTCACGGTGGACGGTTCCATCGCGGGAACGATCGAAGTCACCGATGTCAACAAACCCGAAGCGACGGAGGCAGTGAGCAAACTGCGCGCCATGGGTTTGGAGGTGTGGCTGATCACCGGCGATCGCCAGACAGGCGCGGAAGCCGCGGCGCGGGAGGCAGGCATCGCGAACGTAATGTTCGAAGTAATGCCGGCGGAGAAGGTGGCTCACATCCGAAAGCTGCAAGCCGCGGGAAAACGGGTGGCCATGGTGGGCGATGGAATCAATGACGCGCCCGCGTTGGCGCAGGCTGATCTCGGAATCGCCATGGGATCCGGCACCGATGTGGCAATGGAAGCGGGCGACGTGACTCTCATGCGCGGCGATCTGAGGAGCGTGGCCGAGTCCATCGAACTCTCCCGCCGAACGATGCGCATCATCCGGCAGAACCTGTTCTGGGCGTTCGCCTATAATACGATCGGCATTCCCGTAGCGGCGTTGGGACTGCTCTCGCCCATGCTCGCGTCGGCGGCGATGGCGTTTTCCAGTGTGACAGTGGTGACGAATAGTCTGCGGTTGAAGTAAAGGCACCGCTCCCTTCACAGCCCGCTAACGCAGTTACATTCACCCCGCTATATTAAAGAGCGTGCCTTACACCACCAGCAACGGAACTCGTATCTATTGGGAGGAATCGGGCGGCGGCGACCCTTTGCTCCTGATCATGGGATTAGGCTATGCGCTCGAAATGTGGCATCGCTCGCGTCCGCTTCTTTCGCAGCATTACCGGACAATCGCCTTCGACAATCGCGGCGTTGGCAAAAGCGACGTTCCGGCGGGTCCGTATACGAACGCGCAGATGGCTGACGATGCAGCGGCGGTGCTGGATGCCGCAGGCGTTGATCGGGCGCACGTATTCGGTATCTCGATGGGCGGTATGATCGCCCAGGAGTTTGCGATCGCCCATCCCACACGGGTGCGTTCCTTGATTCTGGGGTGCACCGCGTGTGGCGGAAGCAATGCGGTCCGGGCAGAACCGGAGGTGTTACAGATTGTCCTGGCCCGCGCCACCATGACGCCCGAAGAAGGCGCGCAAGCCATCGTGCCGTTTATCTACGACCGAAATACACCGCGCGAACGCATTGAGGAAGATCTGGCCATCCGTCGGCGCGTGTATCCGACGGAAGCCGGATATATGGGACAGGTTCAGGCGATCTTCGCGTGGGAGTCATTTGACCGCTTGCCGGAAATTCAGGCACCGACGCTGATCCTCCACGGACAATCAGACGAGCTGGTACCGCCTGAGAATGCCCGGATTCTGCAGAAGCAGATCCGCGGGTCGCGCCTGGTGATGCTGCCGCATGCCAGCCACATATTCTCTACCGATCAGCCAGAGGCTGCGCATCGGGAGATTCTGGGGTTTTTGTCGGCCGCGCCCACCGCTTAATCAAGCTGGAACGCTCCGGTACGGCCGAGGTCGATGCAGTCCCGCGAGTGACGTGGTGGAAGTTAGCTGTGGGTTCGAGTGTCCCGACGGGCGATTCGTTTCCGTGCCACGAATGCCATCCCGAGCAACGCGATTGACACTAGGATGACCGAGGAAGGCTCGGGAACCGGAGCCGTGGAGTTAACCGTCGAAATATTTGCCGAGAAGATCAGCCCGCCTTCTTCGCCGAGGTTGACGGCGTCAATATAGAGCCAGTTCTTTCCCTGGACGAGATCGGCGGTTACGGAGGAGTCGGTGTATGTTTGCAAGCCGCTGAAACATGTGGGGCTGCATCCAGTGTTGTTCGTGGAGCCGGGAAGGGCGGTTCCGTTGAGGTAAACGCCCGGATTGAGATCTCCCAGTACATTATCTACTTCATAGTTCAAGGTCAGCGCGCCGGAAACAAATGCGTCCGGAATATTGAAGCTGATGGCGTATAGGGCGGTGTAGCCGGGCGTTGAGCCGTTACCACCACCTGCGCTCGTTCCAATCCATTGGGCACCAGCCGTTGTCAGCGATGCAGCAGTCGTATAGAAGGGTGTGCTTGTGAGGACTGCTGCGTTCGCGCCCGTTTGGGCCGAAGTGAAATTGGCCGCGGTGAAAGCGGACGGAAAGTCGGTGGTTGTGGAGGTGCCGTTGGGCAGGAAAGTTACTGCGCTCGAGCTGTTGACGGTGACGATGTCAGCGTAAGCGACCGGGATAGCAATGGCAACGATGAGGCCGAGAATCAAACCTGTTTTCATGTACCTCTCCTATGACTTGCTGCGATCTTACAACAGGGTTCCCCTTGCGACCCAGTCCTGTAGTACTAGCCAAAAGTGATTTCGAATACCAACTCAGAACGTGAACCGAATTCCACCCCACGCGCCTATGGGAGCACCGGGCGCGAGGAAGGTTGTGGTTCGAACTGGGTAGATTGCGTTAACTGGGGGAAAGGGCTGGGCGATGAAGTTCACAGAATTGTCATAAGGCGAAGGGCCAAGTTGCGCGGCCGTATAATAGCGATGGTTGAGCAGGTTATCGATCTGTACAAAGAGCTGCACCCGCTTTCTGACTTGATAGTGCGCGCCGATGTTGACCACGCCGTATCCCGCCGAATATCCGGGGCCAAGATAGTAGATCCCATCCGGTTGATCCTGATTGTTTTCGTTTCCACGGGCGTAGGATCTTCCCACCGCCATGAAGTCGAGATCCACGGAGATTTTTGCGGTGGGTTGATACTCAGCAAACGCTTTCAGCAGATTTCGCGGAACCAGCGGGATCTGGTCGCCGGGCTGGATCGCGATGTTGCCGTCAATTCCCTGCCCCGCATCATTAGAGCTGTTGCTTCGTCCGTCAATGAACTGCGGGCTCTGGTACGTAGCGGCAAGAAATGTGTAATTGCCGCCTAGGTTGAACTTACCCACGCGCAAACTGAGGTCGGCCTCGATTCCCTGCCGGCGGGTCTGGCCGAAGTTGGTGAAGTACCCGAAACCGGTCTGTGGCGATGCGACGAACAGCAGGTCATTGTCATTCTCGCCACGGAACCAGCCCACGTTCCAGTGGAGGTTGTTTTCGAGGTTTCCCCGTACACCGGCTTCGAACGTTCTGGCCACTACTTGCTTCAGTGGAGGATCGCTGACCAACGCGTTCGGCAAATTGCACGGCTCGGTAGGATCGGCGCAGCCCAGTTCGATGGCCGTGGGAGCGCGGCTGGCTTCGCTATAGCTGAAATACAAACTGGCGAAGCGAGTTGGGGTGTAGGTAACGCCGGCGGACGGGTTGAAACGGTCGAAGACATAGTGGCCGTTGAGAGAACCGCGCGAGCCTGCGGCGGGCGGGAGCCGATCGACATTGTCGATGGGAGTGCGGTTGTAGCGGCCCGAAAACGTAAATGCCAGGGACTTGCCGATGGTGAGTGTGTCGGTGGCATACAGGCTGAAGGTGCTGACGGTCCCATGCAGATTTACGCGCGTATCCACGGGAACGCCGTCCTGCGTGGTGGTACCGTCGGCGAACGCAGCGATCGGGGTAATCGTAAGATGGTCGGCATTCAGATACCCGAACTGCGCTCCCTGGTCGAACGTCATGGTGCTGCGGTCCCAAGCAGCGCCCGCGGTGATGCGGTTGTGCGCCCCCAGCCAGGTGGCCTGTCCGGATATTCCGTAATTGTGCTGTTTGGTGAAGGTATGGGTGGTGATGGCGGTGCAGGTATTGACCGGCTCGCTATGTTCCAGTCCTTGGGCGATGCAGCGCCAATACGGAAACGGCTCGGTGGCGGCGTTGCCGGAAATCGGGAAACCGGTGTAGCCGGCCGCCGTCAGCGCTGTAACGTCCTCTGCGGAGAGGTTGTATAGGGATTGGTCGAGCGAGTTTGAGTTGATGTTGCCGTTGATCGTGTCGGCGCGGATATAGCGGAAATAGGCGTTGCCGGTGAGGGTCACGTTGCTGGTGAGGTTGTGCCGTGCGCTCAGGTTAAGAGAGGGCGAGCGGTTCCAGTTGATATCCGGAATGGTGTAAACGCTGGTGTAGTCCTGCGCGAGGCGCCGGAAATCCTGGAGGCCATTCCCGGTCAACCAGTTGTCCGCGTATGCGAAGCTGACTCCGAGAGCGGTGTTGCCGTGCAGCCATCCCAATTTTCCAAAGGACTGGCGGACTTCCGAAGGAGAGTCTTGACGCCACCCGTCCTCGCGAAACAGATTGCCGGCAAAATACCAGCTCAGTCCTTTAGCATTGGAGCCGCCGTACTCCGCCTCGACGGCGCGCCGGCCGAAGCTGCCACCGTTTAATGAGATCGATGCTCCGGGTGAGCTCCGGCCGTCCTTGGTCTCGATTGATAAGGCGCCACCCAGGGTGTTGAGACCGAATAGAGGATTAGACCCTGGCATGAGCGCAACCTCCGATATGGCGACCTTGGGGATCAGGTCCCACGCGACGATGTCACCGAATGGCTGGTTCTGCCGGACGCCATCCATGTAAACCGAGATTCCCTGCGGTGTCCCTAAAAGCGGCGACGCCGTATAGCCGCGGAAATTCACGTCGGGCTGGTACGGATTCTCCTGGTTTTGGTTGATGTCCACGCCGCTGAGCCGCTGATTCAAGAGGTCGGACAGATCCAGCGCGCCGGTTTGCTCCAGGTCGAGCGAGCTGGCGGTCTGGACGGGCGCGGGGATCTGATCCAGAGGCAGATCGGTGCCGGGAAGCGGGGTTGCCTCTACCACGTCGATTCTCGAAGACTGCGTCAGGAGGGCCAGTGTGACCGCGTGCAAGGTGGGCGCCGGAGCTTGCACTTCAATCGACAGCGTTTGCGAGGCGAAACCGCTCTTGGAAAGCTCCAGCCGATAGCGGCCGTAGGGTAGGTTTGCGAAGGTGTATGTTCCCTGGAGATCGGTCTGGAAGGTTTGTTTGAGCCGTCCGGCCTGGCTTTGCAGCGTTCCGGAAGCTTCCACCGCTGCGCCCGAGGGATCTTTGACTTCAATGCGGATTTCGCCGGTCGGGGCTTGGGCCTGGAGTACCAGGGAAAAGGCAACCGCACCTATTCTGATAGCGGCCGCAAGAGAACTCACACTTGGAGATTCCCGAAACGCGTGTCTTGTTCAGGGTTTTTCGAAGAAGTGGCAAAGAAACAATGAACAAAGTAGTCGGAAACGGAATGTACGGACAGACGGTTGATTTGCGAGCGATCGTGGGAGAGGCTAGAGTCTAAGGACTTCATGTCGTTACCTTTCACAGGCTCGGCCGCTTTGCCGGCTTTGCGAGCCACGGCTGCCACGGAGCGGGACCGCCGTGATCGGCTGGAACAAGAGGTCGTCGCTCTCTTCGACCAGTTCCGAGAACCGTTAATGCGGTATTTATCCAGCGTGGGTCTAACATTCGCGGATGGCGAGGAGGTTGTTCAAGAAATCTTCCTTGCCCTGTTTCAGCACCTCGAGCGGGGAAAGCCCCGCGACAATCTCCGCGGTTGGTTGTTTCGCGTCGCGCACAATCTGGCGTTGAAGCGGCACTACCGGACGCGCCGCGAGTTGGAGGCGCGGGCCGGCGCCAAGGATCTGGCCGTCGATCCGGGCCCGAATCCGGAAGATCAGATGGAAAGCAATCAAACGCAACGGCGCCTGTTGGCAGTGGTTCAGGCACTGCCCTTGCAGGATCGCAAGTGTCTTTCTTTGCGGGCTGAAGGCTTGCGCTACCGGGAGATCGCCGAAGTTCTCGGCCTGTCCCTCGGCACGGTATCGCTTTCCCTGGCCCGATCTCTGGCGCGCATCGCACGCGCCGCTGAACGGTGAGACTATGCAGCACGAAGATTTCCATCTTTCCGACCAACAAATACTCCAGGACATCGATGGAGAATTATCGACGCACGAGGAGAAGCTGGTTCGAGCGCATCTGGGAGAATGCTGGAAATGCCGCGCGCGCCGGCAGGAACTGGAATCCGCGATTGGCGATTTTGTCCGAATGCATCAGCAGGAATTCGATGCGAAATTGCCGCCGGCGGCCGGCCCGCGCGCGTTGCTGAAAGCTCAAATCGCTGGACTTGCCGCCACACCGAACCGAAACGCGCGCCGGTTCGCGCCGCCTCGGAGAGTTGCGTGGGAGTTGGCAGCAGCGATCTGCGGCGTTCTGGTTATTGGCGTATTTTTGGCCCTTTCCGGTATTGGCCGGCAGAGCCAGCCGCACGCGCATGCCGTGGTGATCTCGATTCCCGATTCGACTCTCACACCCGGCGCTACCCTACTCGTGAGCCGGCGGGCGGTGTGCTCCCAGGAGAACACCAAAAATAAGCCTGTACCGACGCTGGTTCAGCGGAAAGTGTTCGAGGAATACGGAATCGCGCGTGCCGACCCGCGAGCGTACGAGGTGGACTATCTGATCACGCCGGCGCTAGGAGGAGCGGATGACATTCACAACCTGTGGCCTCACTCGAATTCGGCGGCAGTTTGGAACGCTCCCGTGAAGGACGCCCTGGAAGACCGCCTGCGCGAAATGGTTTGCGACGGAACCCTGGATTTGACGGAGGCGCAGCGCGAGATTGCGAACAACTGGATTGCCGCGTATAAGAAGTACTTTCATACGGACAAGCCGCTGGCGGAACGCTGAGAGATGGCTCGGCATCGAGGAAACAGCACCGGCGGCAAGACCGCCAGCGCTACGCCGCCCATGGTCGGGTTGCTAGAACGCTGTGCGGGGGCGGGTCTCGGTGCCAACGGGAATCGGAAGATTGACGAACTGGTCTGGCGGAATACTCACCAGGTTCGCCTTGATCAGAACCAGAAGCTGATCGCTGTCGCGATCCCTGGTATTTTGGCGCATCAAGGGACCGATGCCGGGAAGCCTGGACACACCGGCGATGCCGGCAATGGAGCGCGCCTCCTGAGTGTTCAGCAGGCCCGCAACGACGGCCCACTCGCCGTTCTTGAGCTGCACCTGCGAAACCAGTTTGCGCTGCGAGATGATGGGGATTCCATCCACCCCGTTGCCGGTGAGCAGCTGGACTTCGGCGTCGAGGTCAAGCGCGATTCCTTCCATTCCGCGAACACGCGGCGTCACCTTGACGCTCAGGCCCAGGTCCTGAAAGCTGAATGCGGGCGGAGGCGTATAGACAGTACCGCCAGTGGACGGATAATAGGTTCCACCGGGATTGTGAAACGAGCCGGTGCCCGAGCCGAGCAGGACGGCAAAATCGTTGTCAGTGGAATTCGACACCACCAAATCCTTCAGACCATCCCGGTTGAAATCGCCGGCCACTACGAAGCTTGGTCCGTTGCCGACCGTGAAACTGATGGGGCTCTGAAGATTGCCGTTGCCTAGTCCGAGAAGCAGCGTGAGCGTGCCATCTGCATTATTGGCTACGGCCACGTCTTGAAGGCCATCGCTGTTAAAATCGCCGGTGGCCAACGAGACCGGACCGGACCCCGTGGGGTATTGCACGCCTTGCGCGAATTGCCCTGCGCCCTGGTCTAAAAAGACCGAGACCGTGTTCGATCCCGAGTTGGCAACGATCAAGTCGGTAAGGCCACTGGATGTAAGTACGTCAGCCGCCACCGCGCGGGGGCCGTTTCCAGCAGCGTAGATTGCGGCCTGGCGGAATGTGCCATCGCCGTGACCGAAAAGAACCCACAGATCGTTCGAAGTGAAGTTGGCCACCGCCAAGTCCATCAGGCCGTCCTGATTAAGGTCCATGGCGAGGAGAGAGCGCGGGCTGGTGCCGGCCGTGACCGTCAGGGGAGTCTGGAAGGTGCCGTCGCCGCGGCCGAGCAGGATAGAGATGTTGTTGGAGCCGGAGTTGGCCACAGCAATATCCAGCTTCCCATCGCCATTAAAATCGGCGATTGCCAGCGCAGCTGGTGAGGAGCCTACGGTCACGTGCGTGGCGGTCCCAAAAGTTCCGTCGCCGTTGCCCAGCAAGATTGAAATCGAATTCGAGCCGGCATCTGCCGTCACCAAATCGAGAGAGCCATCCTGGTTGAGATCCGCCGTTGCGATGGCGGCGGGGTTCGTGCCGGTCGCGTAGGTGACTGCGTCTTGGAAGGTGCCGTCTCCGTTGCCGATAAGAACGTCGGCCTGGTTGCTGCCGGCGGCGCTGGCGGCCAGATCTGGAATGCCATCCCCGTTGAAATCGCCTGTGACCACGGCGGATGGATTAGTAACGTTGCCGAAAGTGACCGGCGCGGAAGGAGATGTGCCGTTTGTACCGTTGCTGCCGGTGTTGTTGCTCGGTGTAAAGCTGGTTGGCGTGGAACTCGCTGGGCCGAAGTATCCAGTCGTCAGGACGGGGTACCGGTCGCCGGCATGCAAGGTTGCGGCTTGGCCGTCAAGTGTCTGAATCTGCGCTTTAAACAGAGACTTGCCAATGGAGTCGCTCATCTGAGCCAGTAGCTGGGCGTCTCCGATGGCCAAACCGAACGCCATGCCGCCAACACCGCCGTGCGCCAGGTTCGATAATTGAGTGGCCACACCGGCAACACTATTGAAATTCTGGATCAGGAACTGGGTGGGGAGACTCAAGCCATAGGTGAGCGTGTCCTGCCGGCTGACCTCCAGGAATTCGACTTCGACAGAAACCTCGGAGCGATGGTGGATCAGCTCTTCGAAGAGAGCCTGCGCCGGAAGGATTTTCGAAACGGGCCCCCGCAGGATGACCAGGTTCGTGTTCTGGTCAAAGCTGACCCTTTCGAGGGCCAAGGCTTGCTGCACGCCGCGGAATACCTCCTGCACCTGCTGCATCGAGGTAGCCTGCGGGACCTCTACGGCAACACTCACAAACGGCTCGAGATCGGTGCGTTTTTGGGGCGTGTCTTTGGCCACCAGGAACAGCTTGGGCGTAAGCGGAACAATGAAGGACCCGGTAGCAGCCTCCAGGGCGTGCAGTGCCGCGCGGTAATCCATGCCCTGGACGCGGAAACGAAAGGGTCGTGCGGGCTGGTAGTCGCCGTCGAAGACGCAATCCAGGCCAAAGGCGCGGGCAACGTTTTCGAACAACATGCGCGAATCCCCTTGCACATCGAAGTCCCGCGGGGCGAGGTCGGCTTTTAGTTCGGTAGGAGGCTTGGTCTTGCGTGCTTCGAGCAAATCTCCAGCCGTGGCGCCTTCTACATGGATTTGATCGCTGTCCTCCGGAGTGAGCGCACCTGGAGGTGGAACCGGTTTGGCCTGCAGCGCAGCCCGGGAACGCACTGCCTGGCTTCGCCACCAGTAGGTCGTGTTGCCGGGCTCTAGTGCGGCTGCCTCGGAGTAAAGGACGTAGGCTTGATCGAAATGGCCCGCCTTTTCCGCGGCGCGGCCTTGGGCATAAAGATGGGCGGCGTCCGTGCCAATAGCCAGGGGCGCAAATACCACCAGGGCAAGGAGAGAGAACCTCACTGTAAAAGTGACGCTGGAAGCGGCGCTAGCGTGCAAGCCGGGAGAATAGCCGGTAATCGACACATTCGAAAAGTGATATCCATTGGCAACCTGAGCAGCGCTCGCTTTTTGTTCACCGCTCGGTACGGCAAAAAACACGCCGCGTTTTCCGGTCCTTACGGCCTGGCGAGCGCGTGATCGTAGAGTTGTCTGACGCTGTCGGCATGGGAGGGATATCCCAGATCCGCGACAGCACGCGGGGCCGCCGCGCTCATGCGGTTCAGTAGCGCTTCATCCCGCGCTAATCGCCGAAGGTGTTCGACCAGACCGTCGACATCCCGGCAGTTTAGAACGTAGCCGTTGTCTCCCTCCGTGATCAATTGGGCCGCGCCCGTCTGGTGTGTCGTGATCACCGGTTTGCCGCAGGCGAGAGCTTGGGAAACGGCTAGCGCGAATCCGTCCTCGATGGCCGGATGAACGAACACGCTTGCCGGGCCGTACGTGGTTTCGATCGGTTCCTTCACCACGTCCGCTGACTGGAGGCGAATGTTGCTATTTCGCGACGTAAATTGCGCGAGCATCTGCCTGGACCACGGGTCACCGGTTGCCCCAATGATGACCAGCTCCGATCGCGGAATGGCGGCCTTTTCGAAAGCCTGGAGTAGATAGAATGCGCCCTTGCGAGGATCGATTGTCAGCACCGCGAGGACGCGAAAAACGGCGTCCTTCTTCGCCACGGGGCGGAAATGGTCGAGATCGACGGCCGGCAACACCACCTCGACTCTTTCGGGCTTGATGCCGCGCTTCACGAATGACAGTCTTGCGAACTCGGAGATCACCCTGATCCGCGAAGCATGCTCGATTTCGGTACGGGCACGCTGCCGCATGCGTGGATGAATGAAGGGGCGGGTTGGAATGCGAAGTCGACTGTATTCATCGGCAAGTATATCGGCAAGCTCATCGATGTGACAGTTTAATGCCGTGAGCACTGACGGTATTTGTTTCTTGGCTAATCGCTGCAAGGTAAGGCAGCATTGGCCCATGACGCCATCGAATAAGCCAGCACCGCCTAAAAAGCCAAGCAGGCGCGAATCAAAATCCACATCGCTGAGCAGCGTTATCCAGTCGTGCCGACGGCGAAGCACAGGCAGGCCCCGTATGGTGTCGAAGGCCAGCTTCCGCCAACCGCCGGACGGCACATCAATGCATTCTGCCCGCTGAGCCTTCGAATTGCGGCTGAGAATGCGGCCGCGCGGGAATTGATCGAGCGCGTAGACCATCTGCCGCAGGAACTCGCCCTGCCCGCCCCTGCCAGACGACGCATTGGCGGCGTAACAGACGAGTGTATCCTCTGTTTTCAGCACACTCACTCTTCAGGATTCTCCAACTTGAGTTTAGTAGCGGTAGCGGAAAAGCGTACTGGCCTTTAGCGATTATACTCCCGGCTCCCGGAGGGCCCGCCGGTGTAACAGGCGGGTAACCAATTTCGACTGTTAACAAAGTTTTCTCGCGCCTTCCCAATCCGAACCGCGCCGCTACTCGTAAGTAAGGTTGCCATCCCATTTTTGGTTAAACGGAGACTACATGGGCCGACACACACATCGACTTTGCGCCGTCGTGGTTTTATTGAGCGGGACCGCATTCGCCGCCAGTCACCGCAATGGTCCTCTGTTGCTGGAGGATCAAACGGCAAACCTCAACGACTTTTACATCTTTAGGAGTTATGAGACCGGTCGCAGCGATCGCGTCGTGATGAGCATGAGTGTCCAGGGTTTTCAGAATCCGGACAACGGGCCTAGCTATTACAAGTTTTCCGACAGCGTTCTTTATCGATTCAACGTCAATAATCAGCGCGGTTTGGACGGGCGGCCCGACATACAGATCGATTTCATCTTTCAGACGAAGCTGCGGCCGAACCCGACGTTTGTTTCGTACTTTGGAACCATCAAGGGCATTGACGATCCGGGGATATTTCTGTATCAGACCTATTCAGTGGTGATTCGTAACTTGGCCACGGGCCAGGCTACCTACATCAACACCGATCAGAACGGTCACGCGCTCTCTGTAGCGCCCCCGAATCTGGGCCCGAAATCTACGCCAACCTACGAAGCGACGCTGGGCCAGCCTTCCGTGTTCACATTGAGCAACGGGTGGCGCGTCTTTGCCGGTCCACGGGACGATGCTTTCTACTTTGATAGCGCCGCGACTTTCGATACGCTGAATTTCCGCGCGCCAGCCCCGGTGCTTTCCGGCGGGGCTGACACAGGCGTGGGCCAACAATATCCGAACGCAGTGGACGGCTTCGCCGGTTACAACATCAGCCTGATCGCCGTAGAGTTACCGATTACGGCCGTGACTTCTGATGGAACCGTGCCGACCAGTTCCAAGGCGTCCAACGCGAAGATCGGAGCCTGGGCCACGACGCAGCGGCAGATTGTCACAGTTCGCCCCAGCCCGGGCGATCCTCAGAATTACGGTGACTATATGCAAGTCGACCGCGTGGGTAATCCGCTCACTGTGGAAGCGCTCATCCCGCTGCCGATGAAGGACTACTGGAATCGCAGCCAGCCCGCGGACGACGCGCAATTCGCGCAATTCATCGGCGCTCCCTTTTTCGCAAGCGGCATACTCAATGGGGTCTACAACATTCCGGTGCCACCGACTCCTCGCATGGATCTGCTGGGAGTCTATGTACCTGACATCACTCGGATCGACCTCACGATTCCGCCAACGCCGCTGGCCCAACAAAACCGCCTTGGTCCGTTAGGTGGGGATAACGCGGGCTGGCCCTTCGGCGGGCGCAGGCCGAATGACGACGTGGTGGATATCGGTTTTCGCGCGCTTGCGGGCATTCTGGTGCCCGGTTTTACAAACGCACCGCCGCTGGGCGACGGGGTCAACGAGAACGATGTGCCGACCCTGGATCACTTCCCCTTCCATGCGCCGCCCCACGCCGGCTATCTGCATAGCCAGGAGAACGGGACGAATGGCAAGGGGACGGCTCCGGGGAATTAGTACTGTGTTGTGTGGGGCGGGCTTCAGCCTGCGGCGGACTTTAGTCCGCCATCCGAACCAGCGGGACTGAAGTCCCGCGCAGGCTAAAGCCCGCCCCACAAGAACCTGTCACGCAATTATGAAAACCTACGTGTTTGCATTCTTTCTTTGCGGCGCTTCGGCCTTGGCCCAATCCTCGGCCGACCGCATTCTCGGGGCGCTCGAAGACCGGTCTCTGGCCGAACAAGTCGCTGGAGTGAGTACCGACGATCGCATTTCGATGTACAGCCTGCTCACAAAAACAAAGTCCGAAGACCTGCATTACCAGGTGCTGCTCGCGGGTGCGTACGTTCAAAAAACTCGCGAGAGCACGGACTATGCCTACCTCGACCGCGCTTCGTCTGTTTTGGACAACGTTCTGGGCAAAGACGGCGCCAACTACGAAGCGCAGCGTTTGCTCACGGAAATCCAACTGGAGCGACACTTCTTCGCGCAAGCGGCCGCATCGTCGCGCCGGCTGATTCAGATCGAGCCCTACGACCCGTGGAATTGGGGAACCCTAGGCGACGCTCTGATTGAGATTGGGGAGTATGAGCAGGCCGCTACTGCCTATCAGAAAATGGTGGTCCTGCGGCCTGACCTGGCGAGCTATAACCGCGCGGCGCACTACCGGTTCCTTTTCGGCGATGTCAGCGGCGCCATCGACATCATGCGAAAAGCTATCGAAGCGGGAAGCTCGTCGGCCGAAAATGTGGCATGGTGCCTGGTCGATCTTGGGGGCATCTACTTCAAGACTGGCCAATTGGATCTGGCGCAACAGGCCTTTACAGATGCGCTACGAACCTTCCGGAGTTATCATCCCGCGTACGCCGGATTAGGCAAAGTGTTAGCCGCGACGGGCGACTCGAAGGGCGCAATTGAAAACTACCTGCGGGCACAGGAGATCACGCCGCTGCCCGACTACACCTCAGCGCTATACGATCTCTACAAAAAGACCGGGCAAGCCGCCAAAGCAGCCAGGCAACTGGAACTGCTCGAGGTAACCGACAACCTCGGCCGCGCAAACGGGGAAAAGGCGAATCGGAACCTGGTGTTCGCTTTTGCCGACCACGATATGAAACTGGACCGCGCCCTGGAACTCGCGCAAGGCGAACTGGAATTCCGCGGAGATATTTATAGCTACGACGCGCTGGCCTGGGCGCTTTACAAGAATCATCGATTTAGCGACGCACAGAGCTACATGCGGAAAGCGCTGAAGCTCAATACGCCGGAGCCCGCGTTTCTTCTGCACGCCGAAGCAATCGCAAAGGCCATACAAAAGGAGTCCAAATGAAACTCTGGCTGGTGTACCTGTTACCTGTTCTGATCGCTGCAGCGGAGCAAGCGCCGGTGCAAACGATGTTCGATGGAAAGGCGCCTGCCGCTCAGCGCGCCAATGCCTGTTACGCGCTTAGGGGTAAGGCGGATCCCGAGATTGTCGTGGCGCTCGGGCGCGCGCTCGAGGATCCCGATCTACTGTCGTGTGCGGCCGATAACCTTCGAATTGCCGGGGCGATCGATCCCCTGAAGCAGGCTCTCTCAAGTGAGAATTTCCAGGTTCGCGCGGCTGCGGCAAGGGAGCTGGGGAGTTTCCAGAAGGCCGAATTGCTTGAGCCTCTCAGCCACGCTGCCCAGGACCCTAACGCGCTGGTCGCGACCAACGCGCTGGCGGGGCTCAGTCAATACCAGGACCCGGGCGTACAACCCTATTTGGGTGCGCTCGCGAAGAAAGGCGGCATGATCGGCGATATGGCGCTCGACCGTCTCTGGCAGCTTGATTCAAAGGCGGCGCTCATGGTTGCGCGAGGCCTGCTGTCCAGCGGGCAGGTTCCCGATCAACTGTATGCGATGCGAATCCTCGGAGCGTCCGGGGACTCGTCCGATCTTCCGCCGCTGAAAGAAATCGCCGCCGCCCACAAAGAGAACCTCGCGCAGCGCGATCGCGGCTTCGGGTTCATGCCGGCGATCAATCTCGCGCGTGCGGCTCAATCGGCGATCGGCGCAATTCAATCGCGAATGAACTGAGGTAACCATCATGACGAGAGCCTTATCGTTCACCTTGCTATGCGTTCTTCTGGCGCCAGCCGCGCTCTTAGCCCACCCCATGGGCAATTTCAGCGTGAGCCACTACAGCCGCATTGAATTGAGCGGTAAAGGCGCCGAGGTGGAATACGTGCTGGATTTTGCGGAGATTCCGACGTTTGAACTGCTACGGGAGTGGAACTGGAAGCCCGGCGGCCGCGAGGCGGAGCTGCAACACCACGTGAGCCAGCAGGCTAGGGAGTGGATCCGTAATATTAAGGTTGCGGCGGGCGGACGCACGGTGACGCCGCAATTCGAGCGCGCCACCGCGACTATCGACAAGGGTGCAGGTGGGATGCCGATCATGCGGATTGTTTCCAAACTCCACGTGCCGGCTGTGGCCGCGACCCTGACCTACGAAGATGGCAACTACCCCGACCGGGCTGGATGGAAGGAGATCGTGATTCAAGCGGCGGCGGGCTCGACGATTCAACGAGCAATTCCCAACGGAGCAGACCGGAGCCAGGCGCTCACGGCGTATCCGCAAGATCCACTGCTGGCGCCCCCGCAGGATTTACGTGCGTCTGTAGAGTGGCAATCGGCGGAACCGGTGCTGAGTAAGCCGGTTGGCGAAGTAACGGTTTCGCAAAATGCGCCGGTCATCCAGCCTGTACGTCCTGCACCCCCGATGATGGCGACTCAGCCGGGCCAGACGGCGCCTGGAATGGTGGTCCGCGGCGATTTTCTCTCGCGCTTGATGCATCAGGGCCAAATCGGATGGGGCATGGTGCTGCTAGGGATCGGAGCGGCTTTCTGTTTGGGAGCGGTTCACGCTCTTTCGCCCGGACATGGCAAGACCATCGTGGCGGCTTACCTGGTAGGCTCGCGCGGAACCGCAAAGCACGCGACGATTCTGGGGGGGTTGGTGACGTTTACCCATACCATCAGTGTTTTCGCGCTGGGGTTTGTTACGTTGTTTCTCTCGCGTTATGTGTTGCCGGAAACACTCTATCCAATACTCGGCGCGGTCTCAGGAATTTCTATCGTATGGATTGGGGGCCTGCTGCTCTATAAGCGGATAGCTGCGTGGAGCCATGCTCGCGCTCATCATCATCACGAGCATGATCATCACGAGCATGAGCATGAACATAGTCACGGACACACTCACGCCCATACTCATCATCACCACGATGGCAGCCGTCCCCACAGTCACGTACCTGAGGGCGAGGTAAGTCTGGCTAGCTTGATCGCGCTGGGCGCAACGGGCGGGCTGGTTCCCTGCCCTTCCGCTTTAGTCCTGCTGCTGAGTTCGATTGCGCTGGGGCGTGTTGGCCTCGGCCTGGTGTTGTTGGTGGGATTCAGCGCGGGACTGGCAACCGTGTTGACGGGAATCGGAATGACGGTACTATACGCTAAGCAGCTACTGCCGGATACTCAGCGGGCGGCCCACTCCGGACTGTTTCGACTGCTGCCGGTAATCTCCGCGGCGATCATCATGTGTGTGGGGTTCATCATGACGGGTGTATCGCTGGGCGTCATCCGGCCAATCGTGGGAGTTTAGTACGATACTCTCACTTGCCCACTAAGTGCCCAACGTCCTTTTCGTTCTCGTCGCAGACGTATTCGATGAGCTCGGTATCCGCGAAATCGAATCCCAGATTCACGGTCCACGGTTTCGTGTAGGCCTTGCGATCGTCGATGGTCATCGCCAGATCGATGTGTCCGAAGTCGCGGCGGTGGAATCGTTCGGTGAGGCGTAGCGACTCGGTCCCAGGGTGGCCTCCGTTGTCGAGCCAGTTGTTGTCCACAAAACCCGACGATTCCACCACCAGAGTGTCCCCATCCCAATGGCCGATCGAGTAACCCATCCATTGAGGGTTGGGGTCTTTGGGAAGCTGGCGGCCATCCATAAAAATCTGCCGGTAGCTGTGCAGGGCCTCGTATAGAATCACAACCATTCCCTTGGTGTTCAGAATCTTGAAAGGATACGGCACCACGTTTTCGCGCGGCACTCCGGAAAGGACGCAACGCGCTTGTGGGTCCTCTTTCCCCATGGTTTCTTCGCGATGCTTGTAAAGCGCCTCGGCCCAAGGTTGAAAAGGGACCTCTCCGGGCTTGAGGTCTTTCGCAATATTCCCCGTGTAGCCGAAACGCGGCTGCCACGTCCCCGTCAGGTCCGGTTTGCCGTCGGGTGTTTTGGGCGCGGGCGCGGTGAGATTCGGTTTGCCGTCCGGCGAGCGAGGAACTCCCGGACTCGGGTAATTCAACCACTGCGCCGAGACCGGCACGCAGACTACGAACAGGCCCGCGATTATGCTCCCGCAAATATTCATCGCCATATTGCCTCCCGGCTCCCCTTACTTTCCAACCATGTGTTCGACATCCCTGTTGTTCTCGGTACAAACATACTCTCCAACGTCATCCTCGGGGTCGATATCGGCAGCTCTCTTGATGATCCAAGGCTTGGCATAAGCGCCCGGATCGTCGATCGTGAATTCAATTTCCAGATGCCCGAAATCCGGGCGGCGAAAGCGCTCGATGACCCGCATCATTTCGGTGTGCGGGTGTCCCTGTGGATCAAGCCACGATCTATCGTTGAAACCCACGGTATCCACTACCAGTGTGTCTCCGTCCCAGCGGCCGATCGAGTGACCCATCCACGACGGATTCGGATCCTTGGGATGGCCACGGCCGTCGAGAAACACCTGGCGATGGCTGGGGATATCGTCCTCAAAGATCATCACCAGAAGGGCGCGCGTTTGGACAAATTTGAAGGGGAACAGGGCCCCGGCCGCTGTGATACCCCGCGTCAGGCAATGCGCTCCGGGGGCGTCCTTCGAGTTGTTCGCGGCGCGCTCTTTGAGAAGCGCCTCCGCCCACGGCAGGGGCTGGGGGGTGCCGGGATCCACGGGCCTCTGCGCAAACCAGACGCCCGAGAGGTCCGGTTTGCCCTCGGGAGTGCGCGGCGTCGGCCCGGAAGGGGTTGCATGGGGGCTGGTGAGCTGAATTCGGAATTCGCGGCCGTCGCCCAGGGTGCCCAGTTGATAGTCCACCAGATGGATATCGAAGTTCACGGTCTGCTTCGCGGCAACGGCTATATTCGGTTGCACGTAGGCGTCGAATCCCGGCGCGGCCACTGAGAGCCGGTAAGCGCCGGGCGGCAACTCTACGAGCGTATATTGGCCTGTCTGGGAGCTAACGGTTTTGTAGATCGCGTTGGTGCTCTGGTTGATGGCCTGAATCGGAGCATTGGGTACTGCCTCCCGGCCGAGGTCGGAAACCGTGCCGGTGATCGTTCCGCCACTCTGAGCAAGTGCCGCGGAAGTGCATAGCAACAATGCAATGGACGCAACGTTTGTTGGGCGTGACACTTTCCGCAAGTATATTCCAAAGCCAGAGGTCGTGGTACCGACTGATCGCGGACATTCCTCCGAAGTGGCTACCGACACCCCGAGCCGGGCGACCCGCGTCACTCTATCGAGCAACCTCAAGTGTTGCCGCGCGACATCCTGAGGGGCTAACGGCCCGCTGGCTGACCCACGATTTTCAGGAACTCGTCGTTGGTCCCGACACGACCGTGAAGGGGCACGTGCTGCGTTACGTCCAGCTTTTGCTTCCGCATGTTCTGATACAGCGTCCGCATCCCGGCATTGGGGGCCGGCAGCGGAGCACCCGGCGCCGGCGGCGAGTAGAGATCTGCGTTGATCAAGATTCGTTCCTTCGGAAGATACGTCATCAGCATATCGGCGCTGTGGTTTCCTTGCGCTAACGACGGATCTTCCAACTCGTACGCCATATCCTGCACGTGAAAGATCTCCAACAAACGCTCGCCATCGGTGATGACGTATTTGCCGGCTCCGCCGCCAGGGGCCCCCAGTTGGCTGGTAACCGTCTCGATCGGAGCGGGGCGACGGCTGATCATATACATCGGGTTGAAGAGGGCCATGCGGTCGGGTTGCAATTCGCGAGGCGCCGGGTAGAACATGATGTCGAGGAAATACTGTTTGTTGGATTCATGGGTGATCACGGTCGTGCCCTGGGAAAGATACGTCCGAAGACCGCCAGCATGATCGAAATGATGGTGAGTATTCACGACATACTTGATTAGCTTATCGGGAAGAAGCCGATTTACCTCCTCGATGACCGCCAGCGACCGAGCCTCGTTTTGAGGCGCCTCCACCACCGCGGCGAAGTCGTTGAATTCCACGAGCACGCTGTTGTGAGTGCCACCGCCCAGCAGCCAGAGGCCGTCGGCGAGTTTTTGGCTTTCAACTCTGACAGGCGGCGCCACCGCCTGGCGCACCACCTCAGGGACGGGCATCGGAGTCACCGGTACGTTGGCCTTCACGTCGGTAACGTTGTACTCGTAGTAGTTGTGCGCGGGATTCAATCTCGGGTCGCCCTGGTGGACATGCAGCAATGTGGGGAACTGCACGCCGTCAAAATTCTTATACTTCGTGTAGCGCATCTCGTAATCCATGTCGCCGTAAACGGGGTTGGGAAACCAGGTGTCCGTCAGCTCCACCAGATTCTGGTCGTTGATGGTTCCGTTGACGCGGTATTTACCGAGGGTGAACGATACAATCGTCACTTTGCGTCCATTCTGCGAAAGGCCGGCGTCGGACGAGCCCACGATGGGGAGTTTAATGGCAGTCGTGTCTTTGGCCGCCAGCGCCGCCTTGAGGAATCCGTGGGGCGTAATCGCAAGCTCCAGTTGCCGCAGGTCGGCGTAAGATACGCCGTCGAGGTACAGTCTCGTGAGAGGCAAGGGCTGATCACCCTGTATGTCCCAAGCGTAGTTGCCGTTGAGAATGGAGGTGACGTGTTCGTCGGCCATCGGCAGCCTGCCGAGAAGCGGATACTTGCCCTGCTTACGCGTGTAGTCCTCGCGTGACCACCTGGCTTCGTAGTCGATCACACGCGTGTATCCGGCTACTTCGTAACGCGGCCAGTCTTCCGCGAGCCCGTACGTCTGGCCGATTCGCGAACTCCAGCCGCTGCCGGAATATCGAATCGTCTTAAGATTGGCGCCCCCCATAGCCTTGAGCGAGGTTTCCAAAACAAAACGGACATCCTTGACCGTCTGGCCCGATGCAGTTGTTGCCATCAGGCCCAGCAAAGCTGCAGAAACAGCGGTGTGGCGCTTCATGTGTCACCATGTTGCAACTTAGCAATTACCTATAGCAGAGGCAAGCAGCAAACCTGCCCCGTTAAGCACCGCGCGGGGCGGCAAAGGTAATGGACAGCATCTCGCTATGGAGAGCGCGATAGACCTCCAGCGCGAAATCGGGCAAGAAATGTTCGGGCTTGCGATGGTACAGTGGCCGGTCGTTCAGGGACTGCTCCAGGGTGCGTCCATCGAACTGATGGGTCCAGGCGTGGCCGCGGTCGGAGGTCAGCCCGCGATGGCGCACAGCCATAAACGTCTTCGTTTCCGGCACCATGACCAACTTCGCTCCGCAACGCAAATGGTCCATCAGAAGCCAGACGTCTTCATCGCTGAACAATGGGCGAAAGGGCCGCTCTTCCCAACTAGCGCGCGTAAACAGGAGCGTGGCGCCAGGCATGTGGTTCTGCTCAGATTGGCGGACTTCCCAGCGAGCGATCTCGAAAAAGAGAAATGGCGTGATAAAGGCGATTACCGGGCAGCAAACCACGTCCTGAGTATCCGCCACCGCGGACATCATCTTCTCCATGAATTGCGGCGAGTACCAATCGTCATCGTCCATCTTCTGACACCATCGACCGCGGGCTACCTCGATGCCGGCATTGAGTTTAGTCCCTAGCGGTGTGGCGCCCGGCATGCGGATCAGGCGGCCGCCGACGGATTCTACCGCCGCAGCCTCCACCGGAAACCGTTCACCGTCGTCCACCACGATCAGCTCGCGGGCGGAATAGGTCTGATCCTGATAAAACCGTAAGGCAAGCGACAGGAAGCGAGGCCGGTCCCGCGTTGTCAGAATGACGGAGACCAAGGGAGAGGGCATCGCGCGCCGCGGTGCCGGACGGGTAGCCGAGTCGAGGAATGGTAGAGCCTTCTCGGGGGAAATGCGCGGGCGGGGAGAGGAAAAGGACCGTCGATTGGTGTCCGCAGGAGGGAGCTCGCCCAAGATCTCAATTAGACGTTTGGTGGCGGCCGACCAACTGAACGAATCCACCATGCGTTGGCGCAACAAAGGTTTGTCCCCATCGCGGCCCTCGATTGCCGCGCGGATGGCGGCGCAGGCCTCGTCTTCATCGGGCTGCCACCAGTTCTTGTCTTGAAACCACGAGCGTGCCCCCTGATCGCCGACGAGCTTCGCCGGGACCATACGGCTGGAGATCAGAGTGGCCACTGCGGAATCCAGGTAACTCGTGTAGGCGCTGTGATTGGGAACGATCAGCTTTAGACCGGACGTCGCAGCCTCGGTAACGGCCTGGTCCCACCCCTCGCCGAAGGACAGGCTTAAGTAATGAGTAGCCGAGGCGTAAAGGCGCGGCATAGCTTCATCAGGGTAGATCTCGTGGATGAAGTGAATGGGCGCGGCATGCTCCAGTTTTTTCCCCAGGTCCGTCTCGACCTGTTGGCATTGCGCCCGCAGAAATTCGCGGCTACCCGGAATCCAGAGGCCGAGCTTGAGGAGCAGCACCGCGTCGTCATCGGGCCCGGTGGCCCTGATCCATGCTCGCAGCAGGCCCTCCAGGTTCTTGCGGGGAATGACTTCAGAGACATTCAGAAAGCGCGTCCGGTATTGAGCCGCGTCCCTTCCATTTTCGAGCCGCAAAAGAAGGGCTTCGGCGGCCCCCGAAAAGACAGTCGGATCCACGCCCAGAGGACAGATCCGGAGCTTTTCTTCAAGCATTCCACCGGCCAGCCAGGCCTGCCGGGAAGACTCGGTGGGCACGATTACCAGGTCGTGGCCGAGATTCCTTTTGATCCACGACGACGGGGCCGGCTCCGCTTCGAACATGGTGAAATTGACGTTGCGAAGCTGCGGCTGGATCGCCACCTGGTGCGGCATGCAGAAGTGCAGCGCGATCTGCGCCGAAACCGGTTTGTGAAGAGATTCAAACCAGGGGTCGCTAAACTCAGGCGGAAGTTTGGTAGGACCCCATAGCGGAACGTCGTGAAGTTGTACGTTTACGCCCTGGGCGTGTAGCTGACGGACGAATTCCCGAACGTGATGATCGTAGCCGCTTGGCCCCCGAAACGGACCGTAGACTTCGAGAGCCTTCAACGACATTCCTACCTTGCCAGCGGAACCTTCCCAGACTGGGGTTTCTGCTGCTGTAATGCCAGTGCACAAATCGCGGTACCCCCGACAGCCACTCCGGAGGCGAGCACGCCGGCTTCATCGATCAGATACCCGATGGGAGTAGCAAACATTGCGTACGAGCGGGATACTTCCCAGCTGCGCTGCAACACTACTGGAAACGTAATGCCGTGTTCGCGAACCTTGGCGCGATTCGCGTCCGGGTCGCCCCGGCTAATCATCACAATAGCCAGGCCGCCGGAGTCGCGGTGCATCCGCTCCAGCAGCGGGGCCATCTCCTGACAGGGCTTGCAATCCGGATCGGAAAAGACCAGCAGCACCCTGCGACCACGATAGTCACTCAGCGAAATCGAGGCTCCATCGAGCCCTGGCAACGTGAATTCCGGAGCGGGCGTGCCTGCCCGCAATCCTTCCCGCGCAAGGCGGCTACCGGGTACCGTTCGTGGTACACCGGCCGAGGTATGGCCGTTAGAAGAATTGCGGCCGTTTACCAGGAAGTCGAGAATCGCCGCAGCGCTCAATGCGGCGGGTCCGACAGTAACGCCCTCTGGATTGACCAGGTACGCCATAGGGGTGACCATCGCGTGATGTAGGAACGCTACCTCGGTGTCCTCCTGCAGCAACACTGGAGACTCTACACCGGCCTCTTCGAACACACGCCGGTTTTCCATCACATCGCCCGTTGTGATTATGAGGGGCATCGGCGAATTCGGAGCTCTGGTTTTGGCGATGGCCGCTACCTGCGGGAGCAACTTGACTGAGTGAAGGCACTTCGGGCTAACGAATATGAGAACGACCTCGGTACCCTTCCATTGGGAGAGCGTCATTGTCCCACCGGCGAGAAGCGGGAGAGAAAAGTCGTTCAGCACGGATCCCGGCGGCATCCCCAGATGATTTGGGCCTGATGTGCCGGGCTGCGCCTCGTCGACGGGACGCTGCTCGAGTTTCTCAATGCGCAGAAGCAAGCGACCGTTCTGCGTGGCGAGTTGGAGGGCCACCCAGGTCCCGATAACGGCGAATAAGCCGCAGATTACGAAAAGTAGAACAACCGCCGAGCTCATGCCCCTCCAGCGCTCCCGGCGGCGAAAATTCGCCTCTCCCCCCGGAGACACAGGTCTCAAATTTTACGCTTCGCGAAAAGTCACTGTCAACACATTAACAGTGTTGTCATAGATCCCAGCCTACGGTCATCAGCGCAACCGGGTGATTACTGCCAGTACAATTTGCAAAAATGCGCGGCAAACTAGCAGTTTCAAGTGTCGACATCAGGTGTATACTTCCTGAAACTTGGCCTTCGCATAACTCTATTGGTTGGAGTTTCGGAGGGCGAAAAACCGTTTTTGCGGAGTACTGAACACACAACGTAGATAAAAAGGGAGCACACAGAAAATGAGTAAGAGCGTTGACGATTTCTCAAAGAATTTGGCGAGTGGCATGTCGCGTCGTGGAGCCTTTTGGAGATTGCTGGCTGGCGTTGGCGCCCTGGGATTTCTAGGTGTCGCGCCCCAGAAGGCTATCGCGGATAAACGTGTCTCTGATTGCGTCAATTACTGCGTTACGCTGGCAGATGAAGCATACATGGACTGCATATTTGACGGGGGGACCGAAGACTACTGCTTCTATGATGTGCGGGGCGCGGCGTATGTATGTTGCGCTCAAAACTGTTCAGAAGGTAAATCTGTTAATGGTTGCCGAATCAACGGGACCACGGGCTTTGGGGTGGCCGGCTAGCAGCCAGAGATTCTCCTCCACCGGTGTGGAACACGGCGTCCTGCGCCATGCCGGTGGTGAGATCTTTTGTTTCCAGCCTCCCTGGCGCCGTTAACCATCGGCGAATGCCGGTTTTGTTCCTCGCTCGGCGTCACTAGCCTCTACTACTTCAGTAAGCGTGTCCATTACTGCCAGTACAATTTGGCAAATTGCGTATTAAAGAAGCAGTCTCAAACGCCTGCGTCCCGACCTTTGGAGGCCCGTCTTTCGACCAGAACGCCCAGCGCAATCACGGACGCCTTCATATGGATGATTTGCGTGCGCAGGGCGCGTTGGTCGGGCTGGGCGCAGTTGGCGGCACCTTGCTACTGGTGCGAGCCGATCTGCACCGCGAAGGACTGATTTTCCCGCCTTATCCCTACGGACGCCTCAACCCTCGAATCCGTCCCGATACACCGGAGCTCGAGACGGAAGGTTTAGGTCTAATGGCGCTCGATATGGGATACCAATGCTGGAGTAGCCCACTTGGAAATCCGTCATCGTAATCTTTAACTGTGGATCTACTCTTTATCAGCCCTGTGATCCCGGCCGTGACTGGCAACGGCTTGGCCATGCGTGCCGGGATGGTGCTGGAAGCCTTGGCCAGCCGCCATTCGGTGTCGATTCTGGTGAACCCGTTGTACGCGCCGCCCGGCCCTGTTCCGGAGTTCTTCGCCCGCATGTGCCGGCGTGTCGCGATCGGTCCAAAGGCATATCGGTGGCGACACTTCGATGTCGTCCACGTCTTTCGTCTGGCGAGCCTGGCCACCGCCCGTCCCTTCTGGAGTCGCAGCCGGCGGCATCATTTGGATATCGACGACATCGAATCCGAAACTCACCAGCGGATGGCGACGCTTTGCCGCAATAACGGCCACATGGCCCTGGCTTACGCAGAAGAACGCCAAGCCGCCGCCAGTGCAGCAACCGAGGCCGAGGTGCTTACGAAGTTTGAGCGCATCTACGTGTGCTCGGCCATCGACCGGGACAAACTGGCGAAACGCACCTCAACGGAGATCTGTGTTTTGCCCAACTCCGTGCGCCTGCCGGCCGCCGTGGCCCCACGACCTTCTGCAGGACCTCTCTTATTCGTGGGCAGCTTGGACTATTACCCTAACGAGGATGCCTGCCGATATCTTCGAAACGAGATTGTCCCTCGCCTGCCTGAGTTTGAGTTTCAGATCGTGGGCACCGGCGCCACTGAACGCCTGCGCCAGATGGTCTCCCATCCCGCAATCCAGATGATCGGAGAGGTCCCGCTGGTCGATCCCTGGTATCACAACGCGGCCGCTGTACTGGTCCCGATTCGCGCCGGAGGCGGCACGCGCATCAAAATTCTGGAGGCCTTCAGTTTTGGGCGACCCGTAATTAGCACAACCGTCGGCGCGGAAGGCATCGATGCCAGGCACGATGAGAGCATCCTGGTGGCTGATACTCCGGAACAATTCGAGGGAGCCTGCCGTCGCCTCCGCCGCGAACCTGGGCTTGGTGAACGCTTGGCGAAGAATGCCCTGAGCATGCTCGATCGCTGCTATTCGGCCGAGGCTACCAAGAAAACCATCGCTGCTTTTTCTTGGGATTGACGTACGCGGCCTGCTGTTATGGTAGCGGCAATTCTCCTGTTATCCGGCCGGTGCCGCTTGCTGCGAGCCGCTTTAAGTACGCCCGTGCAGACTCTCGGACCGTACTGCCGTTATGTAGCAGCCACATCCCGGTGCCATACCAATCGTCTCGAAGTTCACGTTCCCCGCTCTGATACCACTTCGGGCTGCTCACGAAGACATCCAGTAATAGGGCGTGCAGTAACTCATGCACGCAGGTGTTGAGCGAGAGATAAGGAAACTGATGGCCGTGTGCATAGCGCAGCGCGATTACGATGAGGGTATACCCCTCTTGCATCAGGCTCGCACCCGCCAGCGCACGACCTTTGTCCCATGTTCCGGGAACGTGATCGGTCATGATCAGGTTAATCATGCCGCGCTCGGCCCCAACGAAGATCGGCCTTCCGGCTCGTGACAACTTAATCTCGCCGGGCGCGTCGCTAGTTTGCAATTGAATACCGCACCGCCCAAAGGTTTGAACTGCTTCGGGCCAGATGGTCCACCAGAAGCGGCGAAGCTCCTCCGGCGTGCACTTCGCGCGCCTATCCATCAGCCGCCGAACCGGTACCACCAGTGGCGCTTGCGCCGCCGGGAGTGTGGCGACCGCCGTCGCTGCCAACATGAAATTGCGTCGGTTAGTTGCCTTCGCCATTTTACTCGCATCACTTGCGTTTGACTGCGCGCCACATTCGTAGGAAGCGTTCGACCGCGGGAGCGGCATCACCTGCCCTGCGGAGAAAACCACACGTCACAGTAGTGACACTGCCTTCGATATTGCGAAAAACCACCCCCGGCGCGCGTTTGTTTCTCACGCACGCTGGATAGAGCGTCACCACTCCGGACGTAGCGATTAAGCTCAGGGAAACTGAGATCTCGTTCGACTCGTGAACGACCTCCGGCGTGAACCCCGCGGCCCTGCAGATTTGGTGCACCGCGTCGTAACACCCCGGCGCCAGCGATCGCGGATACAGTGCGAACTTCTCTTCGGCTAATTCGGAACATTGTACACGTCTTCGTGAAGCCAGCCTGTGGGAGGAAGGCATGGCTACTACGAAGTGTTCTTCGCCGACTCTATCGAAGGTGAACATCGCGTCGTCCGGCACCGGAGGGTGAAGGAATCCGATATCGATGCGGTTGCGAGCTAGTGCTTCGGCTTGTTCCGAAGCGGACATTACAAAACTCGACAAACGAGTTTGCGGATAGCGGGCCATGAACTGTGTCACGACCTGCGGAAAATCATGGTACGGCGCGCAACATTCAAAGCCGATTGCCAGCGATTCACTGCGCCGTGCGGAGACATTGCGTGCTGTTTCCACTGCCCGATCGTGATGCTGCAAGATCGCGCGAGCCTGTGCCGTGAAAGAGACGCCGGCTGGAGTAAGAGAGACGGCGCGTTGCGTTCGCTCGACCAGAGCGCCGCCGACGATCTTCTCGAGCATCTGAATTTGCCGGGTAAGCGACGGTTGCGAAATACCCAATCGGGAAGCGGCCTTTCCGAAATGGAGCTCCTCTGCTAGCGTTACAAAATATCGGAGTTGACGGAGTGTCGCGTCGGCTGGCTTAGTCATCGAGTTTTGCGCTTTCCCTATAGGCTACGCCAACTGCGACTGATTTTATCCATTCGGAAAAACTATCAATCCAGTGTTCCAGAGCATTGGACAATTTTCGCAAATGACTCGTACTATCGGCGTCAGAAGGTGGGCATCGATTGTGATGGATGTAAATTCGCAACGGCACCATATATATTTTCTAGACAACACTGCGACTCTTGGGGCATCCTCTCTTTCAGCAGCACAGCATCAAAGCAACAGCCGCGGTCATTTGACTTGTCGCACGACAAGGCAAACTTCGGCGCATACTGTCGCGGATCGAGAACAAATCCATTTGGTGAATGGGAGGTACGTGTGATCACGTTTCAAGTCAATGGCAACCTGGCAAATTTCGACGACGACCCATCGACGCCGCTGCTCTGGGTGCTTCGGGACAATTTGCAGTTGACCGGCACCAAGTATGGATGCGGCATTGCGCGATGCGGTGCCTGTACTGTGCATATCGACGGAGAGCCTGTCAGGTCTTGTGTGGCGTCGGTATCCCGGGCCGCGGGCCGGTCTGTAACGACGATTGAGGGGCTCTCCCCGGACCTCAGTCATCCTGTACAACGCGCCTGGCTGGAATTGCAAACGCCGCAGTGTGGATACTGCCACTCAGGACAGATGATGACGGCCGCAGCCCTTCTCAGCAAGATTCCCAATCCCACCGACGCGGATATCGACGACGCTATGTCCGCCAACTTGTGCCGCTGCGGGACCTATCACCGTATTCGCGCTTCCGTTCATCGCGCGGCGGAATTCCAGGCGGCGGGGAGGCGCAGATGATCCGGCTGCTTCCTGCTTTCCTTTTCATAGCTGCAGCCGCGCCGTCGCAAACAGTGACGATGAGTTCATTCGAGGCCTTCCGGAAAGCCGCGGTTGTGCTTCGCCATCCCCGTTGCCTGAACTGCCATATACCCGGCGAGCAGCCGTTGAGCGGCGCGGCCGGAGAACCGCACCCGATGCTCGTTAAGCGCGGCTCCGATGGCCTCGGCACGAAAGTTCTTCGCTGCACAACCTACCACCAGGAAACCAACGGCGAGTTGCCTCATAGCCCTCCCGGCGCCAAAGACTGGAAATTGCCGCCACCGGAAACCCGCATGGCGTGGGTGGGCCTCGACGACCAAAAGCTATGCAGCGCCATTCTCAGCACTAAAGTCAATGGCGGGCTGGCGCGAGACAAGATTGTTCACCATATGGACTCCGACTCGAGGGTTCTCTGGGCTTGGGAGCCAGGCCCAGGGCGCGACACACCACCGATGGATCGTCACGAGTTCGTCGAGTTGATTCGAATCTGGATCGAGAAAGGAGCCTCCTGTGCAGCCTGAAGCTATCGCCACTCCAAGCCGCCGCGGATTCCTGCAAACCTCAATGGCCGGCGCGGGGCTGCTGTTATCCGGCCAGTTCCGTCTGTTGGGCCAGGCAAAGGAAGTGAGCCTGAACGCCTGGATTCGCATCGCGCCCGACGACACGGTCACACTCATTGCCTCGCAAGCGGAAATGGGGCAAGGGGCCGGAACGACGTTGCCCGCGATTCTCGCCGAAGAGTTGTGCGCGGACTGGAAGAAAGTCCGGCTGGAGCAGAGTGGCGTAAATGAAGCCTACAACAACCCGCGGGTCAATTGGCAGTTTACCGGCAATAGCGAGAGCACAACGGGATTCTTCGAGCTGCTGCGCCGCATGGGCGCGTCGGCCCGCGAAACACTGATCCAGGCGGCCGCAGAGAGGTGGCGAGTGATGCCATCGGAATGCCTCGCCGACACGAGCTTCGTGATTCATTCGGCAACCAACCGTAGGTTCCGCTTCGGCGAGCTGGCCGAGGCAGCCGGCAAGTTGAAGCCGCCAGCCGATCCGCCGCTCAAACAGCCAGCTGAATGGAAGCTGCTGGGTAGAACGCTCGGGCGCGTCGAGCTGCCATCCAAACTCAAAGGCTCGGCCGTATTTGGTCTCGATTTCCGTGTCTTAGGAATGCTGTACGCTGCCGTTGCGATGCCACCCACTACCGGAGGCAAAGTGAGGCGGCACGATCGTACACTGGCCGTCAGCATGCCGGGCGTGGTGGATGTTGTCGAACTACCGGACGGAATCGCGGTCGTTGCCGATACGTACTGGCGGGCGCGCAAGGCGCTAGCGGCAACTCCTATCGAGTGGGACCCAGGGCCGAACGCGGCGCTCGGTTCGGCCGCAATCATGAGCCAGTACAAGAGCGCGCTCGAAGGCAACGAGTGGATTCGAGTCAAGTTGACCGGCGAACCGCCGACCGCCGGCACCACCGTAGCCGCGGATTACGAGTCCCAGTTTATGGCTCACGCCACCATGGAGCCTATGAACTGCACCGTGCACGCAACCGACGATCGCTGCGATGTCTGGGGGCCAATTCAAGGCCAGAAGCTAGTCCAGTTAGAAGTCGCCGGCGCCTTGAAACTGCCTCCGGAAAAAGTATTCGTGAACCGCACCCTGCTTGGTGGCGGCTTCGGACGACGGCTCTATGGTGATTATGCCCAGCAAGCCGCATTGCTCTCACGGGCGGTAGGACGGCCGGTACATGTTATCTGGTCGCGCGAAACCGACATGCAGCACGACGGCTACCGGCCTGCCGTGATGAACCGCCTGACCGCAACTGTCGACGGGCAAGGTAAGCCTGCCTCACTCGCTCATCGGTTGGTTTCTCCCACGATCCTCCTTCCTGTCTTCCCGACGGTTGCCGACGCTCCTTACGACCCAAGTTGTGTAGAAGGCACGCTGGAGTGGCACTATAAGATTCCACACTGGCAGGTGGATTTTCACCAGCTGAAAATTCCGATCAAGACCTCGGTGCTGCGGACCACGGGTTACGGTCCCAACCTTTTCGCTATCGAAAGCTTCATCGATGAATTGGCAGTGAACGCAAAAAAGGACCCGTGGCGTTACCGCCGTGAACTTCTGGGCGATGACACGCGGTCTATCGCCGTGCTCGATCTCGCCGCCGAGAAGAGCGGATGGGCGCAAAAGCCGCCGGCTGGTCACTTCCGCGGTATCGCGTTCGCGGAAGCCTTTCGCACGGTGATCGCGCACGTGGTGGAACTCTCCGTCAAGGGTCAGGACGTCACCATTCACAAAGTCACCTGCGCATTTGATTGCAGCATTGCTCTCGATCCGGACATCTGCAGGAGTTCCATGGAGGGAGGCATTGCATGGGGCCTGACGGTCGCTTTCAAATCGGAGATCACGTTTTCCAGAGGCGCAGTGGACCAGAGCAATTATCACGACTATCAATTGCTAAACATTTCCGAGATGCCGCCCGTCGAGGTTCATTACCTCAACAGTGACACACGCCTGCTGGGAGGCACCGGCGAAGTGGGGCCAGTAACGGTTGTGCCGGCAGTGGCTAATGCGATATTTGCCGCCACCGGCAAACGCTATCGGAGCTTGCCGTTAAGCCGGCATGGACTCCGTCTCACAACTTCCAGAAAGGCGTAGCGTCCGATCAACTTTTCAAAGCGACGCAAACAACTCATTCGCAACTAGGAGACAAGATGAGCCTGAAGAATACCAACGCCACCAATCCGTCTAAGCGAAGGCGAGTGGCGATTGTGATCGCAAACTCCTCCATCTCCACCACCACCGGATGGCCGGTCGGATTCTGGTGGAGCGAACTCACCCATCCTTACTACCGCTTCCAGGAGCAGGGCTACGAGACCGAGATCTTCAGCCCCGACGGCGGCAGGGGCCTGCCCGACGCTATGAGTGATCCGCGCGATTCGAGCGGATACTCGGCAACCGACCTCATCACCATGGGATTCGTCTCGACGCCCTCGCTCGCCGCGCTGGTCGAGAATACGAAGAAAGTTGCAGACATCGACGTGGAGGCGTTCGATGCAATCCTGGTAGCCGGCGGCCAGTCTCCGATGTTCACGTATGAGAAGGCCGTGGGCCTCCAATCGAAATTCGTCGAGTTCTACGAGGCGGGAAAAATCGCTTGCGCGCTCTGTCACGGCGTCTCTCTTCTCCGCTACGCCAAGCTATCGCGCGGCGAGCTCTTGGCTAAAGGAAAGACTGTCACGGGATTCGCCAACGTCGAGGAGGACTTTGCCGACAATGCCGTCTGGAGCATGAACCTCCTGCCCCGCGACAAACATGTCACACCCTGGAGAATTGAAGACGAGCTAAAAAAAGTCGGCGCCAACTATATTCAGGCGGGACTGTGGCGAGGCTTCGCCATCCGCGACGGCAACCTGATCACAGGCCAGCAGAATTTCTCCGGTTCGGAGACCGCCGCCGAGGTCGTCAAGGCCTTGGGGGAATGAGTGGGGAACACCCTTCGATTGCGAACGTCATCGCAGGGAAGCCGCCGGTTGCTGTACATCTGCTGCGTTGCCGCCGCACTGGTCATCGCCGTTCTGCAGCCGGCGATGGGGCAGGATGGGCGGCCGGCCTACCAACTCATGCGCTATAACGAAGACTGGTCCTCGCTCTCCGACACCTCGCGACGCAGTGACTGGCTCGACAGCTTGAAGTACATCTCGCTTGGCCAACCTGGCTGGTACGTCACCTTGGGCGGCGAAATCCGTGAAAAATTCGAATTGCTCGATCAGCCAGGTTTCGGCAAGGGACCGGAGGACCAGACCGGATACCTTCTGCAGCGCTATCTGCTCTCCTCCGATTTTCACTTCGGCAACCGTTTCCGTTTCTACACGGAGTTCCAGAGCGGCCTGGCGGATGGTCGAAACGGCGGAGCGCGCCCGACCGACCTGGACCGCATGGACTTGCATCAGGCATTCCTGGACTGGCGAGTCTCTGGCGGGGAATCTCAAGGAATCACGCTGCGGCTTGGCCGCCAGGAGTTTGTCTTCGGTAGCGGCCGATTGATCGCGCCGGCAGAAGGCCTGAATTTACGCCGCAGCCTCGACGGTGTCCGCATCAACATCAAGAAGGGCAAGGTCAACTTCAACGCCTCGGCAGAACGTCTGGTGCTTTCCACACCCGGAGTTTTCGACGACGTCCCCAATCACGCCCAGACCTTCTGGGGCGCAGGCTTCGTAATGCCTCGGCCGTTCTGGAAGATCGACAATATTGGTGTCTATTACCTGGGCCTCGACAACAAGCAATCCGTCTTTGCAAAGGGGATCGGAAGGGAGATTCGCGAAACGTTCGGCGCCCACATATGGAAACGCACCGGCTCCTGGGACTACGATGACGAAGGACTCTTCCAGACCGGATCGTTCCGTGGTGCCCCCATTCGTGCCTGGGCGCTCTCCGAAGACGGCGGATACACCTTCAGGCACCTGCCGCTGCTCCCCCGGCTCGGAATTCGGGCTGACGCTACCAGCGGTGATAAAGGTCCAGCGCATCACGCTCTCGGTTCGTTCGATCCTCTATTTTCGGCCGTGCCGGTATGGTCCGGGCCATCCGCGCTCTTAGGCGGTACAAATCTCATCGACGTGACGCCATCCATCCGCTTGAAGTTCACACCAGCGTTTGGCCTGACTCTGGAATCGTCTACGTTTTGGCGCCAGAGCCGCTTCGATTCGGTTTATACGGCTTTCAACACGCCGCTGCGACCGGCGAATCCCAATGCGAGCCGGTACCTTGCAACAGCGCCGTCCACCACCTTTGCTTGGCAGGCGACTCGCCACACGTTCTATTCGATCATCTACACGCATTTCTTCACCGGTGATTTCTTTCATACGGAGCGGCCCAATCGAAACGTGAATTACCTCGCGGCGTGGATTTCTTATCGCTTTTGAGCGACGGCCTGACGCGGCTTCGTTGGCTTCTGTGACAGCCATGATGATAGAGTCACTAAAATGAGTAAGGATCATCCGACCCGCCGCGAAGCCCTAATGACACTGGCGGCCGCGTCTCTCGTCACAGGTACTCTGAAGGCTCAATCCGCATCCACCACCGTCTGTTTTATGAGCGCGGTGGAGATGGCCCGACTGATCCGCGCGAAGAAGTTGTCGGCGCGCGAAGCGTTGGCCGAGCACCTGAAGCAGATCGAGCGCATAAACGCGAAGGTCAATGCCATCGTGACCTTGGTGCCGGAAATGGCCGCCGACGCCGCCGCGAAGGCCGATGAGATGCAGGCGCGCAAAGAGAAGCTGGGGCCGCTCCACGGTCTGCCGGTCGCGCACAAAGACCTGATGGAAACCCGGGGGATTCGCACGACTTTTGGATCACCTCTGTACAAAGACTACATCCCAACCGAAGACGATCTTTTGGTCGATCGGATGCGGCGCGCCGGCGCGATCATCATTGGCAAGACCAACACACCGGAATTTGGCGCGGGATCGCAGACGTTCAACAAGGTCTTCGGCGCGACGCATAATCCCTACGACTTGTCGAAGACATGTGGCGGGTCCTCCGGCGGCGCAGCCGTCGCATTGGCCTGCGGGCTCGTGCCTGTTGCCAGTGGCTCTGATACCGGCGGTTCCTTGCGCAATCCCGCCGCATTCTGCAACGTAGTTGGCTTCCGGCCTTCGATCGGCCGCGTACCAAATCCGAAAGCTGCGTTTGCGTGGTCTACGCTGAGTACGTCGGGATGCCTGGGGCGCTCCGTGGCCGACCTCGCCTTCGCGCTGAGCACGATCGCGGGGCCCGATTCCCGCGCGCCGCTCTCTATCAACGAACCAGGAGAACTCTTCGCGCGACCGCTCGGCCGCAGTTTTAAAGGTGTGCGCGTGGCCTGGTTCAAGGACCTGCGTGGGGTGCCGTTTGACGCTCGCGTGCGCACTATTGTGGATGGCCACCGAGCTACGTTTGAATCACTCGGGTGCATCGTGGAACAGGCGGAGCCAAACTTCGCTCCTGCCGAAATCGCCTTTCGTTTGTTGCGTGCCTGGAACTCTGCCAATACCTACGGTGCGCGGCTGCATGAACACCCGGACGCTTTCAAGGACACCCTTAAGGGCGAGATCGAGGAAGGCCTGCGGCTGACCAGCATGGATCTTGCGCGAGCTGAGACCGCCCACGGACAGCTCTGGCGCCAGTTTCAGGCATTCCTGGAAAAGTACGAATACTTCGTTCTGCCCACCACCCAGCTACCCCCTTTCGATCTGAACATGCCCTACCCAACCGAGATCGCTGAAGTGAAGTTCGATAACTACATAGACTGGATGAAGTCCTGCTGGTATATCTCGGCGACCGGTAATCCAGCGGCTTCAGTGCCGGGTGGTTTCACCCCTGAAGGCCTTCCGGTTGGAGTCCAAATCGTCGGCCGCAACAAAGAAGACTTCAGTGTCCTTCAAATGGCGTACGCGTTCGAACAGGCAACTGGATTTGGTGCGAAGCACCCGGTCATTGCGTAGGAGCGCCGCCCCGCTTATTCCTCTCCCGGAATTGGGATTCGCCTCTCGACCATCAGCTTCTTGATGAGGGCCATGGTCTTTGGCCGATTGACAGGCGCTTCGACCGTTACCGCTACTCCCTTCGCGAAATCCAGCGCAAGCATTGGGTGACCGGAGCAGGTTCTCCTTACCGCATCCCCGCAGTATGTCCCTTTGTCCCTGGTGTCCAGTTTCGCGCCGTGATCCACCAGAACGGCCAGCTCTTCGTCAGCCCCTCGATGCGCGGCGCCCATCACGGCCGTTAAGCCCTGGTCATTGGCAGCGTTCACGTCGGCACCGGAGTCCAGCAACAACCGGAGAGACTCCATGTCCTCCGCATGGGAACGATGCTGAACCAGGCCGAGCACAAAGCCGACACCGGCAAATGCCATAAGCGGTGTGGTATGGTCCGCGGTGGAAATCTGCGGATCGGCGCCGTGAGCCAACAAAAGTTTCATCACCTCGGCATCGCCGCCATAACTTGCGCGGAAAAATGGAGTAGCACCCTCTTCTTTCATCCAGATCACATGACTGGCAACATGCACTTCGGTTTGATACCGCAGCCGGGTGTTCACTTCCGCATCACGATTCAGAATCAGTTTGATGAAGTCCAGCGCTTGATCGGCGTTAGGAGGGACCGGCATCGTCCCGGTCTCATAGGTGCGATGCTTGATGGCAAGGTACAAGGGCGTCCAACCTTTTCTGTTAGCCAGGCTGACATTGGCTCCCTTGTCAATGAGGTATCGCGCGATATCGTAACGGCCATTCAGAACCGCCACCAATAAGGGGCTACTGCCATCACCCGAGGTCTGGTTGACATCAGCTTTGAAATCGACCAGAGCGTTGATTGACGGAAGTGAGCCTTCCCGTACCGCAAACAGCAGGGGCGTCAATCCACCGCTTTCCATGCCTTCGGGCAGCTTCGCCGCAGGTCCGGCCGTGCCATATTGCGTGGCCCTGTCTTTTTTGGATTGAGCGTTTACGTCGGCTCCGTGTTCCAGCAAAACTCGCGTTGCACCTGCGTGGCCCTCCACTGCTGCCCACATCAAAGCTGTAGTGCCGCGGAGAGTTTCGCGCCCGTTCACATCCGCCCCGCGATCGAGCAGTATCTTGATGGCTTCGATACTACCTGCGCGCGACGCCTCCATCAGTGCCGTTTCGCCGGTGGAAAGGAGTGTGCCGTTCACGTCGGCCCCAGCCTTCAAAAGCGTTTCGATGATGGCTGCGTTTCCACTTTCGCTGGCCTCGTACAACGCAGTGGCCCCATCCCGGTTTGCCGCACGCACGTTCGCGCCGGCATTCAGAAGCAGGTCCACTAGTTCCAGGTCATTGGCGCGTGCGGCCCAAGTGAGTGCCGTCGTGCCATCCGGCTGGGCAGCATTCACGTCCGCCTTTTGGGCCACCAGTGCGCGAACCGTCGCCTTATCCTGATTCATGGCAGCGTCCGCAACGGGACTCGGCGTTGCGCCCCAGTTGGCAATCAAGGGAACCACGCCCAGGCACATCAAGTGAGTAAGGGATCTGACAGTCATTCCTGGCGCCTCCGCGAAGAGCTTCGCAAAATAGATCAGATTTGCCTGGCATTAGTTTACTCCTGATGAGGGTTGAGCAGTTGAGTCCATTACGATATACTGCAACCCGGATTCCCGAGGAGTAGCGAATCATGCGAAGGGCCTTGTGGGTTGCTCTTGTCACCGCGGTGGCTGCGCTGGCCCAGTCAGGGACTGCGCCCAAACAGGCTCCCAATCGGGTTCGTTTGTCCCCCGCGGCCCAGCAATCCGTGATCGCTCAGTACTGCGTCGGCTGTCATAATCAAAAGGCGAAAATCGGCGGTTTGGCGCTCGACACATTGGACGTGTCCCGCGCCGGCGATCACGCGGAAACACTCGAAAAAGTGATCCGCAAGCTGCGCGCGGGCATGATGCCCCCTGCGGGCGCGAAACGTCCGGATCCTGGCACCTTTGAAGCGCTGGCATCGGGCCTCGAGAACACCATTGATCAGGAAGCCAGTTTCAAGCCCGCGGTGGTTCCGCCGGGAGTACATCGAGTCAACCGGGCAGAGTATGCCAACTCAGTCCGCGATTTGCTGGGTGTGGAAATCGATCCAGCAGAGTTCCTTCCGGTAGATGACGCGGGTTCCGGGTTCGACAATTTGGCGGGCACCTTGACCTTGTCTCCGGCTCTCGTAGAGGGCTTCCTGTCCGCTGCCGGGAAAATCAGCCGGCTCGCGCTCGGTCACGAGACCGCCTTGACGGAGAAGCGGTACATCATTCCGGGAGATCGTTCTCAGGAGGATCATATAGAAGGTCTACCGCTTGGTACTCGCGGCGGAGCGCTTTTCCGGTACTACTTCCCCGCCGACGGCGAATACCTGATCTCGTGGTTCGCGGTCAGAGACTACAACGGTGTTCTGTTTGCCGGCAACCGGAAAGGCGAGAAGGTGGAGCTCCTTCTCGACGGCGAGAGAGTCAAGCTCTTTGAAATGGACCAGGTGACGAAGGTGGCGGAAGCACTAAAGGAGAAGAATCAAATCCGCCTGCCCGTGAAGGCGGGCCTTCATGTTGTGGGAATGGCATTCCTCGCCACGACCCAGGTCCCGAACGATGATTTGAACCGCCACAACCTGAGAAGCGTGATCGAGTCAGGTCCCCTCGAAGGATTCACGTTCTCGCCACACATCGGTCAAATCGTAATCACAGGCCCTTACAATGCGACGCGCCCGAGCGATTCGGCGAGCCGCGGAAAGATCATGGAGTGCCGCCCCGCTGACGCTGCCGATGAAGTGCCGTGCGCTAAGAAGATCCTTTCCCAACTCGCTCGCAGGGCGTATCGAAGGCCGTTAAAGGACGCGGATCTTGAGGATCTGCTGAGCGAGTACCAGAACGGCAGGAATCAAGGCGGAGACTTCGAAAGTGGAATTGAGCGGGCACTCCAGACAATTCTGGCTGATCCCGAATTTGTTTTTCGCGGCGAGGCCGTGCCGACCGGCGTTAAACCAGGCCAAGCTTACCGTATTAGTGACCTGGAATTGGCATCGCGCTTGTCATTCTTTCTTTGGAGCAGTCCGCCGGATGAGACATTGCTGGCGCTGGCAAGCCAGGAGAAGTTGAAGGATCCGACCGTACTCGAGCAACAGACCCGCCGTATGCTGGCGGATCCCCGCGCCCACGCGCTGGTGACTAACTTCGGGGGGCAGTGGTTGCAATTGCGAAACCTGGCGAATTCCTCTCCCATCGCACTGGATTTTCCGGACTTCGACGACACCCTCCGCGAGGCATTCAAACGCGAGACTGAGATGCTGTTGGAAAGCGTGATCCGCGAGGATCGCGACGTTGCGGAACTGCTCGACGCAGACTATACGTTTGTGAACGAGCGCCTCGCACGGCATTACGGGATACCCAACGTTTACGGCAGCCAATTTCGGCGCGTCCAGTTGAACGGAGAGTTGGAGATCCGCCGCGGACTCCTGGGCAAGGGGAGTATCGAATTGGTGACTTCCCTGCCCGATCGCACTTCTCCCGTGCAACGCGGCAAATGGGTTCTGATGAACATCCTGGGGATTATTCCCCCGGACCCGCCGCCGGATGTGCCGCCTTTGAAGGAGAGTAATAGTGGGGAATTTAGCGCCCCGATACAAATGTCCATGCGCCGGCGTATGGATGAGCACCGGGCGAATGCGGCTTGCGCTAGCTGTCACAGGATGTTCGACCCGATCGGTTTTGCGCTGGAGTCCTTCGACGCCGTGGGACGATATCGCACCACCGAGTTCGGCCAGCCGCTGGACCTTTCCGGTCAATTCGTGGACGGCACCCAATTTAACGGCCCGGCGGGATTGCAGCAAGCTTTGCGCCGCTACGCTCCTCAGTTTGTTCAAGTGATGACCGAAAAACTGCTTACATATGCCTTGGGACGCCGCGTGGATTTCTACGATATGCCGTCAGTACGCGCGATTGTTCGCGAGGCGGAGCCTGACAACCGTCGTTTTTCATCGCTCATATTGGGAATCGTCAAGAGCGCGCCCTTTCAGATGAACGTGAAGCCTGCGGAAAGGCTCGCCCGCGCCGCCCGGCCTCGCGAGGGTGTAGATCGATGAGTCGGCTACGGGACAACGGAGGGATGCGGAACCAATGTTGATCACCGGGAAGCACATCCCACGCCGCGCGTTCCTAAGGGCCACGGGTGTCACCATAGCGCTGCCTTTCCTGGAATCCATGATTCCCGCGCGAGCTCTGGCGGCTCCGATCTTCAAGACTCGGTTCGTTGCCCTCTTTTCTCCTCACGGCTGGGCTCCCACCTACTGGGCCGACAACCGCACAGAAGGTCTGCAGGGGGTGAAAATCGAAAAGCCGGAGGAGCGGAACGTGGGGCTGGGGTTCATTCACCAGCCGCTGGCACCCTGGCAAAATCAACTTACGATCGTGTCGGGCTTAGACGCAACAGCATCCATGCCTCCTGCGGGAACTACCGGCGGTGATCACGACCGGGCCGCTGCCGTGTTTTCGGGTTCTCCCCCCAAGAAAACCACGGGGGCGGACATCCGTTGCGGGACGAGCATCGATCAGATGATCGCGCAGAAATACGGGCAGGAAACACTGCTGCCGTCCATGCAACTGGCCATTGAAGATCCGGCCGCAAACACCGGTGTCTGTGGTTACGGCTATAGCTGCGCTTATTCCAATTCCATATCGTGGGCCAGTGCCAATCGTCCGCTTCCACAGGAAATCAATCCGATGGCCGTGTTCCGCCGGATGTACGGCGATGGCTCCAGCTTGGACGAACGCAGGACTCGAAGGCAGGCCGATTCCAGCATCCTGGATAAGATCACGCGTAAGTTAGCTCGCTTCGAACTCGACCTGCCGCCGGAGGATCGCAACCGGCTCAACGACTATCTCGATTCCGTCCGGGAATTGGAACGGCGGCTCCAAATCGCCGAGAAGATCTCGGCAGAATCGCCATCTGTGAATATCCCGTTCGGCGTTCCCGAGTCGTTCGACGAACACATCAAGCTGCACTTCGATCTGCAGGTGCTGGCATTTCAGGCGGACATCACACGAGTCACCTCCCTGATGATGGCGCGCGACATCAGTCTTCGGAGCTATCCGGAATCCGGAGTGAAGACAGCCAACCATGCCGCGTCGCACCATGGTGAAAACCCGCAGAAGATCGAGGAGTATGCCAAGATCAATCGCTACCATTGCGACTGCGTCGCATACTTTCTGAAGAAGCTGCAGCAGACCGCGGATGGCGAAGGCACGTTACTCGACCATTCCTTGATCATGTGGGGTAGTAACATGGGCAACTCAAACCAGCACAATCACACCAATGTTGGCTATCTTCTGGTTGGGGGAGCTTCGGGGAAACACAAAGCTAAACTGAATGTCAGAGCTAGCGGCCCAACCGCGAATATTTTGCTGACAGCTCTACAGATGATGGGAGTGGAAAAGGACTCCATTGGCGACAGCACCGGGGCCGTTTCCCTTTAGCCGCGATTCGGCTGACATTGGAACTATGCCAGCCGGAATGCCACTACCGTTTCCTGTGCAGTGACTACCACGTATTGTTTTCCATCCTTACCCAGATAGGTGATTGGATTCGCGAACGCGTTGGCGGGTAGCTTCGTTTCCCACAGCAGTTTCCCGGTTTTCGATTCGTACGCATGGAAGCGCTGATCGTCTGAAGCTCCGATGAACAGCAGGCCGCTCGCAGTCGCCACCGAGCCGCCTATGTTATACGACCCCGTGTTCATCACCCCGATCTTCTCAAGTGACTCGACACGTCCAAATGGCACCCGCCAGGCAACCTCCGCGGTATTTACATTGATGGCGAACAGTTCGCCCCACGGCGGCGACTGACACGGCCAGCCTGTGGCAGGGTTCGTGATCGCGCCCACGTTCTTGCGGACGAATGGCATCTGGCTCGCATCACCGGCTCCGCTGATCTTTCCGGTCGGGCGTTCCTTCGCTGGGACTTGCGCGACCATCTTTTGCACGCCGCCCCGGTCGTGCGAGTTAATGAAGTAGTACCCAAGCTTGGGATCGTAGCTGCCGCCGCCCCAATTGAAACCTCCATCCGGGCCGGGAAACACCACCGTGTCCGTCATGCGCACCGGCGCGAACGGACCGTCGTTCTGGGCGTTCTTGAACAGGTCTTCGCAATACTTCTGGTGTTCGGGAGTAAACTTTGCGATCTCGGTGGGCTTCCAGGTTGCGCGCGCGAGTTGCGGGGGCTTCAGCGGAAACGGCTGGGTGGGCGAGTACCACTCGCCGGGAACATCGCCTTTGGGTACGGGACGCTCCTCCGCGCCAAAAATAGGTTTTCCCGTTCGGCGATCCAGAATGAATACCAGGCCCGTTTTGCCGGCTTGAATCAGCGCCGGGATCTTTTCGCCGTCCTTGACCGCGTCCACCATCGTCGGCTGCGGCGGCAGATCAGTATCCCAAAGGTCGTGATGCACGGTTTGCAGATACCACTTCATCTTCCCGGTCGTCGCGTCCACGGCAACCAGGGAGTTACCGAACAGATTCGCGCCGGGACGATCTCCCCCGTACCGGTCATCACTGGGCCCGCCGATCGGCATGAGCAGTGTGCCGGTCTGCGCGTCGATTGAGAATGTATTCCACACGTTAACGCCCGCGCGATTTTTCCACCCTTCGTCGAGCCATGTTTCGTGGCCGAATTCTCCCGGCTGAGGCACCGTGTGGAACGTCCAGACCAGCTTGCCGGTGCTCGTATCCCATGCGCGAATATCGCCACGTCCGCCAAAGGAGCCGTAGTCCTGCAGGTGCGACCCGGTAAACACCAGATTCTTGTATACGGCAGGCGCGCCGTTCAATCCGTACGGAGCATTGGGAAGCTCATCCTTCATCCCGGGTTTCAGATCCAGCTCGCCCTCTTTCGCGAAACCCGGTACTAACTTGCCCGTACGCGCGTTCACCGCGATCAGGAAACCATCCTCGGTGCCGAAGAAAATCGACGGCGGGCCGTTGCGGTCACCCGGCCAATAAGCGAGGCCACGTGAGGTGCGAGCGGCGTGTTGATGATCGAAGGTCCAGATCACCTTCCCCGTTTCAGGTTCGACTGCTACCAGGCTCTGATACGGAGTGGCGAAGTATAGGATGTTGCTCACCATCAGCGGCGTGGTACTCGAAGCCCGCTTGCCGCCGGTGTCCGAAGCGGGTTTCGTATTGTACGTCCAAGCCTGGATCAATTTCGAAACGTTGCCCGCATTGATCTGCCGGAGGGGTGAATAGCGCTGCGCTCCCGGGTCGCGGCCGTAAGCCGGCCAGTCGTTCTGCCCGAACGCTATGTGCATACCAGCAGCCGCCAGCACAACACTCGAACAGATCAACAAGCGTCGGATTCGCATTATTCTTTCCTCGGCACCGGATATTATATGCGTTCCGACCTAAGTCCGCTTTTCAGCCCCAGCACGGGTACGCGTGTTCCTCAAAAAAGCCCAGGTGTTATATAGTAGTCGAGCGGCGGCGCTGCGTTAACACGCGCCCGGCGGCATCAGGCTGCATAATCGCTATGGACTTAGCACACCTCCATCTTTTGCTTAACCATTTTCCGACCATCGGCACGATCATTGGCGGCGGTTTATTTCTGCTTTCGCTCATCACCAACAGCAATGATCTGAAGCGCGCCAGCCTGGTTGTCCTGCTGGGAGTCGCTCTCATCTCGATCCCCACCTATATCAGCGGAAATGGCGCGCAAGACGCTATCAAGTCCTTGCCGGGGGTATCGAAGTCCCTGATAGAAACCCATGAGGGAGCGGCTTTGGTGGCCATTGGATTCATGGAAGTCACCGGAGCGTTTGCCTGGCTGGGATTATGGCAATTCCGCCGTCTCGCACGCGTACCGACATGGAATCTGGCAGTGATCCTGGTCCTGACCTTGGTGACCCTCGGCTTGATGGCCCGCGCCTCCAATATTGGCGGCGAAATTCGCCATGCGGAAATCCGGGCCGCCCAGGGAACCGCCGCACCCGAACAGGGAACCGCCCCGTCCGCACCCGGCCTGGCGCGTACCGTGGGCTCTGTCATGACGGATTACCAGTGGGCTTGGGCCACTTGCGAAACCCTGCACTTTATCGGCCTGAGCCTTTTGCTGGGCGTGGTGTTTCTGGTGGATCTGCGGGTTCTCGGAGTGGTGAAGGGCGTGTCCTTCGCTTCCCTGCACCGTCTGTTGCCTTGGGCCGCGTTGGGATTCGGCGTCAACGTCATTACGGGGCTCTTGTTCTTCGCCGGAATTCCCGCCCAGTATATTCACAATGCGTCCTTCTACTGGAAAATCGCTATGGTGATGCTCGCCGGGTTGAACGCAGTGTACTTTACTGTCGTTGACGAACCGTGGGCATTGGGACCTAAGGAAGACGCACCGCTGACGGCCAAAATCGCCGCGGCGTCGGCCATGCTTCTCTGGGTCGGCGTCATGTATTGCGGAAGCATGTTGCCGTTTTTGGGCAACGCATTCTAGCGGGAAAGGAAACCATGCCAATCGCTCTCACGGTCTTTCTCTTAGTGCTGGGCGTAACCGCCGTGGTCGGAATCGTCGCCTATGTAGTGGATCGAAGTACGGCGCGCCAGGAGCGCAAGGAATAAGCATGAAGGAGCTTTTGGTTTCCCTCGAGCAGTCAGGACTCGGCAGTTGGGTTCGCGATGCCCCCACCATTTGGGCATTCCCGACCATTCTCTTCCTCCACACCTTCGGGATGGCCATCGTGGCCGGCGGCAGCGCCATGCTCAGCGTGATGGTGCTGGGCTTCTGGCCTTCTGTGCCGATAAGGCCCTTCGGGCGCATGTTCCCCTGGATGTGGGTCGCATTCGGCGTAAACGCAATAACCGGAACTCTGATGCTGGTTGCCGACGCCACAGCCAAGCTGACCTCGCTGGATTTCTACATCAAGATGGCGCTGGTGTTTGCGGGATTGTTCCTTCTCATCCGAATGCGCCGGCAGGTCTTCGAGAATTCGCAAATCGATCAGGCCCCGTTTTCGGGCAGCACAAAAATGCTGGCCTGGGCTTCGCTGGCCTGCTGGTTCGGCGCAATTACCGCCGGCCGCTTGCTGGCCTATGTCGGACCAACAGCCAAGCACTGAATTTGAGCCTGGGCGGGGGCGGTGATATACTCGTTCACATTTTAGGAGGGGCGCAAATGATTAAACGAACTCTGGGATGTGTGGCCTTGTTGGGCTGGCTGATGGCCGGCTCGTTGCAGGCTCATCATTCCCTTGCGGGCGTCTATGATATGAAAGCCGACAAGGAGCTGTCGGGAACGGTCGCCAGTATAAAGTTCTCAAATCCCCATGGGTCGCTGACTATCGCGGTCAAGAATGCGGATGGCTCGACAACCGAGTGGGTGCTGACGCTCGGCTCCGCCACGGCCCTAGCGCAGAGGGGAATCGGTAAGACCGGGCCGAATGCGCTCCACACCGGGGACAGTATTAGCGTGAAGTTCCTCCCTGCAAAGGACGGTAGTCCCTTGGGCTTTCTCAAGACGGTAACCATGCCGGACGGGCGCGTGATCCAGATCTCCGCCGGTAACGCCAACGATTAGACAAGAATCCCGAGGCGGAACTCCTGCCGGAGCGTGCGTATTGCGAGCCCCCCCGTCGCTCGACTGGGCAGGCCTCACTTGACCTTCTGAGTGAATCCGTACGAAAAGGGAGAACATTCGAATGACCAGAGTAGCTAAGGTTCTTGTGGGGCGGGCTTTAGCCTGCGCGGGACTTCAGTCCCGCTGGTTCGGATTGCGGACTAAAGTCCGCCGCAGCCTGACGCCCGCCTCACACAACACAGCACTATTGCACGCGGTCGCAGTACTACTCGTCGGGATCGTCATTTTCACTTTTCTTGTAGAACGTGCCCCGGCTCAATCGCCGGCGCGGGGAGCCGCAGCGGCAGCGCCTCGAGTGAATGCAACCCTTTCGCAACTGATGAAGGGGACCTTCTATCCGGCTTCGAATGTGGTTTTTGCGGCGCAAGACGAGAATCCGGCAGACGTGCCACGGGCCAAAGATCCAAACATGGCGACCGACCTCCTGGCGAGCTCGTATGGAAAATGGGAAGCAGTCGAGAACAGTGCTTTAGCGATCGCTGAAGTTGCGGACCTCCTCACGCTTCCTGGGCGAAAGTGTTCGAACGGTTTGGATGTCCCCGTGAGGAACGCGGATTGGGCCAAGTTCGTTCAAGAGCTTCGCGACGCGGGAATGATGGCCTACGCGGCGGCCCAAGCCAAAAATCAGGACAAGATAACGGATGCCGCCGGTGTGTTGACGACGGCATGCGCGAACTGCCACGGTAAATATCGCGAGAGGAAACTTGCAGACCGATGCAAATGAGGCTGGGCATTTTGTTCAACGGCGTCGTGCCCCGTAATTCAGCAGCCGGTGTTATACTCGAAACGATTTTTCAGGAGGCGTGCGGATGAATTTGCGAACTCTAAAATGTGTGGCTTTGGGCGTGTGGTTGATGGCCGCCAGCAGCTCGTTGCAGGCTCACCATTCCCTCGCAGGCGTGTACGACATGAAAGCCGAAAAGGAGCTGTCGGGAACGGTCGCCAGTATAAAGTTCTCAAATCCCCACGGGTCGCTGGCTATCGCGGTCAAGAATGCAGATGGCTCAACAACCGAGTGGGTGCTGACGCTCGGCTCCGCCACGGCCCTCGCGCAGAGGGGGATCGGTAAAACCGGACCGAATGCTCTTCACACCGGGGACAACATCAGCGTGAAGTTCCTCCCAGCGAAGGACGGCAGTCCCTTGGGCTTTCTCAAAACGGTGACTATGCCGGACGGGCGCGTGATCCAGATCTCTGCCGGTAACCCCAACGATTAAGAGAGCGCCGGTGGGGACTATTATGGCTTCTCGACGAAGGATCGTTTGGACCAGGATCGCGATCGGAGTCGTTCTCATCATTAGCACGCTGGCGACGGCCGCTGCGCAAGCGCCCCGTGAGAACCGCGAGCCCCCTCCTCCCTACAGACCCGCAGCGGGCGCCAAGGACCTGCGAGCGGTGCTATTCAACTGGACCTGGTACATGGGCATGCTGCGGGGCGTCGATGAGCATGAGCTGATCGCCTCGCTCGAATATCAGGGTGAGGGCAGCATTCAGCTGGACGGACAGCCCTGCACACTCACGAAGTATCGCGTCAGCACGAGTTACCAGACGCCGGGTCAGCGCGTTCAGTACACGTGCACCCGCCCCAGTGGACAAAACTATTCGGGCATCGAAGTCGTCAGTGGGGAGTACGCCTGGAACGAGGACATTGCCGGTGCGGAGCTCGTTGCGGGGAAAGGAAAAGCCAGCCCGATGCCGGGCGCCGTGCAGGAGCGCCTCATCCGCCTGTGGGCCAATCCCCAAGGCGCGCCCAAGGCCGCGCTGGCAGCGGCTGCACCAACCGCCGAGCTGGGGGCCAACCCAGCCACCCACCTACAGGACGGTGTCGCCAAGGCTGGCGAAACCTCCGTGTCGTGGGAGGCGGGTAAACCGGTCGTGACATTCCCCATTCCGGGTGTCCCGGGTGCGATCGCCACCGCTACTCTCAACGACAAGTACATGGTGGAACGGGTGGTGGTCAAGCAAGGGTCGACAACCACCGAGTTCGCCTACGGCGACTATCAGGATTGGAACAATCCGCTGAACAAGGTTGATGCCCTCTACGCGGGCAAGATGGTGGAGCGCCGGAACGGCGTGGTCGTTCGCGACCTGACGACCGTCGAGACGGAAACGGGCAGCGTTTACGTTGTCATGCCGGTGCCGGCAAGCGTGCGTGCCGCGATCCAGATAGCAGCGCGGCCGGCGGCGGTGCCGAAAAGTCAGGAAGCTGCCGCGGCTCAGGCACAGACTCCGAGGCTGGCCAACGGGAAACCGGACATGACGGGCAGCTGGAATTTCAACGCCATGAACTGGCGCTACGGCAATCGCCGCTGCGATCCGACGCAGCAAGAGGGCTGTTCCCGGGCGCTCAATCAAACCATGGATTTCGAGTTCGAAGCGCCCTCGCGGTTCGGGCCGAATCGTCCACTGTACAAACCCGAGCACTGGGACAAAGTGCAGCAGCTCGATATGTGGACTAACAAGGAAGACCCGGTCATGACCTGCCAGCCGCTGGGGATTCCGCGGCACGGCCCGCCCCGGCGCATCGTTCAATCGGCCAACGACGTCATCTTCTTCTACACCCAGTATGCCGATGGCGGCGGAGGAGCCGGGGAATATCGAATCATCCCGACCGACGGCCGCCAGCACGACCCAAAGAAGGCGATTGAGGCCACCTATATGGGGTACACGGTCGGGCACTGGGAGGACGACACGCTGGTGCTTGACTCCATATCGTTCGTCGATACCACGTGGCTGGCGCGCGGCGGTTTCTTCCATTCCGAGCAGATGCACGTGGTGGAGCGGCTCACTCGTCAGGGCAATCAGATTCGGTACGAAGTCACAGTCGAAGACCCCGAGGTGCTTGTGGAGCCGTGGGTGATGACACCGCGAACTCTAACGCTCAACCCGAATCCGGAAGCAGGACTTCTCCCAGAGCGAGGCAACTGCGAGGTCTACGAAACGAAGAACATCAGCTCCCAGATTCGGCACTAGTGTGGGGCAGGCTTCTTCAGCCTGCGGCCGACTTTAGTCCGCCATCCGAACCAGCGGGACCGAATGAAGTCCCACGCAGGCTAAATCCCGCCCCACAAGAACCTTTTCACCCGGTGTGCCTACTAGAAGCGGCGAACTCGACAGTCTCCGCGGGGCTGCCCGTCGTGAGCCACGTCAGTAGCCCGGATAATTTCCACTGAAGAGCATCTTGGCTTGCTGGCGCAAAATGTTGCGCCGGGCTCAACGTCCATGATCATCATGTTCTCGCCATTGCGGTGAAACAGCTCACGGCCGCTATGCGAAGATATCCGAAATGCCGCACATCCTATACGGTACAAGGCTAAGGACGATTCCCGGCCCGATCTCCTAGAACACCGCTTGAGCGCCGCGGCAGGCAAGAATCCCAGCTCTTTCGAATCGCGCGTAATACGGGACCTGCGCCTTAGCTTGGGCTAAAATCGTTCCAACTGAATGTCTTTAGCCGTCGGCTCCAAACTCGGTCCCTACGAAATCCTTGCGCCTATCGTCGCGGGCGGCATGGGCGAAGTGTATCGCGCCAAAGATGGCAGGCTGAAGCGTGACGTGGCGCTGAAGGTGTTGCCGGAAGCCTTTTCCCACGACCCTGAGCGCATGGTTCGATTTCAGCGGGAGGCCGAGGTGCTGGCCTCGCTGAATCATCCCAATATCGCCCACATCTACGGCGTGGAAGAACAGGCGCTGGTCATGGAGCTGGTGGAAGGCGAATCGCCCAAAGGGCCAATGCCGTTCGACGAGGCCTGGCACATCGCGTCCCAAATCGCCGCGGCGCTAGAATTCGCGCACGACAAGGGCATTGTTCATCGCGACCTCAAACCAGCCAACGTGAAGGTCACACCCGAGGGAGTGGTTAAGCTTCTGGACTTTGGTCTGGCGAGAGCGTTTACCACTCAGCGGGAGGGGTCTGCATCGGCGAACCTGGAGAACTCACCTACGCTCACCATCGGCGCAACCGAAGTGGGAGTGATTCTGGGCACGGCCGCCTATATGGCGCCGGAGCAGGCAAGGGGAAAGAGCCTCGATAAACGGGCGGACATCTGGGCATTCGTAGTGGTTTTCTATGAATTATTGACAGGCCGGCGGCTGTTCCAGGGCGAGGATGTTTCCGAGACGCTGGCACAACTGCTTACCAAGGAGCCGGATCTGACCCAAGCCTCGCCGCGCGCGCAAAAACTGCTTCGCCGGTGTTTGCAGAAAGATCCGAAGCAGCGGCTGCGGGACATCGGTGAAGCCCGGTTTCTGTTGGACGATGCTCCGTATGTACTTGCCGCACCGCGAAAGAAGTGGCTGTGGCCGGCCGTGGCTGCGACTTTGGCGGTGGCGCTGGGACTAGTCTTGTTCCTGCACTTTCATGAGACTGCGCCCGAACCGGCGCTCATGCGGTTTGAGATCCCCAACGACTCGGTGGCGAACTATCTCGCGCTTTCACCTGACGGTCGCCAACTCGCATTCGTCCGCACCGACAACGGAGTGCAACGGCTGTATCTCCGCTCCCTCGATAACGTAGAAACTCACGCGGTACCCGAAAGCGACGGCGCTACTTATCCGTTCTGGTCGCCTGACAGCCACAACCTCGGGTTTTTCGCGGAGGGGAAGCTGAAGAGGATCGTTCCGGGTAGCGGGCGCGCGCAGACCATCTGCGACGCCCCCAACTCGCGCGGCGGAACGTGGAATAGCGAAGACGTCATTCTGTTCGCGCCGGATATCTACGGTCCCATTTACCGAGTTTCGGCCGCGGGAGGAGTTTCTAAAGCGGTCACCAAGGCCGCAGCCGGCGGTGAGAGCCACCGTTATCCGGAGTTCATTTCAGGAGGCCGCAAGTTCCTGTTCAACTCGCAGCAGGGAAAAAACACAGCCCTCCTGGCGGGTGATTTGGATGGGAGCGCCCCTGTTGTCGTTCTTCCAGGGGCATCGACCCGTGGACAGTACGTTCCAGTGAAAGGGAAATCCGGTCTCCTCCTGTTCCGGAGGGACGAGGCATTAGTGGTGCAAAGCTTCGACCCGGCGAAACTCCAGCTTTCCGGCGAACCGGTTGTAGTCGAGGACCGCGTTGCCCTCGGCGGCCATACCGGTTTCGGTGCGTTTTCCCGGTCGCTGAATGGAATCCTGGTTTACCGGACGGGCACACAAGTCCCCGATCGGCAATTGGTATGGCTGGACCGGGCAGGAAGGAACTTGGAGAAGGTAGGCACGCCGGGGCCGTTCGAAGGTTTGGCCCTGTCGCCTGATGAGAAACGGATCGCCGTGACACTGCGGCCATCAGACGTGGCTTCCGACATCTGGGTAAAGGATGTAGGGACCGGAATCTTTTCTCGCTTCACCAATGGTCCTGGGCGGATCTTTGGCCCCGTGTGGTCGCCGGACGGCGGACGCCTGGCGTACGCATTGTTTGGCATCGGAAGCGCTTTCTCAGTGAAAGCGGCCGCGGGAGGAACAGAAGAGGACCTAGGCCATCACGGGGCGAACGGGAATTTGAACGACTGGTCGCCCGATGGAAAATACCTGATCTATGACGAAACGGGCCTGAAAACGCAAGATGACCTGTGGCTGTTGCCGCTGGAAGGCAACCACAAGCCAATGCCCCTGGTGCAAACTCCGGCCGACGAATTTGGCGCGCAGTTCTCTCCCGACGGCCGCTGGCTGGGGTATGAGTCCGACGAGTTCGGGCGTTTTGAAATTTGGGTCCAGCCAATGCCGCCCAATGGCACAAAGTCGCAAGTGTCGACCACGGGCGGAGTCGAGGCTCACTGGCGGCGGGATGGCAAGGAGCTGTTTTACATTTCGGCCGACCGAAAGTTGATGGCAGTGCCTGTGATGGTAGGAAAATCATTTGAGCACGGCGCACCGAAAGAGTTGTTCGGCGACGTTCCGTTCATTAACTCCGACGGAACTACCCGCTACTGGTTCAGTTATGCGCCGTCGGCGGACGGCCAGCGATTCCTGGGCTTGGTGCCCGGTGGGAAGCAAGCGGGGGCTGCGCCTCTAACCCTTGTGGTCAACTGGCTGGCGGGGTTGAAGAAATGACCGTGAGAATGTAGCCCAAAGTTCCCATCTCCTGTGCAGTCGCCCACACGTACAAAGGTCGAGCGCGTAAGGTAGATAGATCCCCGCAAGTCGGCCAGCATCCGGCGACGAACCCGGAGTTACCAGTCGCCTTGCTTGCGCTTCTTCTCCCTGGTGCCGCTCTCGGACTGCGCGATATCTGACAGTTCCAAGTCTTCGCTCAGCTCGTGGGTAAAAACCTCGACCTGATCTCAAAGCTATTTTATCCACTAGGGCCGGCTCATGGGCCGGTCACCGCCCCAGCGAAATTTTCCAATCCCCCGTCGCTCCTGCGACTTATAGCCCACAGCGGCTTTCCGAAACCGCGCTCCCAGGCATGTGCGCGCGATAATGTGGATGTGAGAAGGCCGATGCAACTCCACGGCATGATCCAGTTCGGCCAGGCAGAAACGGGAGCGAAAACCAGTCGCTTCGTACCAAGCGAAACTACCGTGCTAACTGCTTTCCTTCCAACTAATGTTGTCCGAATTCCGAAACGATCGTTTCCCAAAACGGCGAAAACGCTGGCCGTGGCCTGATCGGATCGCACGCACCCACGAACAACGGCGCCAACACCTCTATGGTTAGCGGGGCCTTAGTACTACTCGCTGTTCCAGTTCACATTGGCTGACAGCAGAATAGAACTCACCTGAGACGGACTATGAAGGTGATTCTTTGCGTCCTGATGCTGACGACATGCGTGCGGGCGGACATCCAGACTACAACCACATCCAGCCTTTTCGCGGACTACTACGGTGGCGGCCTGGGAGAATACACAACCTTCACCGAGCTGTCCCCCTTCGACGCCAGGCTGGGAACGCTCGACACCGTGGATCTCACCATCGTGGCAACCTTCCAAGAGGCGGTTCACTGGGATAGCATGTTTACTCTCGCGTTTCCCATTTTCGGAAGCATTTCCTACACCACCACGGGAACGTCCAGCTTCTTCGGAACCACGAGCGCCGACTATACGCTGCCGATCTACATTCCGGGCGCCTGCGTGGCTCCCGCTTGCAGCGCCATCGCGGGCCTGCAATTCGGCGGGGAAGAGATATTCACCGGCACCGATCTGAACCAATTCGAGGCTAGTCCCATCTCTTTGTCGGCATCCTCGTACGTGACCGTCACTAGTGTTTCAACGGGAATCGCTTGGCCGCAGAGCACCAACACTGACGGGTTGTGGGTGCCGGGAATCGGGCCAGGACAGTTTTGGCCGGTCTCCGGATACTTGACCTCGATGTGACAGCGGCCTATTCCTACACTTCTCCGGACCCTGCTCCGGAACCGGGCACAAGCTTTTGGCTGTTACTTGCGCTGCCCATCATGATCGCGGCATCGAGAAAAAAACGCGGCTCAGCTGTGCGGGTCACTCGTGTCGCAGAGCTTCTAACGGATCGATCCGCGTGGCGCGCATGGCCGGAATCAGGCTCGCGAACATCGCAGCGCTCATCAACACGAAAGCCGTGGCGCCGAAAGTTAGCGGATCAAACGGACTCACCGCGAAAAGCTCGCTCTGCAGCATGCGACTAAACACCACGGCGATTATCAATCCCAGCACTGCGCCCGCAAATGCCAATCGCATGCCCTGCCCCACCACCAGCGACAATACTTCGCTTCGCTGCGCGCCCAACGCCATGCGAATGCCGATTTCCGGAGTGCGTTGCGCGGTTGCATAACTGATCACTCCGTACAGTCCGACTGCGGCCAGTAACAACGCCATTGCCGCAAAGAATCCTAGCAACACTACCACAAAGCGCCGCTCCGAGAGCGAGGCCGCAACCAGAGACTCCATCGGCTGCACATGATGCATTGGCTGGGCGGGGTCGGCTGCCAGTACGGCCTGCCGCATGCCGGCGGCCAAGCCCATCCCATTCGATTGCGTTCGCATCAGGAACGCCACTAATGGCATCGGGTGCTGGTAGATCGACCCGTAATACGTTCCCTTACCCGTGTCTCCTGCCAAGCTGGTATGCCTGACGTGCCCGACCACTCCGACGATCGTCGACCACGGCGGCTTACCATCGCCTTGCGGCAACTGCATACGCTTGCCGATAGGATCCTCGTTCGGCCAGTATTGCCGGGCTAAGTTTTCATCGATGATGGCAACTGGCTCGGTGCCTGTGCGGTCCTGCTCGGAAAAGAAACGGCCCTTACGCAGAGGGATTTTGAGCGCCTGAAAATATCCGGGCGAAACGTATCGGTTTTGTCCATGAGGACCAGGATCTCCGGCTTGCTGTGGCCGGCCTTCGATGGCAAAGGACGCGGTCCAGTCCTGCCCGTAGAACGGTACGGGCATGGCAGCGGCCGCGGACACGACTCCAGGCAAGTGCGCCATCTGGTCGACCACGGTTTTCAGAAAGATGCCTTGCTTTTCGCGCTCATGATAGCGGGCATCCGGCAGCGACACCATGCCGATCGTTACATCATGGGGGTCGAACCCGGGGCTTACCTCCTCCAGGCGGCTGAGGCTGCGCAAGAACAACCCGGCGCCCACTAGCAACATCAATGCCAGCGCTACCTCCCCAATCACCAGACCGGAACGCAGCCGTTGGCGGCCCAATCCCGGGGTGCCCGATCGGCCACCCTCCTTCAACACCTCGTAATGCTTCATGCGGGAAATCTGGTAAGCCGGAGCGATGCCGAACAACAGCGCCGAAAGAATCGCCGCCACCGCGGTGAACACAAGCACCTGCGCGTCCAACCGCACGGTCAGCGTGATCGGCGCGTCTTCCGGAACCAAACCGAGCAGCGCCTCAGCCCCGGCGTACGCCAGCGCCAACCCGAGTGCCGATCCGCAACTCGCTAGCAGCAGACTTTCCGCAGCTGTTTGGCGCATCAGGTCCCAGCGGCTGGCGCCCAATGCGGAGCGGATGGCGATTTCCCGCGCCCGTCCCGAAGCCCGCGCCAGCATCAACCCAGCCACGTTGGAGCAGGCAATCAGGAGTACGAAGCCCACGGCTCCCAGAAGGATCAGCACGGGCGTCTTGATATCGCCTGCGACAAAATCCGCGAATGGCTCGAGGTAGACGCTCCATCCGGAACTCTTCGCGAACCCGGCGATCTGGCTGCCGCTGTCCAGATAGCGCTTTGTCAGAATTCCGGCGAAGTTCTGCGCGCGAGCGAATCCGACGCCGGGTTGGAGACGTGCAAAGCAGGTCAGCGACTCGTTGAGGCGGCCCTTTTCGGTGAAAGCATCCGGCGCGAGCCCCATCGGCACCCACGCTTCCACGCCAGCAGGCCAGCGAAATTCCGGCCGCATTACGCCCACTACCCGGTACGGAAGCTGATCCAACGTGATGATACGTCCTATCACGCCCGGATCTCGCCCGAAGAGCCGGCTCCAGGCGGCGTACGCCAGGACAACCACATGATTTTGATTAGGCGAATCTTCCCCCGCCGAAAAGACCCGGCCCAGCATCGGTTTTGCACCGAAGACATCAAACCAATCCCGGGAAACGCGCGAACCCTGAAGTCGTTCTGGCGGACCATCGCCTGCGTAGTTGATATCGGTACCGTCTTCCACGGCCGCAAGCTGGAACACTTGCTTGCTCTTTTGAATATCCGCGAAGTCGGGAACCGACACTGGAATGCTCTTCAGCGCCAGTTTGTCGTAGCGGCCTCTCACCGCCACCACAAGGTCCGGATGATTGACGCCGGCCGGCTCCAAAAGCACTTGGTTCACTACGCTGAAGATGGCCGTATTGGCCCCGATTCCCAGGGCCAGAGCCGCGACCGCTGTCACTGTGAAGCCAGGGCTTTTAGCTAGGGTTCGCCAAGCCAGGCGGAGATTCTGCATATGAAATCTAGACGCACAGCCGGACGATCGGTTCGCTAAAGTTTCAGCGTTCCCACCAATTCTTTCACGCTGCCAATCTTCTCCCGGTGCAGAAACTTACCCAACTCTCCGGCAATGCGCAGCGGCGCTTGCGGATCCCAAAAGGTGGCGGTCCCGACCTCCACCGCAGCCGCTCCCGCAATCAGAAACTCGGCGGCGTCCAGGCCCGTAGCGATCCCACCCAGGCCCACCACCGGAATCTTCACCGCGCATGCGGCTTGGCACACCAGCCGCAACGCAATCGGTTTGATCGCCGGTCCCGATAAACCGCCGAAACCGGCGCCAATCCGCGGCCGGCGCGTGCGCGCATCGATGGCCAGCGCGACGAAAGTGTTGACCAGCGAAAGTGCGTCCGCCCCACTCTCCTCCGCCGCGCGGGCCAGCGGTTCGATAGCGCTCACATTGGGCGAAAGTTTCACAATCACCGGGCGGCGCGCCACGCGCTTCACCGCCGTCACCACCTCACTGAGCAGCGTCGGATCGCTCGAAAAGTAGATGCCCCCGCGCTCCGTGTTGGGACAGGAGACATTCAGCTCGTAGCCCGCCAGACCCTCGTGGTCATTCAGAACCCGGGCCACTTCCACGTAGTCTTCCGTCTGGTATCCGAACACGTTGGCGAAGACCGCGGTATCGAGCTTCGCCAAAGATGGTAGCTTACTCCTGACGAACTCGTGGACACCGATGTTCTGCAGACCGATCGAGTTAATCATGCCGCCCTCAGTCTCGTAAATCCGCGGCGCCGGATTACCTTCGATCGGCTCGCGCGAGAGGCCCTTCACCACCAGCCCCCCTAGCGCATTCAGGTCGACCAGTTTTTCGAATTCAAGGCCATACGCGAACGTCCCGGAGGCAGCGATCACAGGATTGCGCAGGCGGATGCCGCAGAGCGAAGTAGCTAGCGCCGAGTCGGAGGAGGGCATCAGGAGGCCGCTTTACCCGCCCGCAAAAGCTTCGCCTAGCACGCGGCCCAGACTCGAAGATGGCGGAGCGACGCCCATGGCCCGAGCCAGCGTAGGCGCGATATCGACAGTTTGCACGGACGGTTCAAAGACCGCCGCGCGGAACTGCGGGCCATAAAAGCAGAGTGGTATCCGGATGTCGTAATTGTACAGCGAGCCGTATGAGATGCCGCGCCCCAAACCATAATCTTCGATGTATTCCGGTAGATAAGAGAGCATCACGTCGCCGGCCCGGCGGGGATGAAAGCTGTTCTGGAAGCGCCGCTCCCATTCGTCATGCACCGAGCACTCTCCACCGGCCGTGTAATACGCTGCCACCGCGGGCTGTTCCAGTGCCGCCCGCCCAGCCACTTGGCGGGCCGGCTCCGGCGACAAGAAACCGCGGGTGTCGAGATAGAGAAATGGGTAAAGGTATTTTTCCACACGGCCGTTCCCGCTGGCCGTCAAACCCTGCTGGATGGCCTGTGCCAACAGCTCCCCATTCACCGCCATGCGCGGCCGTACGTCCGGCGCCGGAGCGGGCGGACCGCCGTGCGCCCCCGTCAGCACCAGGTTATACGTCCGAACCCCGAGCGTCTGGTCCAGTTGGTTGAGTAGCAACTCGAGCTGACGATCGAGTTGCAGGGTCATTTGCTGCATCAGCGGGGAGCGCGCCCCGGTCTCGTACCCTAATAGCGCCGAAGAGCTCGCCACCAGGCAGACGAAATCGAGAGTATCGGCCTGCCCCAACCGCTCATGAACCACCATTTCGTGGAGAAACTCGAATTGGGCCTCTTGCGCGAACGGCGAAGCTCGGTAAGTAGAGAGAAACTCCTGGGGACTCTCCGGGCGGGAGCGGTCGAAAGTCAGAGTGCGAAGCGGAGGTGCTTGCGTATTGGCCCCCACGGCAACCCATGGCGCATTATGAAATCTTTCCAGCGGATTCGCCCGATTGTAATCGGGAACCCAGGGTGGCAGTTGTCCGCGGCCGGTGAACCGGCCCTCGTCGTCCATCCAATACTGGCGCGCTCCGGAATTGCCCGAAACCAGTGACCCCTCGGGGGCATTCAAGGAAATCACAAACGCTCGCGTGCCCGGCGTGGAGGTCACCTGCGCCGTAAGTGTGGTGGCCAACAGAGCTTCATCGGAGGCGCGTACCGGCTTGCGGGAAGCTCGGTCATACCACGTGTCGGCCACGATTCCGTGCTGGGCCGGCCAGGCCCCCGTGGAAAGAGTGGCCAGAGTGGAAGAAGAAAAACTAGAGGCTACATGGCGGCAATCGGGGAAAAAAGCACCACCCTCAACTATCCGGCGAAGACCGCCCGGCCCGACCTGACCCCAGACAGCGTCCAGATAATCCGGCCGTAGGTGCTCTAGGACTAGTAGTACCAACAACTTAGGACGAGGGGGGAGTGCTATCGCTCGGGGGGCCAGTCCGGCCAGGATACAGGCGCCGAATTTTCGTCGGCAAATATCCATGTAAAAAGAGTTTATCAAAATGCCGATAAGTGATATAGTGTTACGTTTAATACAGGGCCTGCCCGTGGCTAGTACTTCCCCCGGAGTCCAGGGCAGGGAGGCACGGAGATGAAAGAAGATATTAGCGTTCTGGGTCTTGCTACCATTCGCCGGAACCGTGGAATCTCGCTGGAGCAGATCGCAGAATCCACTAAGATTAGCATTCGATCGCTCGCGGCGATCGAAACCGGGGAATTTCAAAAGCTACCTGGTGGGATCTACAACACCAGCTACATACGCCAGTACGCGCGCGCTATCGACTACGATGAGAGCGCGATTCTCTCCTTTTATCACCGCGCGGTCGGAACATCGGAAGGCCCGAGTTCTCCCAGCGGAACGAATGGCGGGGGATTCGTAAACGGGTATCGTCCCGCATCCAGCATTCTTGGTTCATAGAAGTTGGTAGTCCCGCGTGCGCGGGCCGCGGGAGTAGCAAGAAATTCCTATCGTCTTTTTTCTGCCTGCTTCGCCGCGAATTTCGCTACGTTGATAATGGCGCGCTGGTGCGTCCCCTCGCTGATCTTCTCGCGCTCAGTCGCCGCCTCCACACGAAATTCGATTCGCCGTCCATCCACTCCGATTACTTCTGCCCGAAACGTCACGCGGCTTCCCAATGGCGCCGCGGCCAGGTGCGCCACATTCACATGCGTCCCGACGGTATCGTAGCCGCTATCCAGTAACGGCAACACCGCGTCGCGGCAAGTCTTCTCCATCAGCCCGATCATGCGCGGCGTGGCGAGAACGCGCGCGTCTTCAAGTCCCAAGAACGATGTAGCAAGGTCACCAGCCACTTCGATCTGAGTCTCTCCCCTGGTTCCAATTGGAATTTCTGCCATACGTGTGTTTTCCCATTCTACCTGTCGGGAACCGTACAATCGGCGCTCCTTCGTCCCTCGGCACGGCCCTCGCGTTGCTTGTTTCTCACGGAGAGGAGCAGATCAATGGCTGGCAAGAACACAGCAGTATTCGGTATCTACCCGGACCGCCTTTCTGTGGAAGAGGCTGTGGAACAGTTCCGCATCGCCGGCTTCCGGGGCGAAGACATATCCGTGCTCTTCCCGGATAACAAAGGCACAAAAGAGTTTGCCCACGAGAAGAGCACCAAAGCTCCCGAAGGAGCCACCACCGGCGGAGTGGCCGGAGGTATCACCGGCGGAGTGCTCGGTTGGCTTACAGGCGTTGGTGCGCTGGCCATTCCTGGCTTGGGCCCTTTCATCGCGGCCGGACCGATCGTCGCAGCCCTGGCAGGAGCCGCAGCTGTAGGTACGCTCGGTGGCATCATCGGCGCGTTGGTCGGTATGGGGATTCCCGAGTACGAAGCCAAACGATATGAGGGCCGCCTTCGCGAGGGTGGCATTCTCGTCTCGGTGCACTGTGACGATTCCTCATGGGTAAACCGCGCCAAAGCGTTGCTGCGGAGCACTGGTGCGCAGGACATCGCCTCGGCCAGCGAGAAGCACGGCGACTTTGCCAACGCGGACAAGCCCATGCCGCGCGTGCGCGGAGCCAGTACTGGTGGTGCGCACAACGTCGATCTGGAAGACCCTCAAGAATTGTAGAGGCAATGAACCAGAGGGCTCCGCTCCCTCTGGTCACTGTTCGGTAACCCACGGATTATAGGCAAGTCACGATCGGTCCCAACCGCGTGCCCGCCCGCGGTTATAATCGATTTGTGCGAAGTGGCTGCCTCTTGGCGCTTTTTCTGGCCCTCACCGCTTGTAACCGCGGGAACCAAGACACCAACGCGATCCGGCAGGGCGTGGTGGATCACCTCTCCGGCCGCAGTTTGAATGTGGCTGCCATGGATATCGACATTCCATCGGTCCAATATCATGGCGACAAAGCGGATGTCACCGTGGTGTTCAAGCCGAAAGGCGTTGCCACCGCTCAGGGCATGACGCTGCAATACCAGATGCAACAGGCCGGAGGCCGTTGGACGGTAGTGAGCACACAGGATTCCGGGCACGCCAGCACACCTCCTCCCGGTACAGCCAATCCCCACGGCGGGAACGGGCTGCCCCCTGGCGCCGGCAGCCCGCATGGCGCCATGCCTTCACCCGAAGATCTTCCTCCCGCCGGCAAAAAATGAAACGGGTCGCCATATTAGGCGGAGGGCCTGCCGGAGCGTTTGCTGCTGAGCGCCTGGCATCGTCGGGCCTCACCGTGCAGTTGTTCGACGAAAAGCTCGCCTGGGAAAAGCCCTGCGGCGGTGGGCTCACCCACAAGGCTTACAGTCAGTATCCGTTTCTTGTCGAGAACCCCACTCCCAAGCGCTTCGTCACGGAAACAGTACTTGCCGCGCCGAAATCCGGACCCGTCACTTTGAAGCTGGACGATCCGGTGTTAATTTATTCGCGCTTCGATCTGAACCAGCTGCTGCTGGAGCGTGCCGAACACGCCGGCGCGCAGATCGAAAAGACGCGTGTCTCGGAAATCAGTCGGCAAGGTTCGCGCTGGCGCCTCCGCACTGGCGCGGGCACCGCTGAAGCAGACTTCTGCGTCGTGGCCACCGGCGCGCGCAACCCGCTGCGCAATGTGGCTACCCAGCTGACGGCCGGTGACACTGTCTCGGCGCTGGGTTATTACGTAGCCGGCGAGCAGGCCAACATCGATATCCAGTTCCTGCCGCAACTCGAGGGATACATCTGGATCTTCCCGCGTTGCGGCCACCTCTCGGTCGGGATCGCCGGCAAAGGCGAACCGGCCAGTTCGCTGCGCAAACGCCTCGAAAACTACATGCGCGAACGCGGCATCTCGTATCAACATGGCAAGTTTTACAGCCATCTGCTCCCTTCCCTCGAGACCGCTTCGTGGCGGAACAACCGAGTCGCTGGCGAAGGCTGGATGGCGGTTGGCGATGCCGCTGGCCTGGTCGATCCGATCACCGGGGAAGGCTTATACTACGCCATTCGCTCCGCGGACCTGGCGGCGCGAGCATTGTTGTCGGAAGTGAGCAGCCTGGCCGAGAAAGTGAAGCAGTACCGCGCGTCGCTGCAACGCGACTTCATGTCCGACCTCGAATTCGGCTCGCGTTTGGCCAAACGGTTCTATCTGGGCAAATACCTGTTCGGCGCGGTGCCGTCCCGCATGGTGCAATTCACGCAGCGCAGCCCGCGCTTCCGGTCGGTCATGCAAGACCTCTTCGCCGGCCGACAATCCTACCAAGAATTGAAAACCCGGCTGCTATCGAACCTCAAGGGCAGCGTGTACGAGATCGTCATGAGCTTTGGCTTCAGCCGCATCGTCCCGCGGAAGGTTGGATAGGCCGCTCACTGAGACAGATGCAACATTCGAAATCGGAAGCGCTCTTCCGGCGCGCACAAGAACTGATTCCCGGCGGCGTCAATTCTCCCGTACGGGCGTTCAACAGCGTCGGCGGCAATCCGCCGTTCCTCGCGCGCGGAGAAGGCTCCCACATTTTCGACGCCGACGGGAACGAGTACATCGACTACGTCGGCTCCTGGGGGCCTTTGCTGCTTGGCCACCGCCACCCCGCCATCTTGGAAGCTCTGCAGAAGGCCCTCGCCATTGGCACCAGTTTCGGAGCGCCCACCGAGCAGGAAGTCGAACTGGCGGCCGCCATCTGCGATGCCGTGCCGTCCATCGAAATGGTGCGGCTGGTCAACTCCGGGACGGAGGCGACCATGTCCGCGATCCGCGTAGCGCGCGGTTTTACCGGCCGCGACCTCATCGTTAAATTCGAAGGCTGCTACCACGGCCATGTCGATTCGCTGCTGGTGAAGGCCGGCTCGGGCCTTGCGACCTTGGGAATCGCCGACACCCAAGGCGTTCCCAAAGCCTTTTGTGATACCACCATTGCCCTGCCCTACAATTCGCCGGACGCCGTGGAAGAGGCGTTCCGCACCCATCGGGATCGCATCGCAGCAGTCATCGTCGAGCCCGTCGTCGGCAACATGGGCTGCGTCCCTCCTCTGCCCGGATTCCTGGAAGCCTTACGCGAGATCACTGCAAAGAACGGCGCGCTGCTGATCCTAGACGAAGTCATGACTGGATTTCGTGTGGCCTTCGGCGGCGCGCAGCAACGCTACCGGATCCGCCCTGACCTGACTACGCTCGGCAAAGTCATCGGCGGTGGCTTACCCGTTGGCGCTTATGGCGGCCGCCGCGACATTATGAACAAGATCGCCCCTGTGGGGCCGGTCTACCAGGCGGGCACGCTTTCCGGCAATCCCCTGGCAGTGGCGGCGGGCCTGGCCATGTTGCGGCACCTGAAGGCGCACCCCGAAATTTATGACCAGCTCGAAGCCAGCGCGGCGGAACTTTGCGCAGACCCGCCACCGGGCGTGACAGTGAACCGCGTCGGCTCGATGTTTACGTTCTTCTTTGCGGAGGGACCGATCACAGACTACGAGTCGGCCAAGCGCTCCGACACCATGCGGTTTGGCCGCTTCTTCCGGGCCATGCTGGAGCGCGGTGTTTATCTGGCGCCTTCGCAGTTCGAAGCGGCCTTCGTTTCAGCCGCGCACAGCAAGGAAGATATCCGCCGCACGGCTGCTGCAGCGCGCGAATCGTTCAAGTTCTCCGCCGGCGCTTGACTATCACCGCCCCGAACCCTAGCAATGCGGCCACAACCGGGAAACTCGCGGGTTCAGGAACCGGCACAAGGAACCCGCGAATTTCGCCCGTGGGAAACGTGGTGCTGTGGATATTCAAGTAGGCTTGGTCTGCCGCCAACCCTGCGAGTAACGCAGCCTCGGCGCCGGCCACTCCACCTTCCGCCGTGACGAACGCGGGGTTATAGGAGCTGGCATTGGTAAGGTCGAACGTGTGGTCGTAGGTTCCAGACGTGACGCCCAATGGAAAGCCGGTAAACGTTGGTGTTGTGGTGGCCACGCCGGCATTCCCACCCGGCGCAACGCAACAGTGAATGTGAGATGCCGTTGTATTCCCCACCAAACCCGAAAATGTCACCTGGACCTCCATGGTCTGCGCCACGTTATCGATGATCACGTCAGCGAATCCGGTTCCTGTTGAGGAGTTAGCCGGGCTTTCGTTGGCACCGCTCAGCGGGGCCCCGTAAGTGAGCAGGTTAGCGAAAGCGCAAGAACTCACCAACAACCCAGCCGTCAGCAGTAGTCCTAGACTTCTCATAGGTTCGCCTCCACACAAATTCACGTGCGCGCCGTCCGCACCGTAGGAAATACTCTACGCCTGAACTGAGGAGCGGGGAGTAAAATTTTTTTGCCGATGGGAATTTTACGTACGAAGCGGAGTCAGTGTCTAATGCCGCGCAGCAGGCGTCGCGCAGAGTAGCTCACTATCCCGAAAAATACCGCGAAGCTGATTAAGATCACAGCAAACTGACGCCCCGGTGACAGAAGCGTTACTTCCGGCCCCGACTGCAGCTCGAAATCGAGCGCCACTCGAAGGCGTGCTTCCGCCGGTCTCGCATCGCCGCCACGATTATCGATGACCACCACATAGTCTCCGGGCGTTCTCACACGGTAGCGTATGCGGCCGGAGGCTCCTGGCGTGGTGGCAGCCATCACGCCTGTTGGGGATTCGCCGCGGAAGCGCGCCAAGTCTTCCCGGCGCATCAGCGCGAGCCGGACTCGGGGCGAGCCGGACTCCAACTTGAAATCTACCGATACCATGGCCGGCCGCTGTTTCAGGCTCAATTCCACGGAGCGCCACTCGCCCGGCGGTACGCGGTACACCTCGTTTACGACCTCGACGTGCGACGCGGCGGCAAGCAGGATCAGCGCAAACGAAATCATGCCAGGAGAAAGATGTTTCGGCCCCGCCCCTACGCCTGCGGCGAAAGGGCTAAAATGGGGTCCATGGACGACAGTATGGCACAGGCGCACTCGGGGTTTGTTCCCCTTGCGCTGCCGGGCTGGAAAACCGCGCTCAGTTGGATATCCGCAATAGTGTTGGCTCTTCTCTTCTTAGTCGCCGGCATATGGAAGGTGACGGATGCCCCGGGCTGGGCCGTACGGATTAACGAGCTGCGGATTCCCCAACCCCTTAGCCTTCCGGCCGCCCTGGCATTTGGGATAGCCGAAACAGTGGGAGCCGTCTTCGTTCTGGTCCCCCGGTTTCGCCGCTGGGGCGCAATCCTCACCGGTCTACTGCTCATCGGGTTCATGGGGTACTTCGCCATCAACTACAGCACCCTGCACGGCGCCGAATGCAGCTGCTTTCCATTTGTAAAACGAGTGGTGGGACCGTGGTTTTTTGTGGGCGACGGCGCTTTGCTGTTGATGGCGGTTTTCGCGGGAGTGTGGTCCAAACCGGCTAGCGGAATGCGCACGGCTCTGATGATTCTGGGAGCAGTCACGGTGTTCGCCGGCGTTTCCTACGGAGTCGACGCCGCGCGGCAGACCGGCACGAAGGCTCCCGATAGCGTCACCGTCGCAGGCCAGCCCTACTCGTTACAGAACGGCAAGATCTTCCTGTTTTTCTTCGATCCGGAGTGCCTGCACTGCCTGGATGCCGCCAAGCGCATGTCGCACTACGACTGGGCCGATACTCGCGTGGTTGCGATTCCGATTCAGCAGCCGCAGTTCGCCGCCGGGTTCCTGGACGATACCAAGCTGAAGGCCGTGGTATCGAACGACCACCAGCAGTTGAAACAGATCTTTCCTTACGTTAGCGCACCAGCCGGCGTTGCTTTGGTAAACGGCCGCGAGGTTATGCCCTTAACAAACTTCGACGCGCCGGAACCGGCAGCCACCCTGAAGCAGCTGGGATTTGTAAAGTAGCAATGGCGACGAATCCCTCGGCAGGTGGCAGCGGCCCCTCGGGCGCCGGAGGCCCTGTAGGCAAAGGTGATTATGTGGTCCAGCCAGGAGACTGCATGGAAAGCATCGCCTATGAACACGGTTTCCTGTGGCAGACGCTTTGGAACCTCCCCGACAATGCCGAGCTTAAGAGTAAGCGCAAACCCAACCTGCTGCTACCGGGAGATCGCGTGACGATTCCGGCCATCCGGATCCGCCAGGAAACTAAGCCAGCGGATCAACTTCATAAGTTCGTGCTGCAGGGGTCCAAGTCCCAACTCAAGCTACGATTCCTCGACGAGAAACAACAGCCCCGAAGCGGCGTGGCCTACATCCTGACAATCGACGGACGGACGACTAACGGGTCGCTGGACGGCCAGGGTAGCCTCAGCGTGCCAATTCCCCCCAACGCTTCGCAGGGAAGCATCGTTTTGCAGACGGACCCCGACCCGGAGACCTATCCGCTCAATTTCGGGCATCTGGATCCCGATTCCTCGCCCACCGGAATACGGGGCCGCCTGAACAACCTGGGCTTTGCCTGCGCCTCCGACGGCGATTGGGATGTCGACCTCCAGGGTGCGGTCAAGCGGTTTCAAATCGCCAACAATATCCAGCCGACGGGACAGCTCGATGACCAGACGCGCCAGGCCTTGATGCAGGGGCACCAATCGTGACGTGCTGCCCTGAGGTGAGCCAACATGTCTGAGGTCGGCCGCGACGTTTCGAACACCATCGCCAAGGCGCCCATCACCTTCGCCATGATCGAGACGGCCGACTCGGCGGACTGCAACTCCCGAAAGGGCCAATGGCTCGCCTACGGCTTTAAGGACGTGACGCCGACGTTCGGCACCCAGTCCAGCGTTCCCTCGATCAACGGCTCCATGGTCCCCAAAGGCCGTCAGATGTTGAAGGACATGGTGAACGTCAGCGCCGATTGGTACATGGTCTCCGGCCACCACGGCGCTCTCTATTCGTCGGACTACGGCAATTACAGTTCAGACGGTAATCCCGTGAAAGATGACCTTTCGAACCTGGACTCAGACCGCCTCTACGACGAAGAGGAGTATTGCGGTTTTTTCAACGAAGCTTACCATGAAGGCCGCTGGGAACAAGCGTCGCGGTCATCTCCGGATACAGGATCGAGTGCCAACGAAATCTACTTGCGGACAACTGACGCTGCTCCTTCTGGAATCGCGACCCATGAGCAGGACAATCCCGTATTCGACTCTACCGCTTGGGCTCCTGCTCCCAAGGGCATTATCATTTCGGCGTGCAACACGCTTGCCTATAAAAGCGCGCGCAAGACGTGGAGCGGTTACTTTTCGAATGCCGTCATCATCGGACCCAATGACCGGATTGTCTCTGGTACATGGGTATCGAACGCCATCGCGAGCGCGCAAATGACTAACGAGGCTTTTTGGCGTGACCCCCAGTCGATTCTCGACCAGCCGGGAATGTGCGAACAGCTCGAGAAGCAATTGACAGCAAATTTCCCCAGTTCCAGCTCGATTGGTGTCATGTATAAAGGTACGCTGTACCTGCCCGGATGGTCGGGGGCCGCATTTTAAGATGCATCCATGAGGATCGATCTAAAAGCCGTCCGCATCCAAGGCGCCCTGCACGGGTTGCACGAGTCGCGCGACGCGGATCACCTGATCGTGCACAGCGAACGATCGCTCTTCGCGATTGTCTGGGCGGCCGTTCAGAATACCCCGGAGGGTGTGGCGATTTCGCTGGGTCCAGAACGCCCTGGCAAACTCGTAGCCACCGATGTGGCCGTGGACAACGCTTGGGTCGTGGAGCCCAAAGGGCAGCGCGTCCTCTTGGCCCGCGAGGGAGAGTTTGAATCCATCGATCCCTGGGGCCAGCCCGAAGCCCAAAAAGTGAAGATGGCCGGACTGCCACGCGGCACCTTCGCTGCTGCGATCGATCCCGAGGGGGCGCACGTACTTCTGGTGGTGGTGCGTGTAATCAATCCCGATGCCGCGAATTACGGCGTGGCCCTGGCTGACCTGGCGAACGCCCGGCTGATTCGCGAAGGGACGATCGGTAGCGGCGCCGATTTAGAATTGCTTTGGGACAACCGTCTCCGCACCTGGGTAATCGGCGACACGAGCAAAGCCACCCTGTGGCGTTGGGATGGCGCCCGGCCGGCAGTGAGAATTGCGGGCCCAGCCGCCCCCGGGCCGGTCCACGCGGCCTCGTTTGTAGCTGGCACCGAAGGGGTGATCGTCAGCGCCTTATTCACGCATAACGGCGCGACTGGCCTGATTGCCGGTCAGGCCGAAATGGACCGCGCGGTCTGGCAGCCGCCGGTGGCGCTTCCAGGACCTCCCGTGCTGATGGCGAAGCGGCATCCCGCGCAGGCCATCTGGGCGTGTATGTCACAAGCGGGAACCGGCCAGCAGCTTCAGATTCGTGACGCCGCCGGCAAGGTTTTGGCCGAAGCGGCCGTGCGACCGGCAACCCACCTGGATAATCTGATCTGGTCCCCAATCTCACCCAATCGCGTGTGGGGTTTCGGCGCTCGCGCTCTGGCCGCGGCAACGTTGAGCGAATGAACTGAGCGTCTCACACCACGCGCAGGCCGAGGTGCTTGGCGAACGGACCAAAGTCCCTATCGCTGTGCAACAACTCAAACCCGCTCTCAATGCACCTGGTAACGATCGTTTGCGCAGCGCCCGGAAATTCTTCGCGGCTCTCAACTTGCCCAACGGACGAGAATAAGATCATGACCGGCGTGAGAATGGACAAGTGGCTTTGGGCCGCGCGATTCTTCAAGACCCGCTCCATCGCTGCCAAGGCGTGCGAGCTCGGCCGAATCCAGTCCAACGGACAACCCGCCAAGGCTGCGCGCGAGGTGCGCGTCGGCGACATGCTGCATGTGAAGAACGACAGCGGCGACTTTCAGGTGGCGGTGCTCATCCTGAGTGAGATTCGCGGCCCTGCGCCGGTTGCGCAAACGCTGTACCGGGAAACGGAAGCCAGCCGGGAGTTACGGCTAAAGTTAGCGGAAGAGCGTAAGAACCAGCCTTTCGACGGGTTCCGGGAAGGTAAACCATCGAAGCGCGATCGCCGCGAAATCGCCCGCCTGCGCGGCCGCGGCTAGGAGAAAGCCCTTACTGGTCGCGGCGCTTCAGCGTGGGACGCTCATCCTGGTCTGGCTTCTGATCGTCGGCGTTCCCATCGATCGGGCCGGTGCCCGTTCCCGGAGCGCGGCGGAGGCGCGGGCGGTTCGGATCGTCCGTGTCCGCTTTCTTGCGATTGTGCAGCATCGCCAGGCGGGCCTTCACGTCGTTGAACTCGGAAGTGTTCACCACGTATTCCGGTTTAGCCACCAGAATGTTCTGGATCTCGTCCTGCGCGGCCTTGATCCGATCGTCTGTCATCGGATGCGTGGAGAAGACTTTGGAAACCGTGCCCGGTTTCTTCTTTTCCATCGACTGGATCTTCTCGAAGAAGTCTACGAAGGAAGTAGGATCATAGCCGGTTTTGTACAGGTATTGCAGGCCCAGGTAATCGGCTTCTCTTTCGAAGCCGCGCGAGAAGGTGAGGAAACCCAGCGGGATGGCCATGCCGGCGCCCTGCTGTATCGCGTATCCAGTCCAGCCATACGGGATGAGGATCGACGCAGCGATCATTCCGATTTGGGCCATCTGGCCGCGCGTCGCTTGTTTGGTGCCGTGCCGCGCCGCCACATGCGCAATCTCGTGTGCCATAACGCCTGCCAGTTCCGATTCGCTGTCCGCCTTGAGAATCAGGCCAGTGTTCACAAAGAAGAACCCGCCGGGCAGGGCGAAGGCATTTACCTCTTCCGTGTCCAGCACTTTGATCGTGAACGGAACCTTGGCATCGGAGTTTCGGACAAGGTTCTGCCCTATCCGATTGACGTACTCCGCGATCACCGGATCATCGATGATCTTGGCCTGGCGCTCCACTTCCTGGGCCAATTGTTTGCCGAGCGCAATCTCCTTCTCCAGGGAGTAGAAGTTGACACCCTTTCCCACGTCACGATTCCCGATCTCGTCGGGATCATTTTTCTTGTCTTTAGCGGAAAGCGCTCCACCCGTCAAGGCGAAGGCAGCCAGAACGGCCACACGGACAAAGAAACGACAGGCCATGCAGGAAGCTCCTGTATAGCTACACTATACGCCATCATAGGGCGGGTTGCCCTACAGTGTATTGGGGATGGCTACTGATCCCGCCGCTTCAGGGTGGGACGCTCGTCCTGGTCCGGTTTTTGATCGTCGGCGTTGCCATCAATCGGGCCGGTACCCGTTCCCGGAGCGCGGCGCAAGCGCGGGCGATTCGGGTCTTCGGTGTCCGCCTTCTTGCGATTGTGCAGCATCGCCAGGCGGCCCTTCACGTCGTTGAATTCAGAAGTATTCACCACGTATTCGGGTTTGGCCACCAGGATTTTCTGGATCTCTTCCTGCGAGGCCTTGATCCGGTCGTCCGTCATCGGGTGTGTGGAGAAGACCTTAGCAACCGTTCCCGGCTTCTTCTTTTCCATCGACTGGATCTTCTCGAAGAAGTCCACGAAGGAAGTGGGATCATAGCCGGTCTTGTACATGTACTGCAGACCCAGGTAATCGGCTTCCCTTTCGAATGCACGCGAGAAGTTCAGGAAGCCCATCGGAATCGCTAAACCAACGCCTTGCCGGATCGCATATCCAGTCCAGCCACCCATGAAGATCAGCGGGATCGAGGCAATGTTGACGAGCTCACCGCGCGTGGCTTGTTTGGTGCCATGGCGCGCCGCTACGTGTGCAATTTCGTGGGCCATGACGCCCGCCAGCTCCGATTCACTGTCCGCTTTGAGAATCAGGCCCGTGTTCACGAAGAAGAAACCACCGGGCAGCGCAAAGGCATTCACTTCTTCGGTGTCCAGCACCTTAATCGTGAACGGCACCTTGGCGTCGGAGTTTCGGACGAGGTTCTGGCCTATGCGATTGACGTATTCCGCAATCACCGGATCATCGATGATTTTTGCCTGCCGTTCCACTTCCTGGGCCAACTGTTTGCCGAGCGCAATTTCCTTCTCCAGCGAGTAGAAATTTACGCCCTTTCCCACATCACGATTCCCAATCTCTTCGGGATCGTTCTTTTTATCAGCAGCGGAAAGCCCTCCACCCATCAGGCCGAGGGCAGCCAGAACGGCCACAGGAACTACAAAACGGCGCTTCATCCAGGGACTCCCGTCTCTCTACACTATACGCCATAGCAGGCGTACACGCTCTCCACCCGTTAAACGTACCGTAGGTAAGGTAGGTTTCGATTACCTGTTAGTTGGTGTACATAGGCCCCTGACCGGTCGCGGTTGGCCTTCAGGGAGCGGGTTTTACAACGGCCTAGTACAGTCCCAGGCTGATGACTTTTCCATCGGGGTCCACCAACACGTCCAGGTTGCGATTGTTGTAGGAATAAAACTTACGGCCCTTCCCGGCTTCGGTGGCGTTGACATTCATGCCCCAGAGCCGCCGGCAGTCGTTCCACGTCATTTGCAGGGGATACATGAATACCGCGCGCAGGGTGCCGCTATCCTGAGCGAACTCCAACTCCACTTCTTTGTATCGGTTGGTGGGGTCCGGGAAGGCGTAGATCTGGCCGTTGACGGTCTTGTCGCTGTCCAGGGCCGGCCGTTGGTGTAGCGGCTGTCCCAAAACGTGGCGGGCGTCGGCCAGCTTCCAGGTTCCAATCAACTTAGGAAAGTAGACCGAAGCTTCCGCCGGCAGTTGAGCCGGTTGGGCTCGCTGCTGCGCCGGCTCGGCCGCCTTGGGTTCTTCCGTGACCGCCTTCTTGGGGGGAACCACTGGTTTGTTGGCGGGGCGGGGCCCCGGCAGCATGACTACCGTAGTGCCCGGCTCGGACGACTGCGTCACACGAGTGGTATCGCCGGTTTCCTCCGATTCTGCGCCCCGGGCCATCGGATAAACCAGCGTGAGAACTAAGACCAATGCATAGCGCTTCATATCTGCCTTCGCAAGCCGGGGATTTTAACCACACTCTACCCCAGCGCAGGCCACGGAATATCCTGTTTTTGGATGACGAAGGTTTGTTCTCCAAAGTCTAGAGGCAGTCAGGCGGTGTGCGGCGCGCGCCTTTCGGTCTGCGCACTCAGTTGTTCCCGCAGAGCGTTGGGGTCAACCCGCATCCCTCTGCGCGAATAGCTCAAAACACCTTTTTGCCGCAACTGATTCATGTGGAAGGTAACGATTTCTCGCGACGTTCCGACATATTCGGAAAGCAACTGGTGGGTTAAGGGAGGCACTTCGAGCGAGCCATCCTGGGACCGGGTCCCAGTGCGGTCGGCAAAGCGTAGGACGGCGCGAACCACGCGTTCCGGCGTCTTGTCCAGGGCGAAGTTCTGCAACCGGTCTTCGTAATCGAGCGCGCGCTTGACCAACATCTGCAGCAAGGCGATACCCAACCGCGGCTCGCGCTCTACCTGGGCGTCGATCTCTGCGGTGGTCCACGACATCAGAGTCACATTGTCCAGAGCTATGGCACGCTCAGAATGTCGAACTGCACCAAGCAACGCACTCTCTCCGAAGAAGTCGTCCGTACAGAAAACATCAATCAGTGTCTGCGCGCCGCTCTCGAGAGGGATGGCCACCTTGACCCTGCCTTTGACAACCAAATGTAGCTCTCGCGAAGGCTGATTCTCCATGAAGATGATCTGTCCCCGCCGGTAATCCGTCACACATTTCCGGGGAAGGTACATTAGGGCATCTTCCACTTCTCGAGACGAAGTCCGTTTAGTCCCCTCGGACATTGAACGCTCCCAAATTTGAGGTTGGAACGATCCGCCCGGCCACGGTGTTCCCAGCTTGAGGTGAAGCCTTGCTCGTCGGGTTGGCAACTGGATGACGCGTCTATTTCGAGCGTACGCCAACTGTAACGATCAAATCATCAGGGAGAGGACGCGCAGTGTGCCCGAGGCCACAGTTTGCACCTGCAACATGTGCGGATGCGGCCGAAGGTTACCCGCTAGAACTTGCGACGACCGAGGTATATCCCGGCGAGGCCGATCAACAGCATGGCGATCGTCTCGGGTTCCGGAACCAGTTCGATCGTAAACGCCTGGCTCGCGCCTTTGCCGAGGCTCAGGTTGCTGGCGTCCCAAGACAGGGCGCCGGCAGCATCGTTGCTCGCCGAAGTACCGCCGCTCAATCCGCCCAGGCTGACGCCTTGATACACCGCGCCGGGGGTACCGATCTGATGCCCGTTGGGTGTGGTGCAACCCGAAGTGCCGATGCCGCCGCAAACGCCGCCGTCGCGAATGTAACCCGCAGTACCCCAAGTCCCACTAGCCCAAAGCCCCATCACCGAGGTGTTCTCCAGCGTTGGAACCGTCTGGTAGGTGAGTGTTCCCGAATTCGGGTTGTTCGCTCCATACGGGAAATAATTGAAATAGTCGAAGAAGTTAATGTTTGTAAGAGTCTGGGTGGTTTCGTTCGTAATGGTGAAAATTTGCTGAATATTGTTATTGATCACCGTAGAGGTGATGGTGATATCGACGCGCCCATCTGTAACCACCGAGGTCGCCTGGTCGTTATTCACCTTGGTCACCGGCGTAACTACCGTAAAATCGGTACCCGTGTGTTTCCCGTCCGCTTGGGGAGTAATCCATGAGGTGTAGGTCGTGCCGCCGAGTGTGTAACTCACGGCTTGTGCATTATCGCCCAGCAGGTTGGAAGAGGTATTCGCCGGGTAGTCGCCGGGGAAGCCCGTAGCGAACCAGCCATTGCTCCACCCATAGTCCGAGACGCAGAAAGTGGTATTCGCGCCGCCCGGAGCGCCGCCGATAGCGGCCATATTCGTTAAGGCTGAAGTACATTGTGGGTCAATCTGAGAGGCGTGCAACAGCACCGCGCTAACTGAAAGGACGCTCGCAACCCGAATTATATTATTAAGAAAGATCCGTAACATTCCTGAGCCCCCCGCCTGGAAATGCAGCAACTATATCTCTAGGCTCGATTGGATTATACGGGCGGGTCGCCTACTACTTCAATAAACTATCGCGGCAAAAGTACCGCAAGAGGTACTAATTCAAAGGGTTAGATAGTCCTGACCCACACTTTGGAAGCCACATTCTTGGGGAGTTGGACGGGGCGTCCGCCGGTTGCCACAGCAAGCGCCGGCTGCGCGGCTGAAACTTCTAAGTGCACTCCGGGGCGGACGCCGATGCTATCCAGAAACTCCAGCAGCTTGCGATCCCGTTCAAAAACGCTGACGACCTCGAGACGTTCCTGACTGCTCGCCTCCTCCAACGGTTTGAGACCTCGGCGGCGACGGGCACGCGGTGAATCGCTGCCCACAATATTGCCGTGGGGACAGACCCCGCCGGGGCCTAGCCGTTCCGCCAGTTTGCGCTCGAAATCGGCGGAGACGGCATGCTCCAATTGCTCGGCCTCGTCGTGGACCTTATACCACTCCAGGCCGAAGATCTCCGACAGCATGCGTTCTAAAAGATGGTGCCGGTTGAGCAGGCGGTTGGCGATCGCTCGGCCCGCAGGGGTGAGAGTGATCTGTCCCGCCTTGGCGACGCGAATGAGCTCATCGCGCTTGAGGCGCTTCACCGCCATGGTCACCGCCGGAGCGGAGACTTGCAGCCAGCGTGTCAGGGTTACCGCTTTGACATCTTCGCCTTCCGACTCCGCTTCCGCGATAGCCTTGAGGTAATTCTCTTTCGAGATGGTAATTCGCACGAGTTGTGTTCCGATTCTATCGCGAGAGTATTTCGTTGGTTGTTTTACTCTAGCCGTGAAAGAGGATACTCTAAGGGCCACGTTGCGCATCGTCAACCGCCGGTGAAACCATTCAGTATGCTCCCAGTTGGTGCCTTGTCTGAAGACCGCTCCCTCACGGTAGCGGCCTGGGTCGGGACAATCGCCCTCCTTCTACTTTGCCTCCCAGCTTCCGCCGCGGAAGGTTACGGCGACATCGCCGGCACCGTAGTCGATGACACAGGCAGCCCCGCCGCGCTTGCCCATGTCGACCTGGTCCGCCGGGACAACCGATTTTATCGGGAAGTGGTCGCCGATCAACAAGGGAAATACCAGGCGCTACGCGTTCCTGCGGGCTCATATGTTGTGGTCGCCCGATCCGCCCGCACCGGCGCCTCGGCCAGCATCGTCACGGATATCGGCGATGGTCAAAGCGTGACTCTCCCGGTAACCTTGCCGGCGCGTTGGGTGGTCATCGAATCTAAGGACGCGCCCGCGGCCCCGTCCGATAGCGGCAATTATCTGGATACACTCCGCAATGGCTCGGAGGTGACGCGAGGACAGGAAGGCGGCAACCTGGAGGGATACACTCCCTTTTCGCCCCGCGGAAATTCCAGTTTCAATGCCCTCGGCCAGCGCGGCCAGGACAACAATTTCCAGATCGACGGCATGGATAACAACGAGAACTGGCTCCGCGGCGCGGTCCTTATGCCGCCGGCCGAGGCGATCGAATCGGTGAGCCTGTCGGAGGTCTACATCCCTGCCACCCTGGGTCATGCAACCGGAGGCAGCGTCGATGTCCAGACGCGCTCCGGATCGGGCCAGATCCATGGCAGCGCTTTCGATTATCTGCGCAACTCGGCGCTCGATGCGCGCAATTTCTTCGATGGAACCCACAAGCCAAGCCTTACCCAGAATCAGTTCGGCGCGAGCCTAGGCGGTCCGGTCCGCAAGGATTCCTGGTTCTTCTTTGCGGATGCCGAGGCGCTGCGCGGCCGCCAGGGCCTCACGGTGATTTCCACGGTTCCAACCACCGCCCAAAGGACCGGCGCGTTCGGCACGACAACTATCTACGATCCGCTTTCCATCGCTCCCATTGGCGACAACCGTTTCCTGCGCCAGCCATTCTCCGGAAATCAAATTCCCGCCGGCAGCCTTTCCCAGCAAGGGCTGGCTCTGGCCGGTCTCTATCCCGATCCCAATCTGCCCGGCCCCGCCGACAACTACCGCTTCACGCCCGACCAGATCCAAAACGGCAGTTGGTTCAACGCCCGCACCGATAAAATCATCTCTTCGCGGAGTTCCCTGTTCGGCCGCATCACGTACCAGCGGCAGAATCTCCTATCGCCCAGCGCCCTACCGGGCCCTTACATCGCAAGCGATTCCACGCAGCACGCGGACGGGGCGAACACGCGTGTCACCGCCTGGGGCGGCGCCGTGTCCTACACCTTTCAAGTGAAACCGACTCTGACTAACGAGCTGCGCGCCAGCGTGAACCGGCTCAATCTGAATGGGCAGCCGCTGGGGGCCGGGACGCCGGTGATTAGTCCTGAGGGGTTCACACAATTAGGCGCAGCGCAACAGGTGCCAGTCGCCGTGCAAACAACCAGCTTTCAAATTGAAGACACGGTGCTGTGGAAGACCGGGCGGCATACCTGGGGCTTTGGCGCGCAGGCAATCCGGCGGCTGGTGGATGGCAGCGCTTCGGAATGGACCAGTCGCGGCACCTACCTCTTCACCCCCGACTACACGGGTCAGCCGGGAGTAGCCTTAACAGGCGATTCGCTGGCATCGCTGCTGACCGGTTATCCTACGGAGGTCAGGCGCGACGTTCCGCTTTCGCCGTTCCGGCTCCGCGGGTGGGAATGGGCAGGATTTGCGCAGGATGAAATCCGCGTCGGTAAGAAGCTGCGGATTCAAGGCGGACTTCGCTACTCCCTCGATCCACCGGTCACAGAAGCCAATAACCAGATGGTGAACTTTAATTTTGACCGGCAAGCGCCTGCACTCACGCAGTTTGCTGGCCAGGCTGGCGTCAATTCCTATGGCGGCTTAGGCTTCAATAAACGAACTATCGCGCTCCGAATTGGCTTCGTTCTTGACATTTTTGGAAGCGGCTCCACGGTTCTCCGCGGTGGATTCAGCAAGGCCTACGACACCGGTTCGTATATAGCCGAGGGCATCCTGGCGCAGAATCCCCCGTACGCTTCGCGGTTGGATCTGATCAATGGCACGTTTCAGGTGGGGCCGAGCTTGGCCGCCGGACTGCCGGCCCCCCAAACGCTCACGCAGTTCGATGCGGGCAGCCTCAACGCCGCCCACACATCAATTTACGCAATCGAACCACGTGACTATACGCCCTACGCCGACCAGTGGGGACTGTTTCTCGAACAACGTTTGCGGCCGCAGCTTACGCTGGAAGTCGCGGGCATGGGCTCGATGGGCATTCACCTCTATGAAACCTTCGATGCCAATCAGCCCTTTCCTGCCCCGACGCCTTATCCCCTGCCGCGCTACCCTTACGAACCCTACCACTCCCGGATTGAATATTTGGGGTTTGCTGGCGGCTCAACCTACTACGGCGGGCAGATCAAGCTCGCGGGGCGTCCAACGCCCGGTCTGCAATTGCTCGCAACTTTCCGTTACGCGAAATCTCTCGATGATTCGACGGCGCCGGGCACCGGCCAGGACAGTCGGCCGTCGTCTCCGGAATACATCTATTATTTACGCGGCAATCGATCTCCGTCTCCGTTCGATATCGCCAGGCGTCTGGTGTTGACGGCGGCGTACGACCTGCCGTTCCGGAGCACTGCCGGGCAGAATGGCGCAGGCCCGGTGCGCACGGCCATTGCCAATTGGCGCGTGGCCACGGTGATCACTGCCCAGACCGGCCTTCCCTTCACGCCGCAACTGGCCATCAACAGCTTAAACGACGGCGGCTACCAGCTACCGGATCGCCTCGCCACCGGCGCGCTTGCGGCCGGGCAGCGTTCGTATCTGCAGTGGTTCAACACCAGTTTGAATCCCGCCGATCCGAATCGGGCGTTCGCCGTCCCCGCGCTTTACCAATACGGCAATTCCGGCTTCGATATTCTCCGCGGACCCGGAATGACGACCGCGGATGTCTCCCTCGCCCGAACCTTTGCGCTACGTGAGAAGCTGCGCCTGGAGACTCGTTTAGAAGCGTTCAATTCCCTAAACCAGACGAACTTCGCCCTGCCAAACCGTATCCTGGGGGTGGAGTCTTCTGGTGTAATTAGTCATACGGCCACTCCCGCGCGTCAGATGCAAGTAGTGGTGCGTTTGGAGTGGTAAGGAACAAAATGAAAATTACTCCGCTCTTATTGTTTCTATCGGTGCTAGCGGCCGCCCAGGATTCGCCGCCCGCCGAATCCGAATCACCGCCAACCGCGAAAGAGGATCGATCCGTTTCGTGGAAGGAGTTGCTCCCTAATATCGCGAGTGACCAGAAGAAAATTTGGCTGTTTCCCCTGCAACTCGGGCAGCCTCGCGTTTTGATTCCCACAGCAGCCGTACTCGGCGCCACTGCCGGCCTGGTCGCCCTGGATCCACACGACACTCCTTATTTCCAGCACACGAATGCCTTCAGCGGCTTCAACAAGGCCTTCAGCAGCAGCAACAGCACCTACGGAATTATTGCGGTCCCGGTGTCGTTCTACCTCATCGGCCTGGCGCGTAAAGATTCGAAGATGCAGAAGACCGCCCTTTTTGCCGCGGAGGCCGTAGCCAATGCGGAGATAGTGACCACAGTCTTCAAAGATGTCGACCGTCGCATACGACCAGCGGCCATCGGCAAAGGTGGAAACTATTCCGACACGTGGTTCGACAGCCCGGGCTCCATCCTCCGGGGTCGAGGCAGCTTTCCGTCCGGCCACACCATCGCCGCCTTTTCGATCGCCACCGTAGTCGCCCGGCGATATCCGCACCACCGCTGGATTCCGTTTGTAGCTTACGGCTTGGCCAGCACGGTCGCATTCTCCAGAGTTACCCTTTCGGCGCACTTCGTCTCAGACGTTTTCATGGGGGGCGCGCTTGGCTATTCGATCAGCCGCTTTGCGGTGCTGCGGCAATAAACGCGCGGCGGTTTTGGCGGTCGCGTTGCTCCTCCACGGCGCGGCATGGGCGCAGTTGACCACTGGCATTGTCGAGGGCAGTCTCCGGTCACCAGACGGCCATGCGCTGAGCGGCGGGTCGGTCGAAATCACCGGCGGAGTAGGGTTTCACGCCATTATCGTTACGGATTCGCTGGGCAGATTCACGATCACGCTTCCTTATGGGCGATATCGATTAAACGGTAATGCCGTGTTCGTGGCACCGTTCCAGACGACTCGGGTGGACCTGACCGCTGACGCGGTGACCGTTTCGGGTGACGTGAGCCGCGTACCGATTTACCCCGAAGCGTTGAGCTGGCACGGAGAGTTGCTTGCCCGTGAGCCGGCCACGGTCACCGAGCCGCTTGATTTCGTCGGTCTGAGCGACAACCGCCTGGCGCTGGTCTCGCAACGCGCAGCTTCGTGGACCGCTACCACGTACCAGCTTCAGGGAATGGATGCTACCGATTCCTATCAGCCGGGGCTACCGGTAATCCTGCCGAATGTCGAGGCCATGGATGAGATGGTGGTACGCGGCGCGTTCACCGGAACGACTTCCGCCAGCTCTGGGACCGAGGTGGGGTTCTTTCTCAAGGAGCCGGAGGCGTCGTGGCACGCCGCGCTTTCGAGCATGGATGCGGGATCGGGGCTGGCGTCTTCGAATCTGCCAGCTCCGGCGGATCGCGGGCTGGTGCAACAAGCCGAGCGGTTCAATTGGTTCACACGAGACAGCCTGGAGGTGGGCGTCCCGCTTACCAAATGGGCCGACTGGTTCGGCTCGGTGGCGGGGCAATGGTCCGGCCAGACGGTTCCGCTAGCTGCGCCGGGGAGTGAGCAACGCAGCCGCTTGCTGTTCGCTAATACTCGAGGGCGCGTGCGGGCCAGTGCGGTGGACCAGATTGAAGCGGAATATGTGGGCTCGCGGATCGACCTGTCCGACTGGGGCCAACCGGCCGGCTTCGAGGCGCTCAGCGGCAACCGGCTGGCGCCATCGTACGTTCTGCCGGGGGGCTTTCCCGGTGAGAGCGAGGTGGACCACCTGGACCTGGTGCAGGTTGGTTGGACTCGGCAGCTGGCACAGAATTTGGGAGCTCTCCAGGTGCGGTACGGATACTCCACGGCGCACCTGGACGGGTTGGACGCAGCGCATGGCGGTGCTCCGCAGCAGCAGAGTCGTATCGAGATGCTGGATGGGATGGTGACCGGAGCCGCGCCGCTTTACAACCTGGCCATTCGTACGCGGCACGATGCGGAAATTGCGTGGCGGCCCCGCACGTTCGGCGCCGGACCGCTCCGCCATCAACTGGTTATCGGCGGGGGTTGGAAGCGATCGTCGGCGCGGAACCGCTTCAGCGCTCCCTCCGACATGAACCTGATCACGGCAAACGGCGTGCCGGCATTCGTGGTCCAGCTCAACACGCCGGCCGACAGCCTGGACATTATCTCGTCGGTCTCGGGGTATGCTACCGATCATGTCACCGTGGGACGTTCCCTCTCACTGGACCTCGGCGCCCTTGCGGATGCATCCCTGGGATCGATCGCGGGACGTTCCGGAAGCTTTCTGATTTGGAATTTGTCCCCGCGCGCCGGGCTGGCGTGGCAGGTGCCGCACTCGCACGGGTTGGTCGTACGAGGCGCATACGCCCGGCGATACGTTCCGCTGGCTGGGCGTTATCTCGATTTCGCAGATCCCCATTCTTTGAGCGGTTTGGTTTACCAATGGATCGATCGCAATTCTGACGGGTTGTTTGAGCCGGGCGAGCAGGGTCCTTTGCTGGCGCGGTTCGGCGGTCTTTACTCCTCGATTTCCAGCACACTGCGTCGGCCGTACGCCGACGAGTTTCACGTGGGCGCGGAACTTGCGGTGGCGCGCGCCACCTCCGCCAGCATCCATCTCTTTCGCCGTGACGACAAGGATCGCATCGTCGCCAGGGATGTGGGCGTGCCGCCGGAGGCTTTCTCGCCGGTGACGATTCAAGACCCGGGGCCTGATGGCCTGGCCGGAACATTCGATGACCAGCAGTTGACCGTTTACCAACAAAATCCCGCAACCCTGGGCCAGGACCGATATTTGTTGACCAACCAGCCGGGCTTGAACATGCGCAGCACCGGGTTTGTCGCCGAGGCCCACACCGCGTGGCATGGCCTGACACTGGGAGCGTCGTTCCTGGCAGAGAAGACGCATGGCCCAACCAATCCTGGCGATAGTCCCTGGGCCAACGATCCGGGCGTGATCGGCGCGCTGTTGGTCGATCCCAACACCACGATTCATGATGCGGGCCGAAGCTTCTTCGATCGCGCCTACGTCGGAAAGCTACACGCTGCTTACCGGCTGCCATGGGGACGCGTCGAACTGGCGACGGTGGCGGATTACATGGATGGGCTGGTCTTCGCCCGGCAGTTACTGGTAACCGGCCTGCCTCAGGGGCCCTTTCTGGTGGCGACCACCGTCCGCGGGAGCCCCGAAGGCGGCAACCGCGCGGAGCACGTCACGAATTGGAACCTGCGCGTTCGCCGCGAGTTCCGGCTGCCGTTCGGCCGCATCACCGGAACCGGCGACCTGATGAATGTGACCAACGCGGGACATCGGATTCAAGAGAGCGACTTGACTGGTCCGGCGTTTAATGAGAGATTGCCGGTCGCCATCCAAGCGGCACGCGCGGTGCGGTTGGGGTTCCGTGTGGAGTTTTAACGCACGATAGCCTATGGGGATTACTTGCCTGTTTACCATTGGGGTATTTGCGCAAATCGGTGCGGGGCGAGACCCTTAAAAGAAGCGTCGAATGCTGGAACGCGCGGCCATCAACCATCGCCCCATTGAATCCGAGCCAGACAATGAACAACGAGCGATCGCCGTTCTCGAAATGGCCTTCGACGCCGCATTGGAGCTCGATTCGAACGCGATCATCACGAAATGGAACTCACGTGCTGAGAAACTGTTCGGTTGGTCGGAACACGAAATAGTTGGGCAGCAGGTGCAAACCATCGTGGCTCCGCAACACCATGAGACTTTGTTGCCGGACCTCCAGCGGGCCATCGATTCAAAGGACATACTTCCTCCTCAGAAGCAGTTGAGGATGCGAGCGGTCCATCGCGATAAATACAGATTCTCTACCGAGTTGTTCCTTTACGCGCGGCGCAGCCTGGACGAATATCGCTTGGCCGTATTCGTGCGCAACTTGACCGACCAGGAGCAACTACACAACCTGTTGTCGGAGCGCGCCGACCAACGTGCCATTTTGAATTTTGTCGAAGATGGATACACGGAACTGGATCTGCAGGGTAATCACCAATGGGTTAACGACGCATATTGCCGGATCTTCAACCGCAAGCGGGAGGAGGTTCTCGATCCCAGTTATCAGAAGGTGTCACACAGACCTGTCTCGGTCAACATCCGTGAGCTGTTCAAGAAGGTTTACCAAACTGGCGAACCGCTGAGAGCGTTCGAGTACGAAGCCGCCCCCGGCCTTTTCTGCGAGAGCACCATTTCACTCAAGCGCGATGAAGACGGCAAGCCCACCGGCTTTGTGGTCCTGATTCGAGACACCACAGAACGCAAACATCAACAGCTGGAGCTCGCCAAGGCGAGGGAGGCGGCTGACTCGGCGAATCGAGCCAAAAGTGAGTTTCTCGCGAATATGAGCCACGAGATACGCACGCCGATGAATGGCATCATCGGCATGACAGAGCTTGCACTCTTGACGGAACTTACGCATGAGCAGCATGATTTTCTCTCCGTGGTGCGCTCCTCGGCGGACGATCTCCTGGTCATCATCAATGACATTCTTGACTATTCCAAAATCGAGGCCGGCAAAATCGATTTGGTTCCGGTGTTATTCAATTTGAGCGAACTGGTGGGCGACACGATGAAGAGCCTGGCGATATCGGCTCACCGAAAGAGTCTCGAGCTGGTCTTTCAAGTCGATGCGGATGTGCCCCCAACGCTAGTCGGCGATTCCGTCCGGCTGCGGCAAGTTCTGGTCAATCTCGCCGGTAATGCCGTTAAGTTCACAGACAAGGGTGAGGTCGTGGTGAGCGCCAGACTGGAATCCCGCGACGACACTGCATTGAAAGTCCACTTCTCGGTCCGGGACACCGGCATCGGAATTCCGAGGGAGACGCAAGAGCGCCTCTTCCACCCTTTTGAACAAGCGGACGCATCCACCACCCGACAATACGGCGGCACCGGGTTGGGCCTGGCAATCTCAAAAAAGCTGGTGGAGTTGATGGGCGGCGAAATCTGGATGGAAAGCACGCCGGGCGAAGGCTCGACGTTTCACTTTACGGTCCGATTGGGGATCGGCGCCAATCCAGAAGAAACCTCATTCTCATCGACGCCGGATCTGCAGGGCATGCCGGTACTCATCATTGACGACAACGCAACCAACCAGCGCATCCTTCACGAGATAACCGGGCGCTGGGGAATGATCCCGCAAACAGCCGATTCAGGGCCGGCAGGGCTGGCCAAAATCGAAACCGCCTCCGCGTCCGGACGTCCGTTTCGCTTGATCCTCCTCGATGAACAAATGCCGGGTATGGACGGGCTGCAAGTCATGGAGCGAATGCGAGACAACTCACTGTTACGAGACGCGACGGTTTTGATGCTCACGTCGGTCGATCGAAGCTCCAGCGCCGCACGATGCCGTGAGTTGGGCGCGCACACCTACCTGGTCAAACCGATCAAGCCTCTTGAGTTGCTCACCACGATACAAAACGCCCTGGCGGCAGCACAAACCCAGGCGATAACGAAAGCGCTGGCGCATAGACGAACTGGCGGCCGATCGCTATCGATACTAGTCGCTGAGGACAATCCGGTGAACCAGAAGGTTGCCAGGGCCATGCTGGAAAGATTGGGCCATCGGACGACCTTAGCGGTTGATGGAATAGACGCCGTAAACAAATGGAGCCAGACCCGGTTCGATTTGATTTTCATGGACGTCCAAATGCCCGACGTCGACGGCTTCGAAGCCGCCCGGCGCATCCGCAGCCAGGAATTAACGGGACGAACCCGTACTCCGATCATCGCCATGACAGCACGAGCTATGAACGGCGACCGTGAACGTTGCATCGAGGCCGGAATGGACGACTATATCTCCAAGCCCGTGAGTATCGAGGCGATCGAGCGTTCCCTTTTGCCCTACCTGGCCGGTACCTCGCAGAATCCACCGGACTGAGAAAGGCCCCGCCCGCGTTATCATCGCCTGAGTGGCTGAGTTGTTCCAGTTTGCGCTGATTGCGCTCACTTCGATCTTCGTCCTGGTAGATCCGTTTGCCGGCATTCCGACATTTCTCGTAATGACGGCTGATTCTACCGAGAAACGGCGTCGTCACATGGCGAAGCGCGCGGCCTGGACCTGTTTCATCGTCCTCAGTGTGTTTGGCATTGCCGGAAGCCTCATCTTTAAGATGTTTGGCATCACCCTTCCGGCGTTCAAGATTGCGGGCGGCATCATTTTGGGACTCATCGGACTCGATATGCTGCAGGCACGCCGCTCGCCAACGAAGGAGACGCCCGGAGACACGGAAGAGAGCCTGGACAAGGAAGATGTCGGCATTATTCCGCTCGGCATCCCGATGCTGGCAGGACCCGGCTCGATCTCGACGGTGATGGTCCTAGTGTCGCAGGTGCCGGATTGGCGGCACTACGCCATAATTTTCTTTGCGATCGCCTTCACCTCGGCGATCTCCTATGTAATTTTGGCAGCGGCCGATCGGGTCCGTTCGTTTCTGGGCGAAACCGGTATTCGCGTCCTGACGCGGATGATGGGCCTCCTGCTCACCGCCATTGCGGTGCAGTTCATCCTGAATGGTTTGAAGGATATTGGAGTGGTGCGATAACCGTCTTTACTTCCGCGCCACCAGCACGCGCGACGGATAAAACGTCTGCCTGACGGCCCGGTCTTCCAAAATCTCGAAGCGCTTGCTCTCGATCATTTGCGGCACGCGCTGCTCCACCTGCCGGCCCCAGAAAGCGGGGGCTAGCTTGCCGAGCACTTTGTAGATGGCATTGAACGCCGCCGTATTCTGGCCGATCAATACGAGGGACAGCCGTCCGCCTCCACGCAGGACGCGGTGAAATTCGCCGAGCGTCGCGGTGATGTCCTCGGCCGCCAGCAACTCCAGCAAGTAGCAGCAAAAAATAGCATCGAACGCATCGGCGCGGAACGGCATGTGGCGCGCATCCACCGCCTGGCAGTGGGCGCGGGCGGCGGGGTACTTGCGCAGCGCTGTGCGCTGTGTTCGGGCCGCCATGTTGGGCGAGATATCGACCCCCACGGTGGCTCCGCTGCGGTTGGCACGCACCAGACGGCGAAACATCTCGCCTGAGCCGGTGGCAACCTCCAGTACGCGCATGCCATCCTCTAAGCCGGAGACTTGCAGCGCACAGCGGTGCGCACGCGAGTGAAAGAACATGGTGGAAAGCGGGTACACGGCCGCCAGGCGGTCATATACGCGCCGCGTGCGGTGCGCCAACGTGGTAGGGAGTCCGCCCACCGGCCAGGTGCTAATCGATTCTTCGAATCTGTTCAAACTGTCTCTCCTCTGGGAACCGTTCCCTCTAGTCACGGCTCAGTAAGGCAACACTAAGACGCCGCTGCCAGGTCTGTTTGCAACTCCGGCATCTCCACTTGAATGCTCGTACCGTGCCCGGGCTGGCTGTCAATCCACATACGGTAGTCGCTGCCAAACAACACTTTCAGGCGTTCATTCACATTGCTGACACCGATGCCGTGCTCGAGCAGCGTCGCCAGCTTGGCTTCGGGAATGCCGACGCCGTCATCCTCAACCAAGATATGCAGACGCCCATCGTTGCGGCGCGTGCGAATCCGGATGGTGCCTCCTTCCACCTTGCTGCTCAGGCCATGCTTGATCGAATTCTCCACCAGGGGCTGCAACAGCATGCTCGGCACGAGCATATCCAAGGTGTCGTCCCCCACCTCGGTTTCAAAGCGGAGCTTGTCCCCAAACCGCGCCACTTCGATGGAAAGATAGTCCTCAATGAAACTCAACTCGTCGCGCAGGGCGCTGAAGTTTTCGTGTTTGCGCAGGAGGCGCCGCAGCACTTTCGACAGCTTGACCACCATGAGGCGCGCCTGGTTGGGGTTAGTCCGAATCAGGGAGGAAACTGAGTTCAGTGTGTTGAAGAGGAAATGGGGGTTGATCTGGCTGGTCAAAGCAGCCAGGCGCGCTTCCACCAAAAGTCTCTCCTGCTCTTCCAGTTTCTTCTCGGTGCGCAGCGTGTTCCAGATCTTCAGTGGAATCGCCACAGCCAACAGAGTGGTCGCATATAGGGCCACGAACGTGAACGGGTGCCGCTCTTCGGGCTGCAGACGAAACAGCTCGGCCGGCTTGAACGACGCCAGGATCTGGCGCAAAAACTCGGCTGACAAAATGGCCGCCAACAGCAACAGGTGGTATGCCGCCCGGCGATGATTTTTACTTTCCTTGAAGAACCGGTAAATGTTCAGATCGAAGAACGGCGACACGTGCCAAACCTCTTCAGGGTCCGGCGCCAGGTCGCGCAGCAGGCCGCCGAGCACACCTACGGCAGCGAGAAGCGGCATGGTGAGATGCTGTCCACCAAGAAAGAACGCTGGCAGGGAGATCAACACCCCGGAGACCAGGCCCGAGACATAGCCGCCGACCAAGCCGGCCAGCAGGCTGCCTTCGAGCCCTAAATCCACTGCGTAGTACCCCTTCATCATCAACCGGGTGGCCACGCTGGCGCCGAAGACGGCCGACAGCCACAACGAGAGCGTCATGCGCTGGTTGAGCGTGCGGCTATCCTGCATCAGCACGGATTTGAAGTTGCTCCACCTCGCCAGAATGCTGGCAATGGACGCCACCACTCCCAGTTTGATGAGCAGCGAGATGAGGAACACTTGTTCCAAGTCCGGCATAGGGTGCCGGAAGCCATTATAATGGAACCGATTAGCGCTTCCCAATAGCTGCCCATGAATCCTCTATCCACGAACCTGAAAAAGGTTGCCGAGGCCGATTTTCCTACGCAATTCGGCTTCTTCCGAATCTATGGGTTCGAGGGGTGCTATGGCGGCCAGGCCGAGGAGGCTGTGGTCCTGCGGATGGGCGAACTGACCGGCGAGCCCGCGCCGCTGGTGCGCATCCATTCGCAATGCCTGACTGGTGATGTGTTTCATAGCCTGCGCTGCGACTGCCGCGCGCAACTGGAAATAGCTCTCAAGAGCATCGCACAGGAAGGTAAGGGCCTGCTAATCTACGAACACCAGGAGGGGCGCGGCATCGGCTTGCTGAACAAGCTGCGGGCGTATGAGTTACAGGACGAGGGCGCGGACACAGTGGAAGCCAATGAGCGCCTGGGTTTCGAGGGCGACCTGCGCAACTACGAGCTGCCGGGCGCCATTCTGCAGTACTTCGGACTATCGGCCGTGCGTCTGTTGTCGAACAATCCGGAAAAGGTTCAGGCCGTGGAAAACGCCGGCGTACGTGTGGTGGAACGGGTGCCCTGCCTGGCCGACGTAGTTGACACGCGCGAGGCTTATCTGCGTACCAAGAAAGAAAAGATGGGCCACTTGCTGGAAGATTTCTGAACGGCTTCCGTAGTGATAACATACTTCGAGCAAAACCTTTTGAGTAAAACAATGAAGCGAATTTTTATGAACGGGATCACATGGTGGACTGTAGCTGCCGCAGTGGGATTGGCAGGGTTGGGCACGGGTCCCAGCCAGGCAGCGGAGCCGGACAACGGCGGTCTTGACGTGGTGCAGGTTCGGCCGAACTTCTACATGATCGCCGGGGCCGGCGGCAACATCAGCGTGCAGATCGGCGACGATGGCGTGGTACTGGTGGATGCGGGCACGGAGGCCGCATCGGACCGGGTCTTGGCTGCGATTCACAAACTGACGCCGCTGCCCATTCGCTACATCATCAATACCGGCGTGGACGCGGACCACGTAGGCGGCAACGCCAAGCTGGCAAAAGCGGGATTAACCATTTTCACGAATCCGCTCGGTAATTCGACCTTCCTCAACTCGATGACCAACGGTGGTGGTGCGGCGATTCTGGCGCATAACAGCATCCTGACGAAGATGAGCGCGCCCACCGGCAAGGCGTCTGCCTTTCCCGTCGATAGCTGGCCTACCGAGGCGTTCTTTCAGAAGAGATGGTACGTGCGCATGAACGACGAGCCGATCGAAGTCCTTCACCAGCCCGGGGGTCACAGCGATACAGACAGCTTCGTGTTTTTTCGCAAGTCCGATGTAGTGGCCGCTGGAGACGTCCTGGATACAACCCGCTTCCCGATGATCGATGTGGCCAAAGGCGGCAGCGTGCAGGGAGAGATTGACGCCCTAAACCGGTTGATCGAATTGGCGATCCCCCCGGGGCCCTTCATCTACAAGGGAATCGGAACATACGTGATTCCAGGTCACGGGCGGCCCTGCGAGCAACTCGATGTTGTGGATTACCGCGATATGGTGGTGGAGACTCGAGACGTGATCGCGGACATGATCAAGCAGGGGATGACCATCGATCAAATCAAGGCAGCGCATCCGGCCAGGCCCTATGAGACCGAGTATGGTACGGAAGAGGGCTCCACCAGCGCGTTCGTAGATGCCATTTACAAAAGCTTGACTGCCAAGAAATAGGGCCGGAGCGTCAGAAGAGACCAAAAGAGAGAAGCCGCATGCGAATTTCAAAAGGATTATGGGCGCTGACGATTGCCGTGGCATTGCCGCTGGTGGCGCAGCCTCCGGGAGGCGGGCGAGGTGGGCCGCCACCGACCGCTAAGGCGATGGCGCCTATCGATTTGACCGGTTATTGGGTTTCGGTGGTGGACGAGGATTGGCGCTTCCGCATGGTGATGCCTCCTCCCGGCGATTACAATGGTGTTCCCATGACTGCGGAGGCCCGCAAAGTTGCCGACGCCTGGGATCCGGCGAAAGACGAATCGGCCGGCGACCTGTGCAAGGCCTTTGGCGCTCCTGCCTTGCTGCGCGTGCCGGAGCATCTCCACATTACCTGGCAGGATGACCAGACGATGCGACTGGACACCGATGCCGGAACGCAGACGCGTCTCTTTCATTTCGGAAACTGGAAAGCGCCCGCGGGTCCGCCCACGCTGCAGGGAGATTCGGCGGCCCAGTGGGAGGTCAAGGGCGGGGGGCGCGGGGGGCCGCCGCCTGACCCCAACGCGCCGCCGCAAGGAAAGGGTTCGTTGAAGGTCACAACCTCGCACCTGAAGGCTGGCTACCTAAGGAAGAACGGCGTTCCTTATAGCGAGAATGCGGCGCTCATGGATTACTTCGATATGATCAAGGAGCGTAACGGCGATTTGATGCTGGTAGTCATGACCGTCGTGACCGACCCACAGTATCTGCGAGAACCGTTTATTATTACGTCGCACTTCAAAAAGCAGGCCGGCGACGCCGGGTGGAAGCCCACCCCGTGCTCCGTGAAATGGTAAGGAGGAATCCAAGATGACACGCAATCACATTGGCCTTTCTGTGGCGCTGTTGCTAAGCGCCGCCTTCCCCGCCCTGGCGCAGATCGAGCTCTCGGGATCCTGGGCGTCCAAGAACCACGAAGACGCGCTAGAACGCGGCGCCGGGCCGAACCCCGTCGATTTCACGGGAATTCCCTTCAATGAATCCGGCCGCGCCAAGGCTCTGAGTTATTCGCAATCGCAGATCTCGATGCCGGAACGCATCTGCGCCTTCTACTCACAGTGGCACATGATGGTGGGAACGTTCGGCGTAAAGATTTGGAACATACCCGATCCCGTAAAGGGAGGAACTCTGGCCTGGGTGGTTGGCGAGTGGGAAGATCGCGCGGCCATGACCATTTGGATGGACGGGCGTCCACATCCGTCCAAGAATACGCCGCACAGCCAGGCCGGCTTCACCACTGGTGTGTGGGACGGTGACGTGCTGACAGCCACCACGACACATATGCTCACGGGGTACCTGCGCCGCAATGGCGCCATGACCAGCGACCAGGCCACCATCATCACGCATTTTATCCGTCACGGAGATATTCTGACGCTGGCGGCGCAACTCGATGACCCGATTTACCTAACGGAGCCTTACTATATATCGCGGAGCTTTGTGCTGACGACGAACCCCATGGCCATCGGAGGCCCGCCCTGCATTATTGGGGATGAGGGAGTGCCGGTTGGATCGGTACCGCATTATCTCCCGGGGAAGAATCCTTTCCTCGATGAACTGACCAAGCTCTACGGCATTCCCAGGGAAGCTGCGCTAGGCGGAGCGGAAACCATGTATCCGGCTTATCGCGACAAGATCAAGGATAAGTTCGTGATGGCGCCAAAGTGTGCGAAGAACTGCGGCACGCCTCCGCCGGGGCAGTAGGCTGACCTACGCGACGCTAGCGGTGAAACTCAGAATCCTTTAACCAGGATCTTGATCTCCTGAGATCTCGATTTCCGCACGAGCCGAATTACGATCGATGCCCTTGGTGAAGAGAACGCCAGGCGAGCGTCTGCGGAATCTTCACGCGAGCAGCCGGTTCGTTGACCGTACCTTTCACAAGGCTCCAATTTGCCGATCCCCAGGACAGAAGCCAGGAGGGAGCGCAGAGGATCACAGCGGGACTCGCGGTTTGGCCAGTCATGCTAAACCCTCAACTTAGCAGAACCGCGGCGGCCTTGGCCGAAAACCACCAGCGTGGTGCACGGGAGCCAGCGGAAACGTCGGCAGCATCCCAAGTTTTCAATGAGATACGTATGGCATGGAGTTTGCAATCAAGGGCGCGTACGGAGGACGAGGAACATGAAAACGAAGCTCCTGATGGTGGTCCTGCTAGCGGCCGGTTCGCTCTCTGCCGCTACTTTTTCATTTGGCGTCGGCGTTGGCGTGCCTGCCTACTATCCGCCGCCTCCACCGGTGGTCGCTTATGCGCGGCCTGCTTACCCCGGCCCCGGCTACAGCTGGGTGGGCGGATATTGGTATCCCGCCGGTCCGCGGTACGCCTGGCGTGCTGGTTATTGGGCTGCTCCGCCGTTTGCCGGCGCTTCTTGGGTAGGTCCCCGCTATTACGGCGGCAGATACTATGGCGGCTATTGGGGACGCGGTGGTCGCGGATGGGGCTACCGCCGGTGAGAATCTCACCGGCGGCAAAGACCGCCGGCGTTACTTGGTATCTTCGTCTGCCGGCTCTTGACCGGTTTGTTGCGCCTTGAGCCGCTCTTCGCGGCGCTTGGCGCGGTCGGCGGCGCGTTTCACCAACTCCGAACCTACCAGTTCAATCAGAGCCTGCTCCGCCCCGTCGCCCTGGCGGGGCGCCAGCCGCGTGATGCGCGTGTAGCCTCCGTTGCGTTGGCCGAAGCGAGTCCCGAGTGTATCGAACAGTTTCTTGACTGACGCCGGCGTCCGCAAAATCGCAGCGGCTTGGCGACGCGAGTGAAGCGTGTCCGATTTCGCCAGCGTGATCATCTTTTCAACCAACGGCCGTACTGCCTTGGCCTTCGTAATCGTCGTGATCACACGCTCATGTTCAATTACGCTGGTGGTGAGATTGCGCAACAGCGCATTGCGGCTATCTACCGGCCGCTTTAGTTTGAATCCGCCAACCCTGTGTCTCATGCGCTACTCCGGAATGCCGTCCTGTTCCTCAGGACCGTAATCGGTGGGCATGCCGGCGGGTTGCGCGGGCGGAGCCACCAGCCGCCCATGCGCATCGATCCGCATGCCCAGCGACAGGCCCATATTGGCCAAAATTTCTTTGATCTCGTTGAGAGACTTACGCCCGAAGTTCTTGGTGCGCAGCATCTCAGCTTCGGTTTTCTGCACCAACTCGCCGATGGTCTGGATGTTGGCGTTCTTCAGGCAGTTGTAAGATCGAACGCTCAACTCCAGCTCCTCCACGGAACGGTTGAGGACTTCGTTCATCTTGTCGAGACCGCGCTCGGAGACCTCTTCAGACTGCTCCGGCACTTCCTCGAAGTTGATGAAGATGGACATGTGGTCCTTCAGAAGTTTGGCGGCGTAGCCGATCGAGTCTTGCGGGGAAACGGCGCCGTTGGTCCAGACTTCCAAGGTGAGCTTGTCGTAGTCGGTCATTTGGCCCAGGCGCGCGGCTTCTACTGCAAAATTCACTTTGCGCACGGGCGAGTGGACCGAGTCGATGGGGATATAACCGAGCGCCAGGTCTTCGTCGAAATTCTTGTCGGCGCTGACATAACCGCGGCCGGTCTTGAGTCGCATCTCGACGTGCAGCTTGCCGCCTTCACTGACAGTCGCTAGGTGGACGTCGCGGTCGAGCACTTCCACGTCGGCGTCCGTCTCGATCTGGCCGCTGCGAACGTCGCCCGGCTGTTCCACGTTCAGGCGAACGGTCTTGAGTCCTTCGCCCATAATCTTGAACGGAATCTGTTTGAGATTCAAAATGATATCGGTGGCATCTTCCACCACCCCGGGAATGGGGCTAAACTCGTGCTCGACACCTTGAATCCGCACGGCCGTGATGGCCGCGCCCTCGATGGAGCTCAGCAGCACGCGCCGCAAGCCGTTGCCAATAGTGGTGCCAAACCCGCGCTGAAAGGGTTGTGCCGTAAACATGCCATACCGGTCCGTTAGGGTCTCGGTATTGGCGACCAAACGCTTTGGTTTCTGGAAGCCTTTAAACATAGATCCTCATTCGGCGGAGTTAAGGAATCCGCCTCCCACGAAATTCTTATTTCGAATACAACTCGACGATGAGCTGCTCGTTGAGTTGGATCTGTACCAGCTCGTCGCGCTTCGGCAAGCTTTGTATGCGGCCTTTTAAAGCCTCCCGGTCGACCTCGATCCAATTGGGCGCCGGGGCATGAGCCGTCGCATCGCGAGCGGCCAGGATGGTCGGATTGTTTTTGCTGCTCTCCTTCACCGACACCACGTCTCCCACCTTGACCTGGGCGGAGGGGATATTGCATTTGCGTCCGTTGACTTCGATATGGCCGTGCCGGACGACCTGGCGGGCCTGGGCGCGGCTGGTGCCGAAGCCCATGCGATAGATGACGCTGTCGAGCCGCCGTTCCAGGGCCGACATCAAATTGTCGCCGGTGATGCCTTTAGCCAGAGCTGCCTTTTCGAAGGTGTTGCGGAACTGCCTCTCCAGCACTCCATAAACGCGCTTCGCCTTCTGCTTTTCGCGCAGCTGCAGGCCGTAGCCTACCAATTTCGCCTTGCGATCTTTGCCATGCTGCCCGGGGACGAAGTTGCGCTTCTCAATGGCGCATTTTTCGCTGTGGCAGCGCTCCCCTTTGAGATAAAGTTTCATGCCCTCGCGCCGGCATTGCCGGCAAACCGGGCCGATGTATCGTGCCAATGTCTACTCCTTACCTTTCGTAGTACAGGTGCGGTTTACAGCCTGGCCGGCCTTCTTCCCGCTTACTAATCCCCGTGGGGCAGCTCCTTCGGGCTGCCGGGCGGAAGCCCGGCGGCAGGCCCCACACTACACTCTTCGTTTCTTAGGCGGACGGCAGCCGTTGTGCGGCATCGGCGTCACATCTTTGATGGCCCGCACTTCGATGCCAGCTGTGGATAACGCGCGCACTGCCGATTCCCTTCCCGACCCCGGCCCGCTCACCCGCACCTCCACCGTCCGCAGGCCACTCTCGGTCGCCTTGTTGGCGGCCGTCATGGAAGCCTGCTGCGCGGCGAACGGCGTGCCCTTGCGCGACCCGCGAAAGCCTAGCGAGCCGGCGCTGGACCACGCCAGCGTGTTACCTTCCTGGTCGGCTATGGTCACGATGGTGTTGTTGAACGTGGCCTGGATATGCACGATGCCGGTGTGGACAACGCGCTTTTCCTTCTTCTTGAAGCTCTTCTTTTTGCCTGTCTTCGCTGGTGCTTTCGCCATATTATGTCTTCGCCGCCGCTTTCTTCTTGTTGGCTACCGTTCCGCGGCGCGGGCCCTTGCGTGTGCGCGCGTTGGTGTGCGTACGCTGCCCCCGCACCGGCAGGCTGCGACGGTGCCGCAACCCGCGGTAGGAACCCATCTCGATGTGCCGCTTGATGTTCATCGAGATCTCTTTGCGGAGGTCGCCTTCCACGGCACCCTCTTCTTCCAGAATCTGGCGGACGCGGTTGACCTCGTCTTCGGTCAAGTCCCGCACCTTCTTGTCAAACTCGATGCCTGCCCGATAGAGTAGCGAGCGGGACCGGGTACGGCCAACGCCGTAAATGTATGTCAGCCCGATCTCAGCCCTCTTGGCAGCCGGCAAATCCACACCAGCGATACGCGCCATAGTTGTTCCTCGTTATCCCTGTCTCTGCTTATGTTTCGGGTTTACGCAGATGACGCGCACCACGCCCTCGCGGTGGATCACCTTGCACTTGTCACAAATCTTCTTTACCGACGCTCGTACCTTCATCTCAATTCCCCAGTTTCCGCGTGATCCGGCCACGCGTCGGATCGCCAGGAGCTAGTTCCACTTCCACCCGGTCGCCCGGAACCAGCCGGACGAAATTCCGATCCGCCGTGCCCACCATGTGGGCCAAAACCTGTCTCTGGTTCTCCAGCACCAATTTGTAGATCGCGCTGGGCCGTTCTTCCAAAACCGTTGCTTCCACTTTCACGGGCGGGTCAAAACCCAAGGGCCATTCCCGGTCACCGCCACGCAATGCTCGAAGTGCGCCGAGTTGGAACCATCTTTGGTGACCGCCGTCCACTTATCCTTCAGAACCACCGCCTCCGGTCCGCCCGCGTTGACCATCGGCTCCACCGCCAGCACCATGCCTTCTTTCAGCCGCGGGTTTTCATTCTTGCGGTCGACATAATTCGGAACCTGGGGCTCCTCGTGAAGCTGCGTTCCGATGCCGTGTCCCACATACTCGCGCACGATCGAAAAGCCGTTCGACTTCACGTGCTGTTCCACCGCGCCGCAAACATCAAACAGGCGGTTCCCGGACCGCACGCGATCGATGGCCAGCTCCAGGGAATCCTGCGTCACCTGCAGCAGCTTCCTGGTTTGCTCGCTGACCTCACCGACCGGCACCGTCAACGCGGAGTCGCCGTAATACCCATCCAACTTCACGCCGGTATCGATTGAGACGATATCACCGTTCTTCAGCAGCCGTTTCGGGTTGGGCATGCCATGGACGATCTCGCTATTGACCGACGTGCACAAAACGAACTTAAAAGCCTCGCCCGCCGCCGGCACATAGTAGCCTTTGAAGGCTGGCTTAGCCCCAGCGTCTTCCATCATCTTGGCGGCGGCCACTTCGAGCTCCATGGTGCTGAGCCCTTCCACCACCATCTCTTTCAGCTTCTGCAAAATCTGCCACACCAGCAGGCCGCTGCGCCGCATCTTTTCCAGTTCAGCGGCGGTCTTCCGTACGATCATGCCTCTCCAGCGCCTGACAAATGATTTGAAAGATCGTCTCGGGAGGCTTTTCGTCCGCCTCCACTTCCACTACATGCCGCCGTGCCGACCAGAAAAATTCCAGCACGGGCCGGGTCTGGCGCTCATAGGCTTCCAGGCGTTCCCGAATCACCTCTTCCCGGTCATCGTCCCGCACAATCAACTTCGCCCCATCCAGATCGCAAAGCTCATCCACCCTGGGAGGATGAAAGACAAGATTGTACAGAGTCCCGCAGACAGGGCACTGCCTCCGGCCGGACAAACGGGTAATAATTACATTGTAATCGACTTGGAGATAAATCACCACTTCGTGTATGCCGCGGCTTTCGAACCAGCGGCAGATATGCTCCGCCTGCGCCCGCGTGCGCGGGTACCCGTCCAGTATAAAACCGTTGGCGGCATCCGGCTCGCTGAGCCGCTCTTCCACAATGTGATTCACCAGTTCGTCCGGAACCAGCTTTCCCGAGTGCATGGTAGCGGCCACGTTTGTCTCGGCTTCCGCTCCCGCGCGGATGCGCTGCCGCAGCACCTCCCCGGTAGACACGTGAGGAATTCCCAGACACTGCTGCAGCATCTTGGCCTGCGTGCCTTTGCCCGAACCGGGGGCTCCGAATAAGACGATTGCGTTCACAAGTAAGCGTCAAAGCCCTACAGCGTTCGGGAATTTCAAAACGTGCTCTTTCTGCCGCGGATTCTCCCGGACCGGGGGGTGAACCCGTCATAGTGCCGCATGATCAATTGCGCTTCGATCTGATTGATCGTATCCATCGCCACGCCGACGACGATCAGCAGCGAGGTTCCGCCGAAATAGAACTGTACGTTAAGTCCTTCGAGTAAGAATCGCGGCGCCACGCGGTCGATCCAGTTGCCCACCAGCCACAGGTGGTTCAGCTTGATGCCGGAGATCATGATATCCGGGATGAGGCAGAGAATCGAAAGGTAAATGCCGCCCACCACGGTGATCTTGGTCAGGATGGCGTTCATGTAATCGGCGGTATTGCGGCCCGGCCGGATTCCCGGAATGAACCCGCCGTACTTGCGCATGTTGTCGGCGGCTTCGTTGGGATTGAAAATGATGGAAACGTAAAAAAAGCAGAAGAAGATGATTCCGGCTACGAACAGCACGTAATACAGCGGCTCGCCATGTTGGATGCTGCGCAGCGTGTTCGAGAGCCAGGCGATGTTCTTGACCGGCCCGAGTTGCGAGAGCGTCGCCGGGAAGGCCAGGATCGAAGACGCGAAGATCACCGGAATGACGCCGCCGGCATTTACCTTCAGCGGCATGTGCGTGGACTGCCCGCCCATGACTCGACGGCCCACCACGCGCTTGGCGTACTGCACCGGAATGCGCCGCTCGCCGCGCTCCACCAGCACGATGAACGCGACCACCGCCACCATCATCACCAGCAGGACGATTACGGTGAGCGGCCCCCATTCATGGGTTTCAAACGTGTTGCGCCAGATGTTGCCAATGGCGTTCGGCAGGCCCACCACGATTCCCGTAAATATGATGAGCGACATGCCGTTACCCACGCCGCGCTCGCTGATCTGCTCACCCAGCCACATGATGAACGCTGTGCCTGTGGTGAGCGAAATGATGGTCAGCAGCACAAACCCGATGCCCGGGTTGATAACCACTCCCTGCTGCATCGCCTGCAAACCCTGCGCGATGCCAAACGATTGCAGAATGGACAGGATGATGGTCAGATAGCGGGTCCACTGCGTGATTTTGCGGCGTCCCAGTTCGCCTTCTTTCTGCAGTTTCTCCAGGGTCGGAACCACCACCGTCAGCAATTGCAAAATGATCGATGCCGTGATGTACGGCATGATGCCCAGGGCGAAAATGGTCAGGCGGCGGATGTTGCCGCCGGCGAACAAATCGAAGAATCCAAAAATCGAGCCCGCGGCCGAATTAAAGATGTCGCTCCACCGCTCGATATTGATTCCGGGCGTGGGAATGTGGCCGCCCAATCGGTACACGGCCAGCAGCCCGAGGGTAAACAAAACCCGCTTGCGAAGATCGGGTACGCGGAAGATGTTCGCGAACGCTTCCAGAAACTTCATAGATCCCTGCGCTTCCTGGCGCTACGGAGTTGCTGCGCCAACGACCTGCGCCGTCCCTCCGGCCTTCTGAATCTTCTCCAGAGCCGATTTCGAAAAATGGTGGGCTTCCACCGTGATCTTGCGCGTCAACTGGCCGGTCCCCAGAATCTTGAGGCCGTCACCCGGCTTCTTGATCACTCCGAGTTCCAGCAGGCGGTCCACGCCGAACGCGTCGCCGTCCAGCTTTTCCAGCCGGCCCAGATTGACGATGGCGAACTGCTTCTTAAAGATGTTCTTAAATCCGCGCTTGGGCAAGCGGCGGTGCAGCGGCATCTGTCCGCCTTCAAAGCCGCGCTTCTGGCCGAAACCGGTGCCGGCGCGCTGGCCTTTGCTGCCCCGCGTCGAAGTCTTACCGTGTCCCGAACCCATACCGCGGCCGATGCGCTTGCGGAGCTTCGTTTGGCCGGCCGGTGGTTTCAAATCGCTGAGATTCATTGCAGTGTTTTTCCCCCAGGTTGCCTTACTTACCCCACAATCGCCAACAAGTGCGGCACCTTCTTCACCATACCGCGGAACACCGGTGAATCCGGCCGTACCACTATCTGGTTGAGCTTGCGCAACCCCAGTCCCTTCACGATCCGCTTGTGCTTTTCGGGAGTGCAGATCGGGCTGCGCACCAGTTTGATTCTGATCATGCCTTGCATTACAGCTTCTCCACTGCGATGCCGCGCATCTCGGCCACCGCGTTACGGTCGCGCAGCGATTCCAGCGCCACGATGGTCGCCTTCACCACGTTATGAGGATTGCGGCGGCCGATCGATTTAGTCAACACATTGGGAATGCCGCAGGCGGAGATCACGGCGCGCACGGCTCCTCCCGCGATGACTCCGGTTCCTTCCGGCGCGGGCTTCAATAAGACTTGCGAACTTGCAAATACGCCCAGCACGCGGTGCGCGATGGTGGTATCGAGCACGTGGACGCGGCGCAGGTTCTTCTTGGCCGCTTCGATGCCCTTGCGAATTGCCGAAGGGACCTCTTTGGCCTTTCCCACGCCGTAACCCACCACTTTCGCCGACGGATCGCCGATCACGACCAGCGCCGAAAAACTCAGGTTCTTGCCGCCCTTCACCACTTTCGTGACGCGGTTAATGGCAACCACCTGCTCTTTCAGATTAAGTGTCGCCGGATCGATGCGTTTCACGATAGCCATCTGCTTTAGAACTCCAGTCCCGCTGCACGCGCTGCATCGGCCAGCGCCTTGACCCGGCCATGGTACAGATACCCGCCCCGGTCGAACACCACTTTCGTAATTCCTTTTTCCTTGGCGCGCTCCGCCACCACCTTGCCGATGGTTTTGGCCGCCGCCAGGTTGCCGCCGTTGGTCTTGGCGCCCTTGTCCACCGAAGAGGCCGACACCAGGGTCTTGCCTTCGGCATCGTCGATGACCTGCACGTAAATGTGCGCCACGCTGCGAAACACCGCCAGGCGCGGGCGCTCCGCCGTGCCGCGCAGCTTGCGCCGGATGCGCCGATGAATGCGGTTGCGGATTTCCTTCTTTTCGATTTTACGGATCATTTGCTGCTCGCCCCGGTCTTTCCGACCTTCTTACGCAACACCTCGCCGGTGTAGCGAATGCCCTTGTTCTTGTACGGATCCGGCTTTCGCAGCGCGCGGATGTTGGCCGCGATCTGCCCCAGCAACTGCCGGTCGTGCCCGCTCAAAACGAGATGCGTTTGTTTATCGATCTTCAGATCGACGCCTTCGGGCAGCAGAACCTCGATGGGGTGCGAGTAGCCCAAGGTGAACGTCGCAATCCTGCCCTTGACGTCGGCTCGATAGCCGATACCGACGATGTCCAGTTCGCGCGTAAACCCGCCAGAGACGCCTTGCACCGCGTTGGCCGCGAGTGCTCGCGTCAAACCATGAAGCGCAGCGTGGTCATCGGAAGCACGCTTCACTTCCAGAATGCCGTTGGTCTGCTCAAAGCTGATGCCCGGCGGCACAGGAACCATGAGGGTGCCCTTGGGGCCGGTCACTTCCAGTTGTTCGCCGACCTGCACCTTCACGCCTTTCGGCAGCGGAATCGGCTTTCTCCCAATTCTTGACATATTCTCGATACCTCGCTACCAGACGCGGCACAGGATTTCGCCGCCCACGCGTTCCTTGTGCGCATCGCGCCCGGTCATCACGCCACGCGGGGTGGTCAGGATGTTGATCCCCATACCGCCCAGCACGCGTGGAATGTCGGTTTGGCCTACGTACACGCGGCAGCCCGGACGAGATACGCGCTCGATCGCGGAAATCACCGGAGCGTTGTCGGGACTGTACTTCAGATAAATCTTGATGGTCCGCTTAGCGCCCTCTTCCGCCACTTTGTAGTTGGCGATGTAGCCCTCTTCCTTGAGGATGCGCGCGATTTCCGCCTTCAACTTGGAGGCCGGGACGTCCACCTTCGGGTGGCGCGCCTGGATCGCGTTGCGCACACGGGTCAGCATGTCGGCAATGGGATCAGTGGTCATGTTTCTCCTGCTCCGCCTCCTTACCAGCTCGCCTTGGTCACGCCGGGAATCTCGCCGTTCAGCGCCAGTTGCCGGAAGCACAGCCGGCAGATTCCGAATTTTCGCAGGAACGCCCGCGGCCTCCCGCAGCGCCAGCAGCGGTTCCGGTGTTTGCATTGCAACCGGGGCGTTTTTGCCCGGCGCGCCTTATCCAGTTTCAGGTCTTTCGCGATCTTGGCAGTGGTGGCCATATCTTTTCTGTCCTTCCTCTACTGCCGGAACGGCATACCCATTTGCCGCAACAGCGCCACACCCTCGGCGTCGGTTCGCGCCGTGGTCGTTATGGAAATATTCATGCCCTTGGTCTTCTCCACCTTGGAGTAATCAATCTCCGGGAAGATCAACTGGTCCTTGATTCCCAAAGTGTAGTTACCGCGCCCATCGAACGACTTGGTGGAGACGCCGCGGAAATCGCGTACGCGGGGCAGCGCCACGTTCACCAGGCGGTCGAAAAACTCGAACATGCGGTCGCCCCGCAGCGTGACCATGCAACCGATCGACTGTCCTTCGCGCAGCTTGAACTGGGCAATCGACTTGGTGGCCTTGGTAATTACCGGCTTTTGCCCGGCAATCTGGCCCAGCTCGTTGGCCGCCCCGTCCATCAACTTGGCGTTTTGCGTCGCCTCGCCCAGCCCGATGTTGATCGAAATCTTTTCGATCTTGGGCACGGCCATTTGATTCTTGTAGCCGAACTCCTTGGTCAGCGCCGGTACCACTTTCTGCAGGTAATGCGCTCTCAATCTTGCTGCCATGGCTTCCTCACTTCTTATCCAGCGTCTGCCCGCACTTACGGCATACCCGCGTGCGCCGCGCATGCCCGCCGACATGATCCACATGATGCGCAATGCGCACGGCTTTGTTGCAGCCCGGGCACACGATCATCACGTTCGAAATCGCGATGGGGCTCTCGCGCTCCGCAATGCCGCCTTTGATTTGCTTCTGTGGATTCGGCCGCGTGTGGCGCTTCACCATGGAGACATGCTCCACCAGAATCCGCCCCTTCTCGCTATCCACTCGCAGCACGCGCCCGATCTTGCCCGAATCACGGCCGGAGATGACCTTGACGGTATCTTCCTTCTTGAGTTGTACCCGCGCCGGAGACGGCGCAACTTTTTTGGCAATTCCCATCTAGATAACCTCAGGCGCCAGCGAAACGATCTTCATGAATTTCTTGTCGCGCAGTTCCCTGGCCACCGGCCCGAACACGCGCGTACCCACGGGCTCTCCGACATCGCTAATCAAGACGGCCGCGTTGGAATCGAAGCGAATGTATGTTCCATCCTTGCGCCGCGTCTCCTTGCGCATGCGAACAATCACGCAGCGCACCACTTTACCCTTCTTAATCGCCGAGTCGGGAGCCGCTTCCTTCACGCTTGCGGTGATGACGTCTCCCAGACCCGCCCGCAGCCCCAGATCGCCACCGCGCGGCAGAATACAGGAGAGCTTGCGCGCGCCGGAGTTGTCGGCTACCTCGAGGATGGTTCGCATTCCAATCATAAGATCAGCTCCGTATGACCGCTACCGTAAGGGAGCGGCCGCCTTTACGCTTTCACGTCCAATTCCGATGGCTCCGTGCCCACTTGAGCGGCGCGGCGAATCACCTCCGCCAACTGCCACCGCTTCAGCTTGCTGAGCGGCCGGCATTCGACAATCCGCACTACGTCTCCCAGCTTGGCCGTGCCCTGCTCATCGTGCGCGTAGAACTTCTTCCGCTTGCCGATGATGCGTTTGTACAGCGGGTGCGGCACACGGCGGCTCACTTCCACCACGATGGTCTTGGTCATCTTGGTCGAAACCACCTCGCCGACCTTCTCGTTCTTGAGTCCGGGCTTGTACTCCGGCGCAGTCTGTTGTTCGGCCATCACTTCTTCTCCAGTTGCCGCTCGCGCAACACCGTGTAGATCCGCGCGCGGTCTTTCCGCATAGCCCGCGCTTTTTTCAACCCTTCCATTTGACCCATCGAGCGCTGGAACTGGAACCGGAAAATCTGCTCATCCATTTCCTGCAAGTGCCGCTTCAATTCTTCTTCGTCCTGTCCGCGAATCTTGTCCGCTTGCGCTTTCATATGCCTTACTCCGCGTCTTCCCGGCTGATGAATTTGGTCCTGATAGGCAGCTTGTGAGCGGCCAGCCGCATGGCCGACTCGGCCGTTCCCCGATCCACGCCTTCCATCTCAAACAGAATCTTCCCCGGCCGGATCACCGCCACCCACTGCTCGGGCGCGCCTTTGCCTTTTCCCATGCGGGTTTCGGCCGGCTTCTTGGTGATCGGCTTATCCGGGAACAGGCGGATCCACACCTTGCCGCCGCGCTTGATGGAACGCGTCATAGCCACGCGGGCGGCTTCGATCTGCCGGTCCGTAATCCAGGCGCATTCGAGGGCCTTGAGACCGAAATTGCCAAACGAGATGCTCGACCCGCGCCAGGCCTTGCCGGCCATGCGTCCGCGCTGCTGCTTCCGGTATTTCACCTTCTTGGGCATCATCATGGCGATCGGTCTCCTCTACTTCTTCTCTCCGGAATCTTCGGGCTTATCCGCGGGAGGGGCGCTCTCAGCAGACGGTTCCGCAGCTGGCGGCGCTTCGTGACGCACCTCCTGTTTCCAGGACGGATGTTGCTGGGGTGACATTAGCGGCGGCAGGATGGGCGCTGAAGTACGGGCTGCCGGACGCGGCATTTCCGCGGGTGGCGGCGCCTGCACGGCCGGACCGGTATGCTCGGCGGCGGGGGTGTGTACTGGCGGATGCGCGTCACGGTCGCGGCGCGGGCGATCCCCACCCCGATCGCGGTCTCCGCGGTCGCGGCGTTCGCCCCGGTCGCGGCGCGGCTCCGGCTCGGGAAGCCCGCTGCGGCGCTTCGTGTAATCCAGAATCTCGCCTTTATACAACCATGCCTTGATCCCGATCACGCCGTAGGTGGTGTGCGCCTCCGCAAATCCGTAATCGATGTCGGCGCGCAAGGTGTGCAGAGGCAGCTGGCCTTGCAGATACCATTCGCTGCGCGCGATTTCCGCGCCGTTCAGCCGGCCCGAAACGCGCACCTTGATACCCTTGCACCCGAATCGCAGCGCCGAATCCACGGCCTTGCGCATGGCGCGCCGGAAGGCCACGCGTTTTTCCAGTTGCAAGGCGATCGATTCCGAAACCAGCTGCGCATCCAGCTCGGGCTTGTGAACTTCCTGAATATCGATGAAGACTTCGCGCTTGGTCTTCTTGGCCATGTCCTGTTTCAGCTTCTCGATCTCGGCACCTTTGCGGCCGATAATGATTCCCGGCCGCGACGTGCGGATGGTAACGCGTAGTTTGTTCCCGGGCCGGTCGACTTCAATCGAGCTGACGCTGGCGGACTTCAACCGCTCGCGCAAAGCCGCCTTCAACTCCAGGTCTTCCTGCAGCAGCTTGGCGTAATCCTGCTTGGCAAACCAGCGTGAGCGCCAAGGCTTGTTGAACCCCAGCCGGAATCCGTATGGATGAACCTTCTGTCCCATCTATGCCTGTTCCTTCTCCGCCACCTTGATGACGATGTGCGCCATGCGGCGCTGGTAGCGATATGCGCGCCCCATCGGCGCGGGACGGATGCGCTTCATGCGCGGCCCTTCGTTGACCTTCGCCTCGGAAACATAGAGCCGGTCGACATCCACATCTTCGAACCGGTCCTGCGCATTGGCGATGGCCGACTGCAGCACTTTCTCCACGGTGGGAGCGATGCGCTTGTTGGTGGCGCGCAGCGTACTGAGCGCCAGTCCGGCCTTCTGGCCGCGGATCAGATCCACCACCAGCCTCGCCTTTTGCGGGGAGATCCGGATATATCGTGCTTCCGCTTTGGCTTCCATGTTTCCCTCTCGTGGTGGAGGCGCCTATGCCGGCTTGGCCGTCTTCTCGGTAGCTGCTTTCACCGAATGGCCCTTGAAGGTGCGGGTTGGCGAAAATTCGCCCAGCTTATGCCCCACCATGTTTTCGGTGACGTACACCGGAATGAATTTCTTGCCGTTATGCACCGCCACGGTGTGGCCCACAAATTCTGGCAGAATCGTGGAGCGCCGCGACCAGGTGCGCACCACCTTCTTCTCATTGGCGGCATTCAACACGGCCAGCTTGGTTTCCAGGTGCGTGTCGGTAAATGGTCCTTTTTTGACTGATCGACCCATTGCCTGATCTCCGGCTATCTCTTCTTACTCTTGCGCGTGACAATCCACTTGTCGGTACGCTTGTTGTTCCGCGTCTTATAGCCGCGCGTCGGCTGACCCCACGGCGTCACGGGATTGCGTCCGCCCGACGTTTTGCCTTCGCCGCCGCCATGCGGATGATCCACCGGGTTCATGGTGACGCCGCGGTTGTGCGGCATACGCCCCAGCCAGCGGCTGCGTCCGGCTTTCCCTAACGACACGTTCTCGTGATCCAGATTCCCCACCTGGCCCACCGTGGCCATGCAGTCCAGCGGCACTCGCCGCACCTCGCCCGAGGGCAGCTTCAGAAGAGCTGTGCCGCCTTCCTTAGAGACCAACTGCACCTGCGAACCAGCCGAGCGCGCCATTTGGCCGCCTTTGCCTGGACGCAGCTCGATGTTGTGCACAATCGTGCCGGCCGGCATGTTTTTCAGCGGCAGGGCGTTGCCCAGCAGGATGTCGGCCGTAGGTCCGGACATAATCTTGTGCCCCACCTTCATTCCTTCGGGCTGCAGGATGTAACGCTTTTCCCCGTCAGCGTAGTGCAGCAGGGCGATACGCGCCGACCGGTTGGGGTCATACTCGATGGCCGCGACCACCGCCGGAATCCCGGCCTTGTCGCGCTTGAAATCGATCACACGATACGCCTGCTTGGCGCCGCCCCCGATGAACCGGGACGAGACACGGCCGGTGCTGGTACGTCCACCGGTCCGCTTCTTCGATTCGACCAGCGATTTTTCGGGCCGCTGCTTGGTGATGTTTTCGCGCGTCACCACCGTCTGAAAACGGCGTGTGGGGGTGACGGGACTGTAAGATTTAATCGGCATGTTTTAGATCTCCGCTGGCCTAAATCTCGGCGAAATCCGGCACCTTCTCGCCCTGCTTCAACCGGACGTAGGCTTTCTTCCAATCCGAGCGATAGCCCGCGAAACGCCCGCGGCGCCGCAGCTTACCCTCGAAATTGGCGGTGCGCACTTCAGCCACCTTCACCTTGAAAAGCTTCTCCACCGCGGCTTTCACTTGCGTTTTGTTGGCGTCTAGCGCCACCTCAAAACAGAGCGTGCGCTCGGTGTCCTTCTTGTCAACGCCCTTCTCAGTCACCAGCGGGCGGCGGATTACTTGGTAGATATTCATTTCGCCAGCGCCTCCGAGAATTTCCGCGCCGCCGCTTCGGAAAGCAGCACGTTCTGGTGGCCCAGCAAGTGGTAAGGATTTACTTCCTTCGTGGGCATTAAGGTCACGCCCTGCAAATTGCGCAGACCGAGCGCAAGGTTGCGGTTCTCGCCGTTGTCCACCACCAGCACCGTCCGGCCGCTGACCACGTTCGCCAGCGCGTTCATGGCATTCTTGGTTTTGTGATCGGCCAGCGTAAACGCCTGCACCACCTTCAGCTCACCATCCCGAACCTTGGCCGAAAGGGCGGAACGTAGCGCGCCGAGCAGCATCTTGCGCGGCAGCTTGTAGCTGTAGCTGCGTGGCACCGGCCCGTGCACCGTGCCGCCGTGCCGCCATATGGGCGACCGGATCGATCCCATACGCGCTCGGCCAGTGCCCTTCTGCTTCCACAATTTCTTGCCCGAGCCCGACACTTCGGAACGCGTTTTGGTCTTGTGCGTGCCCGCGTGCCCGCCGGCCCGAAACTGGCGCACGGCTTCGTAAAGGAGCGCCTCGTTCACCTCGGCCCCGAACACCGCGTCGGCCAGCTCCAGCTCGCCGACCTTCTGATTATTTAAGTCCACGACATCTACAGTCGGCATCGCGCTACCTCTTTGACCTCCGGACTACCACGTATCCCCCGTTCGGTCCGGGCACCGCGCCCTTCACCACCAGCAGGTTGTCGTCGGTGACCACCTCGACCACTTCCAGATTGCGCACCGTCACGCGTTCGTGGCCCAGGTGCCCGCCCATGCGCATACCCGGCAGCACGCGCGACGGAAAGCTCGACGCCCCGATCGAACCCGGAGCGCGGTGGAACATGGAACCGTGGGTGCCTTCGCCGCCGCGGAAGTGGTGCCGCTTGACGACACCGGCAAACCCGCGGCCCTTGCTGATGCCGATCACATCCACCTTGTCCTTAGGCTTGAACTGATCCACCAGAACTTTATCGCCCTGCTTCAGATCGTCATCGCCGGGACGCACCGGAAACTCGCGCAAATACTTCGCGCCCTCGACGCCGGCTTTCTTCAGATGACCGGTTGCCGGCTTGTTCATGCGCTGCGGCTTGACGAATTCCATCAACCCGAGCTGCACCGAATCATACCCGTCGGTAGTGGGCGTCTTGCGCTGCACCACCATGCACGGACCGGCTTTGAGCAGCGTCACGGGCACGGCTGTTCCGTCCGGCCCGAACACTTGAGTCATCCCAATTTTCCTGCCAAGGATTCCTGAAGTCATTCTCAATCCTTCGAAACCGCTCCCTATGGTCGCGGCTCACCGCCCACTCCCTCGCGGTCGTGGTTTCCTTACGGTCCCTGCTTCCGTGTCGCACTGCGCACAGAACTGCCACCGTAAGGGAGCGGCCTTACCCTATTTCCCGAATGCCTTAATCTCCACATCCACACCCGCCGGCAGATCGAGCTTCATGAGCGCGTCTACCGTCTGCTGCGTAGGCTCCAATATGTCCAACAGCCGCTTGTGCGTCCGGATTTCAAACTGCTCCCGCGACTTCTTATCCACGTGCGGCGAGCGCAGCACGGTGTAACGATTCTTGATGGTCGGCAACGGAATGGGTCCCG
>DASZIV010000198.1:0-85256 GCA_035948775.1 Bryobacteraceae bacterium
GAATACACGAATGTCTTCCACGTGGAGCATCCATTATGACCGCTGGATCATCGACGATGGGGAACCACAACGCGACTCTGACGAGCACTTCCAGTGGTCTCTGCTGTCTTTTTACTCACTCGAGCGGCTGACCCAGGCAGCAGCACCAGCGCGATCCGGGATCGAGGTGGATGACTACAATTACGAGATTGTCGCCGAGATTGTGCACCTCTCATCGAGTGCGGTGGTAATCGACTTCGGCCTCAACGCATTTGGAGAGCGCGATTCAGCGCCAAGCGGGTGTCAGGTTGGCGACTATATTGCCGGTCGGATCAGGCTCTCCTTACTGCATTACTGCCATCCGTCTTTGCCCAGTCAAATCCTTGAATCAATGAATCGTAATTGGTTCGTCGAAGGCATATGGGCCGATCTTACTCCTTATCGGCGTGTGGATGAGGCAGGTCGGACGTTTGTGCGGGACTCGCGAAATGCCACGTATGAACGAGTGAAATCCACTCGCGAAAAGAAGGCGCGGTCGTACGTTCTTCAATGTACTCTGCTCCCTGGGTAGGTCCACATCAAGCAGACAACATGCTGAATTTGGCAAAGCCGGAGAATTATGGCTGCGAAACGGGATTGTCGGCGGTAGCCTGAATCGCCCTCAACTCCCGTGTGAGAGTTTTAACTCGCGCGGATTGCTACTTGCCGAGGATGTAGACCTTTTCTCCCGGATGCACGAGCTTGAGCCGCTGGCGAATCTCCATCTCCTGCTCGGCGGGACTGTCGCCCAGCCGATGGATGTGCTCCCTTAACCGCTCGTTCTCCTGCGCCAGCGCACCGTTATGCTTTTCGGCATCCTCTATCTGACGCCGCTTCTCAAACAGAGCCGGTATTCCCCTGGAACCCTGCAACGTGAAAAAAGCATAACTCACAACCAGAAAAAAGACGATCCCGTATCCAAATCGGGACAGTGAAACCTTCATAAGAAATGGGCCCGGATGAATAATGTTAGCATTGCCTTCTTCGATCTGTTCCGGAAATTTTCGATGACCGACAAGATTGTTGTTTTGAGTACGTGTGCCTCTGAGGAGGAGGCCGAAACTTTGGCGCGCAGCGTGGTGGAGCAACGCTTGGCGGCGTGTGTCAACGTGATTCCCCGCATCCGCAGCTACTACCGCTGGAAAGGTGCGCTGGAGTCGAGCGAGGAGTGGCTGCTGCTGATCAAATCGTCGCGCGATCGCTTCGGCGAGCTCATGGCCGCTCTCGAAAAGGCGCATTCGTACGAGATTCCGGAGGTGCTCGCGCTGCCGGTAGTCGATGGCGCGGCGAACTACTTGAACTGGATCGAAGTCAACCTGCGGGACGGGGAATGAGCGCGTCTTCTCCCACCGGGCCGCGGCTGGCGCACGGTCTGGCATTGGTTTTCGATATGGATGGCGTGCTGGTGAACTCCAACCCGCTCCACGTCAGGGCGTGGGAGGATTTCAACCGCCGGTACGGTTTGGAAACCACCGAAGCGATGCGTCAGAACATGTATGGCAAGCGCAACGACGAGATCATTCGCGGTTTCTTCGGCGATCACCTGACGCCGGAGGAGGTCTTCGCGCGCGGGGCGCAAAAAGAACAGCCGTACCGCGAAATGATCGGCGATCGAATTGAGGAAATCCTGATGCCAGGAATTCGCTCATTTCTCGAATTCCAGTGGGGCAACCCAATGGCTGTGGCCAGCAATGCCGAGCCTGCCAATGTCGAATTCATTTTAGACCGCTCCGGACTGCGGCCGTTTTTCCGAGTGATCGTGGATGGCCACCAGGTTCGGCATCCCAAGCCGCATCCGGAGATCTACCTGCGGACCGCGGAGTTGTTGGGAATTCCTCCACCCAATTGCCTGGTATTTGAGGATTCTTATGCAGGAGTGCAGGCAGCCCGGACCGCCGGAGCCAGGGTTATCGGGGTTCTTACCACTCATGGGGACTTGCCGGGAGTGGAATTAACCATCGATAATTTTGGCAGCGGGCAGTTGGAGCCGTGGTTACGAAACCAGAAACCGGTCCTATGAAACGGTGGACTTTGCCGACGCTTATGCTTTTGGTGGCCTTGGGCGGCTGGCTTGCGCCAGCTCAGGTCAGGCTGACCCTGGAACAGGTTGGCTCCCGCCAAGCGCCTCAATACACGCCGACCTATGCCGGGCAGCGCGTGACGGTTCAGGGAGTCGTTTCCTCCAAAGCGTTCCATTTTCCCGCTTATGTTCTGCTGGCCTTCGAGGAGTCGGGGCACGGAGCCGTGCTCGAAGTAAGCGCTGGCAGTGAGGACCTCGATATCTACCTTCCGGGCGATGATATTGAAGCGGAAGGAACCATATCCTCGTATGCGGGGTTGGTAACCATCCGCCCGTCCAACATCCGCAAGGTCGGCCAGAAGCCTCCTCCAGCGCCGCAACGGATATCCGTCGAAGAACTGCAGGGATTCGGGCACCTGGGCCAACTGGTTCGCAGCGAAGGGCGCATCGTGGAACTCGGGGAGACCACCAGCGGCCCGTACCTCCTAGTGTCGTCGAGCGCCGGCGATTACAAATTCTTTCTACCGCATGGGCCGGATGCCAGCCCGCGGAGCCTTACCGGACTCCGCACCGGGGATAGGGTCGAGGCGACGGGCGTAGCAGCCCAGTATTGCACCACTGCTCCGTACAACCGCTGGTTCGAATTGCTGGTGGGCGACCCTTCCCAACTCATCGTCACCGAGCGCCGGACGACGGTGCCTCCCCTGGCGTTGGCGGCCGGATTGATGGTGGTGATGGTGATCGGTTTCGTGCTTTGGAGCCGCGAACGGCGCATTCGTGGGCAGCGCGAGCGGCTGCGAAAGACGTATCAACTGGGCGAGGAGATCCTGGGCGCACCTTCCGTGGAAGCAATCCTCGCGGCGATCGGAGAAGCTTTGCCCCGCGTTCTGGGTGTGTCCGGCGTCCACATGTACGTCTACAACCGAGGTGGTAAGACGCTCGACGAAGTGGTTTCGGAAGGCCATTCGCCGCTCTCCATTTCGCTCTCCGCGCCTCCGGGAGGAACCCAATCCGGCGCGGTGGCTTGTTTCCATTACCGGACGCTACTGGCCATACCCGATATCCAGCGCAGTCCCTTTCCCATCGCCCCGACCGCCGGGCAAGGCGCCCCGAAATCGCTGCTGTTTGTTCCGATGCTTTCGCAGGGCGAGGTAGCGGGCGTGGTGGAACTCGATCAGGACGACCGCGCGCGCGACTTCACACCCGACGAGCAGGCACTGGCGCAGCACCTTGCCAACCAGATCGGTGTCGCCATACGGCTTCTGGATCAGCGGTTCGTGCAAGAACAACTATTCCGCACGGAGAAGCTGGCAGCAGTAGGCCGGCTCATTTCCGGTGTGGTCAATGAGCTGCAGACGCCCCTGGCCTCGATTTCCGAGCTGGCCGATCAGGCGCTCATGAGATCACCGGCATCGGCCGCCGATCGCGAAATGCAGGCGATCGCAGCCGAGGCGCAGAAAGCCTCCGCGATCGTCTCGCGCCTGGTTTCCTTCGCGGCAGCGGAGCAGGGCGACGCGCGCCCCATCAACGTGACGGCCCTGCTGCGGAACCTGATCGAGTTCCGCGAGCGTGATTGGAAAGCCTCAGGGATTCGGGTGGAGGATCTCACGCTACCCGAGGCCCTGTTCGTAACCGGCTCGCACGGGCAGCTGGAGCAGGCTTTTCTGACGCTGTTCGTGCATGCCGAGCAGTCGCTGGCGCAAGCGCCGGAGAAAACCATCACCATACGCGCCAGCATCCTGGCAAAGCGGCTGCTGGTGGAGATTGCCTTCAGCGCGCCCCCCGACTCGCGCACTCCGGACGAGACTGCGGCGGTGCTTGGCGTCACACGCGGTGTGATCGGCGGGCACGGCGGAGAAGTGCGGCTGGTGGAAAAGGACAATGGCCATCCGCGCTTTGAAGTGGATCTTCCGCTCACCCGCGAACGGGCCATTCCCGCCCAGGAAGCCACTTCGTCGCGAAATGGCGGCCGTCAGATGACCGCCCTGGTGATCGAGCCCGACGACGCTTCTCAGCGTCAGTTGCTATCGCTGCTGGCCAATCACGGCTACCGCGTAGTTCCCGTCGGCAATGCCGATGCGGGCCTGGAACTGGCGCAGCGCATGCGCTTCGACGCCGCCTTTTGTTCCGTGCACGCGCCCGGCTTGAACTGGGTGGAACTATCGGAACGGCTGCAATCGCGCGTGGGCGGATTCGTTCTGCTCTCCGATCATCACGACCCCGAACTCTCCGCCGATTTCGACGGTGACGGCCGATTCGTGGTGGCCAAGCCGGTGCAGGAGAGCGACCTGGAGCGCGTCCTGCGCAGTCTGGATTCCCTGGTGGAGTCGCAGAACCCTAGTTAGGCGGGAGCGGGACTGAAGTCCCGCGCAGGCTGAAGCCTGCCTCACTGCTGGTTCGGGCGCTACAGTAGAAAGATGCGGTTCTGTCTGGTTGCCTTGGCTATCATTGCGCCTCTGCTGGCGCAGGAAGTCCATCCCAAAGATGTTCGCGACGTAGCGAAAGCCGGCTCCGGCGCTTTGCCCCGGCTGCAGGAATTCCTTAAGAATCCGGATATCGATGTGCGCGTCGAGGCGGTGAAACAAATCACCGAAATCGGCACCGCACGCAGCCTCGATCCGCTGATCCTGGCTACTCAGGACAACGATCCCGAGGTGCAGATCCGCGCCACCGACGGGTTGGTGAACTTCTACCTGCCGGGCTACGTCAAAACGGGCTTTGCGGCCTCCTTGAAGCGTGCCGGCTCTAGTATTAAGGGCAAATTCACCGACACCAACGACCAGGTGATCGATCCCTATATTATGGTGCGGCGCGATGTGATATCGGCTCTGGGCTTGCTGGCACGCGGCGGCGGCAACTTACAGGCACGCGCCAACGCGGCGCGGGCGGTGGGTGTGTTGCGCGGGCAGGCGGCGATTCCCGATCTGCTGGAGGCCATTCGCTCCAAAGACACCGACCTCATTTACGAATCGCTGGTGGCCATGCAGAAGATCCGCGATCCCTCCGCGGCCGCCGGAATCAGCTTTCTCTTGCGCGATCTGAATCAAAAGGTACAAGTGGCCGCCATCGAGACGGTCGGCCTGTTGAAGAACCAGGACGAGCTTCCCGACCTGGTGGATGCCCTCAATCGAGCGAAGGACGCCAAGGTGCGCCGTGCAGCCCTGACCTCGATCGCCATGATGCCGGCGGAATCAAGTCGCACCCTTTATGCGCGCTACCTGCAGGACAAAGACGACAACCTTCGCGCGGCCGCCGCTGAAGGTTTTGCGCGGTTGCAGAATCCCAGCGACCTGCCCATGATCCAGAAGGCCTGGATGGATGAGGGGAAAACCCCGGCACGCCTGGCGCTGGCGTTCGCGCAGGTGATGCTGGGGGTTAGGGACACGGGCGAGTTCAGTCCGCTCCCGTATCTGATCAACAACCTCAACTCGGCCTTCTACCGGGATGTGGCGTACGCGTACCTGGTGGAAACGGCGCGCGATCCGCAGGTTCGCAGCGCGATTTATCCGGCGATCGCGAAGGGCACCAAGGATGAGAAGATCTCGCTGGCGCGCGTGTTGGGCCGCAGCGGCGACAAGGAAAGTATTCCCTACCTGGAAAAGCTGAGCAACGATACGGACACACAGGTAGCGCAGGAAGGATTACGGGCGTTGCGGACCTTACAAAGGTAAGAGCGGGCCCGTTTCGGGGCCCACCGGAAACTACTTTGCCTTCTTCTGCTTCTGCTGGCCGACGCGGACCTTGAAGTGCAAGACCTTGGCTTCCTGGAACGCCTTATGATCGTGGCGCGCCACGGTATCCGCCAGGTACTGATCGACGTTGGCGTCTTTCGGCAGGACCGCCATTACCGTGAAATTCTCGTTGCAGGTGGGGCAGAAGGGCCGAAACCGCTTCACATTCGGGATTGCCATAACTTTCATATTTTAGCAGAGGTGAACTAAAATCACCGCCCCCTTCGGTCTCGGTAAGACGTGCTCCACCCGTTGTGATATGACGGTAGGACCCTTTCTAAGGAGGTCCAATGTCCGAAACAAAAGAACAGGCCATCCTTCGGTGGTTTGAGGAGGTCTGGAATCAGGGACGGCGGCAGACCATCGACGAGCTGCTGGACCCTGCGTGCGTCATTCACGACGGCCCCACAACCGTGACGGGTCCGGAAGAATTTAAGCGATTCTTCGATCGCATGCGGGCCAGTTTCTCGAAGATCCACGTGACCCCCCACGAACAGGTGTCCGGCGGAGACCTCGTCTGTTTGCGGTGGTCCGCGGCCATGCAGGTACCGGACACCGGCAAAGAAATCCGAATCACCGGCATGAGCATGATTCGTTTCGCCAGCGGCCGTTTTCAGGAGGCCTGGCAAAATTGGGACATGGTCGGCATGATGGAGCAACTGGGTTCCATCCCGCCCTCAGAGTTGTATATGGGATCGCGCGAAGTGGCCCAGGGGAAGGCCGCGAAATAGAGGGCCCGGCACTCGCGCGGTAAACTGGTGTGTTCCGCCATGAAACTGCCGAGTTACACCATCACCCAGGGCCGCGACCGCGCCGCCGCGCGCGCCATGCTGAAAGGCATCGGGTTCACCGATGAAGACCTGAAGAAGCCCATCATCGGAGTAGCCAACACCTGGATCGAGACCATGCCCTGCAATTACAACCTGCGGGAACTGGCGGTCCACGTGAAAGAAGGAATCCGCGCGGCCGGGGGCACCCCCATGGAGTTCAACACCATCGCCATTAGCGACGGCGTCACCATGGGCACGGAAGGAATGAAGGCTTCGCTGGTAAGCCGCGAGGTGATTGCCGATTCGATCGAGCTGCTGGTGCGCGGGCACATGTTCGATGGCATCGTGGCGCTGGTGGCGTGCGACAAAACCATCCCTGGTGCTGCCATGGCGCTGCTCCGGGTCAACGTTCCGGGCGTCATCCTCTACGGCGGCACCATTCTACCCGGCCGCCACAAGGGCAAGGACATCTCCATCATGGAAGTGTTCGAGGCCATGGGCGCCAACGCTGCAGGAAAGATCAGCGACCAGGAATTGCGCGATATCGAGGACCACGCTTGTCCCGGCGCCGGTGCCTGCGGCGGCCAGTACACCGCCAACACCATGGCCACCGTGATGGAGCTGATCGGCCTTTCACCCATGGGCACCGCCGCTGTGCCACAAGTGGACAAGCGCAAGGAAGCGGTGGCGTATGGTTGCGGAAAAGTCATCCTCGATGCCGTCCGCAGGGAGCGGCGTCCGCGCGACATCTGCACGCGCCCGGCGTTCGACAATGCCATCGCCGGCGTGGCGGCCACGGGTGGCTCGAGCAACGCCGTCCTGCACCTGCTGGCCATGGCGCGCGAAGCCGAGCTGCCGCTCACGATCGACGACTTCAATAAGATCTGCGCGCGCACTCCCATCTTCGTGGACATTAAACCCGGTGGGCGCTTCATGGCGGTCGACGTGGATAAGGCCGGCGGTATCGGCGTGATAGCGAATCGCCTGGTGGAGGGCAAGCTGGTGGATGGCGCCGCGGTAACGGTGACGGGCCGGACCTTCGCCGAGGAGGCCGCCGACGCAAAAGAGACACCCGGGCAGCAGGTGATTCTGCCCTTGAACAAAGTGCTGAAGCCGCGCGGCGGCCTCGCGATCCTGCGCGGCAGCCTTGCTCCGGAAGGTTGCGTCATCAAGCTGGCGGGCCATAACAAAACCGTTCATACGGGGCCTGCGCGCGTTTTTGAGCGCGAAGAGGAAGCGCAAGAGGCAGTGGCCAAGGGGCTGATCAAATCGGGCGACGTGGTGATCATTCGCTACGAGGGTCCGCGCGGCGGGCCGGGCATGCGCGAGATGCTGCAGGTGACGGGCGCCATTGTGGGAGCCGGCCTCTCCGATAGCGTCGCCCTGGTGACGGATGGCCGCTTCAGCGGCGCGACTCACGGATTCATGATCGCGCACGTGGCTCCCGAGGCCTACAACGGCGGCCCCATCGCGGCCGTGCGCGAGGGCGACCAGATTACCATCGATGCCGACGCAGGCGTGATCAATCTCGACATCGCCCCCGCGGAGCTCAGGCGGCGGCTGGCTGAATGGGAGCCGCGCGCGCCGCGCTATCCCTTCGGCGTGTTCGCGAAATACTGCGCGCTGGTGTCGTCGGCGTCGGAAGGCGCCGTCACCTCGCGCGTAAATGTGGCGCTTCAGCAGCCGGCCGTAGCGGCACACTCATGAAACGCATCGCGGTGATCGGCGCCGGAAACATGGGTGCGGCGCTGATTGGCGGAACCCTCAAGGGCGGCGTGGCGGATCGTGAACACGTGATCGCTACCGTTCGCACGCCGGAGCGTGCAGCGGAACTGGCGGCTAAGTTCGCCATCCCGGTGACCGCTGGTGGCAACTGCGAGGCGGCCGCGAAGGCCGACATTGTAGTGCTCGCAGTGAAGCCGGGCACGCTCCCCAAGGTGCTGGAAGAGATCCGCCCGGTGCTGCGCGCCGATCAGATTCTGCTCTCCCTGGCCGCGGCCGTGCCGATATCGCTCATCGAGAAACTGATCGTTCGCCAGATGCCGGTCTTCCGCGCCATGCCGAACATTCCGGTGGTGGTGGAAGAGGGGGCCACCGCGGTCGCCGCCAATGCCCACTGCACAGCCGAGCAGCGCGCCGAAATTGAGAGCATCTTTCGCGCCGTAGGGGTTGTGGTGTTCGTGGAGGAAGACCTGATGCACGCCGTCACGGCGCTCTCGGGAAGCGGGCCTGCTTACGTCTATATGGTGATCGAGGCGCTGATCGCCGGAGGCCTCAAAATGGGGTTGTCGCGCGAAGTGTCCACGAAACTGGCGGAACAGACAGTCTTGGGCGCGGCCAAGCTGGTGCGGGAGACGATGCTGCATCCGGCGATTCTGCGGGACCAGGTGATCACGCCGGGCGGCGTGACCATCTCCGCCATTCACGAACTCGAAAAGCACGGCCTGCGCTCCATGCTGATTAGCGCCATCGAAACCGCCACGCACCACTCCGAAAGCCGCACGCAGGCGCTGCTAGCCAAGTTCGGCGTTTCGTGAGACCAGCCTAGCGGCCCGTCCTACACAATCAGCATGCAATCGCCGTACGAGTAGAAGCGGTAACGCTCCTCCACCGCATGCCGGTACGCCGCCAGCGCCAACTCCGTTCCGGCGAACGCGCATACCAGCAGCAGCAGGCTGGTTCGCGGCAAATGAAAATTCGTCAGCATGGCGCCCGTGCCGCGAAACTCGAAGCCCGGGTAAATAAACAGATCGGTCGCTCCTTGTGTCTCTCCCTGGCGCAGCATGGTTTCGATGGTACGCACACTGGTCGTCCCGACGGCTACCAGCCGCCGGGCAGCGCGCAGCTTGGCGGCATTGTCGTCGCTGATGGAATAGCGCTCCGCGTGCAAGTGCGCCTGCTCCACCTGTTCCGCATGCAATGGCTGAAACGTTCCCAACCCCACATGGAGAGTCACATATGCGATTTCCGCTGCGCGGGCCCGACACTCGTCGAGCACCTCGGGGGTAAAATGCAGCCCGGCTGTGGGCGCCGCCACCGACCCTCTTTCACGCGCAAAGACAGTCTGGTAGCGCTCACGGTCTTGCGGCCGGTCGCCGCGCTTGATGTACGGTGGCAGTGGCACGTGCCCGATTCTTTCGAATTCCTGAAACAAATCGGCATCAGTGTGAAAGCGAATGGTGCGCTCGCCGAATTCGCCGCGGGCCACGATCTCGCCCTCCATCCCATCTTCGAAATGAATGCGCTCACCCGTACGCATTTTGCGCCCCGGCCGCACCAGCGCCTCCCAGTCCTTGCCGTCCGAGCTCACGGGCTGGAGCAGAAAGACTTCCACCGCACCGCTCAGGTGTTCAGTCCGCTTGGGATTTCGCTTTCCGACCGGCAGTGCATGCACCCCCGAGCGATGTCCGAACAGGCGCGCCGGAAAGACGCGCGAGTCATTCAGAACCAGGCAATCGCCCGGGCGGAGAAACGATGGCAGCTCGCGAAAGGTGCGGTCCTCCCACCGTTGCTCCCCCCGATGGAGCACCAACATGCGCGAGGCAGCGCGATCGGGCAGAGCTTCCTGTGCGATGAGTTCTTCGGGCAGGTGATAATCGAAGGCGGCCAGGTCCATCCAGCACCTACTGTAACGGAAACAGTGTGGCTTGCTCCTCGCCGTCCCACAACTCCGGCCGGTATTCGCTGGGGCCGGAGTCCAGGCCGTAGCGGTCGCGGACCTTCTGCACCCGGGCGCGCAACATCTCTTTATAGCCCTTGCCGAGAAAAGCGCTCTTCTGATATTGCTCGCGGTAATGCGGCGCGAGCTTTGGGAAGTGTTCGTCGAGGAACGGCAGAAACACCTTCTCCGCGCTGGGCATCAGGAACAGCGGGCCGCCTCCAAAGTACTGCGCGCCGGCATCGCGCGCCGCTTTCGCCAGGCGCGCCAACTGCGGCTCGCCATCGGTAATCAAAGGCATCACGGGATTCGGAAACACTCCCACCGCCAGCCCCGCCTCACTCAAACGCCGGACGGCGCCAAACCGCAGATCGGGCCGCGGCGCGCGCGGTTCCATGAGCCGCGCCAGTTTCTCATCCACGGTGGTAATGGTGAGGTTGACGTGCAGCACGTTCGCTCGCGCCACCTCGCACAGCAATTCGACGTCACGCGCGATCAGGTCGGACTTGGTGATGATACTCAGGTGGCGCCCGCGCTCGCGCGCGAAGACTTCAAGGATTGCCCGCGTGCGCCCGAATCGCCGCTCGGCGGGCTGGTAGGGGTCGGTGGCCGTACCGATGGCGATGCCTTCCTTGCGGCCGACGCGCCCCAGTTCCAGCCGCAGTAAATGAGCCGCCGCCGATTTGGCATAGATCTTGTCCTCGAAATCGTTGACGTCCATTTCCATGAACTCATGGGTGTACCGCGCGTAGCAATATTTGCAGCCGAATTCGCAGCCGCGGTACGGATTGATGGTCCACTGAAACGGCATGTTGGGCTTGGTGCGGTTCAAAATACTGCGAGTGGGGATTTCGAAATACTGCACGCGCGATTTGGCTTCCAGCAACTCGCTTTGGGAAGCCAGGCGCGCGATACCAACGAGTGCCATTTCGTCATTTTCGCCTTTTCTTCGCCATTTGGCAAGGGCGATAACATCGGGCCTAATTCAGCTTCGATGGCGGCTATACTGCGGACATGCACCGTCGCGGCGCGATTCCGCTCTTGCTTCTTGCTCCAGTCCTCCTGTTTGGACAGCTCAGTGATAACGCTGTGACAGTTACGGCATCACCGACCGTCAGCCCCACGCCCGACCAGGTGGTGTTTTCCCTCAGCGTCCAGGCGAGCGTCGACACGAGTCTGGACGCGGTGGTGGGCGCGCTAGCTGGTATCGGCATCACTGCGGCGAATCTTACGGGATTCAGCTCACCGCCACCGGCAATTTTTGCCGGCCCGGCCCAGCCCGCATCCGGAAGTCAGCCTGGAGCGCAGCTGGTGTGGAACTTCCAGTTGATCGCGCCGCTTTCGAAAGTCAATCAGACGGTTGCGACACTCACTTCGCTCCAGCAGACATTGCCGCAAAACCAGAGCGGGCTATCGCTGTCATTCTCGCTCACGGGCACACAGGTTGCTACACCGCCCGCCTGCAATCCGGCGGACTTGATTTCGGCGGCGCGTGCGCAAGCCCAAATCATCGCCAATGCGGCCGGGCTCAATGCCGGTGCGCTTCTGGCGATGAGCACTCAATCCGGTGGTCCGGTTTGCTCTTTGACTGCGAGGTTCGCGCTGGGCCTCATGTTTGCACCGGCCGACCAGCACACCATCACGATTACAGCTTCGCGATCCACCACGCTGCAGCCGGATCAGGCCGTGCTCGCTCTGACCGTCAGCTCCACGATTACGGCCACGCAGGACAATGTTGCTGCGGCGCTGGCGCAGGCCGGCATCTCGGGCGCGACTCTGACCGGCGTCAACAGCACGCCCGCGGGAGTGCTCCCCGTTTTCAGCAGCGCTCCGAGCAGCGCGGTGCAGCCGCTTCTGCAATGGTCTTTCACCCTGACGGTTCCGGTCGCGAAGGCCGGTGACACGGTCGCGCTGCTGCTGGCGGCCGAGCAGAGTCTCGCCAAATCGAATGGCGGATTTAGCCTAACCTTCTTTGTAAAAGGCCTCGCAGTTTCGCAAGCGTTGCGGAATTCCCAAACCTGCCCCGATCCGGGACTGGTAAGCGATGCGAACACAACCGCCCAGACGCTCGCGACAGCCGCGGGAGTTTCCGTGGGGCCGATCCTGAGTTTGGCGAGTCCCCAAACGGCCGCATCAGCTGGCGCAGTGCTCGCGGGTCAGTTTTCATCGGTCAGCAATTTCTTGCTCGGCATAACCGCCGCGAACAGCTGCACGCTGACGGTTCAGTATCAGATGATGCCCTAAGCTATCGATGAGCGGCCTGGTAGTGCTGGGCCAACAGATCCAAGCCGAAATCGCCATTGAAATCGCGCCATACGCTGTGGATGTGGTTGGCGTTGTCCTGCGTGTTGTCGTATTCGATCAGAAACGCCGGTGTCTGCACCCGGTAATAGTGCTTTTCCCCGCGGTTGATGCCACCGGCCCAGGCGAAGAACAGGTTCGCCTCTGTCTTGTGGAACTGATCCATGCGGAAGTCAGCGATGGGCGCGGGGAAATTGGCAGCGTACTCTGCTATCAGTTGCGTGAGAATCTCTTTCTGCGGCGCCGTGAATTTCGCAAAGGGTAAGCCATTCGGCTGCCCGCTGAGCGCGGCTTTGCGCTGGTCGGAAGTGAGAATGTCCTTGTACGCGGTCTTGTCGACAATGGCGATGGCGCGCTGGGAATCGTTCAGCGACTTCACCAGTTCGCGACCCAAATCCTCCTCGCGTAAAAGCGCACGCAGGCCGGCACGCGGCCCCTCTTTGACCTCGGCTGGATTGGCGCCGAAAAAGTTCGGACTGGAGGCGATACGTCCGTTGACGACGGTCCAGTTCAACGCCACGTGGTGGCCCTCGAAGCGATATGCCCAAGTCCCTTGTTCCGATGGATCGCCGAAAATGGAGACGTAATATTTTTCCGGATCGCGCTCGGGACTGTTGGTCCCCTTCTCGATGTCCTTCAAGACCTGCTCGAGGCTCATCACCGTGTGGGCAGTGATGACGCCCTGTTGCGAAAGTCCAGCCGATAGCAGCGCATCGGCCAGATGCTTCTGCGCGGAAGTCATCTCGCGCAGCGCCACGCCCTTGCGCTCGATGGGGATGAAGTGCCAGTTCAGGCGCTCATCGGCGTTAAACGCAAAAGTAGTGCGCGCGCGCAACTCCGGGCTGAGCGCGGCGAGGTACGCCTTGGCGGCGCTTGTCATCACACTCTCCGGCCGGGTGCGTTCGTAGGCGGCCGTCAGCAGCCCAACGGCAGCCAAGATCAGCAGCAGTCGTTTCCAGTTGCGCATCGAGTTTCCTCCAATCGAAATCTGGTTAGGAGGAGTATACACCCCGGCGGACAGCGCCGGGAATGGGCTTGCGGAGCCAGACATAACAGTGGTTGCCAATGCGCCTGGCCCGCTCGGTTCGCAGCAGCCAAAGGTCGAGATAGCGCAGCGGAAACAGCAGCCATCCCAAAAAGACATGGACAGCGGCTCGCCAGATCCGGAAGGGTAGCAGCAACTTCACGTATTCAATCGTGAAGACGAGCATCGTTGCGGTGGGCCCCGTTCGCCACCCCTCGGCCACAACCTCCAGACCGCCGGCCAGTTCTTTCAAACCATCGATCGTGAACCGTCGATAGTCCTTCGGATACTCATGGAATGGGTGACAGAACGGAGTCACCAGGTGGGCATAGCCTCCCGGCGCCAAAACCCGGCGGATTTCCCGCATGACTTGGCCGGGATCGCGGACGTGTTCGAGAACCGCGTCGCACTCCACGCGTTGAAAGATGTCCGGCGGAAATGGTAACTGCTCCGCGTCTGCAGCCACGTTCACTCCTGGCACCAAGACTAAATCGATATTCACACAGCCTGCGACAGCCCGCCCGGCGCCACCGATGTACAGATTCCAGCGGCCCAGCGGAAAATCCGTGGGTTCCGCCGGGTTCATCACAAAGGGATCCGGAGGAAGTACGAGGCGTCGTAAGCGATCGCGCCACCGGGTGGACTCGCGGCGGCGATAGAGATTTTCGAGATCGGCCTCAGCCCCCGTTTTCACTCAATCTAGCGTACGCTACATCGCGCTACGGGTCCGACAGCGGTGCTTTGGCGCCGCTACGCCAGCGGCAGATCGATGTCGACCATCAGCCCGCCTGTCGGTGCATTCCTGGCGAGGATCGTCCCTCGATGAACCGTTACGGCGCGTTCCGCGATCGCAAGTCCCAACCCGGCGCCTTCGGAATTGGCATTCGCCACACGCCGAAACGGCAAGAAAATCTCGGACAGCATGCTTTCCGGCACGCCCGGTCCGTAATCCCGCACGCGAATGAGCGCGCGCGAATGGTCGATTTGCAGTGAAATCTCAACACCAGTTCCTTCGGCGGTATGCCGAATGGCATTCCGCACCACGTTCTCCACGGCGCTCCGCAACAGCTCTTCGAATCCGTTGATCTTCGCCTGATCGGTCTGCTGGATCACCACTCTGCGATTCCGCGCGCGCGCTTCGAAGTCGCCGTCGCTGGCGACTTCCTGCACCAGATTGGTCAGGTCGAACGGCGCCGGGGAGCCTCGATCCACGCCGCTCTCGATTCGCGTGAGGGCCAGCAGTTGACCGATCAACGTGTCCAGCCGCCGCGCTTCCAATCCGATCCGCTCCAGGTTCTCCGCGACCTCTTCGGCGGGACCCTGCTTCACCAGGCCAAGCGCCACGATCAGGCGCGATAGCGGTGAACGCAGCTCGTGCGAGACATCGCCCAGCAACCGGCGCTGCCCGGTAATCAGCGCCTCAATCCGTTCCGCCATCCGATCGAAGTTGCGAGCCAGGTCGGCGATCTCATCCCGGCGTTTTTTGAGCGTCGGATCGACGCGCGTCTCCAGGCGTCCTTCGGCGATGTTCGCGGCCGCCTCGCCCAATTTATAGAGCGGTTTCGTTAGGTGCCGGCTGATGAAATAGCAGTAGACTCCGCCGACCAGGGATAAAACGAAAAGATCGTGGATTTTGAGACCCAACAATCCTCTGTATGAGAACCCCGCGTGTAAAAAGAAAAACACCGTGGTCAGTGTGACGACGAGAAGCGTGAGCCAGAACCACAGAAAGATGGTGACGAACAGCCTTCTCACCGCGGCCCCTGTTTGGCAGGCGCGGCATATAGGTAGCCGGCTCCACGAACTCCCTTGATGCGCTCCCCGCCATCCGCCAGCGGGCCGAGTTTCCGCCGGAGATTGCAAACGTGTGTGTCGATGCTGCGATCGAAGGGGGAAAAGTCGCGCCCCAGTACGTTGCGGACCAGGTCCTCACGGCTGACCGTGCTGCCCGCAACCCGCATCAAGGCAGCCAGCAGATCGAACTCCACAGTGGTGAGCTCGACCGGCGTGCCGCTGCGCTTTACGGTGCGAGCACCTCCATCCAGTTCGATCTCGCCGATGGTGATCGCTGCCGGGGCCGGCCGCTGGGGCGCCGACCGCCGCAGGATCGCGCGGATGCGCGCCACCAATTCGGCGGGATCGAACGGCTTCGGCAGGTAATCGTCCGCGCCCATCTCCAGCCCCCGGATGCGGTCGTGTGTATCGCCTCGAGCGGTCAGCATCAGCACTGGCGTGCGGGAGTTCTGGCGGATGCGGCGCAGCACATCGAAGCCGTCCGTGTCCGGCATCATCACGTCCAACATGATCAAGGAGTAATCTTCGGCGAGGGCTCGCTCAATGCCTGAGGCCCCGCTGGATGCCCAGCTAATATCGAACCCTTCGCGGACCAGGAAGCGCGTGACCAGCTGGCAGAGCTCGGCATCATCGTCGACAACCAGGACGCGTTCCATGGAAGAGCAGACGCCTTTCATTCTAAAGCCCCGCTCGCCGGCCGAACGGTCAAGATGTGTCAAGCCGCTTAACGATTCTTGACGAAGCTTGGCATTTCTAAACGACGTTGGCCGTGCGGCGTATTCTATAGTCGAAACATGACGAGAACGCTGACCCTTGCGGCCCTCGCGGCTTTATCGTTGCATTACAGCTACGGCGACGACCTGACGAAAGCTCCTGCTTTTGAAGTAGCCTCCATCACACCGTGCAAACCGGGAACTCCGGCGCCTCCCGGCGAACACGCCGGCATGGTCCAGTTCACCTATCCGGGCGGAAGATTCCGCGCGACCGCCACGACGCTGAAGTTCCTGTTGGAATGGGCGTACGATATCCAGCCATCCCAGCACTCACCCGGCCCCTCCTGGATAGAGCAGGACCGTTACGACGTGGTTGCCAAGGCCGAAGGCAATGCCACCGACCCTCAGATGAAGCGGATGCTGCAGGCGCTGCTGGCCGAGCGGTTTCAGTTGAAACTTCATCACGAGAGTAAGGAGCTGCCGGTGTACGTCATCTCGGTTGGGAAGACCGCTCCCAAACTGTTTCCTCCGAAAGACGAAGAGAAACACTCTATCCGAATCGAGCCGCAGATGGGCCAGGATCAGAAGATCGCGTCTTTCCACGTGGTTGCCACGCGCTTCTCTCTTACGCAATTGACGGATACGTTCGCACGGCAACTGGGGCGCGTGATCGTGAACAAGACCGGCCTCGACGGCGACTTCGATTTCAGCATGGACCTGACGCCCGACGACAGCAGCCCCAATCCTCTGGACCCGTCGCTCCTGATCAACGCGATGCGGAACCAGCTCGGGCTGTCTCTGCAATCGCAAAAGGCCGCAGTGGACTACCTGGTGATCGATGGCGCCGAGAAGGTAGTGGAAGGAAACTAGTTACGGTCGGTCGAGGGTGGCGCCCGCAGACCAATTCCGACAGGCGCCGGAGTTCTGATCGCGGCATCGGCGTGGGTTAGTTCTTTTTCAACAGGGTCTGCCAGTTTAGCATCACATCGACGGGTACCGGGCCGGTGGACAGGCCCTGCGGTGCGGTCAGCAGAAAGCGCTTGCCGTCGCCGCTGACGTCCCAAGAGAAATCACTCGGTATTTGCACCACCCGGAGCAGGCGTTGGGGAACTCCAGCCTCGAACGCTGCACCGTTCGCTTTCACATCCACAGCCATCCGGAGGGTGGCAAGGGTCTCTGTAAACGTTGAAGAGAAGATGATCTGTTTCCCGTCCGCGGTCCATTTTGGAGTGGCCCCGCCGTCCCTCGATACCTGCCACTTGCCTTCACCGAGCGATGGCGCGCCCGAAGGTCCCGAAGCCAGGAACGGGCGGACATAGACTTCGTACCGGCCGGACTCGTTGGAAGTGTAAGCCACCCACCGCGCGTCCGGAGAGAACGCTGCTTCCAGTTCATTGAATTCGGTGGCCAGGAGGGGCACAGGCTTCCGATCACCTTCGAGCGGCAGTACCCAAAGGTCGGCTCCCGCCTTCGGATTGGGGCTGAAGTAGAAAAGCAAGAATCGTCCGTCGCGCGACCAACTGGTGGCATAGAGATTCTGCCCGGGCATCTTCAAAAGCACCTTCTCGTCGCCCGTTCCGGAGGCGGGTTTTTCATAGAGTGTGTCCAGCGGAGCACGCGGATTGCCGGCTGAGAACACGATTCGAGTGGCATCCGGAGACCAGATGGCGCCGGATCCGAAAGTCTTTCGAAACGTGACACGGGTGCGCACGCCGCGTGCAAAGTCGATCATCCACAGATCGCCCAGGGTGACAACGCTGCCATCGCGGACGACTGCACGTGTTCCGTCAGGCGATAGAGCAACCAATTGGTCGTCGCCGGGTTGGCCGAAGGTGCTCAAAACCTTTCCCTCGCGGTCGAACCAGGTGAGCAGAAACTGCCTGCCTCCCACTCCCGGGCGCCAGGCCAGAACGCCGCCGGGAGAAACTGAAAAAACTCCGAGGGCTCCGGTAGTCGCAACGCGCTCAATTAAAGGGACCGGCTCGCCGCGCAATTGCAGGCGGTCCACATCGAACGGTTGGACCATCAAAGTGTTTTCTTGCATGAAGAAGAGGCGGCGGTCCGCCTGCAATGCCGCAAACGTGTTTGCCAGAATACGGTCCCGGGGCTGCTCCGCGGGTTTCGCGTCCAGGGAACCCGCGTAGACGCCCGCGATCGTGGGCCCCCCCCGCTGGAAGTAGATAAAATGCTTCCCATCAGGCATGAAGATTGGCGCTGTATGAAACACTTCTCCTCGTGAATTGTCGACGGCGGTAACAGGAGTGGGGACGCCGCCGGCCTGCGAAACCCTGAGAATGCCGCCGGCCGGTCGGTTGGCAAAGATGATGAGGCCCTCCCGGTTCCAGGAGCCCGATCCGACAGTCCCCTCCGGCAATGTGCACAGCGTCTGCGCGGGGCCGCCTGAGATATCGATTTTCTTCAATTGGTTTTGAACAGCAAAGGCAAGGAATCGGCCGTCCGGAGACCAGAATGGACTTGCCGCGCCTTCCGTGCCGGGCAGACGCCGCCACTCCAGCGCATCCATGTCGCGGATCCACATGCCGTCCGTACCGGTAGTATTGATGACCAGCTTGCGGCCGTCCGGCGACAGGGAAACATACTGGCCGAAGTTCACGTTGTCCGGAAGCGAGACCTCAAAACGGGTGATCGGAGCCGGCTGCTCCTTTTTCGGCCGAAACATCCAGCCCGCGAGCCCCACGGCCGCCAAGCCGAGTACTGCCGCCGCGGACTGCCAGAGCCGGAGCCTTTTCGCTGGCAAAGGCGCCGATACCGCAGCTTGAGCTACAGCCGAGGGGACGGAATTGCGCGCCATCCACGTCAGAGCGTGTTTCACTTCTCGCGCCGACTGCCAGCGCTTGTCCGGATCCTTCTCGAGACACGTCTCGACGATCGGTTCGAGGCCGGGAGGAGCCAGCGGCTGTACCTCATTCAGTGGACGTGGCTGCTCTTTCATGATCGACGCGATTATGCTAGCCGGACTCTCGCCGGTGAATGGGCGCTGGCCGCCGATCATTTGATACAGGACCAGCCCGAAGGCGAAAATGTCGCTGCGTGCGTCCGCGGGTTTGCCTTCGAGTTGTTCCGGCGCCATATATTGCAACGTCCCGGAGATCTGCCCTTCCACGCTCAGCGCAGTCATGGTTACGCCCTCGGAGCCGGCAGTCGATACCGCACCCGTCTGTTTCGCAAGCCCGAAGTCCAGCAGCTTGATCCCCTGTTTGGTGATCATGACGTTGGCCGGTTTTAAGTCGCGGTGTACGATCCCTTTACGATGCGCCATCGAGAGCATCCAGAATCTGCCCCCCGTATTCGAGCGCCTTTTCCAACGGCAGCGGCCCCGGATTTGCATCGGAGAGAAGGGGCGTCCCTTCGACGAACTCCATCACCAGGTAGTTCGGCCCTACATCGAAAAGGGTGCAGACGTTGGGATGATTCAGTTGAGCGACGGTGCGCGCTTCGCGGGCGAAACGCTCTGTGAATTCGGCCTTCGAAACTTTCAGCGCGACTATGCGGTCGAGTCGCCCGTCCCGCGCTTTATACACTTCGCCCATGCCGCCCGCACCGATTGGCGAAACGATTTCATACGGGCCAAGACGATCCCCGGCTGAGAGTGGCATCCAGCCGATTCTATCCCAGAAAATTTCGCAACCGACGACGGTGTTGCATTCGTTAAAGACGACGAGTGTAGTTACAGACGACGAGGGTTTAGGAATGGGGGCGGATCTGGCAATCCAGCAGTTGCGAGCCGGAAATCCGCCGAAAGCGGATTCCTCCGGTGAACGCCGCTCGAATAAAGCGCACAGGCCTTAAGGTGAGCTCTGTACGCCTATGGCCCACACCGGGAGAATGTACCAGGCCGCGGATGCCGCTCAGGATTTCCTCTCGGAAATGGCGGGCCGCGAGGTCTGCGTGGAGAGGGCCTCGAGCTTTCTTTCCGTGTCGGGGGTGAGGTCCACTTACACCGACTCCCTGAATTATCTGCAGGCCGGCAAGCGCTTCAGAAACAGCGCCCATCTACTATTAGTCTCACCCGATCTCGTAGTGCTTCAGTATCTCCACCCAAAGCCCCTGCGCCTTCATGAGGAGTTCCACCACTTCCCGCACCGCGCCCTCACCGCCGGAAGCCTGGGTCACATGGTGCGCGGCGCGCTTCACCTCTTCGCGTGCATTGGCTGGAGCGATCGCCAAACCCACACGGCGCATGATCACGACGTCCGTCAGGTCGTCACCGACATACGCCACCTGGCTGCCGTCGATCTTGGCGTCCTTTAAGATCTCCTCCAGAATCGGCACCTTCTCGATGTGGCCCTGATAGACATACGTCATCTTCACTTGCCGCGCGCGTTCCTCCGTGGCGGGGGAGATGCGGCCGCTGATAACGCCGGTCTTGATCGCATGCCAGTCCAGCCACTGCAAGGCTATTCCGTCCTGCGAATCGAAGCCCTTGGTTTCGGCCATTCGCCCGCTGGCGTCCGGCACGTAAAACAGCTTACCGTTGGTCAGGACGCCGTCGACGTCCATCAGCAGCAGCTTGATTCGGGAAGCGCGTTCGGTCACGAGATCGGTCATCGTAGTTACCATAACCTACTGCGTACAATGAGAACGAGGAAACGTCGTTGCTCGAGCGCGTGGCAGCCACTATTGTCCGCCATCAAATGTTCCACTCCGGCCAAAAAACGGGCGTGGCGGTTTCTGGCGGTGCAGATTCGGTATGCCTGCTGCACGTGCTGCGCGAGTTGGCTCCGCGCTGGAACCTCCACCTGAGCGTCCTCCATCTCAACCACGGTCTCCGCGGCGCGGAGTCGGATGAGGATGCAGCGTTCGTCGGCCGCCTGGCCGCGGAGTTCGGCCTACCCTTCGTGCTCCGTCGGGCCGAATTGGCGACCACCGATCACAACCTGGAACAGGCTGGCCGCCAGGCGCGGCTCGACTTTTTCGGGGAGGTGATCGCCAACGGGTCGGTGGACCGCATCGCCCTCGGCCATACCCGCTCGGACCAGGCGGAAACTGTGTTGTTCCGATTCTTGCGCGGCGCCGGAACAGCCGGATTGGCCGGCATCCGGCCGGTAACGGCTGCAGGCATCGTGCGGCCGCTCGTGGCCGTAGATCGCGCCGAAGTCGAGCAGTTCCTGCGCGAACGCGGCATTCCCTGGCGGGAGGATTCCTCGAACCGGAGCCCGGAATTTGCCCGCAACCGCATTCGCCACGAGCTACTACCGGCTCTGGCGCGAGATTGGAACCCGGCCATCGTGCGCAGTTTGAGCCATACGGCCGATTGGGCGTTGGCGGAAGAAAGCTATTGGGAGGCGGAAATCGACCGCCTTGGCGGCCGTCACCTGATTTCCCAAAATGGGTTCGTTCTTCTACAAACCGGTTGCCTGAAGGAATTGCCCCTCGCCGCCGCCCGGCGGCTGGTCCGCCGCGCCATCGAAATGGTCAGGGGGGATCTCCGGAGTATCGATTTCGCTCACATTGCCGCCGTGCTGGAAATGGCGACCGCCACCGAGGGACACGGACGTCTCCAGGCGCCCAATCTGGACGTCATGCGCTCCTTCGATTGGCTTCGTTTCGGGCCGATACAGCTCAACGGCTTGCAAAACCGAAACTACCGGCTGGCTGCGCCGGTTCCGGGGGTGGTCCGGGTACCCGGAAGTGACCGGGTGTTATCTCTGGAAATCGTTGAAAAATCGGAATATTCCGAAAACGGGGAATGCGTATATAATATGAAGGAGACGAGTGGGGTCGATTGGGAGAAATTGGCCGGTCCGCTGGATTTGCGGAACTGGCGCCCCGGAGACCAATACCAACCCCTTGGGAATACCGGCGAGGAAAAGATTAAAACCCTCTTCCAGCAGTTCCGCATTCCGCTTTGGGAACGGCGTCATTGGCCGGTCCTGACTGATGGTCAATCCATCGTTTGGACGCGGCGCTTCGGCCCGGACGCCCGCCTGGCTGCGCAACCCGGCGCCAGGAAGATCTTGATGATCCGCGAAATCGGAATCGGACCGGGTCAAGGTTACGTCTATATGAATATAGAAGGCCGGCAGGAGGTTTCGTGAATTCTAATCTTAAGACCGCACTTTTCTGGGTTGTTCTAATCGGCATAGCCGTGTTGCTGTTCGCCGTGGTGCGGACCGGCCAAGGGCGTAAGGAGCAAACGCTTACCTTCACCGAGTTTCTGGATAAGGTCCAACAGGGCCAAGTCAAGGAAGTCACCATCAGCGGCAACGATGTTCACGGAGTTTTCCAGAATCAAAACCTGGGCTTGCATACCCTGATCCCGACCAATTATCCAGACGTGTACAAGCTGCTCCAGGACAAGAACGTCAACGTCGAGATCAAGGACGCCAGTTCCGGTAACTGGATTTCCATCCTGCTCAACGCTTCGCCGTTCATTGTCCTGATCGCGTTCTGGATCTTCATGATGCGGCAGATGCAGAGCGGCGGCAACAAGGCACTGAGCTTTGGCAAGAGCCGCGCCCGTCTGCATTCCACCCAGCAGAAGAAGGTCACGTTCAAGGACGTGGCCGGCGTGGAAGAGGCAAAAGAAGAGTTACAGGAGATCATCGAATTCCTGCGCGAGCCGCAAAAGTTTCAGAAGTTGGGCGGCCGCATTCCCAAAGGCGTGCTGCTGATCGGCCCTCCCGGAACGGGCAAGACCCTGCTGGCGCGGGCTATCGCCGGTGAGGCCAGCGTACCCTTCTTCTCGATTTCCGGTTCGGATTTCGTGGAAATGTTCGTTGGCGTAGGCGCCAGCCGCGTGCGCGACCTGTTCGAACAAGGCAAAAAGAATGCCCCGTGCATCATCTTTATTGATGAAATCGACGCGGTAGGCCGTCACCGCGGCGCCGGTTTGGGCGGTGGACACGATGAGCGTGAGCAGACCCTGAACCAGTTGCTGGTGGAGATGGACGGCTTCGAATCGAACGAAGGCGTGATCCTGGTGGCGGCTACCAACCGCCCGGATGTTCTCGATCCGGCTTTGCTGCGGCCCGGACGGTTCGACCGGCGGGTGGTGGTGGGGCGTCCCGATGTTACCGGCCGCGAGGCTATCCTGCGGGTGCATACCAAGAAGATCCCGCTCGGTGACAACGTCGATCTTTCCGTGCTGGCACGTGGTACGCCGGGCTTGGCGGGTGCCGACCTGGCCAATCTGGTCAACGAAGCGGCGCTGAACGCCGCGCGTCAGAACCGTAAAGTTGTCATGATGATCGATTTCGAGCTGGCCAAGGACAAGATCCTGATGGGCGCCGAGCGCAAGTCGATGATCCTGAGCGACGCCGAGAAGCGCAACACGGCCTATCACGAAGCCGGCCACGCGCTGGTCGCGGTCGTCCTACCGGAAGCCGATCCGCTGCACAAGGTCACCATTATTCCGCGCGGCATGGCCCTGGGCGTCACTATGCAGTTGCCCATCGACGACAAGCATTCTTACAGCAAGGACTACCTGCTCGCGCAGCTGGCCATTCTGATGGGCGGCCGCATCGCTGAAGAGAAGTACATGCACCACATGACCACGGGCGCGGGCAACGACATCGAGCGCGCTACCGACATGGCCCGCAAAATGGTTTGCGAGTGGGGCATGAGCGAACTCGGGCCGTTGAGCTTCGGCAAGAAGGAAGAGCAGATCTTCCTTGGCCGGGAAATCGCCCAGCATCGCGACTATAGCGAAGAGACAGCGATCCGCATCGACGAGCAGGTGAAGAAGCTCGTCAAGGGCGGATACGATACCGCCGCCGCCATTCTCGAAGAGCGCTCCGAGGCTCTCATCCGGATCGCCGAAGCTTTGTTGGAACGCGAGATTCTCGACGGCAACGAAGTGATGCAGCTTATCAACGGACAGCCGCTGCCGCCGCTGCCCGCTTCCGGTAAAGACGCCGAAGACCACACGCAGCAAGTGCTTCGCCCCGAAGGGCGTCGTGCCCCAGGTTTCTCCGAAGGTGTAGGCCCGCAACCGGCGTGACCCGGGAGCGCGGACAAGTCCCGGCATTTCCGGTTTATCTGTTCGACATCGATGGCACTTTGCTGGACTCCGCCGCGGACATCTGTGGCGCAGTCCAGCAAGTACTCGAACCCACTGGTTGCCCGCGTCTCCCCATTGAATCGCTGAAGCAATATATTGGTCTCCACCTGAACGCGCTCTTCAGCGATGTCTTGCCGCACTACACGCAACCACAGATCGACGACCTGATCCGCCAATATCGAATGTGCTATCTGGGGCGCGGCCACGCGCAAACTAGCCCGTATCCGGGAGTGGCCGAGGCGCTCGCGATCCTGCCCGGGCGCAAGGGGACGGCTACCACCAAGGGCACGCCTACGACGCGAGCGGTGCTGGAGCAGTTCCGGTTACTAGAGCATTTCGATCATGTCCAAGGTACGGATGGCTTTCCCTGCAAACCCGCCCCTGACGTGATTCTGACCGCACTCGCGGCCCTGGACGCCAAACCGGAGGATTGCCTCATGGTAGGCGACTCGGCGGCCGACATGGAAGCCGGACGTCGTGCCGGCGTCCAGATCTGCGCCGTGCGCTACGGCTACGGCAACCCGGAAGAACTAGCGCAGTTCGAGCCGGACTACTGGGTGGATGATCTCCGCGCCCTGGTGCCTGCGGCTGCGCTTAAGTAATATCGGTTCCGCAAACCCTACACCCCCACCGCCGCGCCCGGATACTCCGTGATCTTCTCCCTGGCCAGAATATGATCCAGGTGATGCTGCATGTGCAGCGTGTAATCCTCGATCAGAAACTGCAGCGTCACCGGCACGCTCTCGCCGACCACGCAGCTCGCCGATAACCGGACTTCCGGAATCCGCTTCACCAGTCCCGCCAGGAAATAGTTGTATCGCTGCCAAAAGTCGATGATCTCCGTCCACGGCATCTCGTGATATCCGTGCAGGCTCACCCAGGCATCCTGTGCGTATCCGACGCCTCGAAACTCCGGCTCCAGCACCGCGCGCACAAAGCGGACGTGGTTGTTGGCGGCCGAGTCGATCAGGTGCCCCAATTCCTCCTTCTTCGACCAGACTTTGGGCGAAGGTTTCACGGAGGCGTCGCGTTCCGCTACGGCCCGCAGCAGAACTGCTTCCCGATCGACAGCTTCTCGAAGAGCGAGTGCTAGGTGATGTGGCATGACATATTATCTCATCGCGCGCTATGATGACTTCGCGTGGCGGCAATCGCACAGCCCATTCCAAGCACATCCGAATCGCGGTGGATCATCGGCCGCGGTGTCGACCTGTCGCTGGTCATCGGCAGCGGCTTCGCCGGGTACATTTACCTGTTGTTGTTCGTAGTGCTGCATGTGCCGGCCTCGTTTCTGTGGTGGTTCTGGTCGCTGGGCTTCGATGGCACGCACATCTTCGGCACGGCCTCGCGCACCTTCTTCGATAAAGAAGCGCGCGCCCGCAACCGCACGCTCCTCTACGGAAGCCTGATTTTCTTCTTCTCACTGGGTCCGATCATGGTGCTCGCGGGCGCCAAGGGATACCTCGCCCTTCTGGTAGCGGTTTGGGCTTACTATCACGTAATCCGGCAGCACTACGGATTCATGGTGCTGTACAAGGTCAAGAACCGCGACCTGCAGCGGCTCGACAACATTCTGGACCGCGTTTTTCTGGGTGTGATGCTGGTCTTTCCACCGTTCCACCGGTTCTTCATCCACCATCCGGAGGAACTGGGGCTGCCGTTTTCCCTGGCGCGTTTGGAAACCGCGGCCTGGGTTGTGGTCGCGGCAACGATTCTGGTTTATGCGTCGCGACAGGCCGTCCGTTGGCGGGCGGGCGAGCCGTGGAATCGTCCCAAGCACCTGCTGCTGCTGGCCGTCATTCCGCTCCACTGGCTCACCTTCGCATTCCTGAGCTGGCAGTCCGCCACGCCCACCGTCACCATCGTGCACAACCTGCAGTATCACGCCATCATTTGGTTCCACAACCGCAATCGCTACGCCGCCCCGGAGGCGCGGTCACACAATGGACGCATCCCCGCGGCGGTCAGCCGCAGCTTGCTGGCGTATGGCGGAGTGGCCCTGGCCTTCAGTGCTCTCTACCGCATTCCGGGCTTCCAACTCGGCAACGTTTCCGACCTGGCATTCGGTTTCTTCTGCGGATTCGGATTGACCCATTATTTCCTGGATAGCCGTATCTGGCGCGTGCGCCACGACCCCGGTCTGCGCGAGGCGCTACAGCTCGCCTGAGTTACCCTGGAACTTGATCCCCATACCCCCACCGGAACAGAGGCGTAAGTGGTGGGCGCATTCCCTGCCGACGCTACGGTATTTGTTCGAAACCGAAGCGCACGTCTATGCGTTGGCCATCGCCGCCAGCGTGCTGCTGTCCTTCTATCCGTTCGTGATTGTCATGCTCTCGTTTTGCCGTAATATTCTGCACTGGCGCGCGGCTGAAGCAGCCATCTACCTGGCGCTGGACGATTCGCTGCCCGGCGACCTAGGCGCCTTCATCCGCCGCAATCTTCCCGCCCGCGGCAACATCCAGTTGCTGTCCATGTTTCTGCTGCTGTTTACCGCCAACGGGGTTTTCGAGCCGCTTGAAGTCGCGCTCAATAAAACCTGGGGTGTCACTAAGAACCGCCCCTATTGGCGGAATCAGTTAATTGCCTTGGGCTTGATTTTCGCATGCGGTGGATTGGCCCTGTTGTCGCTTATGTTGACGGCGCTGAGCGGGGGCTCGCCGAGCGCAATTCAAAACTGGATCAACCTTCTTCTTTTCAAAATCGCGGCGGTGCCCTTGTCCATCCTGGCGTTGTTTCTGGTGTACTGGCTGCTGCCCAACCGAAGGATCAACCCGGCGAAAGTGGCTCCGGTCGCCATCCTGGTTGGTCTGGCGCTCGAAGCCCTGAAATATGTCAACGTTCTCCTCTTCCCCTTGTGGCGGGACAAGCTGCAGCGCGAGTACGGTGTTTTTGAGCACTCGGCCCTGATCTTGCTATGGAGCTTCGTTGCCGCGCTGGTCGTACTGGCGGGAGCGGAGTGGGCCGCGCGTCGTAATACCAAAGTTTCTTTGTTGTAGGGACCGGAAGATTGGATATCGTATGGAGAGAAGTCCATCAAGGTCATGAACATTCAGCGAGATTGGATCGCCATTGCGAAACTTTACGGAGTCCCGGCCTCAGGCCGCGAGCTCGATCGCGTGGTACGCGGCTTGCAAGCGGTGGATGATGTGTTTCGCCCGCTGGCTGAGGCGCTCCCCCCGTCACAGATGCCGGCGGTTTCCTTTCGGGCCACTCCGGAAGGTGAGGAGTGACGCTACGCGAAGCCGCCCTGGCGTTCCAGGACCGCCAGCTCTCCTCTTTCGAACTCACTAAATCGACCATCGAGCGCATCGACCACATGAACCCCGCGCTCAACGCTTTCCTCACCCTTTTTCCTCAGACTTCCATGGACCGCGCCGCCCTGGCCGACCGGGAACGTAAGGAAAACGTAGATCGCGGCCCTTTGCATGGCATCCCGGTGGCCGTGAAGGACGCGTTTGACATACGCGGCGTGCACACCACCGGCGGATCGAAGGTAATCGACTACCTGGCCTCGGAAAGCGCTGCAGTGGTGGACTCCCTGGAAGCCGCCGGCGCGGTGGTGATGGGAAAGCTCAACATGCACGAGCTGTCCTACGGGATCACTTCCAACAATCCCCACTTTGGAGCGGTGCGCAATCCCTGGGACATGGAGCGCATTCCCGGAGGATCGAGCGGTGGGTCGGCGGCGGCGGTGGGCGCCGATCTGGTCTTCGCCGCTCTCGGAACCGACACAGGCGGATCGGTTCGCATTCCCGCCTCTTATTGCGGCGTGGTGGGGTTCAAGCCGACCTTCGGCCGGGTGAGCCGCTTTGGAGTGCTGCCGCTGGCTCCGAGCTTGGACCACGTGGGAGTCCTGGCGCGTAACGTCCGCGATACCGCTGCGGTTTTTAAGGCAATCGTCAGCTACGACCCGCGCGATCCGTCCTCCTCACGGCATCATGTGGTCGATTACACGCCCCAGGACGGCATTAGCCTTCAAGGATTGCGCCTCGGCTTCCCGGAGAAGTTCTTCTTCGAACGGCTCGATCCGGACGTGGAATCGGCCGTGCGCGGCGCCATTGCGCGCGCCGGGGCGCTCGGCGCGGATGTAAAGCCGGTCCAAGTGCCCAATATCGAGGCCATCAACGCCGTCGGGTATGTGATCTTACTCGCCGAGGCCGCGGCTACCCTGGAACGCTATGTAGGGGATCGTTCGCGCTTCGGCGTGGACGTGCTTTCACTGCTCGACCAAGGCCGCTGCCTGCCCGCCGTGGACTACGTCAACGCGCAACGTCTACGGCGGAAATTGCAGATCGAATTCGCCGCCGTGTGGAAGGAAGTGGACTGCCTGATGATGCCGACCACTCCCAACACCGCCCCCCGCATAGGGGAAGAACTGATACGGTTTCGCGACGGGGATCAGGACGTCCGCGCACTCGCGACCCGGCTGGTCCGCGCTTTTAATGTGTTGGGCCTGCCGGCTCTTTCCATGCCCTGCGGTTTAAGCAGCCGAGGGCTGCCCATCGGGTTGCAACTGGTAGCCGCCCCGTTCGAGGAAGCCACCCTGCTGCAGTTGGGCGTCGCACTCGAAGATGGCGGCATCGGCATCCCACCGATTCTCCAGCCATTCCCGACCCGGTAATGGGAGTACTGCAGTATTTTTTCTTTACAAAACTGTAGAAAAAAATGCAGAATTCCATATCCCTGTAACTCAGCGTTAACTAGTGCTTAAGTTGACCTGCTGTCACTTTCAAGACGTGGTGCTCCGAAAAATATATTGATTCTAAATGGCTTAAGAATTCCTCATCTACCAATCCTGGAATCCGTCATACCGTTAGTTTTCGCTTAACGTCCCGTAAATAGAGCCACTTAACGCGAGGACCGCTACTGGCCCTAGGCGTGCAACCCTCGGCGGACTAAAGGAGATACTGATGTTTACCTCTCGACGCTTGCGGGCGATCCTTTGCTTGTTCGCTCCTCTCGCACTTTTGGTCGCGCTGGCGACTCTCAGCTTTGGGCAGGCTACGGATGGCGTTATCGTCGGAACGGTGGCTGATGCCACGGGTGCCGCTGTAGCCGGAACGACGGTCACCGCCACCAATAAAGACACTGGTGTGAAATATACAGCGCCGACCAATGAGGCGGGCGAGTATCGCGTGAACAATGTGCCGGCGGGTCGCTACGATGTTACGGCCGCGGCCAAGGGTTTTGCGACTGCCACGCTAGCGAACGTCGAGGTAAAACTGAACAACACGACAGCGGCGAATCTCACACTGGCGGTGGGCTCTGTAACTACGACCGTTGAGGTGTCCGAAGCAGCAGCCGCGATCGATACCTCGACGGCCCAATTGCAAACCACGTACGATTCGCGGACGGCGGTAGACATCCCCATGGCGGGATCTGCGTCTGCCCACGTAACTGGCACTGCCGGTATCTGGAATCTCAGCCTGGTAGGTGCGGGTGTTGCTTCCGCGGGAGGCGTGGGCCAAGGTACGGGTCCTTCGGTCGGTGGTCAGCGTCCTGAGAACAACAGCTTCAACATTGACGGCGTCCTCAATGATGATCATTACGGCACGGGACCGCAGATATACATCTCCAACGAATCGATCGCCGAGTTCAATCTCGTGCAGAACCAGTTCAGCGCCGAATTCGGCGGCGGCTCCGGCGGGATCTTCAACGTGATCGTCAAGAGCGGCACCAACCAGCTCCATGGTTCGATCTATGAGTACATGCAGAATCGCAAACTCGATGCAGTCGACGCACTCAACACGCACCAGGGCATCTACTCGCTGCCCCGCTTCGACTTCAATCGCCTTGGCGCCACTATCGGCGGTCCGATTAAGAAAGACAAGCTGTTTTATTTTGGCAATTTCGAATATGCCGCGCTGGGGCAGGCGTCGCAGCCGGCCAGTGCGGTTTTCGCCCCCACCGCGGCGGGCCTCGCCACTCTCAATGGCATGAGCGGTGTGAGCAAGACGAACCTGGGGGTTTTCGAGAAGTACGTGCCGGTGGCGCCAACCGCTACTTCGGACGCTCCGACTAGCGTGAATGGGGTCAACATTCCGACCGGTCCCCTCTCGTTTGCCTCGCCGAATTTCACCAATTTTTATGATGCCGTAGTGGCGGTAGACTACAACATCAGCACCAAGGACCAGCTTCGCGGGCGCTTCCTTTATGCCAATTTCACTGGCCTGGATAACAACGCGAACATACCCGTGTTCTACCAACCGAACCCCAATATCAGCAAGAGCATTTCGATTTCGGAATTCCACAACTTTTCCCCGACTCTGGAGAATGAGCTGCGTGTTTCCTACAAGCGCAACAACGCGAGAACAGGCGCGGGTAATTTCCAATTCCCGGGTCTTAGCCTGTTCCCCAATATCTCCTTCGACGACTTGGGCTTTCAGCTCGGCGTCGATCCTAACACGCCGACCGGCACTATCGAAAACACAGCGCAATTGCAGGAGAACATCACGAAATCCTGGGGGAAACATACCATCAAAGCCGGCTATTCAGCGGTTGACGTAGTCCTGGCCGGGTTCTTTGTGCAGCGCGTCCGCGGCGACTACGATTACGCGTCTCTCCAGGAGTACCTTTTGGACCAGGTGCCATCGGGCAACGCTTTTGGAACTCCCAACAGCGGCGAACGCACCGCGGGAGCTCCCGACGTGCCGTTTGGTAACATGGAGCACTCATTCTTCGTCAATGACGATTTCCGCGTGCGGCCGAACCTAACCTTGAATCTGGGTGTACGCTACGAATACGTCACTGTTCCGGTGGGTTCACGCTACCAGGCATATAGCGCGCCCGCCGACGTTCCGGGCGTCATCAACTTCGCATCCCCGAAATCCAATCCCAACGAGTGGTCGCCGCGTTTCGGATTTGCCTATTCGCCCGGAAAGAGCGGCGTATGGTCCATCCGCGGCGGCGTCAGCCGTGCCTTCGACAACTCCTACGCCAACCTGAGCCAAAACGCGTCGCCGCCTTACTTTGCGACCACACTCGACGTGGGCCCCAACACTCCGGTGAATGGCTTCCTGGCGAACGGTGGTTTAACGGCGGCTGCCGCGACGTCGGGCCCGCTGACGCCGGCTGCGGCGCGCGCCGCGGTCTCATCCTACACCTTCGATCCAACCCGCCCCTACGCACTCAACGGAACGTTGGGTGTACAGCGGCTGCTGGCCCACGACTACACACTGGAAGCACGCTATGTCTACACCAAAGGCGTGCACCTTTGGAATCAGACTCGCCTGAACATCATTTCCCCGGTGACCCCGAGCGACTATATTCCGACGTTCTTACAGCAGCCGTCGGCCGCAACTCTGGCCGGGCTCTCGACGACGCTTGGATCGCTCCAGAGCATCCAGCGCAACACTCTCGCGCAATATGGCTTCCCCAATAACATCGTGGGGTACCATCCCTGGGGCAACTCGCGATACAACGGCCTGGCGCTGCAAATGACCAAGCGCTATTCGAAGCACTTTCAGATGATCGCGGCGTATACCTGGAGCCACAATTTCGATGATTCCACGGCCACGAACTTTTCGACCATTCTCTCACCGCGCCGCGCCCAGGATTATCAGAACATGCGGGCAGAGTGGGCCTCCTCGGCCCTCGATCGCCGCCAACGCCTCACGTTCACGCCGATCTATGACTTCAGGCCATTTCAGAACAAGAACTGGCTGATGAAGAATATCGTTGGCAATTGGACAATCTCCGGGACCTACACCTTCCAATCGCCGGAGTATGCCACGGTGCTAAGCGGCTACGACTCGAACCTGAATGGGGACGCCCTGGATCGAGGCATCATCAACCCGGCAGGGACCTTCACCGTTGGGAGCGACGTTACGGGCTACACGGCGACCGGCCAAGCGGTGCCGGCGAGCACCAGTTGCAGTTCGGGCTCTTGCAAGCAGATTGTTGCTTATGTCGCCAAAAATCCCAACGCACGTTTCATCTCCGCGGGACTTGGAGCCCTTTCCAACGCCGGCCGCAATGATTATCCGTTGGGCCGCATCAATAACTTTGATGCGTCGCTGCGGAAGGCCCTCAACTTTACCGAGAGAATAAAGTTTGACATCGGCGTTCAGGCGTTCAATCTATTCAACCATTCGCAGTTTGTTGGTGGGTTCATAAACGATGTCGCCCCGGACCAAACCGAATCAGTCAACAACGCTTTCCTGAAAGCGAACAATTCCCAATTTGGCAATTACCCAGGGTTCTTCTCGAGCAATTCGCGTAGCGCCCAGCTTACGGCGCACATAACGTTCTAGAACAATCGCCAGTTTCAACTCTCCGGCGGGCCGGCCCTTAGGGGTTCGGCCCGCTTTCTTTTGACAGGCGCTTATCATGCGCCGCAATGTATGCTGAACTAGGCGAAGCTCCATGAATCGGGCCCCTTCACGTACCGGTGCGTTTGTCGGATTTCTGTTGCTCGCATCGGTCGCGCATGCTCAAGTTTCCGTTTCCGCCAGGGTGCTGGACGAAACCGGGGAGGCCGTGGCGGGCGCGCGCGTGGAACTCCGCACTCCGGATGACCGCATCGCTGCCGTCCGCTCCTCCGATCTGGCCGGGAATCTGAACTTGAGTCTCCCGACTCCCGGCGAATACCAAATCAGCGCCGAGCGGCAGGGGTTCTACCTGTATAAGGGAAAGGGCCAGACATTCGTCGAGGGCACCAATCAGCTCACCATCACATTGAACCATCTCCAGGAGTATTCGGAGCGCATCGACGTGACCGCTTCCTCGCCGGCCATCGACCCGCAACAGCCCTCTGACCACAAGGAGCTCGACAACAAAGAAATCGAGACTGTGCCCTATCCGGCCTCCCAGGATTACCGTAGCGCGCTGCCGCTGATGGATGGTGTAGTCGCGGACAACGCCGGCCGGCCGCACTTCAATGGAGGAAGCACCAGCCAGGCCAACTACACGCTGGATGGTTTCAACATCTCCGACCCGGTCACCGGCGAGCTGAACGCGCGCGTGAATATAGAGACGATTCAGTCGACCGACCTGGAGAGCAGCCGCTTTTCGGCGGAGAACGGACGCGGTTCTTCCGGCGTGCTCGATCTGAAGACCAAGATGGGGGACGACCGATGGCGCTTTGACGGCACTAACTTCATCCCCGGAGTCTCTACCGAAAGCGGCCTGCACGTGAATAAATGGACGCCCCGCCTGGAGTTCTCCGGTCCGCTGGTCAAGGGCCGGGTCTGGTTTCACGAAGGCCTGGATGGCTTCTACTATGTGGACGTGGTTCACAACTTGCCGCCCGGCCAGGACCATACGCGGGGCATAACCGTCGACAACCTGAGCCGGTTTCAAGCCAACCTGACGCCGACCAATATTCTCACTGGCAGCTTTCTGTTTAACCTGGCTGATATCGATCATAACGGGTTAAGCTTCCTCAACCCCGTGGAGACTACTACCAATAACCGACAGCAACTCTACATGAGCACGCTGCGCGACCAGAAGTACTTCAGCGGCGGAACTCTGTTGGACATAGGGTTCGCCGACAGCCGGGGCTTCGAGCGGACCGTTCCGCAAGGCACTAGCCTTTTCGAAATGACGCCGTACGGCAGCAGGGGAAACTATTTCGTCAACCTCGATCGTCATTTCTACCGGCAACAGTGGACCTCTAATCTGTTTCTGCCCACGCTGCATCTGGGCGGCACGCATCGCTTAAAGTTCGGCATCGACTTTGAGCGCGAAGCATTCCACCAGACGGTGCTGCGGCACGATTATGAAATCCTTCGCGCCGATAACAGCGTGGCGCGCTTCGTGCAGTTCGTCGGTAGTCCCTTTCAAACGCGCAAGAACTTCGAAGCCGCCGAGTACATTCAGGATCACTGGGCGCCGCGCGAAGGCCTGGCATTCGAAGCCGGCCTGCGCGTGGAATGGAACGAAATCGTCCGCCAAATGGAAGCGGCCCCCCGCGTCTCCGCCGTCTGGGCGCCCGGTTTCCTGCGCAATACCAAGTTCTCGGCGGGCTGGGGCATTTACTACGATGCCGTCAACCTGGCCCTGTTCACCCGCCAGCAGGACCAGACGAGTCTGTCGACGTTCTTTCTCCCCGACGGCACCCCCGTTGGACAGATCCAGAGCTCATTCCTGATCAATGAACAACGCCTGCGAGCGCCGTATTACGCGGCCACCAGCATGAGCGTGGAACACAAGCTTCCCAGGGCCTTCTACCTTCGGACAGGGTACCTGCATCGCGTCGGTGACCAGGGTTTTACTTTTCTTCCGGGCTTTCCGGCGGCCGCACTGCAGCAAGGGGGCGCCGCGCCGTACCTGCTCAGCAATTCGCGTCGAGACCGTTATGACGCCTTCGATATCAGCGTGAGGCACACTTTCGCGGGGCGCTTCGAGTGGTTCGCCGGGTACACGCGGTCGAGCTCCCGCTCCGACGCGGCCGTGGAATACAGCCTGGAGAATCCGATCTTCGCGCCGCAGATGCCCGGCCCGAATCCGTGGGACACGCCGAATCGTGTGCACATGTGGGGTTGGGCGCCTCTTCCCGGCCGCCTGCTTCCCCATTCGCTGCAATTCCTCACCAACCAAACCACCGCAGCCTATCTGGTGGAATACCGGACCGGCTTTCCCTACAGTGTGGTGGATGAGGCAGGTTTTCTAGTAGGAAGCGTGAATTCTGCGCGCCTGCCTGGATACTTCGATATCAACTTACATCTGGAGCGGCAGTTCCATGTGTTGCACTACCTATGGGCGTGGCGCTTCGGCGTTAATAATCTAACCAACAACGGCAATCCCAACTTCGTGAATAATGTGATCGGAACGCCGGTCTTCCGAACGTACGGAAGAGGGCAGGCGCGAGCGTTTGCGGTGCGGCTGCGGCTTCTGGGACGCAAGTAACACAACCCCCCTGGTGCGAAAGCTCACCGTTTCAACCTTCGGTTCCCTTTGGCAGTTCGGCTATGGATCTCGGCTTGCATCACTTTGCTACGGAGGTTGGAGACTTATGCGAATTCCGGCAATAGTTGCATCGTTGATCATTCCGGCTTCGGCGCTGGTTGCCGATACCGCGCAGGAAAGTATCAAGGATGCCACCGAGGTGTTCCAGGAGGTTATGCAGACACCTGATAAGGGTATTCCGCAGGACCTGCTGGAAAAGGCGCAATGCGTAGTGATCGTCCCGGGGTTGAAGAAAGGCGCATTCATCGTCGGTGGCGAATACGGACGCGGAGTCGCCGAATGTCGTCGACCCGACAGATCGCGCTGGAGTGCGCCAGCGATGGTCCGGGTGGAAGGCGGCAGCGTGGGATTCCAGATTGGCGGTACGTCCACTGATGTGGTGATGCTAATCATGAGCCAGCGTGGCATGGACAAGCTGATGAGCGATAAGTTCACGCTGGGTGCGGACGCGTCTGTCGCCGCAGGACCGGTCGGTAGGACGGCCCAGGCAGCGACCGATGTGGAACTGCATGCCGAGATTCTTGCGTGGTCCCGAGCGAGAGGCGTGTTCGCAGGGATTTCCTTGAGCGGCGCCACTCTGCGGCCTGACGACAAGCGAAACGAAGACTTGTATGGCCACAAGATTTCAAACAGGGAAGTCTTGAACGATAATGCGCCGCCGCCGCCGGCCGCACGGCCGTTGATTGCCGAACTGAATAAGTACTCGCCGCGCGCAGGGGATTCCGCAGATCGGCAGCGGCATTAGAACTGTGGGGCGGGCTTTCAGCCTGCAAGGGGCTTTAGCCCCTGCTTTGCCGTCGCTTGGAGGAGCAGGACTGAAGTCCCGCTACAGGCTGAAGCCTGCCACACAATCGTAGTAGACTCTTGGGCGTGAAACTAATCGGTCGTCTGGCGTGGGCCGTCGTAGCGGTTCTGGCAGCCTTCTGCTTGGGTGGGATCGCGCTGCGGCGCGGTGAGCCAATCAACAGCATTTGGCTGGTGGTGGCCGCGGCGTGCACCTATGCTGTGGGCTTCCGCTTTTACGCCAAGTTCATTGCGGCGCGCGTGATGGTGCTGAATGACAAGCGCGCCACCCCCGCCGAGCGGCTCCGCGATGGGCTCGACTTCGAGCCTACCAACAAGTGGATCGTCTTCGGACACCACTTCGCGGCTATCGCCGGACCGGGACCGCTGGTTGGTCCAGTGCTGGCCGCGCAGTTCGGCTATCTTCCGGGAACATTGTGGATCATCATCGGGGCGGTGCTCGGTGGCGCCGTGCAGGACTTCGTCATCCTCTTCGCTTCCGTGCGGCGCGATGGCAAATCGCTGGGCCAGATGGCGCGCGAGGAGATCGGCAAGGTGGGCGGATTCATCGCTCTGCTTACGGTATTGCTGATCATGATCATCCTGCTGGCCGTGGTAGCGCTGGTGGTCGTGAACGCGCTCAAGGGCAGCCCGTGGGGCACCTTCACCATCGCCGCAACCATGCCTATTGCTTTGTTCATGGGCGTCTACCTGCGCTATTGGCGGCCCGGACGCGTGCTGGAGTGTTCCACCATCGGATTCGCACTGGTGATCGCGAGCATTTTTGCGGGCCGCTCGATAGCGGCCTCAGCCACTTGGGGTCCCGTGTTTTCGCTGGGAGCGTTGGGGCTGGCAGTGTCGGTAGTGATCTATGGCTTCGCGGCCAGCGTGCTGCCGGTATGGCTGTTCCTGGCGCCCCGCGATTACCTGAGCACGTTCGTCAAACTCGGTGTGGTGGTCGCCTTAGCCGTAGGCATTCTGTTTGTGCGACCGGAGCTACAGCTTCCCGCATTCACGCGATTCGTGGATGGAAACGGACCCATCTTTGCGGGCAAGGTTTTTCCATTTTGCTTCATCACCATCGCCTGTGGGGCGGTTTCGGGGTTCCACGCCTTAATCTCCTCGGGTACCACGCCCAAGATGATCGCCAAGGAGTCTCACGTGTTTCCCGTGGGATACGGCTCTATGCTGATGGAAAGCTTCGTCGCCATTATGGCGATGATCGCCGCGTGCGTGTTGCAGCCTGGCGTGTATTTCGCCGTGAACTCTCCGGCAGGCGTCGTTGGGGCGACACCTGCCGCCGCAGTAGCGACCATCTCCGGGTGGGGTTTTCCGGTGTCCGTTACCGACATGAGCCATCTGGCAAGCAGCGTGGGGGAACAGACGCTGTTCTATCGAACCGGAGGCGCGCCGTCACTGGCGCTCGGCATGGCCGCGATCTTCTCACGCGGCGGCGGCGGCGAGGCGGTCCTTGGCTTCTGGTATCACTTCGCCATCATGTTTGAGGCGCTGTTCATTCTGACGATCATCGCCGCCGGGACCAGAGTGGGACGCTTCATGCTGCATGACTTGGTAGCCCAGGCGTCGACGCGCGCGCGTAAGCCGGCCGGAATGACCGGCGTGATCGTCGCGACAACCGTGATTGTTGCGGCCTGGGGCTATTTCCTCATCCAGGGCGTGCGCGATCCTTTGGGCGGGATTAATTCGCTGTGGCCGCTGTTCGGAATCTCCAACCAGTTGCTGGCGTCGGTGGCGCTGTGCGTGGCCACCACCATTCTGCTCAAGATGCACGGTCCCAAATACCTGTGGATCACGTGCGTGCCGCTGGCATGGCTGGTGACGGTGACCTTCACCGCGTCCTGGCAGAAGATCTTTTCGTCGGACCCGTACTTGGGGTTCCTGTCGCAAGCGGAAAAGCTGGCAACGGGACCGCAGACCACCACTACAGCGGCCCTCATCTTTAACGCGCAGCTCGATGCGGTGGTGTGCGGCGTGCTGGCGCTGCTGGTCGCCATCATCCTGCTGGATTCGCTGCGCATCTGGTACGGCCTTCTGCGGGGAACGCGGGACCGGCGCGTGAACGAGACTCCGTTTGTCTCATCGCAATTGCAGGCGGAGGAGCTATGAGGCGTTTCGGCAAGCTGCTCCTGGCGCTGCTGCGCGAATTGGCCGACGAGAATTCCTACCAGCGTCACCTGGCCGCCCGTGGGCGCGAGCACTCGGCGGCCGAGTGGCGGCACTTCTGCGAGCACCGGCTGCAGGCGAAGTATGCGCGTGCTAAGTGCTGCTAGTTAGGCCGTTGGGGAAAGATGTAAATTCCGAAACGGACGTCAGGATTCTGCAAAAGCCGGAGGTATTTCTGGAAGCGCTTGATCAGAGCCTCTGATAGACTCTCGTCCCAGCAGAGGGAGGCCTCGAATGCTGGGTACTCGGCGATATCACCTTAGAGCTTCCATAGTCACATTGAGCGCAGGGTTGCTGTTCGCACTAGTGCAAGTACCGCGCCTGGAGGCTCAGGCGACGGCACGGATCCTGGGCACGGTTACCGATTCCTCCGGTGCGGCGATTGCCGAAGCGTCGATTCAAGTTCGGAACTTAGGAACCGGAATTGCCCAGACCGCCGTCAGCGACGACCAGGGCCGATATACGGTGGCGGATTTGCAAATTGGCGACTATGAAGTGCACGCCGCCAAGACCGGCTTCCAGACGGTGGTGCGGCGCGGGATCACGCTAACCGTGGGTAGCCAGCCGGTAGTGGATTTCTCGTTGCCCGTCGGGCAGACGCAGGAGACAGTCACGGTCGAAGGCGACGTTTCACAGGTAGAGACCCAGTCGACCGCGGTGGGAGCTCTGGTGGAATCCAAGCAGATTCGAGACCTGCCACTGAACGGGCGGAACTTTACCCAGTTGCTGACGCTGGCCCCGGGTGTCACGCAAATTCCATTGAATGGTCCCGGAGGCGGCAGCACCTTCTATGGCAACGGTCAAAAGTACTCCATTGCCGGCTCACGGCCCTCGGGTCAGGCCTACCTGCTGGACGACCAGGATCTCACGAATTTCTGGAACAACGGCCCCGGAGCGGGCGGTCTGGGAACGGCGCTGGGAGTGGAAGCGATTGCGGAATTCCAGACTCTTACCAATACCTACAGCACCCAGTTCGGTGGCAACGGCGCGGTGATCAACGCCTCCAGCCGTCCCGGCACGAATGGCTTCCACGGGTCCGCCTACGAATTCCTACGCAATGACAAGCTGGAAGATCGTAACTTCTTCGACTTGCAGCAGGGCGCTCCACCGTTTCACCAGAACCAGTTTGGCGGCAGCGTCGGAGGCCCTATCAAAAAGGACAGGATCTTCTTTTTCGCAACTTATGAAGGTCTGCGGAAATCGCAGGTTACGAGTGCCATTGCGACGGTTCCCGACGCTTGCGCCCACCAATTCCTGACGACGGCTACCGCCAGCGGCGGTTGTGGCGCGCCCGTCCCGCAAGTCAACACCCCATTCGGCGCCAATCCCGCCGTGCAAAGTGCCATCCGGAACACGATGGCATTGTGGCCACTGCCAAACTACAACCAGGAGTTGTCTACGGCGGCCGGCGCACCTAGCCAGACCGGGCAGGCGGTGGTGCTCGATCCGTTGCAGGGGCACGAGAACTACATCCTCGGCCGCATCGATTACACCATCTCCGCGAAAGATACGCTCTTCGTGCGTTACGTGCTGGACTATGCGCAGCGAACCTTCACAACCGGCATTCCCCTTTGGCCGGAGCTGGACACCACCAGGGATCATTTCGTCAGCGTCGAAGAACGGCGTCTGATCTCAGCAAGGTTGATTAACGCGGTGCACGTCGGGTTTTCGCGCACGTGGGAAGATGCCAATGTATTCGGCTCCCCCACGGTCAACAATGGAGTGGTCACACCTGGAACGCTCAGCTCTCCGGGAACACATCCCCTACAGTTTTTTGGACCTGCGGCAGGCCGCGAGGACGGCACCATCGCCACCTTCTCGGGCCTCACCGCGATCGGCGCCAGCACGACCCTTCCTTTCTATCTGGTCCCCAACAAGTTCTCCTTCGGAGACGACGTGATTTGGACTTCGGGCGCGCACACCGTCAAGTTCGGGGGTACCGCGACCCGAATGCGGGAGAACACGTGGGCGCCGTTTGTTGTCGGCAGCAACTGGACCTTCCCGAATATGAACGCCTTCCTGACGGGTGCGGCCTCTCAGGTTCAGGGGCAAGTTTCCGACGTTCAGAATCCTACCGCGGATGCCACCAAGGACTACCGTTATTGGCTTTACAGCCCGTACGTCGAAGATCAGTGGAAGGCCACCAATAAGCTCACGCTGACACTTGGCTTGCGTTATTCGCCTACCAGCATCATAAGTGAAGTACGCCATCAGATGTACAACCTGATCAACCCATTTCAGCCTGGTGGAGCTTTCGTGCCGGTAACCACTTCCACGGCCTCCAATCCCTCTTTGCGGAACATCGATCCGCGCGTGGGACTGGCGTGGGACCCTTTTGCGGATCACAAGACATCGGTTCGGGCCAGCTTTGGCATGTTCCACAATGTGGTGTTCTCGCGCGATCTGAATTATTGGCTGCAGCCGCCCTTCCTCACCGCGACACAAACCTCGGCGCTAGGCCTGCTGTATCCTGTTCCCTATTCGAATCTCGGTCCCGGTAGCAACACCGTCAACGTCCCCACCAACGGGACCCTGAGCATTACCAATGGCGACTACTACGGAGTTCACTCCACCCCCTATCAGATGCAGTGGAACTTCAATATACAGCGCGAGCTCATGCCCAATACGGTTTTGACTGTCGGTTACATCGGCTCGCACAATTTGCACATGTTCATCCAGCGGGACTTTAATTACCCGCAACCGTGCCTTTCAGCAACAGCGGGGTGCTTCTACAACGGAGCCCCGACATTCGCCGGTGCGACCGGTGTTCCGAACCCGCGCCTGGACCCGCAGTACAACAGCCTGCAACTCGCCGACAATCTTGCCGACTCCCATTACAACGCGCTGCAAGTGAGTCTCGATCACCGCTTCTCGAAGAACTGGCAGGCGCAGTTCTCCTACGCGTTTTCCAAGTCGATCGATAACGGCTCGGGCACCTATGGTTTGGATGGAGGCGGCATCGCGTCCAATCCCATTAATGTGGCCCTCGATCGCGGGCTTTCGAACTTCAACCGCGAGCACAACCTGCGTCTGAGCGGCATTTACAGCGTTCCCTTCAAGGTCCCTGGCTTTGTCGGCGGCGCGGTAAATGGTTGGCAGATCATCGGCGCCTTCTCTTACCTTTCCGGCGCTCCCTTCAATGCGACCTCGGCCCCAAATCGCGTTTTCACGGGCACGGGCTCCAATACCGGCCGGCCGAACGAGGTCGCCGGATGCAATCTCTACTCGGGCTTCCAGACCCTGGGTGCCTGGTTCAACACCGGATGCTTCACTCTGCAGCCGTTGGGCACGTATGGCGATGCCGGACGCGATACCATCATCGGTCCCAACCTGTGGAATCTGGACAACTCGCTCACCAAGGATTTCAAGGCGTCCGAGCGCGTGACGATTCAATTCCGTGCGGAAGCCTTCAACATCATGAATCATCCGTCGTTTCAGTTACTTCCCACGAACACGCAGATTTTCGCCGGGGCTGCGCTGAACGCCAGCGCCGCCAAAATCCAGGCCACCAATAGCCAGCCGCGTCAGATCCAGCTGGCGTTGAAGCTGCTATTTTAGGTGTGCAGGCATAGCCTGTCTGAGTGGTCTTAGCGGTTTAGACAACGCAAAGTGGAGCGCTCGGGGCCGACGTATGCGTAGCGCGATAGCCGTTCTCATTTTGCAAACTGCAGCCCTGGCCGCCGGGCCAACATTCAATAAAGACATCCTCCCCATCCTTCAGAAGCACTGCCAGAGCTGCCACCGTGCGGGCGAAATTGGTCCCATGCCCTTGCTCACGTATGCGGACACACGGCCTTGGGCCAAAGCCATCAAGCAGGCCGTGGCCGCCCGAAAAATGCCGCCCTGGTTCGCCGATCCGCAGTACGGCCATTTCGCCAATGATCGGAGGCTCGGCGCGGCCGATGTGCGCACCATCGAGGCGTGGATAGATGCGGGAGCGCCGGAAGGCGATGAGAAAGACAAGCCGGCGCCGGTGAAATGGACCGAAGGATGGAACATCCGGGCGGATGAAGTATTTCAAATGCCGGATCCGTTCATCGTTCCGGCAACTGGCACTCTGGACTACGTCTATATCGTCATGCCGACGGGATTCACCAAGGACACCTGGGTGACGGCCGTGGAGATGCGGCCTAGCGCGCGCTCCGTGGTGCACCACGAACTTGCTATCGTTCGCCCGCCGGGGTCGCAGTGGATGAAGGATGCCAAGCCGTTCGTCCCCTACATGCCACCGCTACCCTCTTCGAACGGAAGTGACCCACAGGCAAACCCCGTCAATATGAGTTACGAGTTGCTCGGCGCCTACTCGCCCGGAATGCAACCGCAGCGATTTGATGTGGACCACTCGGCTAAGCTGATTCCGGCCGGGTCAGACATCGTGCTACAAGTTCATTACACACCCAACGGCAAGACCTCCGTACAAGACCAGACACGAGTGGGCTTGACGCTGGCGAAGGAAGCGCCGCAGAAGCGGTTCATGTCCGCGGTGGCGGCATCCTGGAAATGGGAAATTCCGCCCGGCGATGCCAATTACGAGGGCCACGCGCGGCTGACGTTCGGCGAACCGGTGGAGCTGGTTTTCGTGCAGCCTCACATGCACCTGCGCGGCAAAGATATGACCATCCGGCTGGTATCTCCGACGGGTGAATCGCAAACCGTGCTGAGTGTGCCGCACTATGACTTCCATTGGCAGGTCATCTACTATTTTGAGAAGCCACTTCGGTTGCCGGAAGGCACACATGTCGAGGTGACCGCCCACTGGGACAACTCCGCCAGCAATCCGAAGAACCCGGACGCTTCCAAGACGGTAGAGTACGGCTTTCAGAGCACGGACGAAATGTTGAGTGCCGCCATGGGCGTAATCGTGGATTGGCAATAACGGTCAACTGGGCGTCCAGCCGGAAAAACACCTGAGAGTCTGATTTCTGCGTCGGCACTAACTCCATACGGCCATGAAAAATGTTTGTTTGGGGATGCTGAGCAGTCTGCTGCTCGTACTGCCCACCCTGGTTGCCCAGCCAGGATTCCGCGCGCAATTCGTTGGAGGTACGCTCCCGGGAATCGAACTCAAATCCGACACCCATCTGGATATGACCAGCAGCGAAGCGCTTACGCTGCGCGGTAGCCGCGCGGAATTCCGCATCGAGTATAGTAAGGTCAACTCGCTCGAGTACGGACAAACCGTTAGCCGCCGCTACGCCGCCGCGGTTCTGATTTCACCGGTGCTGCTGTTGAGCAAGTCCCGCAAGCATTTCGTAACCGTGGGGTACTTGGACAACGATGGCAAGGAGCAGGCGCTGGTGTTTCGCGTGGACAAGGGCGACATCCGGTCGGTGCTGGCGAGCCTGGAGGCACGCACAGGGCGGCGCGTCGAATATCAAGATGATGAAGCGCGCAAGGGGAGCCGATGAGGAAACTCCTGCTCCTGGCGTGTTGCGGGATGGCCGCCAAGGCGCTGGAGCCGGTGCCACCTTCGATTGAAGAAACGCAGCTCCGGCAGTTGCTGGGAGTCAAGCGTGTTTATGTGGACCGGCTGACCGGCGGCGAGACCGCCGCCCAAATGCGCGAAATTCTGATCAGCAGCCTGGAAGGCACCAAGCTGTTCGTCGTCACCGAGAACCAGGAGCGGGCGGACGCTGTGATACGCGGCGGATCCGAAGACCTGGTCTTCACCGAAGTCCATACCTCGTCTGACAGCTTGAATGCGCATGCGAATCTGGGAACCGGAGGCGGTTACCATCAGCGTAGCTCCTCTGGCGGGTTGGGACTGGGCGAGAACGAGTCGGAGCACTCCGCCGAACGGCGCCACGAGGCGATCGCGGCTGTGCGCCTCGTGAATAAGGATGGCGACGTGATCTGGTCCACCACACAAGAGAGTCTGGGCGCGAAGTTTCGGGGATCAAGCGCCGACGTGGCCGAGAAAATCACCCTCAAGCTAAAAGAGGATTTCGATAGGGCGCGGAAGCTGCGCTAGTTAGGAACAGTGTGTGGGTGGCTTACCAAGCGAAGCCTGATTGAGCGCGCTAAAGATCAGCCGATCTGACGGAACGCCCAGAACAGAGAGGCCGCCAGGATCATGGATGACGGCAAGGTCAGCACCCACGCCATGGCCAGGGAGCGTACGGTGCTCCATTGCAGGCCTGAGTGGTTCGCCGCCATGGTGCCGCCCACTGCGGACGAGAGCACGTGGGTGGTGCTGACCGGCAATCCCATGTGATCCGCTGACCAGATGGTCGCCATGGCCGTGATTTCGGCGGCGGCGCCTTGCGCGTAGGTCAAGTGCTGCTTGCCGATCTTCTCCCCAACCGTTACCACGATGCGCTTCCAGCCCACCATTGTGCCGAGTCCCAGCGCCATGGCGACCGCCACTTTGACCCAAGGCGGGATGAACTTAGTGGCGTTGTCGATGTGCTTTTTGTAGTTATTCAGAACTACCCAGTCGGAGTCTGTGAGCTTTGGGCTGCCGTTCTTTTTCATGAGGCGCAGCGCTTCGCTGGCCAGATACATATCGTTGCGGAAATTGGGCGTGAACCGCTCCGGAACGTTTTTCAGTTGCTTGTAGATGTTCGCTTCGTTGGCCAGATCGTTGATGAGTTGTTGCAACGCGAGCATGGTATACGGAGTGAACTCGCGATCGGCGACGTACTTCCTGATCTCGTCGTGAGGATCTCCGATGGTGGCCGTACCCGCTACGTACTGGTGAATGGTGTTGGCGGCTTCATGCGATACCGCGACGAAGTCGGCGGTTTGCTGAGCGGTCACGGCATGGTTCAGGGCGTACGCCGTAGGGACGGTGCCGATGAGAATCAGTATGATCAGTCCCATTCCTTTCTGGCCGTCGTTAGAACCATGCGCGAAGCTGACGCCGCTGCAGGTGCCGATCAACAGGAGGCGGATTGGCCATGGTGGCGGCGCGTTTCCTTCGGGAGCCTCGTAAAGCTTGGGGTTACGCAGAACCAGCTTGGCGAGGAGCAGCAGCAGGGCAGCGCAAACGAAGCCGACTACCGGCGAGATCAAGAGCGTCTTGCCGACGTTGGCAGCTTGACTCCAATCCACGCCGCTGGTACCATTCCGGACCGACATCAATTGGTTCGCAATTCCGACACCGATGATCGAGCCCACCATCGTATGGGAGCTGGAGGATGGCAGCCCGAAATACCAGGTTCCCAGGTTCCAGATGATGGCCGCCGTCAGGAGTGCGAAAACCATGGCGAAGCCCGAACCGGCACCCACTTGCAGGATCAACTCCACCGGCAGCAGGGTGATGATGCCGAATGCCACGGCTCCGGTGGAAGTCAGCACGCCGAGGAAATTCATCGTGCCTGACAACGCCACGGCGAGGTGGGGGTCGAGGGAATGAGTGTAGATTACAGTCGCCACTGCATTGGCATCGTGAAACCCATTTACGAATTCAAAACCCAAGGCGACTAGAAGGGCTACTCCCAGCAAAACGAACGGGTAGATCGACGTGGGATGGACGCCGGAAAGATCGGATAGGAGGTGCACTACGGAATAGATGAGGCCTACCACCATTGCCAATCCGAAAATGACAATTCCGATGGCAGGGGGCTTTTTGGCGAGTTTGGAACTAACTACGTGCGCGGATGTGGCTGGCGCTGGTGCTGCGGTTGCCATATTTTGACCTCAGGTGGGAGATTCTACCTTGCGAAGGTTACAAGTGTATGAAGGATGGGCCAAATTTGGCCGTGGTCAGGAGCCGTGGAGGTGAGGAACGGTTACTTCTTTAGTGCCGAGGACGTTGGCGATGGCCTGTAGCAGGGCTTCCAGACCGATTGGCTTGGACAACACTCGCGCGACCAGTTGGGCTTCTGGCTGGCCGTCCAGAGATTCGGGCCAACCTGAGACCACAATGATCGGGACTCTGCTGCCGCACTCACGGATGCGGTGGATCAGTGCCAGTCCTTCGGCGGGGTCGTCCTTACCTCGAGCATTGGGAAAATTGAGATCCATCATCACCACATCCGCAGTGGCGAGTTGGCGCAAGGCTTCCGAGGGCGAAAAAGCCGGGACCACTTCGTGACCGCCGGTTGCGAGCAACTGGCAGCGCAGTTCGAGCTGACTCGCGTCGTCATCCACCACCAGAATCCGAGCCATGGCTATCGCAGGAGATCTTCCAGCTGGATCTTTGTGTCCGTTTTGCTGTCGCGGTATTTCACAATGACCGGCGTGTAGATGGAAATTCCCCAGTCTTTCCCGGGACCGCGCGTGATGGCGCGCGAACCTGCGATCACTACAGCTTCCTCAGGAATCACCAGAGGCTCATCGTCGGTTGCCTGATGCACGGTGTTCCGCACGAGGTCGTACACTGGCGTGGAGCGGTTGAGGATCGTGCCTGTGCCGAGCACGGCGCGGCGCTTCACCACGGTGCCTTCGTAGATACCGCAGTTGCCTCCTACGAGAACGTCGTCTTCCACAATGACCGCCATGGCGCCGATGGGCTCGATCACGCCGCCGATCTGGCTGGCGGCCGAGATGTGGCAGTTCTTGCCTACCTGCGCGCAACTACCCACCAGAGCATGCGAATCGACCATGGTTCCTTCACCGACGTATGCACCCACGTTGATGTACATCGGCGGCATGCAGATGACACCCTTGCCCACATACGAGCCGTCGCGAATGCTGGAGCCGCCGGGCACGATGCGGACGCCGCTGGCGACGGTGAAGCGCTTCACGGGAACGGTGTGCTTGTCGAAGAATGGCTGGCGTTCGGCGTCGATCGACATGTCGACGATCGACCCCATGCGAAGGCCCAGCAGGATACCCTTTTTTACCCAGGTGTTCACGCGCCAGCCGGTGTGTGCCGAGGGACATGGCTCCGCCGCGCGGATCACCCCGGCGTTCAATTCGGCTTTGAAGGCGGTGAAGAGTTGCTGGTGCTCGTCCGAATAAGTCGATAGACGCTGGTCAAATAAGCTCTCGATCTCAGCTTGCAACACGCACACCTCGGAGCAGTTTTACCGAATTCAGAACCTTTTCGATACGGGCCAGGTTGGCGTCGCTCGGCGGGCACATAGGCAGGCGGTACACCGGCTCCAGCAAACCCATCATCGCCATGCCGGCTTTGACCGGGATGGGATTGGACTCGATGAAGTTCACATTCATGAGCGGTAGATAACGGGCCTGAATCTGTCGCGCGGCTTCGAAATCGCCCTTGAGGCAAGCTTGTGCGAGCTTCGTCATTTCCGCGGGGATCTGATTCGAGACCACCGAGATGACGCCGCGACCGCCCAGGGCCATGAGTGCGATGGTAATGGGATCATCGCCGCAGAGCACCGTGAAGTCGGGCGGTGGCAGCAAGTGCAGGATTTGAGCCATCTGCGCGATGTTACCGGAGGCCTCTTTGACGCCGATGATGTTATCGATTTCGGCGAGGCGCGCCAGCGTGGCCGGTTCCACGTTGATGCCGGTGCGTACCTGGATGCTGTACACGATGATAGGCAGGTGGATGGCGTCGGCGATCGCTTTGTAGTGTTGGTAGAGTCCTTCGGGAGTGGGCTTGTTGTAGTACGGAGTCACGGAGAGGATGCCGTCGACGCCTAGCTTTTCAAGGTCGTGCGCCAACTCGACTACTTCGCGCGTGTTGTAGCCGCCCGCACCCGCCAGAACCGGAACTTTGCTCCCTTTACACTCTTCGAGAGTGATTTCCACTACGCGCAAGTGCTCGTCGCGGGTGAGCGTGGGGCTCTCCCCGGTGGTGCCGCAGGGGACCAGGAAGTTGATGCCCGCCTGAATCTGCCGGCGGACCAGCTTGCGGAGTGTTTCTTCGTCGAGCGATTGATCGCGGCGGAATGGGGTAACGAGCGCCGTGCCACAGCCTGTGAACATGTACCACCTCCTAAAAATCCGCTCCCTTACGAGCGCGGTTCTATGACGGAACCGCGGCCGTTAGAAGCGCCAGACAATACCTCGCCAAATTCGTGAAAGCCCTTCTTACCAATGATCCATTGCGCGGCCTTTAGGGCGCCGCGGGCGAATCCTTCCCGGGAACGGGCCGTGTGCCGCAGCGTGATGGTGTCGGCGGATGAATCAAAACCGATTTCGTGGGTTCCCGGAATCGTGCCCGCCCGGTTGGAGCCTAGGTCGATGGGGCGCGCATAACCGGCCTTCTTCATGTCATCCACCAGCTTCAGTAGTGTACCGGAAAGCCGGTCCTTTTTGGCGGCGTGATGGATCTCCCATGCCCAGGCGCCATACTCGGGCTCGGCGGCCAATAAACGCGCGGCCTCGGACACCAGGTGGAAGAATGCATTCACCCCCACCGAGTAATTCGGACTCCATACCAGGCCTATGCCGTGCTTCTCCACGGCGCACTTCACTGCATCGATATGTTCCAGCCATCCGGTGGTGCCGATTACGAGGTTCACGCCGAATGCCGCAATGGTTTCTACGTTGGGCCGGACGGCCTCCGGCATAGTGAAATCTACGGCCACATCGATGCCTCGGAAGTCCTGCGCGACGAGTGGTTCGAGGTCGCGCTTCAACGCCACGGTGAAACCATACTCGGGGGCGAACTGCTCGATGAGCCGGCCCATCTTGCCGTAGCCTACGATGGCGAGGTTAGGCATGCACCGCCTCGTTGCGTTCGAAGACTTCGGGATCCAACTGGCCGAAAAACTCTTCGTGCAATGCCTCCACGGCGCGGCGCACATCGTTTTCCGCCACCACGAAACTAAGGTTCAGCAGCGATGCGCCTTGCGAGATCATGCGGACGTTGATGCCTCCCAAGCTATCGAATACGCGCTTCGCCACGCCGGGCGTGTAGCGGATATTTTCCCCAACCAGGCAGACGATAGCCTGCTCCTTTTCACTATCGACTTCCGCGAAATGCCGCAGCTCCGCCACGATGGCGTCCAGGCGCTGCGCATTGTCGATGGTGAGCGAAACGCTGACCTCGGAGGTGGCGACCATATCCACCGGCGTCTCGAAACGGTCGAAGACTTCAAAGATGCGCCGCAGAAAACCGTGCGCCATGAGCATGCGGGTGGAGTGGATGTTGAGTAGCGAAATCCGCCGCTTGCACGCAATGGACTTCACCACGTTGTCGCAGGGCACGGCCTCCGCCACGATGCGCGTACCGGGCACATCGGGACGGCGCGAATTGAGGATCAATACGGGGATGTTCTTCTCGATGGCGGGAACCATGGTGGCCGGGTGCAGCACCTTAGCGCCGAAATAAGCCAGCTCCGCAGCCTCAGCGAAAGAGATCGTCTTGACGCGATGGCCACCGGGCAAAATGGTAGGGTCAGCAGTGAGCATTCCGTCCACGTCGGTCCAGATCTGGATCTCTTCGGCGCCGATACCCGCGCCCACGATGGCGGCCGTGAAGTCGGAACCGCCGCGGCCCAAGGTCGTGGTGACGCCATCCTCGCTGGATGCGATGAAACCGCCCATCACTACCACGGCATCCTTGGCCATCGACGGCACAGTGGACGCCAAGCGAGCGTACGTCTCCGGGAAATTGGGCGCGGCCTGCGTGTGGCGGCGGTCGGTGATCATCACGCGGCGCGCGTCCAGGTGTTGGGCTTTCATACCGAAATGGCGGAAGGCCAAAGTCACAATCAAGCTGGATAGGCGCTCGCCGTAACTGGAGATGGCGTCGATCGAGCGGGGAGTCAGCTCGCCCAGCACGGCGAGGCCCTTCACCAGCTCGGTGAGCTCCTGGAAATGTTCGTCGAGCGTGCGGTCCAATTCCGCGCGCTCCGAGAGCGGTACAACCAGGCGCGCCTCCCGGGAGTGGTAATCCCGCAGGTCGTGGATCTGCCGGATGAACTCCTGGCGGTCCGCTGCAATCGCGGCGCTGGCAATGGCCATCAGTTTGTTGGTGGTCTTGCCCATGGCCGAAACCACGACCACGGGGGTGCGATCTTGCCGCGCTTTTACGATGCCGGCTACGCGCTCGATGGCCTTGGCCGATTCTACCGACGTGCCGCCGAACTTCATCACGATCATCAGTCGAGCATCCCTTCCGAATGCATCAGCTCGGCATTCAAGACGGCCGCGCCGGCCGCGCCACGGATGGTGTTGTGGCCTAGCGCTACGAATTTGTAGTCAAGAACGGGGCAGGCGCGCAATCGTCCAACGAACGCTGCCATGCCACGCTCGCGTTCGGCGTCTTTGCGCGGCTGTGGCCGGTTTCCTTCGTGCATGTAGATAACCGGGCGGCGCGGCGCGCTGGGCAACGTACGCTCCTGCGGCAAGCCGCGGAAATGATCGAACGCCTGATGCAGCTCCTCAAACGAAGGTTTGGCCGCGAGCTCTACCGAGACCGTCACCGTGTGTCCATCCACCACCGGCACGCGGTTGCAATGCGCGCTAACTTTGGCGGCCAGCGGCTCGACGTGATCGCCTCGGAATTCGCCCATGATCTTCTGGGTCTCCTGCTGCATCTTCTCTTCTTCGCCGCCGATGAAGGGAACTACGTTGGCCACGATATCCATCGAGGCTACGCCGGGATAACCCGCCCCCGAGATCGCTTGCAGGGTGGTGGTGATCACCTTAGTGATGCCGAAGGGCTTTAGTGGCGCCAGCCCCATGGTGAGCACGATGGTGGAGCAATTGGGATTGGTGACGATTTGGCCCTTCCAGCCGCGGGCGCGCTGCTGTCCGGGGACCAGCTTCAAATGGTCGGGATTGATTTCGGGCACCAGCAGCGGCACGTCGCGCTCCATGCGATGGTTGCGCGAGTTCGACACCACCACGTGGCCGGCCTGCGCGAAAGCCTGCTCTATCTCGGTGGCCACGGACGCATCCATTGCCGAGAAGAGGAGGCGCGGCGCGTTGCCCGGCTTGCAGTCTTCTACGGTGAGATCGCAAACCGCGTCCGGCGTGGCGGCGTTCAGGTGCCAGGTCATGGCGTCTTTGTACTTCTTGCCGGCAGAGCGGTCGCTGGCCCCTAGCCACTTCAGGTCGAACCAGGGGTGGCCTTGCAAGAACTTGATGAAATGCTGGCCCACCATGCCGGTGGCGCCTAAAATGCCTACTTCGATGCGCGTTTGCATAACTGCCTGACCATTTTTTGATAGATCTCGACTGCTTCTACTAACTGCTTCTTGGGAACACGTTCCTCCAGGGTGTGGGCAACATGGATGGTGCCGGGCCCGAGGAGGAAAGGCTCTCCCCATTGGCCGCCGAAAGCGGGAATGTCAGTGGTGTACGCCACCACCATTGTCTCGAGGCCATCGAGCGACCCGAGGTGGACCGCAGGAATCTCCAGCACTTCGAGGAGTTCGGCGCGGCCCTTTACGGCGCGCGCGATGGCTTGCTTGGTTTCGGTGGAATCGCCCACCAACCGCACCAAAATTTCGGCGCTGGCCACATCCGCAATCACATTGGGGGCAACCCCTCCGCTGATGGTTCCGATGTTGAGGGTACTCGGCCCGAGCAACGGGTCGGTGGGCAGCGGCATACGGCGCATCTCGGCCAGCGCGTCGACCAACTTGTGGATTGCGGAATCACCCAGCTCCGGGTACGCGGAATGCGCCATCTTGCCGGTGGCGGATACCTCATAGCGCAGCGCGCCCTTGGTGCCTAACGCGAGGCGGTTTTCGGTAGGCTCGCCGTTGATCAGAAAACGCGAGCCCCGCGGGTGCTGGGAAGCGTAGTAAGCGCCCACGCTGTTGCGCTCCTCACCGACCACGAACAGGAGCCCGAAGTTACGATCGCCGGCCTGCAAGAGCTTCTCCGCCGCCGTGATCATGCTGGCGATGATGCCCTTGGTATCGCAAGCGCCGCGCCCCCAAATATGGTCGCTGTCTTCACGCGCGGCAATAAAGGGAGGCACGGTGTCGATGTGGGTGGAAAGCGTGACATCCAAGCGATCGCCCCATTGCGCGAACACGTTGAACCGGCGGGGTTCGACGGCCATGCGCTCCACCCGACCGCCATAGCGCGAAGCCAGCAGCGTCAGCGAGTCGTGCAGGTAACTGCCGACCTGCTCTTCGTTGCCTGTGATCGATTCCAGGTCGATGAGCGTGCGCGTGAGTGCAAAGACGTCCATAAAGTGCCAAGAGGAGGAGGCGAAAGAGAAGGAAGCATCCGAGAACGGATTTTCATCCCCGATAGCGCTCCACCCGCCTGAGAAACGGGTGACAGTGAGCCGGTGTTAGCCAAGCTCCCCAACCGGACGGGATTGAGCTTCCCTGCCCGATTTCGGCGGATACTGCCCGGCCCCTTTCACCCGGCTTCCGAAGCGCAATCGGAAAGCCAGCCCGGCTACTAATGGCCGCCGCGCCTCTACCGCGAAACTTCAGGATAGCGGAGGGGGAAAGAGCAAGTCAAATTCGGCAGATTGGCGAAAATTGTGGAACTTCTGACGCAAACTTCCGTCTAAATCGAGAAACCGGTGAAGACCGCTCCCTGACGGTCGCGGTTCCTTGTCAGGTTCAGGCTAGGAGGTGGCGTGACGACACTCTGGCAGGACATCCTCTACGGCCTCCGCACCTTGCTCAAAAAGCCTGGCTTTACGGTGATAGCGACGCTGTCTCTGGCCCTGGGCATCGGCGCGAACACCGTCATCTTCAGCCTCATTCATACCACTCTGCTGCGCCCTCTGGACTTTCCCGATGCCGGCAAACTCATGGTGATCTGGTCGGTACCGGTTCAGCATAAGGATCAGAGGAACAACCTCAACGTCACGTCGTATTTCGCATTCCGCGACCGGAACCGCTCGTTTGCCGGGATTGGCGCCTTCAACGGCATGCCGCACAATCTGGGCGCGGAACGGGACGGCGCTCCAGCGGAACGGGTGAACGCCGAAACTTTCACACCCTCCATGTTCGAAGTCATCGGGGTGAAGCCGGCGATGGGTCGCACGTTTACGGATGCAGAAGACCAGGTAGACAACGCGGCGCCGGTGGTTCTCATCAGCCATCGTCTCTGGCAGAGCCACTTCAACGGAGATCCGAATATCGTTGGGAAAACGATCATCCTCGACAAGACACCAACGGCCGTCATTGGAGTGATGCCACGGGATTTCAATTTCTTCGGCGACAACGTCGACCTCTGGGAACCGCTGCCTCTCAGCCGCTTGCAGGTGCAAAGTAAACAGGGCTTCCTGGTAGGCATTGCGCGGCTGAAACCGGGAGTGTCCATCCAACAAGCCCAGGCTGAAATGGATACTATGGCCGCACAGCTGGCCTCGAGCGACCCGGAGCACAACAAGGGCAATGGCGCATGGGTCCAAACGCTGCAGGAGGCCGCGTACGGAAACTTGCGCTCACCGCTGTTGATCTTGCAGGGCGCTGTTGGGTTCGTGCTGCTGATCGGCTGCGCTAATGTGGCGGGGCTGTTGTTGGCGCGCGCGGCCTCGCGCCGCACGGAGGTGGCGATCCGCACCGCGCTGGGCGCCGACCGTTGGCGCATCGTGCGGCAGCTCCTGGCGGAGAGTTTCCCCCTTTCGGTGCTCGGCGGAATCGTGGGCATCTTTCTCTCCTGGGCCGGCTTGAAAGCCTTCATTGCCGCGGCGCCGCCGAATTTTCCGCGGCTGAATGAGCTCACGCTCGATCTGGAAGTTCTCGGTTTTACAGCGCTGGTTGTCATTCTCACCAGCCTGATTTTCGGAATCGTTCCTGCCCTTCAGGCCTCCAAGCCTGACCTTGTCAATTCGCTCAAAGAATCCGGCAGGGGCGGAACCGATAGCGTTGCCCGCCACCACTTACGAAGCGCGCTGGTGACGCTGCAGATCGCGTTGGCCCTGGTGCTGCTGATCGGAGCGGGGCTGATGATCAACAGTTTTGTGCGCGTTCAAAAAACGGATTTGGGGGCGAATCCCAAGGGCTTGCTGACGTTCGAATTCCGCTTCCCACAGACCGAAGCCATCAAACCATTTGGAAGGTATCGGGGAGTCGGACTATGGGATGTTAATCCGCTAACGACGGTGGCTTTCACACGCGTGTTCGAGCGGTTGCAGGGATTGCCGGGCGTGGTTTCCGCAGGGGGCATTAATCGCCCTCCCTTGTCCGGCCAGGGCGTTAGCATGCCATTCCTGATAGAAGGGCGTCCGGCTCCGCCTCCCAGCAGCGCATCCGCCGACAGTTCTCAGGAACAGGGGCAGACCGCCAACTACTTCGCGGTGACTTCCAATTTTTTCGCCACGATGAAGATCCCCGTTCTACGCGGCCGCGATTTCAATGCGCAGGACAACGCCGCCGCTCCCCCGGTCGTTATCATTAGCCAAAGCCTCGCCCGCCGGTACTTCGCGAATGAAGATGCCCTGGGTAAGCGCCTCACCCTCGATTTCGTTCCCGACGAAAAGCCGCGTCAGATTGTCGCCGTGGTAGGCGATACTGTGCTCGATCGCCTGCAGCAAAAGCAAGCGCCGGTGTTGTACGTTCCGTACGCTCAGCAGACGCCGCGCTGGCTCGGACCATATTGGAACGACAGGGCTGTCATGATCTTCGTGCTGCGAAGCTTGGGCGACCCAGCGAAACTTGTCCCTTCGGTGCGGCGGGCGGTGGCCGAAGTGGACCCCAACAAGCCCGCGGCTAATATCCGCACAGTTGAGGAATATCTCGATCGCCAGATCCAATATCTGCGCCTTTACATCCTGCTGCTCGGGATTTTTGGAGGCGTGGCTGCGGTGCTGGCCGCCATCGGCATCTATGGCGTGATGGCTTATTCGGTAGCCGAGCGCACACGTGAAATCGGCATTCGTATGGCCCTTGGCGCAGGTGGACACGACGTGCTGGTGTTGATAGCCCGCCAGGCGCTGATCCTGATTTCGATCGGCCTTGCCCTGGGACTGGCAGCTTCCTTCGCGCTCACCCGCGTGGTCAAATCGGCTCTGGTGGGAGTCACTGCCACCGACCCGGCAACCTACACGGCCGTCTCACTGGCACTGGCGGCGGTGGCGCTGCTCGCCTGTTTCATTCCCACGCGGCGGGCGGTCAGCGTCGATCCCACGGTCGCCCTGCGATATGAGTGATCCCATGACAACCTGTCCGGTTGTGTGACAATACCTCTATCTCCCCGAAGGCGGAGCAAGCCTGGTGTGATTGCATACGAATCAGACCAAGACTTAGTCGAGGCGGTTCACCATGCGAAAGCTCCGTATCGGAATCATAGATATCGTATCCCGGGGCCCTACGCGGGCTTTGTACGCACGCGTGATGAATGCCAACCTGGCCAGCATCATGCCGCAAGTGATCGGCGCGTGGTGCAGAGATGAGGGACATAACGTCGCCTTCGTCTGTTATACCGGTTTTGAAAATCTGCTGGAGGAGCTGCCGGCCGATGTCGATTTACTTTTCGTAGCCACGTTCACCGAGGCGGCGCATGTGGCATACGCCCTGAGTAGCCTCTTCCGATCGAGAGGGGCCATCACCGTAATCGGGGGCCCGCACGCACGGTGCTACCCGGAAGACTGCGTTCAGTACTTCGACTACGTGCTGGGCTTTACGGACAAGGAAACGCTACGCGACGTCTTGCAAGATTGCTCCGAGCATCGGCCGATGGGAGTGCAACTGTCCGCGCGGCAACAGCCGAAAACCCTTCCCGGCGTCCGCGAACGATGGCAATTCATCGAACCGACTCTGAAGAAAGCGCCGCTCATCAAAGTAGTTCCCATGCTTGGCAGCCTCGGCTGTCCGTATACCTGCAGTTTTTGTATCGATGCCAGCGTGCCCTATCAGCCCATGGACTTTGACGGCCTCAAGGAGGATCTGCGGTTCGTGGTGAAGAAGTTCAAGCGGCCGATCGTGTCGTGGCATGACCCGAATTTCGGTGTTCGTTTCAACGACTACCTCGACATGATTGAAGAGGCCGTGCCTCCAGGCCGGATCGAGTTCCTCGCGGAAAGCAGTCTGTCGCTGCTTTCCGAACCTCACCTCAAGCGGCTCAAGCGGAACGGGTTCAAAGCTGTCCTGCCCGGCATCGAGTCATGGTTCGATTTAGGCAACAAGTCGAGCACAGGTGCGCGCCGGGGATTGGATAAAGTCCGGCAGGTGTCCGACCACGTCAATTTGATTTTGAGTTACATCCCGTATGTGCAAACCAATTTTGTGTTAGGACTGGATGTCGACGAAGGGTCGGAGCCCTTTGAACTCACGAAACGATTCTTGGACATGACACCCGGTGCATTTCCGGGTTATTCGCTGCTGACAGCGTTCGGCCGGGCTGCGCCGCTCAACTTGAGCTACCAGAGTGAAAACCGCGTACTGCCGTTCCCATTCCATTTCCTGAACAACAACCAGGCTATGAACGTCAGGCCCCGGCATTACGGCTGGCATGACTTCTACGACCACGTCATCGATTTGACCAGGTATTCTTTTTCCGCGCGCGCTATCTGGCAGCGTTTGCGAGCGACCGAGGAAGTGTTGCCGCGGTTCATGAACCTGGTGCGCGCAGTTTCGACCGAAGGACTGGGAAGGCTGAAATACCACAGAGAGATTCGCCAGCGGCTCGCGACTGACCCGCAATTCCTCCCGTACTTCGATCAGGAGAGCGCGGAGCTTCCCCAATTCTACGTCGACCATGTACGAAGGGATTTGGGGCCTCTGTGGCAATGGCTTCCGAAAGGGGCGCTGCACCACGACCCCCACGCCTATTCCAAGTCCATGCCGCGTGTGCAACTGACGCCCGGAACCGCGCGATCGGTTGGCGCGCCGGGGGATTAACCGGCCGGCCCATAACATCGCGGGGCCGTTCTCACGGCCGAAGTTCTTTGGGACCGAAATCCCGCGGAAGTACAATGAACTGAAATGTCTCCGGCTGGTATGGGTCTTCGTGCGCGAACGCTAAACGCCTTGATCGTTGGAGCGTACTACTGCGCGCAACTCGGTGCGCAGACGCCCCCACCTACCGCCAATCTCCCTGAGGTGACGTCTCAAGAGGCGTCCGTAACGTTCACCAGCAGAGTGAACCTGGTGTCGGTGCCAGTGGTGGTCAGGGATAGCCAAGGGCACGCCGTGGGAAACTTCCGGAAGGAAGACTTCCAGCTCTTCGACAAAGGCAAGCCCCAGGAGATCACCAAATTTTCCATTGAGAAAGCTGGCGCGCCTGCGGTCGACGTGACGGCCGCGACGGTGACTCCGCGAGAGGAGACCCCGCCGGCGACGAAGGCTGCGCCGGTCCTGCCGGATCACTATGTGGCCTATCTGTTTGACGATATCCATCTGAAAAGCGGCGACCTTTTGCAAACGCGGCAGGCAGTGCATCGCCACCTGGACGAATCGCTTGAACCGTCGGCGCGCGCCGCGATTTTCACCACCAGCGGGGTGATGCTGGCCGATTTCACCAGCGACCGCGAGAAGCTGCACAAGGCAGTGAACAGCGTCCAGCCATATACCAGCGGCATTGACCCGCAACAGGATTGTCCCTACATCAGCTTTTACGTGGCCGATTTGCTGGTGAACAAATTCTTATACCTGGATGGCCAATTGTTCAGCGGCCCTCAGCTCATGCAAGCGATTGCCACGAACGATGCGCTGAGGGCCGTTTATACCGAAGCGGTCGGGTGCATCGCATGTACGCGAGGCCAAGTGGACACCATGACAGGACTCGACATGTGCGACACGGCAGCGTTGACCAGCATGAGGACGGCGGCCCACCAGTCCCTCACCCACGGCACCCGCGAAACGGCCAACGCGCTGGGAGCGCTTCGTGACGTAGTCCGCAAGCTCTCAGCAATGCCGGGTAACCGGAACCTGGTTCTGGCCTCTCCGGGGTTCTTGCTCACTAGAGACCATCGGTCAGAGGAATACGACCTTCTCGATCGGGCTGTTCGCGCCAATGTCACTGTCAATACGATAGACGTGCGAGGCCTGTTCACGACCATACCTGGAGGCTCGGCTGATCAGCGGTCTCATGGCGTCGCCCTGGATCGGTACGAGAGCGAAGCGGCCACCCAATCCGACGATGTGCTAGAGGAACTGGCCGATGGCACAGGCGGCACGTTCTTTCACAACGACAACCGCCTGCAGGCAGGGCTCAATCAGTTGGCGGCAAGGCCGGAATATGTATATGTCTTGGGATATTCGCCCGATAATCTGAAGTTTGACGGCAGCTATCACGCCTTGAAGGTAACCGTGAAGAACACGAGCCGTCTCACTCTGCAGGCGCGCCGCGGCTACTGGGCTCCGAATCATGAGGTCAATCCGGCGGAGCAGGCCAAGGAAGAGATCCGCGAGGCGGTGTTCTCGCGAGACGAACTGCTGGACATTCCTTTGGATGTGCAAACCGAGTTTTTCAAACCGGATGATTTTACGGCAGAGCTGACGGTGGTGGCTCGCCTGGATCTGAAGAGCGTGCGGTTTCGAAAAGCCGACGACCGGAACAACGATACGGTAACGGTAGTGGCGGGCCTGTTCGATAACAATGGAAACTTTGTCTCTGGAATCCAGCGAGTAGTGGAAATGCATCTTCGGGATCAGACGCTGGAGACCATGCGCAACGCGGGGATCAGTGTGAAGGAGAATTTCCATGTCGCCCCGGGGCGCTACGTGGTGCGGGTAGTGGTGCGGGACGCAGAGGGCAAGGCGATGGCGGCGCGGAATGGAGGCGTGGAGATTCCATGACCCTTTCGCTGTTGCGCCGCGTAGCCGTGGCAACACTGCTCGGTCTCGCCGGCAGCACGTTGCATGCTCAACAGAGTACGGTAATCCATGCAGAGACGCGCGTAGTGCTTGTGGACGCGATCGTGACCGTTAAGAACGGCTCGTATGTCACCGATCTTACGCAGAACGATTTCCACGTTTTTCAGGACAACAAAGAGCAGGCCATCAAAAGCTTCTCACTGGAAGGCACATCCAAAGCCGCCGAGCCGCGTTCGCTGGTTCTCTTCTTTGATAAGGCCAGCATGGAGATCCGCGATCAGATCCTGGCCCGCCAGGCCGCTTCCCGTTTCATCGATGCGGAGGCGGGGCCGAACCGCCGCATGGCCGTGGTGACCTTTGACGGCTCTCTGCGCGTCGCACAGACGTTTACAGATAATGCCGGGCGACTCAAAGACGCTCTGCCGGCGCCACAATCCAACTCACGTACAGAAGAGAAAACCCGGCCCGGGTTGCCGGTGAACGTTGTCAACTCGGCCACAGGGGACCTGGGCGCGCGCAACATGATCCGGTCGCTGCGGGATCTGGGGCGAAGCCTGGGCGTGCTTCCCGGCCGGAAGATCGTGGTGCTGTTCAGTGGAGGCGTGCCATCATCCTCCGATCAGCGGTCCGCCCTTGCGGACGTGATCGAGGCGTGTAACCGCTCGGGTGTGGCGATCTATCCAGCGGACGTACGTTCCGTCTCCGTTCAAACCGATCAAGGTACTACTCCAGCGCTGCCCGCCGATCGGCATCCCACCAGAGCCACTGGAGGGCTAAGAGGAGGGCCTCAGCCTCAAGGCGATTCCGACAACCTCGGCGATGCTCAGAATTCTGGAGCCGGGAGCCAGCAGATACTGTTTGGACTGGCCAATGGAACCGGAGGGTTCGTCATCCTGAATTCCAACGACCTGCTGAATGGTTTGCAAACCATCGCTGCGGAACAGGACCAATACTACGTCCTCACGTTTTCCCCTCCTGAATCAAAAGACGGGAGCTGCCACGCGCTTCGGGTCAAAGTAGATCGCAAGGCGACCACAATTCGTGCGCGAAACAGTTACTGCACGGAGAAACCATTGGACTTGCTGGCTGGGACAACCACTGGCAAGGAGTTGGAGAACCGCGCGACAGGATCGCAGACGGGCAACATCTCCGCGTCTATCGAGCTGCCGTACTTCTACAATTCGGCCACGGTAGCGCGGGTGAACCTGGCGATGGAGATCGCACCCGACTCACTGAAATTCGAAAACCAAAAAGGCAAGCTGCACGCGGAAATCAGCCTGCTGGGCATTGCCTCCACTGCCGATGGCACCGTGGGAGCGCGCTTCAGCGATGCTCTGAAAATGGATTTCGATAATCAGGCGCAGATGGAGAAATGGAAGACCAGACCCCTGCATTACGAGAAAGAGTTCAAAATCGCTCCAGGCGTCTACAGCTTTACGTTGGTGTTCAGCTCGGGCGGCGCGAATTTCGGAAAGGTCGCACTACCGTTGGCCGTGGACCCGCGGAAAGCCGGGGAGCTGGCCTTGAGCAGCCTGGTCATCAGCAACGAGCTACATCCGGCAACCGATCTGGGGCTTGGCCTCGACGTCGGGCTGATGGGAGACCGGACGGCGCTGATCACGGATGGAATGCAGGTGGTTCCTTCAGGGTCCAACCAGTTGAATCGGTCGGAGCCTGCGTTCTTTTACCTGGAAGCCTACGAGCAGAATGTCGAATCCATGGTCGTTCGCGCGCGCGTCCTCGATCGCAAGACCAACAAGCCGAAGTGGGACTCGGGAGTATTCAAAATGAGCGGACCACACCAGGGTGGAGCGATTCCGATCAACACGCTGGCACCGGGAACTTATCAGCTCGAGGTAATAGTGGGGAACCCGGGGGATAAACAGATCAAGCGGACTGCGGACTTAGAGATTAAATAGTCCAGAGTCTCGGCTAGAGGCGTATTTCGCGCGGGTTTCAGTCCCGCGCCGTGGCAGCCGCTCCACTCAAGAAAACCACCGCGAGGATCTCGCCCAGTTCACTTGGGGATAAGGGGCCGTTGCGCCGGTACCAGACTTCCACACGGTTCACCAGCCCCAGCAGAATGAGACACAGGTACTTGACTGGGATGTCGCCGCGCAGCGCCCCAGCCCGTTGCGCCTCCTGCAAAACCGATCGCACCAGTTCCTCGTAGGCGTCACGCAGCGAGATGACATGCGCCAGGCGCTCCTTCGAGAGAGCCCGCATTTCGGACAACGTGGCGGAATGCCTGTCTTGATCCCGTAGCATACTTTCGATGTGCGTCCGAATCAAGACGCGTGTTCGCTCCACCGGATCGGTAACGTTCTGGACTGCCGCCGCCACATCCCGCCGGATCTGTTCGAGTGACGACTTACAAATGGAGTAGAGCAGGTCTTCCTTACTCTCGATGTGATAGTACAGCGAGGCCTTCTGAATCCGCAGCCCCGCGGCGATCTCACGCGTGCTCGTTGCGGCATAGCCTTTCTTCGAGAACAGCGCGGCGGCAGCGTTCAACATCCGTTCCGCCGTGGGTTTGTCGTTCGTCTCCGAAAGCTTGCGCGCCCGCGTTGCCGATCTTTTCTTGGGAACCGGGAAGCCCGACGGCATGGGCGGGACCTGCGCGGGTAAGGCCGCTGCGCCATCGAGGAAGACCGGCGTGAAGAGGCCGTCGAGCCGGTCGGCCGGTAGTTCCTGGTCGCGGCGGAACCACAAAACCGCCCAGTTGAGGACGTTGAGCAATGCCAGGTAAAGATACTGGGCGGGAATGTCCGAGCGCACCATTCCGGCAGCCTGCGCCTCTTCCAGCACCGACCGCACCAGGCTACCGTACTGCTTTCGAAGCTCCAACACCTCCTGGTGATGGCCTTTCGACAGAGCGCGCAATTCGGTGAGCATGGTCACGTGTCTCACCTGATACGTCAGCAAGGTGGCAAGGTGCGCGCGGATGAGCGCGCGAATGCGGCCCAATGGATCGCGGACCTCATCGACGGCGGACTGCACGTCGCCGCGCAGCTGTTGCAGTGAAGCTACGCACAGTTGGTACAACAGGTCTTCTTTGCTACCGATGTGGTAATAGAGCGATGCCTGCTGGACTCCCACGGCGGCAGCGATTTCGCGCGTGGTCGTGGCGGCGTATCCTTTTTGCCAAAACAGTGTGGCGGCGGTATCGAACAACCGTTCCAAGGTCCGCTTCTGGGGTTGGATTTGGTGGTCGTTCATGATAAATCGCGCGCCGGCCGAAATGTCGAAATACCCATTATCGCTCGATATGCGAGTTGCTTCGCCAGCGTGGGGATTCTACCCCCCGATTCTTGACACCAGCCCCTGGAGGCCATACAATCTACCGAGCGATAGGTTCCTGGGAACGGCTCGGCGAAAGCCGGCAAAGGAGGGAAAGTGTCGAAACGCAATTTCTGGATCGGTTCGATTCTGATCGGGCTTCTTGTGGTGCTGACCGGGGCATACGTGGTGCTCGAGAAAAGAGCTGTCGTGGAGGCCGCCGGTGTTCAGGCGCCGCGGTTTGAGGTCGATCCATTCTGGCCTAAGCCCCTGCCGAATCATTGGCTCCTCGGAAATACGATTGGCGTTTCGGTGGATTCCCAGGACCACATCTGGATCATTCATCGCCAAGGCTCGCTGGAGGCGATGGAGAACTATGGTGTGGCGAATCCGCCCGGCCCCAAGCGCCAGGCGGGTGTAGTGGAAGCGGAATGCTGTGCACCGGCACCAGCCGTGCTCGAATTCGATGAGGCCGGCAATCTGTTGACCAGTTGGGGTGGCCAAGACGGGCCCGGCTATGTCTGGCCTTTGTCGAATCACGGAATCACCGTCGATTTCAAAGGCAACGTGTGGATCGGCGGCAACGCCGCGATGGCGGGCGTCCCGGCGGAAGAAACGCTCGGCCCCGCAGGAGGCGCCAACGCCGGACGCGGGCGGGGCGCGGCGCCTGCAGCCGCCAGGCCACCGGGAGGACCGCCGCTCTATCACGACAGTATGGTGATGAAGTTCACCCAGGACGGCAAGTTCCTGATGCAGATCGGCAAGGCCGGAATGAGCAAAGGCAGCAACGACACCGAGAACCTCGGGCGGCCGGCGAAGATGTTCATCGATCCGAAGACCAATGAGCTGTACGTCGCCGACGGCTATGGCAACAAGCGCGTGATCGTCTACGACGCCGAGACCGGCAAATACAAGCGGCACTGGGGCGCATACGGTCATAAGCCCGACGACGCCAACCTTGGCCGTTACAATCCGAACGATCCCCCAGCTCAGCAATTTCGCAACCCGGTGCACTGCGCCGAGCTTTCGAATGATGGCCTGCTCTACGTCTGCGACCGCGTCAACGACCGGATTCAGGTGTTCAAGGCGGACGGGACTTTCGTCAAAGAGCAGGTTCTCTTTAAGAACACGTTGGGCGATGGATCGGTTTGGGACATTGCGTTCTCGAAAGACCCGCAGCAGAAGTACATCTTCCTGGCTGATGGATCGAACGAAAAGATTCATATTATCGAACGCGAATCGCTGCAGGTCCTGACCAGCTTCGGCGACGGCGGACGCCAGCCCGGTCAATTCTATGCCGTACACAGCATTGCCACCGACTCGAAGGGCAATATCTTCACCACCGAAACCTACCGCGGACAGCGGGTGCAAAAGTTTGTGAACAAGGGCCTAGGGCCGGTGCCGAAACCGGACCAGGGAGTTCTCTGGCCGAAGAACGCTAAGAGCTCTCTGTAAGGGCAGCCATCCCGCGGTGAGGGAGCCAGGCCGATGGTCCGTGCTCCCGCCTGTCAAGTGATAAGCTACGCGCATGCGCGCGCTGGTTTGGTTCGTGATGGCATGCAGCACTTCCGCATGGGCCACGGACGTACTGACTCACCATAACAATCCGGCCCGCACCGGAGCCGTGCTGGACGAAACCAGCCTTGCCCCAGCCACGCTCCGATCACAAGGTTTCGGCCGCCTCTTCTCTTTAGTCGTCGAAGGCCAGATCTACGCCCAGCCGCTGGTGGTAACCGGACTCGAGATACCGGGCAAGGGCACGCACAACGTCGTGTACGTTGCCACCATGCGCAATTGGGTTTACGCGTTTGATGCCGATGGCCGGGACGCGCAGCCCTTATGGAGTGTCTTTCTCGGTGCGCCGATGCGATACGACCGCATTCCCAAAGATGGCGGAGCGATCTTAGGCCAATACAACATCAGGCCTTTCATTGGCATCACCAGCACTCCGGTGATCGACCGCCAGTCCGGCCGGATGTACGTCGTCGCCAAAATTGCTGAGCCGGATTGTCCCGCGGCCGAGGCGGCCACTGTAGCGTGTCCCGTGGTGTATCGTATTCACGCGCTCGATATCGCCACCGGCGCGGTGATCGCTAAAACGGACATCCTGATTCCCATGCACAACTCCGATGTGCCGCCGGAGGACGTTGCACGGCGTCACCTGCAGCGGTCCGCGCTGCTCCTGGCCAACCACAAAGTGTATGCGGCGTTCGGTGCTCACCAGGACGCGCCGCCTTTTCAGGGCTGGTTGATCGCCTTCGATGCCGGCACACTGCGGCAACTGGATTCCACGTTCTGCACTACCCCGGGTGGAGAGATGGGCGGAATCTGGCAGGCCGGGAGCGGTCCGGCCGCGGATGAGCAGGGCAATATCTACCTGATGGCGGGCAACGGTAGTTTCGATCCGGATCAGAAACAGTTCGCCGGCACCTTCGTCAAACTGAACGCCGATTTGAGCCTAGTCGATTGGTTCGCCCCGGCGAATGTGGCGGCGTTGAATTTTCTGGACGTCGATCTCGGGTCAGCCGGCCCGATGCTGCTGCCCGACACCGATGAGATGGTGGGAGGCGGCAAAGAAGGAAAGCTATATCTGGTAAGCCAATCCAAGCTCGGCGGCCAGCAACAACACGCGTGGCTGCACGATCGGTTGAACCCGCCGATCCAGTATTTCCAGACGGCGCGCCGTTGGCGCCTATCCTTACTCAGTTGGTTTCCCTTTCTCTTTAACGTTGGCTACCATCACATCCACGGTTCATTCGTTTATTGGAACGGCGTCGACAAAGGGCCTACCATCTACGTCTGGCCGGAAGAAGACCGCGTCAAGGCGTATCACTACAACTCGGCTACGAAATTCCAATCCCGTCCAGTAAAGGGCATGATGGGCAACAAGGGGATGCCTGGCGGATTTCTGTCGATCTCTGCCAACGGATCACGGGATGGCATCCTGTGGGGCGCCATTCCACTCGACAGCGATGCATGGGTCGAAATCGTGCGCGGAACTCTCCGGGCATTTGATGCCAACACCCTGAAACTTTTGTGGAGCACCGACCAGGATGATCCCCGCGATTACTTCGATTTCGCGAAATATGTGCCGCCCACTGTAGCCAACGGAAAAGTCTACTTGCCGACGTTTTCCGATCGCCTGAATGTCTATGGCCTGCATTCTCCGGTGACCGCCGCCGCACCGGAGTCTCAGCCTCACCTATCGAAAGATCCGCGACATCGGGGCCACGTAAAGGGCGCGAGCGGCCATCCGGGTCATCGATAGAGCAGCCCCACTAGCTGGCTAACTGTTCCAAAATCCACACTGCGGCCCTAATTGCCCGGCATGGTGCGATGGGTCTCCGGGCAAGGGTGCTCTCGATCGGATTCTTCGCCTGTATTTGCGGTTTTGCGCAAAACGGCGCGGACCGAAGTCCGTTGGCTCCAGGCTCCACCACTCCGCCGGCGGCGCCGCCAACCCCTGGCGTCTCAGAGAAGTGGCACTCCTTCGTCAGAGAGACCTTCTCCCCGCTCAGCTTGGGGGCCGGTGCGTTCAATGCTGGCGTCTCCCAGGCTATGAACTCGGATCCGCGCTATGGCGTGGGCGCGGGGCCTTTTGCCGAGCGCTTTGGCGCGTCCAGCGTCGACATTGTGACACAGAACTTTTTCGGTGATTTCGTTATGGCCTCCGCGCTTCATGAGGACACTCGGTACGTGCGCCGAGGCGCGGCCTATGGCGGCAAGTGGAAACGTGGCCGTTACGCCATTAGCCGCGCATTCCTCACACGCGCCGATACCGGCGGCGCCACATTCAACTGGTCCAACTTAACCGGAACGGCGATGAGCGCCGGTGTCTCCAACCTCTACTACCCGCCCGCCAGCCGGACCGGCGGCGCCACGGCCATTCATTTTGGAACGAGTTTGATCGGGGGCGGCCTGGCTAACCTATATCCGGAATTCTGGCCGGATTTCCGGCGCATGCTCGCGCGCCATCACCTGTTTCCGGGCGGTCACTGATGTAAATCAGAAACCGTTTCCACTGTTGCGCATCTGTTAACTATCCTTACTAGGAGGGAAACATGCCACTTCCATCGGACGAAAAGATTGTTCAGCTTGCCAACGATTTGGTCGGCCAAATCGAAACCATTTTCGGCCAACATCCAGGTTTCCGGCCGGCTCATGCCAAGGGCATCCTGTTGACCGGCAGGTTCCAGCCTTCTCCCGCCGCCAAAACTCTAACGCGAGCGCCGCACGCCAATCGCGAGTCGACTCCGGTCTCCGTGCGCTTCTCCGATGGCACGGGGATTCCCCAGACCCCCGATAACGACGCAAACGCGAACCCTCGCGGTATGGCGATCCGCTTTCACTTGGCCGACCGTGTTCACACCGATATCGTCAGCCACTCGGCCGACGGCTTTCCGACCAGAACCGGACAGGAATTCCTCGAATTTCTTCGGGCCGTCGCCGCGAGCAGTACCTCGAAGTCCTCGCCATCACCGGTCGAGGTTTTCCTCGGCACCCATCCCACCGCCCTGGCATACGTGCAGATGCCCAAGCCCAGCCCCGCCAGTTTCGCCAAAGAAACCTACTTCGGCGTGACGGCCATGCGCTTTATCAGCAAGGATGGAGGCATCCGGTACGGCCGCTACCGAATTACCCCGGAAGCGGGCGTCGAGCACCTGGACGATGCGGCCGCCAAGAGCAAGAGCCCCAATTATCTGTTTGATGAGATCAGGTCCAGGCTGACGTCATCGGGCCCGGTGCGGTTTCGGATCCAGGTACAGATCGCCGGCGATCGCGACGTCGTGAATGATGCAACCGTCCACTGGCCAGCTGATCGGCCGTTGGTCGACTTCGGCACTATCGAGCTCACGGCGGAGGCCCCCAACAACCAATCCACGCAGCAGCACGTCATCTTCGACCCGCTTCCCCGCGTGGACGGCATTGAACCCTCGGACGATCCATTGATTGAGGTGCGTGCCGCGGCTTATCTCCTGAGCGGCCGCAAGCGTCGCGCAGCCGAATCACAAACGCAGCTTTCGAGTTCGGGTTGAGGAATCGTGGGCGAGCCAAAGCTTGCCCCACCGGCTTGACATTGGCACCCTCCGGTCTTTACAATTACCTACCGAGCGATAGGTGCCCTGTAGTCTAGGCATTGGGGCGCCTCGGAGGGTAATTATATGACCGTCAATTCGGCCCGTAGTCTGTTTTTGGGCGCATTCGTAACGCTCGCCGGCTCTACCTTTGGCGCGGAGCTTACCATCAAACCGGTAACGTTCTCGCAGGACGTTGCCCCCATTCTGCAAGCCAAGTGCCAGGACTGCCATCGCAAAGGATCCTCGGCGCCGATGTCGCTGATCACCTACGACGAGACGCGCCCCTGGGCGAAATCGATCAAGCAGCGAGTCCTCGCGCGCACCATGCCGCCGTGGCATTTGGATAAGACGGTCGGGATCCAGCACTTTCAGAACGACATTTCCTTGAGCGACGAGCAGATCGCCACCATCGTGCATTGGGTGGATGCGGGTGCGCCGCAGGGGGATCCGAAACTGATGCCGCCCCCCAAGGAGTGGCCGAACTACGATGGCTGGCAGCTTGCCAAACAGTTCGGCGCCCCCGATCTCGTGATCAAATCCGACCCCTACACCATGCCGGCGCACGGGCAGGACGTTTGGTTCAAACCGTTGACTGCTATTCCGGTCACGGAGCCGCGTTGGGTTCGGGCAGTGGAGATTCGGCCGGCTTCTCCGGCGGGGCGTAGGATCACGCATCACGTGCTCGCGCGCCTGCTGCAGGACGAACCGGATGCCAAGGCCGCCGACGATGGCACTGGCGGGCCTGGTCTTTTGATGGAATGGGCCATCGGGAAGAACTATGACATTTACCGCCCGAATACTGGCAAGCTGCTCCTGCCGGGCTCGAAGATCTGGTGGGAGATGCACTACCACGCCGTGGGCGAAGAGGTTCGTGACCATGTAGAACTGGGCGTGTATCTTTATCCCAAAGGCGAGGAGCCGAAGTACCGCACGCGCTTGACCCTGTTCGGCGCCACGGCCACTGTCGGCAGTCCTCTGGATATCCGGCCCAACACTGTCGCCGAGACTCAGGGATTCCACGTGCTCAAACAGCCGGCCCGCCTGGAGAATTTTCAGCCCCACATGCATCTGCGCGGCAAAGCCATGTCCCTCGAAGCCATCCTGCCGGACGGTACCAAGCAGGTGCTCAGTTACGTGGACCATTTCAATTTCAACTGGATGATCAACTACATCTACACCGACGATGCGGCGCCGGTGCTCCCGAAGGGCACGATCATCCACGTCACGGCCTGGCACGACAATACCGCCGCCAACCCGAACAACCCGGATCCGAATCAATGGGTCGGATGGGGTGACCGCACCGTGGATGAGATGGCACACGCCTGGGTCAATGTGACTTACATTAGCGAAGAGGATTATCAGGCTTGGCTTGCGAAGCACAAGCCGGCTCGGGCTGCGATCGCGAACTAGTAATGAACAGGCTTGTCTTTCTTGCGGCCTTCCTAATGTCTGCGGCCTTCCTGCATGCGGACCAGTTGCCTATGGAGCCGCCCCACAACTCCGGGCAAAGCATCACAGGCGCGTTCGAAGGCTGGTTTCAAAACGCGGATGGCACCTTCAGCCTTTTGCTGGGTTATTACAATCGCAGTCTGAAGCAGGATGTGGACATCCCGATCGGGCCGAACAATCGCATCGAGCCCGGCGGGCCCGACCGCGGCCAGCCCACGCATTTCCTTCCCAGCCGCCAGTGGGGCATGTTTACCATCACCGTGCCCAAGGATTTCGGCACACAGAAACTCACGTGGACGATAATCGCCAATGGTTCTCCCACGGTGATTCCGATCAGCCTCGATCCACTATGGGAACTCTCGCCGCTGATCGATGCGACCGGCAACACGCCGCCCTTCATTAGCTTTGAAGAGAAGGGCACGTTCCAGCAGGGCCCGCGTGCTTCGGTCACGAATCGGAACACGTCGGTGTCCGACCCCCTCACGCTCACTTTGTGGGTGGCAGATGACGCCAAGTTGCCTCCGGGAGCGCCCCAAGTCAAAACGCCCCCGGTCGCTGTAACTTGGACCAAACAGCGCGGGCCAGGCAGCGTGACATTCTCCAAGGAGAAGCCCGCGGTAGAAAAGACAGATTTCGCGGCGCCGCCGAACACTGTGTTCGCCGGCAAGGCTACAACCACCGCCACGTTTAGCGAACCCGGGGAGTACTGGTTGAACGTGGTGGCCAACGACTGGTCAGGCGAAGGCGGCCGCGGATTCCAATGCTGCTGGACGAATGCCCAGGTGAAGGTATCGGTTCGGTGAACGATATGCGCCAAAAGAAATTGTTGCTGACGTTGGTAGGATTCGGTTGCCTGAACATCGCGGCCTGGGGCCAGACTGCCGGACAGCCTTCGACAAAGAACGGCGAATGGCCGCATTACACCGCGGACCTCAAGGGCACGAAGTATTCGCCGCTCGACCAGATCAACGCGTCGAACTTCAATCAACTGGAAGTCGCCTGGCGCTTCAAGACCGACAACCTGGGCACGCGCCCGGAGTACAAGCTGGAAGGCACGCCGCTCATGATCAAGGGCGTTCTGTACACCACCGCCGGTACACGGCGCTCGGTGGTCGCGCTCGATGCCAAGACCGGCGAGCAGATGTGGGTGTACAGCTTGCGCGAAGGAAATCGCGCGGCCATCGCTCCCCGACAACTCTCCGGCCGTGGCCTCTCGTATTGGACCGATGGGAAGGGCGACGACCGCGTTATTTTCGTCACCACCGGCTATCGGCTGATCGAGCTTAACGCGCACACCGGCCAGCCCATCACCAACTTCGGAAAAGACGGCATGGTGGACCTCAAGGTGGGAATGGTGACCGGCGCCGGGCAGCAGATCGATCTGGAAACCGGGGAGGCCGGGCTGCATTCGACGCCCACCGTGGTGAAAGATGTGGTGATCGTCGGGTCGTCCTTCAAAGAAGGCATGACCGTGGTCACGCATAACAACACCAAGGGCCTGGTGCGCGCCTTCGACGTTCACAGCGGCAAGCTGCTCTGGACATTTAACACGATTCCCAAACCCGGTGAGTTCGGTAGTGAGACGTGGCTGAATAATTCCGCGGCGACCAACGGAAACACGGGCGTGTGGACTCAGATTACCGTGGATGAAGATCTCGGCCTGGTGTATCTACCGGTCGAGACACCGACTTCCGACTACTATGGTGGCGAGCGGCCGGGGGACAACCTGTTCGCCGAGAGCCTGGTGTGCGTCGACTTGAAGACAGGTAAGCGGAAGTGGCATTTCCAGATCGTGCATCATCCCATCTGGGATTACGACCTGTCGTCCGCGCCCATTTTGGCCGACATCAATGTGGACGGCCGGGCGATCAAGGCCGTGGCGCTGCCCAGTAAGGAAGCGTTCCTTTATGTCTTCGATCGTGTGACGGGACAGCCCGTCTGGCCGATTGAGGAACGGCCCGTGCCGCAGTCAGATGTACCCCTCGAAAAAACCTCGCCCACGCAACCCTTCCCCACTAAGCCGCCGGCCTACGCCCGCAACTTCATGAAGGTTCCCGACGACCTGATCGACTTCACGCCCGAAATGCGGGCGCAGGCGCGCGACAACATCGCTCGCTACAAGACGGGACCGATGTTCCTTCCTCCCATTGTGGGAGATTCGAAGGGTCTGCTGGCCGCCATCAATCTGGGCAATGCCAGCGGTGGCACCAACTGGCCGGGCGCAGCCTACGACCCGGAGACGCACACAGTATATGCGCAGGCGAACCAGTCGGCCGTCACACCGATTTCCTTGCGCTTACCGCCAGCGGGGTTCTCGGATATCCATTATGTGATGGGTAGGAACGATACCGACTTCGTGGTTTCGGAGGGCCCTGGATTTGGTAGCGCGGCGGATGCGCCGCAGAAGCCGCGGCGGCCCGCGCCAGCACCTGCTGCAACTCCGGCTGCGCCCCCGGTTGGCGGCTTGACCGTGCAAGGTCTGTCGATCATCAAGCCCCCGTATGCCGTGATTTCCGCGATTAACCTGGACCGCGGCGACATTCAGTGGCAAGTGCCCTACGGCGAAACGCCAGATGCCGTCCGCAATCATCCTGCCCTAAAAGGCAAAGACATTCCGAACACAGGACAGCCCGGCAGCGTCGGACTGGTGGTGACCAAGAGCCTGGTGGTCCTCGGCGACAGCCAGATGACCTCGGTAACGCATCCACGCGCCGCCATGCTGCGTGCCTACGACAAAGCGACCGGCAAGCAAGTTGGCGCGGTCTCGATGCCGGCGCCGCAGAGCGGCTCGCCCATGACCTATATGTTGGATGGCCGGCAGTACATTATTGTCGCGGTGAGTGGAGGGAACTATTCGGGTGAATACATCGCGTACAGCCTGCCGCGCTCGGAATAGTCGGGCGGCCCTGGCGCTCGCAGCCTTGGCCGCATTCGGCTTCACGCTGTATGCGCAGGCGTCGCGTTCGGTGTGGGATGGCGTTTACACGCCGGAGCAGGCCAAGCGCGGCGAAGCGGTGTACGCGCGCGAATGCGCCTCATGCCACGGCCTCGCGCTCAATGGCGGGGAATCCGCGCCTCCCTTGATGGGTGGCGAATTCCTTTCGAACTGGAACGGCCTCACGGTCGGCGACCTGTTCGAGCGAATTCGGACGACGATGCCCGCTGACAGTCCTGGACGGCTCACCCGCGCGCAGAACGCCGATGTCATCGCTGAAATTCTAAGCGTGAATCAGTTTCCCCAAGGCCGCGTCGAACTGGACACCAAGGTCGACGTGCTCAAGCAGATTCGCGTGGAGAGTTCGAAACCCTAACCATGAAAGGGAGCGGCGCCTTTACCTCTGTCCCACAGGCAGCGAACCCGCCGTCACGTTTACCGTGACGTCGCGCGAGGTAAACAGTTGGCCGTCACTGGCGGTCGCCCGTAGCACGTAAGTGCCGGGCGCGCCAAAACTGACCGTCGATGTCAGCTTGACCGGTTCGCCGTGTATGATCGCGCTAGCGCTCGGTTCGAACCTGACCCTGCCGGGACCGCGAAATACAATCCACTTGATCTGAACGCCTCTCGGCCGCCGGGGCTGTGAATCGCGGTCCGGGTTCGAAGGCGCGCGCCGATACGGTTTGGGCAGCCCGTCGTCGGTTGCGGTAGCAGTCAACGTCAATGGATTTTCCAGCGCGACACTCGAAACCGGGCCGATCGCCAGCGTCGGCGGTTTGTTCCCCGGATCGGGCACTCCGCCGCCCATGTTCTCAACGATGACCCCTTCACTCAATTCCCATTCGGGCTGGAGCCAACCCTTGGCCTGGTCGGTTTTGCCACGGGAAGTCAGCGTCCACACCACCTTCTGTTTCGGGTCAAAGTCCTTGGGCACCACAACCCGGAATAAGAACCGCTGCCGCCTGGGGTAGAAATGCGTTGGTTGACCGCGGTCGCCGAATGTCTCACCGCCCAGAGTAATCGAGTTATCGGGGCCGATTGGTATGTCGACCTCCTCCTCGTAATTCCGGTTGAGGTACCCAAAGACCATGCTGTAAGTGCCGTCGGGGTTGTGCTCCCAGCCTTCAAAGATGGGAGCAACGTTCTGGCCGCTGGCATACTGCACCTGCGCCTTGACACACGTGCCCCCGGCACAGGCGAGAAGGAGGATGGCGCTTACCGCCCAATTCCGACCCATCGTTTATTCGGTCTGCGCAGGCGCTTGCCGCGCCTTGCGCGCTGCCACCTGCTGCTTATACTCTTCCTCTGACAGGTTGTAGTAACTCACCCACGCTCCGCCCATCTCGTCGATGGTGCGCTGTCCATAAGTGATGGTGTTGTCCGAATCGGGGTTGAACTTGTTTCCGGTCGAATTGTCGTACCACGAAGTGAGGTGCAGAACGGTTCCTGCCGGCAGCAGCGGCTGGTAATCGTCATCGTAGAGATACACCAGATGCCAGGCGAATTGATAGTGACTCACACAACTCAGCATCTCCACCTTGTGGCCGCCCGGGTAGATCGCCTCCATGCACGAAGCCTTTCCGCGGTTGTGCATATGGGGCTGGAACGATAGCAGGCGCGCCGGCTTCGTCAGAGTGTTGTAAGCATCGAAGCGGACGCTGTCGGTGTTGGCCGGGATGTCGAGATCCTTGGGGTCGCCGATTTTCTCAGTGGTCTCGGCGTACTTGGGCGTGTAGCCCTTGGGATAGAACTTGAGGCCGAGGGCCACGTTGGCCGGCGTGTCCTGCCCGATGGCATGGAGGTGCAGGTTGAAGTTGATCTTGGTTCCCGCTTTGATCAAGCGGCCCGCGCCTTCCGGAAACATGTCGGCGTTCTTGCCCAACGCGTACTCATTGAGAAAGGTGCCCTGTACGTTGTCGCCATCATCCGCGTCATCGTCGTGCTTCATGGAGGTGCTCACGTGATGTACCGCGCGGAAACCCTTGATCGGTTTGACCTCGATCCCCTGGATATACCGGTCTTCCTTGAGGCCCGGGTCCGCCACGACATCGATCCACTGGTCCGCCGCCTTCGCCTTCACCATCTGGTCTTTCGGCAGTGTCACGATGAGATCCGGCACCATGTGCCACTGATCCGAGTCGTCGAACTTGCGCGGCGCGGGCATGTCCTTCGGATTGCCTTTCGGCGCTCCATTGTCCACCCACTGCACGATGGTGGCGATTTCCTGGTCGGTGAGAGATACATCATTCTTGAAGTGGCGGACACCCACATTCTTGTCGATGTACCAAGGCGGCATCTCCCGCGCGACTACCTTTTGCCTGATCGATTTGGCCCAGGGGCGCGCCTCCTCATAAGTCAGCAGCGACATGGGTGCAAACGTATCCGGCCGATGGCACGACTGGCAGCGGACTGCCAGGATTGGCGCCACATCCTTGGTGAATGTGACTTCTGCTTGCGCCGAAACCGCCATCAGGGCAATAGCTGCCGGTAGGAAGATTTTCACAGGCCCTCCTTGGTACTCCGATCCTAGGGGGACCGGAAGGCGGTGTCAAGCCCCTGGGGGGATAGGAGCTAGAGGCTCTCAAAACTGCCCCCCCACCAACTCAAAGCCGTTGTCAAGCGAATGAGAACAAATATTTCTAAAATGTTCTCGGGCTGCTCCCGGGAATGGCGCGGGTCGCGTCGCTAAATGGCGCGTCTGCGCACTGAACCGATCGCGCAGTTTTGCTGGCGTCTAGCGGGACAAATGCTGGCGCTTGCGCGGGTCGAGACTCACGCCACTTTTATCCCAGAACGCTGTTTCGGGAAGCCTAAAGCAAAAGTCCGACAGGGCGGACTAAACTGCCAAATGAAACGGCCTCCGAAAAGGACCTCACGAGACTAATACGTGGTAGCGCAAATTTCTCCCGGGACGGTAAGGTGCTGACTCGTATCAGGCGAGAAGCTCGGCTCCTACGATCTCTACATAGCTACCTTATTCACCGCAAATATTCAGGGCCTATTTGGAATACCTGGATACGCCAAGCCTTTCCTGTCAAGCTCTGTCAGATGCAGGACGCTCACCGACGGCTCATTCACCTTTGCGGATCTTTGGCCCGGGGCGGTCTCGATCCCATGCTGCGCATAAGCACTGACAGTTTGGGGACTGACAGCACTCTCGTTTAATTCGCACCGAACCGGTTCCCCGGCCCGCCTAGTCTCTAGCGTTGCGGATTGCTTTCGCAGATGCCTGTTTCTCCTCGTCGGACAACTGCATCGGCCCGAGATTGAAGGTCAGTTTGTCGATCTTGCCATTGAAGGGGAACGGTACCTGGTAGTCCTTTTCATTAACCGACGTCCGGGTATCGAGGCCAACGTCGAAGGTCTCGTCAATCGGCATTACGAATGGGATAGTGCGTGGCATTGTCTTTGTGGCGACGACCTGCCCGTCCACTTTCAACATGCCGGTGCCACCCTTGGCGACACCGGGGCCATCATATCTGAAGTCGAACACGATCGTATGCTTACCCGCCAAGAGTGGCTGCTGGCCCTCCAGGCGGAACTGCACGAGATCGAGGCCATTGTAATCGAACACTGGCTTACCCTTGAGCAGGTACAGCCCGAACCCACCAAAGCGGCCCCCTGCGGTCACAATCATCCCGTCTCCTCCGCCCTGTGGGACGTTGACATTTGCCGTAATTATGTACGACCTGTTTAATATGCTCGGTGCGTTACCGAGGTCAATGCCCGGGTTCACGCCCGAGTAAGTGAATTCCGTCCTGCCGGCCGTCAGGCTCGGTCGGGGCGTGATCGCGCGTTGGAACTGTTGATTGTTGAGCGGAAACACTTGGTATTTGGCTGCCTCCTGCGCGAACAGCGCCTGCATTTCTTTCAGCTTGTCAGACATTTTTGCCGCCAGATCATTGTTCTGGGAGTAGTCCTTGGTCAGGTCGTACAACTCCCACTTGTAGTCATTGATCGCCGGCATGGGCGCGTCCAGCACCCACGGCGGAACCGGTGGATGGGTGTTGGCGTACCAGCCGTCATGATAGATGCCCCGGTTCGCGATCATCTCGAAGTACTGGGTATGATGGGTTGTGGGCGCGGTAGCATTTCCTTTGTCAAAGGTGTAGGCCATGCTTAGACCTTCAATGGGCTTTTGCTTGATGCCATTGACGAACTCCGGGGCCTTGACGCCGGTGGCTTCGAGGATCGTTGGTACGATGTCGATGACGTGGTGGAACTGGGTGCGAATCCCGCCTAGGTCATTAATATGGCCCGGCCACGAGATCGCCAAGCCCTGCCGCGTGCCGCCGAAGTGCGACGCCACCTGTTTGGTCCACTTGAAGGGCGTGTCGAAAGCCCAAGACCAGGCAACCGCCATATGCGCATGGGTCGCCGGGCCGCCCCAGGCGTCGTAGAACTTCAGTTGGTCGGCGATTGGTACGTCCAGGATGCCGTTGTATGCGGCCCAGTCGTTCGGCGTGCCGACGGTCGTCCCCTCGGGACTGGTCCCGTTGTCACCATCGATGTAGATGATCAGTGTGTTATCGAGTTTGCCCTCATCTTCGATTTCCTGGATGACCCGACCAATCTCGTGGTCGGTATAGGCCACGTAGCCTGCGAACACCTCGGCCTGCCGGGCGAAGAGCTTCTTCTCGTCGGCTGAGAGTGCATTCCAGTTTTTCAGGATATCGTCGGGCCAAGGTGTGAGCTGCGCATTCGCGGGAATCACCCCCAACCGTTTCTGGTTGGCGAAGATTTGCTTGCGGAGTTCGTTCCAGCCCATGTCGAACTTGCCCTTGAACTTGTCGCTCCACTCCTTCGTCGGTTGGTGCGGTGCGTGGGTTCCCCCTGGAACGTAGTAGAGAAAGAACGGCTGGCCGGGCGCCGACGCGTCAAGTCCTCTCATGTACTTAATCGCCTCGTCTGACAGGTCGGTCGTGAGGTTGTAGCCGGGCTTGCCAATCCACGGGAAGATCTGGGTGTGATCACGCCACAGGTACGGTGTCCACTGATCGGTCTCGCCGCCCAGGAAGCCGTAGAAGTACTGGAAACCCATCCCCGACGGCCACTGGTCGAAGGGCCCCGAAGGGCCAACCTGGAAGGACGGCGTGTTGTGATCTTTTCCGAACCACGAGGTAGCGTAGCCGTTCTCCTTCAGGATCTCGCCGATGGTCGCGCTATCCTGACCGATGATCGAGTCATAGCCCGGGTAACCGGTCGAAATCTCGGTGATCACGCCGAAGCCCACCGAGTGATGGTTGCGGCCGGTAATCAGCGCCGCCCGCGTGGGCGAACATAGCGCGGTGGAGTTGAATTCGGTGTAGCGTAGCCCGGCCTTCGCGATGCGGTCCAACGCCGGTGTCGGGATCACACCACCGAAGGTGCTCGGCACTCCGTAGCCCTGGTCATCTGTCATGATCAGCAGGACGTTGGGCGCGCCCTTGGGGGGCACGACGCGCGGCGGCCACCAAGGCTTTGAGTCCAGGTAACTCTCCTTGATTTCGCCACCGAATTTCGGGGGCGGTGGCGGGAGTTGTTCCCCACTGATCGTGGTTGTGGCACTAGAGGAGCCCGGCGTGCCACTAACCCGAACTTGTTGCGCGATGCCCGGAACTGCTGAAGTTTGCTGCGCCCTAAGCGCCCGCAGCCACATCGAGGCGGCCAGTGCCGTAACAACTACTCCGCTAAAGATCAGGACAAATTTGATACCTCGTCTCATTACAGCTCTCCTTGACACCCGGAGGACGGCCCACTCTCGCGTCGGAGCAGGTCTACAGGCGCGGGCGCACTAGGCTACAGTAGCCCTATTGCGCAAGATGGATCGCCATGAGGAGGGATTCTTTTTGGCGGGCTTCTCGCGACAAGAACAATGTCTCAATGGCCCGCCTACTGCGAGCAACGATGGAGCTGCACGATAAGGTCGCGCTACTTTGGGGTATGCTGGCGGGAAAAGAAATACTTACCCTTCCCCCGCACGGGCCAACCAGCATCGATTATTGCACGTGATCTCGCGCGCCACCTGAAGACAACTGACCGGTTGCCCGGGGCGCACAAAATAAGTCCATCTCAACCGCAGCCGCATCACTCAAAGACATATGTTCAGCCCACCTCCGGCTGGATCACCGCATCGATGACGAAAGTCTTTCGCAAGCCCCACCGCAGTCACGCGCGAATGTGGATCGCTGCGCAATCGCCCGACCCGACCCGCGTACCCGGGGATTCAGGCATGCGGTTCCGTAGATGACGGCTGGATCGTATTGCGGAAGATAGACGACCTCCGGGGTTCGTGGGTTCGATAACGATTTTCGCCTCTATGGACAAGCGATATTTACAACCCAGGGCCTATCATAAAAAGACGTTATGAAGCGCCACATTTAGAGGGAGGAACCCGAGGCGTGAACGTGCCGCGCGATGTGGGTGAAAACTGGTTCCAAGGAAAGCGATCTGCCAACCACCGTGGCCATTCGAATTCCTTCCGATCATGAATGGCCGAATCGTTCCCATCCCCCATCGACAACTCAGTCAAGCCCCGGATTCGAGAATCTGCCCCGCAGTGGGCGATGACGCGCTGGTTTCTGCTGTTTAGACCCTTATCGGCGTAATACGCCCAATGGTCTTTAATAGTTCTGCGAAATGGCACGCGCTGAGAAACCGATTAGATAAGGTTGAGTTGTCGAAGCGCCAACACGATCTTTTCCCAATTCTGGCGATTCGGTCTGCTGCGCCCGGCCCGCAGATCAAGCAGTGCCCGGCGGGATATGCCGGTCATCTTTTCCAGCGTAGACAGCTTGGCCTTTTTGAGGGCAGGCAGAATCTTGGATACCCATTCATCACGTCGCGGATCGGTGTATTCTGTGTAAACGTTTTCTTCGGCGTGAATCAGACCCGCTTCAACCTCTTCAAGGCTGTTGGATTCTTTGCCAATGTATTTTATGTAGTCGAGTTCCACGTGGCGACGTTGCAGCAGGCCGACGGTCTGTTTATCGCACGTGTTGCCATTGCTATCGGCGCATTTTGACTCGGGATGGTATTCGTATTCCCGTACGACTTCCTCATATGTTTTCACACGGGCTGCATTTCGGGTTCCGTGATGCCCCGTCGTCGTGATGGCGTACTGATTTTCTGTGTATTGATCGATCCATGGGATTGTTAGCCATTTGGTCGGATCTGATTCGTACGGCGCAATCAAGTGGAAATGTTCTGAATCCACTTCAGGCCCGGTTGGGTGGCCCGCCCGTCTCACATGGCAGGTCAGCAAAAAGTTAAAGGGCTTGAGTTGGTCAACGTATTTCTTTCCAACATTCAGGCCTGCTAGTGGTTTCATCACAGCCGGGCTGCTGATCGTAATGCGGCCAACAGCAAGCCTATTTCCAAAGCTCAGATTGCCGCCCGCGTGACCCATGGTTCTTCGGATAATGTCGAGCCAAATTTGCGCGATCCACTCGCGGTCCTCGCTCTCAAGCTCGATTGGATTCAGAAGATGCCCAAGTCCGTGCTGGGACCACCGGTCGTCATGATTGTTGACTCTATCTCGGAGCAGTGTGGGCGCTCCGTCTTTTCCGTTCACGAATAGTGCATAGCGCTTGGCAGAGATCGCGAAGCAGTAAAGCTGCCGCTGCTTCTGCGTTTTGGCGTCAAAATTATCATCCTCAATTTTGAGGATGGATTTTGCGACCTTCGGATCGTAAGGATTTAGCATCGCAAACTGCGCCGCGATTGCGTCTACCTGTTTCCACGATAGAGCCTGAAGATTTGGGCTTCCAGCGCACGCAATTTGTCCGCCCTGTTCGGTGGCGACGATCGCCATGGAATCGGTATCTTCCATTGCATACGTTCCACCCAGTTTTGTTATCCGATTTTCGAGCAGCGCGAGCATCAGACGCGCTCCGCCCGTAATCAACGCCGCGAGCGGTGGAAAACAATATTTTCCCGGCACATCGGGATGCGCAACCCGGCAGTTAAATGGTTCAGCATCGACGCCGTGACATTTCACGTTAACTGGTTCATCCGATTCCTCACGGTTCATTTCCGCGTAGATCCCGTAACTCGTGGCGTTTGCCAAAACCTTCAGTGCTTTATTCAGCCGTTCCCGTTCAGTGTCGTTCAAGTCGTTTCGAAGTGACAGACCTTTTCGCTCCTCAATGACGACCCTAAAGAAGTCCTCTTTTTTCGGATCTACCTGTATTGCACCTCGTAATTTAACCGGCTTCAAACCGACGAGTGTACCGACCGGTTCAATCCGAAATGCATCAACAACATTCGGAATGCGCCCGGTTAGGATTTTAGATACGACAATATCCGGGAGGGAATACCACAATGCATCGTGGGGATTTTCGCTCGTGCCGTAAATGTAATTTACTGCTACCTGCCAATCGTTGCTTTCGCTGTACTTGGCGCGCGAAGGTAAAATATCGCCGCCAGGAATTACCTTGACGAAACCACAGAGTTGTTTCCATGTTTCTGGTTTAAACAACGCCTCGGCGGTTACCTCATCGAGAAAATTGCGGATTTCTGACTGGCGGTGTTCGATCACTCGAATCTCACGGGCAATTACGAATTGCCATAGACCCATCAAGCTGTTGACGGTTGGGTACATTGACAAAAAATCTGTATAAACAATCGGTACGGCCGTCTTCCGAATATGTGCACTGGTGCGTCCGCCGAAAAACGCAGTTGCCGCATATCCTAAATATCTTTCGGGGAAGTTTGGTTGACGCTCAAGAATTGGTGGTATTCCCATGGCACGCAAATATGCCTTGCCGATTGACGCTGGAGAAAACGCCTTTGTTTCCTGGAGCAGTATGGGATGCTTGTCATATTCGTCCAACAGCTTAAACGCTAGTTCTGATGTCGCGAGAACATCGCGGCGGTTGTATTCGATGTATTCTTTACTCACTATTCCGTGCTTCGAAACACGCTGCTTCCGGTGTTCAACACCGAATGCTTCGCACGCGCTCTCCAGGGTATGACCGCGATCAGTGAGAGCGAAGGCAAGCGTCCTTAAATCAAGAATATGCCCCCGGAACTTGAATCCCTTTTCAGGCTCCCCGGTTTCGGAGTCGGGTGGAATAAGGTCTTCACGATCCGGATTGTTCGTCCCAGTGAAACCCTTTAGCGCTCTTTTGCTGTCAATGTGTTTGATGCAGAGACGGGGGCGTTGAGACTTCTGACGGATGGAGCCGTCTTTATCAGTGTAGGACCAGAGCTCAAGAGCGAAGCCCCCCGCAAATCGGCCCCGCGCAGCAACCCAGTTAAAGGCCACGCGCCCCGCGTCGAACGGAGTGTTAAAAGCGACGAGCAGGCATCGCGCCTTATATGCAGCGCGATACAGCTTTCTTACGAAACCATCGCGCGTAAGGAGCTGGATCCTTCCGCCGTGGACCGTGTCTGCGGCGTGCTCTGCAACATACCGTTTGATGGTCCGCAGATCCTTTTCTGAAATATCATCACCATAAAATATTCCCTCTTCGAGGCACTCCCCATCTACGATAAATCGGTAGCTCCCGAAGGTGAGCCGCTGGGATTGATCGGTGCGGGTTTCAGTGTCAAAAACGAATATTGCATTTGGACGACGCCAGGCCTTCTGAGATGATTGGCGCTGATATTTAATCTTTGGTTTCGGGTACACCCGCACGGCGAGAGGCAGGGCGTCACGGCCAGAATGGGACATGAAAGCATTATGCCTTTTTCGGCCCCTTTTTTGACTCCTTTTTTGACTCCTTTTCGAGCGCAAGTCTTTCGAGAAGTTCGGCGGCCGGTTTCAGAAGCTTCTCGGTGAGATAAAGGTTGGTATTGATGTGCCCTCGTATTGATGCGGCGGCGGCGAGTAGCGTATTAGCCGTAGGATTTTCGAGAGTATCTTTGGGCCAGTCGTATTGGTCGATGCTGAGGCGTGCCCGGTGGTCATTCACGGGCACCGGCAATGTCTCCGGTCCATTTGCTGCAGCTCGTACATGGTGATCGTCCAACACTGATTTACCTTCGCGCTTTCGTTTACAGGCTGCGCAGATCATAGGTTTGCTGCCAGTGATCAGGGCCTCTGGTCGCGCCTCGCCGCAGGCACATTGGCCCCCACTTCCCACACGTCGAGCGGCAATGCTTTTTCGCGCGTACGAACCGATTGGGTCCCGCTGGGCTGGTTTCCTGGGCATTTTAAGAGCTCCTCCCGTACAAGCTCTCAAACGAAAAAACACCCGCCGATCCCAGTCGCTTCAATTCGGCGCGATCCGTAAGCAATGGAAATCGGATCCCATTTGCGTCCGTAACATACTTCCCCTGAAAGTTTTCTAGGCGGGACCGATCGCCAGTTTCGAAGTACCTGTGAAGCGCGTTCCAGTATTTCCCTAATAATGTCGCTTGCCGTGAACCGGCCACACCTATTTCCCGCGCTCCTTCAGGTGTTGGAACCATGAGGACCCGTAAGAGACTATCGGACCGCTTCACTGCCCACTTTCCGCCGGGACGCTTCTGAAGTGCTGATCCGGCCCAACGTTTCACGGTTTGTGCGGAAACACCAGACTCTTGTGACGCTTTCGTCAGCGAGATTTTCTCACCACGCATTTTGGTGATCACGCCAACCACTTTGTCCCAGAGCTGTTTAAAGCGTTCAGGCTTCTGAAAATACTGGGTTGCCGTTCGCGGCGCGGATCGCCGCATCTTTGCGGATTTGGTACGAGTGTTTTTCTTTGGGGCTTTGGTTCGGGTTCGTGGTTTCATTGCTTCCTTCCAGTTCGGCCCAGTTCCCTTCCAAGCTCAGTGGTGACTGGGCGCGCCGACTCACAGAATCGGCGATGATTGGGGTTTTAACAAGTCCCGCCCCCAATGTGACCACGGGAGGGTCAAAATTGATGTGAGGCTGTTTTGGCCCTTCAAGGTCAAGAATTGATACTCTGTACTGTTAGGACCCGCCGATTAGACGGGTCGAACCTGAAAGGATCAGCACTCGATTGACGCAGGAAACCCAAGAGAAGCTTTTGGAAGCTCTTGACGGGCTGTTTGTCGAACTTTCCACTTGGCTTAAGCGATTGGGTGTTTCTGAGGCCAAAGTCGTAGAGCTTTATGATGCGATCATTCGTGAGAACGGACTTGGAGCCAAGCTAATCACTGATTCCGCAAAGAGTTATCTTCCTTTGGCGTCTAACGTACCTGTGGAGTCCGTGACTTTCAAGGAGAGCCGAACCCACGTTCATTCTGAAGAGTATGCAGCATGGCTCTTAGACCAACCCGAGCCATCGCCTGAAGAATTAGGAAAACTTCTGACGGCGATCAGAGATGCACTGGCCGATGCCAAGGGACATCTCATGCAGGCGGTAAAGGTGGGCCCTCAGCACAAACATGGCGGACGACCTAAGGAATTAGATGATCCAAAGAAACGTCAAGAAGTATGTGAGAGGGTCAAACAATTGCGCGGACCGGGAAGTAACCTCCAAAATATTTTTCGAAGAGTGGGTCGCGAGTACGGAGTAAGCGACACGACAATTAAACGCATCTGGAGCGAGGGATCGCCGGGCGCAAAAGCGGAACGGAATAACTTATAATATTAGTACTAAGCGGGCTCGCCACCTGTTAGCGCAGGCGACAAGCCCTGACCACCAAAGGAGAGTGAGCTCCCATGGCAGCTACACAAACCGTAGCGCAGCGTCCGCGCCTGCGCAAATCCGAGTCTGTTCCAGCCGTAGCACCACCAACGATTTCGGTATCGGAAATCGTGCCAAGATTTGGCGTGGTTACGTTGTACGGATATGGTATTCGGGTTTTCGTTGAGCGCGGGCACCTGATTCTGCATGATGGCATCGGCGATGAGCGGCGCGCTGGCAGATTTGCACGTGTGCGGCATGGCCTGGACCGTCTGGTCGTGATCGGTGCTGATGGCATGGTTTCGCTTGCCGCGCTGTCCTGGCTCGCAGTTCAACGATCCGCGTTCGTCATGTTGGAGCGGAATGGTTCGGTGCTTGTCGCTACCGGACCGGCCGGCCCATCCGACGCTCGGCTGCGGCGCGCCCAAGCTCTAGCGGGTCAGTCTGAAACGGGAGTCGAGATTGCGCGGGAGCTCATCAGGCAAAAGATTGCCGGCCAAGAACGAGTCGCCCGCGACCAGTTGCGCGACGCGACTGCTGCGGACGAGATAGCCCAATTCGGGGCAGCGATTTCCAGCGCCGAGACCTATCGAGACATCAACGTTCTAGAGTCGCGGGCAGCCGGCAGATATTGGGCAGCGTGGCGTACCGTGCCAATTAGTTTCCCGAAGAAGGACCTGCCGCGCGTGCCCGAGCATTGGCTTAGCTTTGAATCTCGCATCTCGCCAATAACCGGTTCACAGCGGCTAGCTGCTAATCCGGCCAACGCAATGCTGAATTATCTGTATGCTCTACTCGAAGCTGAAGCCCGCCTTGCCCTCGCCGCTGTTGGTCTCGATCCGGGCCTCGGCTTCCTGCACCTCGATACAGATGCTCGTGACAGCCTTGCTTGCGATCTCGCGGAGCCTGTAAGGCCGCAGGTTGACGTTGCTGTTCTTGATTGGATCCGGCGCGGACCACTGAGAAGGGCATGGTTCTGGGAGGGACGGACTGGCAATTGTCGGCTGATGGCGGACGTTGCGGCCAGCCTGGCGGAAACGATTCCTCAGTGGCGGCAAGCCGTTGCTCCGCTCGCCGAGTGGGTAGCCCGCACGCTCTGGGCGACGTTACGCAAATCAAAACAGGAGCCTCCTCCGGCAACGCCTTTAACCCAGCGTCGCAAACGCGAAGCGAAGGGTGTTTCGCCCCTGCCGTCAGCCGCACCCACGGTACGACTTCCGAAGGTCTGTCGAAACTGTGGGGTCTCAATAACTTCGCGGAAACAATATTGCCGGTCGTGTGGTGCTGCGGTCTCGACTGAGCAACTCGTTGAACGCGCAAAACAGGGACGCGTTGCCGCGATAACCCCCGAAGCCCTCGCCCGTGAAGGTGAAGCACAACGTCGCCAAGCCAAGGCTCGACTGAATTGGGACCCCGCGAGCCAACCGCCTTGGCTTACCGAAGAAACGTACCAGAAAAGGATAGCGCCGCTTCTGTCGCAGACCAAAACGACAGCGATAGCAAAGGCCCTGAATGTTTCCTGGGGCTACGCCTCGGAGATTCGGCAGGGCATACACCGTGCGCACGAGCGGCATTGGGAGAGCCTGGCGAGGCTCGTAGGGGTTTCATCGGGTGAGTGAATCAGAACCCCCACCGGCCGAGGCCTTCTCACGGCGAGTCAACGCCGTCGTGCCACCGCGCAAAAGGCTTGGGACAAGGAAGCCATCCGCCGTGGATAGTGAGGAAGCCTGCCGGGCAAAAATTAGGCGATGCCCTCATACCCTACCCTGAACACGCATCCTGCTGTTATGCTCCCGTGGAGGCAGGCGGAACATCTGCTCTCCGCGCTATAGTCACTACTGGACGAAATCAAAACTATATGACGTTCTGGCTTGATCTGTTCACTGGCACAACTTGGAGCGAGTTCCGAAAAGCCGGGGCGAACATCACCGGTTTCCGCGAACGTATGGGAACGAGGGCTCGGCGCGTAAATCCCGGCGATCTATTTCTCTGCTACGTCACGGGCATTATGCGATGGGTCGGTGCTCTCGAAGTGATCAAACCGACCACAGACTCCGGCGGCGCTCGCCCGCGAAGGTGAAGCACAGCGCCGCCAAGCCAAGACGCGGCTGAGCTGGGACCCCGCGAGCCAACCGCCTTGGCTCACCGAGGAAGCCTACCTGAAAGAGATCGTACCGCGTCTATCGCAGATGAAAACCACGGCGATAGCAAAGGCCCTCGATGTTTCTTGGGGCTACGCCTCGGAGATTCGGCAGGGCATACACCGCCCGCACGCGCGGCATTGGGCGACGCTGGCGAAACTTGTAGGGGGTTCAACGGGTGGTAACGTTCAGTGATCGGCGTTTGAACGAAGCCGCTGGCACGGCGGACGCTACGCGTGGGTAAAGGTAGCGGCAATCGGCTGGGGGTGAGGATATCTTGTGGGTCACAAGGAGGTCCCTGTGACCCATTTACGAAAAATGATGCTGGAGGAACTCC